>JAIUPL010000014.1 GCA_020160935.1 Bacteroidota bacterium | reverse complement strand
TTTTACTTTTGTACTCATAGCGAGTGTGATGTTATTTTTGAATGTTAGACTATCCAAAAATAGATAATTACACTCGCTTTTTCCCTTAAGTCAACGACATTGGGCTTTAGCCCGTCGGGACAGCGCCTTTCAAGGCGCTTTATTTATCATTTTTGTTTAGAGCGCCTTAAAAGGCGCGGTCCCGACGGGCTAAAGCCCATACCACCACCCCTTTAACACTTGGCATATCTCGCAACCTAGACCGCTGTCAAGGTTTTTGCCAACAGCAAAAATGGACAGCGAACAATATGCAGATAGTCATTAAAAAAAATTTTCCCCAACTACCCAACCCCCCAACCCATTATTGCGTGTACTGGATTGTCAAGAACAAATTACAACATTCACCGACAATCTGACTACATGAAAAATCTGCTCTTCACCCTGCTTTTGCTGTGCTTTGGCACGGCGCTTTTTTCCCAAAACCCACCCTGTACGGCCAATTTCTGGCCGACCAATTACGAAAACGGCGTGACGACGCTCACCGCCATGGATTCCTCTGCCTATCCGGTGGCTTCCTATGAATGGAGCAACGGCGCAACAACCCCAACCATCGACGTGACACAGGAGGGCGCCTACTGCGTTACCATTACCTACACAAATGGTTGCAGCGCTTCTTACTGCGACACACTTTCCTACAACAACTGCTGGTCGTATGCTACGTACTGGCCGCTCGGCAGTGGTACTTACAATGTAAGCGCCTATGGTTTTCCGTATTATCTGGATGCAACCTATGAGTGGAGCAATGGTGCTACAACATCTTCCTTCAATACCACGGAGCCAGGTGATTACTGTGTGACGATTACACGTGAAAATGGCTGTACCTCCACTTCCTGCGTTACCATTGCAGGTCAGCCGGCCTGTACGACTCATATTTCGGTAGCAGGCTCGCCGGATGGCACCACCAGCCTCGTCGTTTTTGATTCTCTTGGCAGTGTGAGTTCCTACCTGTGGAGCACCGGGGAAACTGCATCATATATTGATGCTACCACAAGTGGAGAATACTGCGTGACAGTAACGTACAACTCTGGCTGCACGGCTACGGATTGCGTAACAGTGGATAACAGTTATTGCTACACAGAAGCGTATGTTCAACCACTGTGGAGTTCCTTTCAAGTAACAGCATACTCTGGCCCATTTTCAACAGGAGCCACCTACTTGTGGAGCAACGGAGCTACTACTTCTTCATTTAATACCACAGAGCCAGGCGACTACTGCGTGACGGTTACCCAGTACAATGGGTGCACGTCTACAGCATGCGTTTCAGCAATACTTGGTAGTGTGAGTGTTTATGTTCAAATACAGGACTCGCTCACAACGCCGGTTGTTGCACAGGTGTATCTGATTCAGTACGACAGCGTAGCAGGTACTCTGACGGCTCTGTATAGCCAACAAACTGACATCAACGGTAGCGGATTTACTGTGTTCGAAAACGTTCCTCCCGGACGATATCTGGTCAAAGCCGCAGTCGTACCTGGCACGGTTGGTTTTAATGATTACCTGCCAACATATCACTATTCCTCTCTGCTGTGGAGTGATGCCCAATTGGTAAATTCGTATCTGGGCAGTTGGAGTACTGCTGTCATCTACATGATTCCTGGTGTAAACCCTGGTGGCCCAGGCTTTATCGGTGGCCTGGTAAGTGAAGGCGCCAACCTGACCGGTCACAATACCGAAGCGGAGTTTTCCGGTGAAGGCGACCCGGTAGCGGGAGCGAGCATCATCCTGACCCTGCCCGACGGTACCGGCGTGGCTGCAGCCACCACCGACGCCAGCGGTGCATACAGTTTCCCAAGCCTGGCTTACGGAACGTATATCGTAACGATCAATATCCCGGGCGTAACGCCTGTATCCGCTACGATTACGCTGTCGCCTGCACAGCCCGGCTTCACAGGCATCAATTTCGATGTGACGCAAAATGGCGCTACACTGGCAGCACAAGAGGCTGGTTATGAGCCATTTGCAAAAGTGTCGCCCAACCCGACAAACGATGTGCTTACGGTGAACCTGAAAGAAGCGGATGGCCAGTTGCTCGTTACCAATATGCACGGACAGGTGATGCAAACCCTGAAAGTGACTGCCAATCAAATGCAGGTATCCCTGGGCACGCTTCCTTCCGGCACGTACTTCCTGTCGGCTCGTACGAATAAAGGCTCGCAAAGCGTACGGGTAGTGAAACAGTAGGACTGAGAGGCAAGGGGCAAGAGGCAAGGGGCAAAATGCAAGAGGCAAAAGGCAAGGGGCAAAATGCAAGAGGCAAAAGGCAATTTACAATCTCTATTTACCTTTGCTTTCAACTTTATTTTTTGCCCTTTGCCCTTTGCCCTTTGCCCTTTGCCCTTTGCCCCTTGCCCCTTGCCTCTTGCCCTTCGCCCCTTGCCATTTCAACACGATCATACCAATAAACACCGCATGAATCTGGACCCGCAAATGTTGAACGCCGCACATCGGGGCGACCGCAAAGCACAATATGCTTTGTATCGGGTCTGCTTTCCGGTTTTGATGGCCGTCTGCAGTCGCTACAAACGCGATGAGCAGGAGGCAGCAGCAGCGCTCAACATCGGGTTCCTGAAAATTATACAAAATCTCGATCGATACCGCCGTGATGAAGTGCCTTTCGAAGCCTGGATCAGGCGTATTATGATCAATACTATTATAGATGAGTTCCGCCGGGAAAAGAAATGGCGCGAACTCACCGTTTTTACGGATACCATTGAAAGAGAGCATCCCAATGAACCGATTGCCTGGAATGAAGCGGAACAGCGACTCGATTTGCAGCACCTGGAAAATATGTTGAGGCGATTGCCCCGCGTTACCCAGCAAGTGTTCAATTTGTTTGCGATCGACGGATTTTCACATCGGGAAATATGTGAAATGCTCGACATCAGCGAGGGCACTTCCAAATGGCATGTGAACCATGCCCGAACACAACTCCAAAACTGGATTAAAACAGAAATGAAACCGGCAATTTGAGCTATGGAAAATATCGACGATTTCATGCAACGCAAATTCGACAGCGATGACCCCGCCAGTCGGTTCCCCTTCCGGGAGGAATACTGGGAGCAGGCACAGGCATTGATCGAAGCCGATGAACGGCGCAAAAAACGCCGCCGACTGCTGTTTTGGTGGTGTTCGGCTGGCGCCTTGGCCGGTATTGCCGTCCTGTGGCTGTGGCTGGGGAAACCTGTGCCGACAGATGATCTCATATCCAGCCATCCCTCCGACACTGTTCCTGCCACAGAAAGGAAACAAGAGACTGCTCCTTTGCCGACCACCTCCAACAACACACCCACACAAACCCGGCAATACAATGCCTCCAATGCCGCTCCTGAACAGAATGAAAAAAACGGTTTGAAGGCTTCCGAAAACAAGGAATTGAACGAAGATTTTGACCGCAACGACCGCTCCATTCGCCCAAATTCAACAGAAAAAAATGGAAGATCTTTCATGTCTTCCACAGCACAGCATAAGAACCTGAAGTCTTTCCAAAACACCCAGCCACTGCATGCTCCAGAAAACGCGGGAGTACAAAAAAGTAATTCTTCTGAAACAGACAATTTCCCAATAAACGCAAGTATTTCCAATCAGAAAACCATTCCCAACAATTCTGTTTCAAGGGTACAAACGGCTGACAATACATCGTCTTCAAGGGTAGAATCGGCAGACAACACATCGTCAGATATGCCAGGCGCCCTGGCCTTCGATGCGCCCATGGTGGCGAAAGACTCCATACAGGTATTAAAACAGGTCACCTTACTCGACCTGCTGGCATTGCCATTTGCTCCGGCCAAACAGGCCAAAAAGAAAACGTCATTGCCACGTTTCCCTTATCAACCGATGCCGATCAAACCGGTTGTCGACAAACGTTTTGCCTTCGAGGCGAGCGCAGATATTTCTGCCTGGAAAGCAGGACCGGGATTTGCTGGACAACTGACAACGACCTATGCCCTGAACAACCGATGGAAAGTATTTGCCGGCGTGCAATACCGTTACCTTCCATTGCCTGAACAAATGTCGGCATCGGCCGATAGTGCTGCCAACACCAGCGTTCAATACAAATATTCGTTCGGCCTGGAACGCCTCGAAACGCGCCGCATACACCAGGCCATGAACACCCTCGAAATACCTGTAGGCATACGCTGGCAAAGAGGCCGTCTGGGGATTTCAGCAGGGCTTGCACCCGGGTTCCTGCTGAGTGTGAAAGATCGTTTATCACAAATACGTGAAACAACGCTTGGTGGTGTGGAAGAACTCGATGGCTATAGCGGGCTGGGCGAAAAAACAGGATTCCAAAATACCTACCTGCGCATGTCGCTGTCGGCCGAGTGGCGGATTTTACCACAACTTGGACTGCATATTCAGGGAAATTATCGCCCTGGTAGCATCCTGACTCCCAGTGAAGCAAGCACTCCCGACAAAAACTTCTGGTATGGAGATGCGGGTGTATGCTGGCATTTTTAACGGATTATTGCAACACAACACCATGTGCAAGAAATATATATGGCTTCTTTTGGGCCCGTTTTTATGGGGGGCCTGCCAACGGGTCGAACTACCGCCCAATCTGCCCGGCGATCCGGTTTTCACCACGCAGTTTACGCTGGAAGGCGCCGGATTTGAAATTAATGCGGGGGTGGAGGACTCTTACCTGTTTACACGGTATGAAAACGGTTCGGCCAACGTGCTGGTCATGAGTGGATCGTTCGCGCCATCCAACTGTCCGCTGGGAAATTGTCCCGGCAGTCTCCGTTTCGAGTTTCGAAACAATCAGACAGGGACAGACGTCAACCCCGGAGCACTTTTTTCGAACGGCGCCAAATCTTATTGGGGCTCTTTGACGGCAACCACCGATACGATCTGGCGGCTGACTTTTTCTACTCCGGACACCATGTATTATCAATCATTTCAGTGGTCGGTAGACAATGGCTCGCTACAAACCGGAAAAAGTATTACCAGGGATTTCAATGATCAAAACCTGCATAAAATATCCCTGCGCGCCATGCGCAACGGGGCCATCAGAAGCACAGTCGTTCGTCAGGTATTGCCACAGGATACAACAGGTTTATTACCGTCTGTGGGCATAACCGTGAGCGACTCTTCCGGCGGAGCGCCCTATACTTTGATTGCCAATACTTTTGGATCTTCAGTGTCTTCCTATCGATGGAATACTGGTGATAGTACCCAAAATATCGATGTGCATCAGGCCGATGCTGTTTATGCTGTGCGGGTAAGGAGTCCGCTGGGTGATACGGCGTTCGCTCAAGTGGCTGCTCTGGAACCACTCATGGAAAAAACCGCCGATTTTTCTTACAGTATTCAAAAAATTCCCCAAACGACACAGGATTCTCTGCAATTCGGTACGGTTAATATTCGATGGGTAGATGAAAACAATTCCGTTTGGGAATCCAGATTGAACGCACAACCCGGCAGTTCTTATTTCCAGATAGAATCGGCTGAACCATACGAGTTGAATGAAAACAGCCAGAAAACATACAAAATGCAGGTCTCTTTTTCCTGTCGACTTTATAGCGTCCTCGAACCAATGCTGTACAAGGTGATTACGGGGACGGCGGTGATTGGGGTGGCATACCCGTAGGGTTATCCGTTATTAGTTATTGGTTATTAGGGTGGGTAAGGGGTGATGGGTTTTTCAGGCCAGAGGCTCGGGGAGGTTGAGGGGTTGAGAAGTTGAGGGATGAGAAGTTGAGAGTTGAGAAGTTGAGGGATGAGAAGTTGAGGGATGAGAAGTTGAGGGATGAGAAGTTGAGGAGTTGAGGGATGAGAAGTTGAGAGTTGAGTGGATGAGATTCAGTCACTCCGCAGCAGCAGAGCGAGCGGTTGGTTGACTTTGTTGCTTCCTTTCTCAACTCCTCAACTACTCAACTCCTCAACCCCTCAACTACTCATCCCTCAACTTCTCATCCCTCAACTACTCAACCTCCCCGAGCCTCTGGCCTGAAAAACCCAACACCCCTTACCCACCCTAATAACCAATAACGGATAACTAATAATTTTCTACTTTTGCCCCTTCCAATTCACTGTTCATCACCGTTTTTTCAATTGTATGCTTCAACCCGGCGATAAAGCACCGGAATTTGCGCTGCGTGCCAGCGACAAATCGCTTGTGAAACTTTCCGAACAACGCGGCAAAAATGTAGTGCTGCTTTTTTTCCCATTTGCATTTACAGGTGTTTGCACCAAAGAGTTGTGCGAAATGCGAGACAGTATCGCGGTCTACGAAAAATTAGACGCTCAAATTCTGGCCGTTTCGGTCGACAGCCCGTTTACGCTGGCCAAATGGAAGGAAGAGCAGGGCTTTAACTTCCCTTTGTTGTCCGATTTCAACAAAACCGTCAGCAAAAAATACGATACCATTTACAAAGAGTTTGGTATGGGCCTGAAAGGCGTGTCCAAGCGCTCGGCTTTCGTGATCGACCGCAGCGGCATTGTCCGGTATGCTGAAGTGCTGGAAAATGCAGGCGAAATTCCCAATTTTCAGGCCGTTAAACAGGCGCTTCAATCGCTCAACTAATTCTCCCCAACGGTGTTTATGGAATCTGTGTTTCGTATATCCAATTTTGAAAAACCGCTTTGGGAAGAAGAGGAAGATGTCCTGGTCGAAGATGACATCGAAACAGGAGCCCCTGCGTATCTGATCGTTTACAACGATGATTTTAATACCTTCGAATGGGTCATCGAATGTTTTATGACGGTGCTTAAACACACATCGGAACAGGCCGAACAATTGGCTATCATGATTCATTACAAAGGCAAAGCCACCGTCAAAACAGGCGCCCGCTCCGAACTTTTGCCCTTGTGCTCCGCACTGCTCGACCGCGGCTTGTCGGCAGAAGTGGAAGAAGGCTGAGGGGGAGTTATGAGTTATGAGTTATGAGTTATGAGTTATGAGTTATACCCACGTTGCTTTCGGCTACTCTATAAACGAAGCCAAGAGTACAGCACCACAACTCATAACTCATAACTCATAACTCATAACTCATAACTCCTGCCTATCATACTTAAATAATTTCCAAAAAAATGCCCGTCTACCGGCTCCCAGATGACAATTACCAGTTGTTTCCGCATCCATCCGAGGCGGAATCAAACGGGCTGATTGCAGTGAGCCGCGACCTGCACGAGCAAAGACTGGTGGGTGCTTATGCCAACGGACTGTTTCCCTGGTTTGAAGAAGACGGATATTTTTACTGGTACACGCCCGACCCGCGCTGGGTGCTGAAACCTGCCGAATTGCGCGTGCACAAAAGCATGCGCTCCATTTTCAATCAGCACAAATTCCGCTACACATTTGATACGGTATTCGAGCAGGTCATGCTGGCCTGTGCGGAAACGCCGCGTTATGGCGGGCACACGGGCACCTGGATTTCCGATGCATTTCTTGAGGCATACACGAACCTGCACCGGCGCGGACTAGCGCACTCCGTGGAAGTGTGGGAAGGCGAAACCCTCGTAGGAGGTTTGTATGGCATATCTCTCGGGCGTATTTTTTTTGGAGAAAGTATGTTTGCCCGTGCTACCAATGCTTCCAAAGCCGGATTTATTACCCTGGTAAAAGCCCTGGAAAAAGCCGGATTCTGGCTGATCGATTGCCAACAGCATACGGCGCACCTGGAGAGCCTGGGCGCGCGCGGCATAGCACGCGAGTTGTTCTACGAATACTTGCTGAAAAACACCTACGAACGCACGCTGATCGGACATTGGCATTATGCTGCCGACGGCTCGCTACAAGTGGCGCCGATAAGCAGCGAAGAATAAAAATAATTTTATAAATAATTGATATTCAATATTTTATTTTTTCATTAAAATCCGTTTCTGTATTTTTAACAATCAGGTTTCTATATTTTTAGTGTATTTTGCTTCCGGTTAAACGCTCATGAATTATGCAAAAGAAAAAGTGGGGAAGCCTTTTGGCAGGCAGCGCGGTTTTGTGCGCGTTTCTTTCATTTGACGAACCCGAACCTGAACGGTCAGCCCCTTCCCTTTCACCGGAAGCAGAAATCGCCAGTTTTCCGAAAGATTACTTCCAAAGTCCTGTAAGCAGCGACCTGCGCCTTACGGGTACTTTCGGCGAACTGCGCCCCGATCACTTTCACGCCGGAATCGATATAAAAAGTGTGAACGGAAGGGTAGGGCAGCCGATACTGGCTGCTGCCGACGGATTCGTTTGTCGCATCAAGGTACAGGCCAGCGGCTATGGGAATGTACTGTATGTGAAACATCCCAATGGCTACACCACCCTTTATGCACACCTTGATCGGTTTGCCCCTGAAATTCAAAAATACGTACGGGAAAATCAATACGCACAGGAATCCTTCGAGATAGAACTCAAGCCGGAAGACAACCGTTTTCCGGTAAAAAAAGGCCAGGAAATTGGCAAATTGGGCAACTCTGGCGGCTCCTCGGGCCCGCACCTGCATTTTGAAATCCGCAATTCCCTGACGGATAAAATGCTCAATCCGCAATTGTTCAATTTGCCCATTGCAGATAAAGTAGCGCCTGAAATTCGCGACATGAAGGTGTATTTCCTGACCGATAACCGGGAAGTTATCACCAGCAAGCCACTTTCGCTCGAACGCGATAAAAAAGGTGTGGTCGGCCTTGAAGGCGATACCGTACGCTTCGGCGCGCTGCGCGTCGGATTCGGCGTAAAAGCATACGACCGAATGAACGGCATGAACAACGACAACGGGGTGTATGCCATCGAGTTGTTTGCTGATGACAAACTGGCCTACGAATGGCGCATGACGGAACTCGATAACGACGAAACCCGGTATCATAATGCGCACATCGACTACCCCGCGCGCAAACGGTATGGCGCCTGGTTTCATCGCTGCTTTGTGCTGCCCGGAAATTTCCTGCACAATTATGTACGCACCGATAACCTGGGAGGTATTCCGCTAGACACGGAAAAACCGGTGAAAATCCGGCTGAAAGTGACCGACGCGGGCGGTAATGCCGCAACGCTGAATTTCTGGGCCCTGCGTGCTGATACACTCGAAACGGTGCAGGTGATGCCGTTCCAGTATGCGTTTGATTATCAAAAGGAGAATTCCATCACCCTGGATAATTTTAACTTACACCTCCCGCTGGGGGCCTTGTACGAAACGCTCCGATTCCAGTATGCCACTTCTCCCAGCGATGAAACGGACCAATACTCTCCGCTGCATCATCTGCAGGATACGCGTACCCCCTTGCATAAATTCATCGATATTGGCCTTAAACCGGATAATTTGCCTGAAAACCTGCATAACAAAGCCGTGGTCGCCGCCTGCAATGAAGGCCGACCCGACAACTGCGGCGGCGTTTGGGTAAATGGCATGCTCAAAACCCAGGTGCGCAACTTCGGCAATTATTGTATCATGGCAGATACCGACCCGCCCAAGATTGTTCCTGTTTCCTTCGCCGACGATATGCGCAAGAAAAGCACGATCGCTTTTCGTATCCGCGACAACTTCGCTATCAGCGGTAAAGCGCGTGGCCTCCGGTTCCGCGGTACCATCGACGGCAAATGGGTGCTGTTCGAATTTGACCAAAAACGGGAGCGCCTCACCTACACCTTCGACGAACATGTGCCACCCGGCAAACATACCCTGCACCTGACTGTGACCGACGACCGGGACAATGAGGCGTTTTTTGAGGGAAACTTCTTGAAGTGAATGATGAATGATGAATGATGAATGATGAATGATGAATGATGAATTTTTACAGCATTCTCACCTTATCAATGAATGAACTGGGGAAAATAATTAATTGGCTCATAATCAAGCAAATCTACTATTTTACTCCAGATGCTGATATTCATCATTCATCATTCATCATTCATCATTCATCATTCATCATTCCCTCTAAAACTCTTTCTCCGCAAACCACTCCAGTGTTGTTGGCGTCGTCGAAGCGGCGTTGCGCACATATCCTGCCTGATAATCGCCATAGTTGAGCGCATGATACAGATCGCGGTAGCCCTCGGCAATGGCTGGCGCCAGGCCGTTTTGCAGCGCTCCCTGAAGTTCGTCTTCCGGACTGAATTGAACATACGGAAGGTCGGTTTTGCCGATGGCTTTACCCAGTACAGCCGTTACTTCAGACATCGAACGGTCGGCTGCGCCGGCCACAAAACGAACGGAACTACCCTTGAAATCAAGCGACAACAATTCCTCGGCGGCCACAGCAGCAATGTCGCGCACGTGTACGATCGGAAGTTTTAAATCAGGCTTCAGCGAGGTGCCAAACAGGTTTAAATGCTGCATCATTCCCTTGTAATTCAGGAAGTTCTGCATGAAAAAGCCGGCACGCAAGTGTTTTACATTTAAGTTGGGAATGGCATCCAGCATTTGTTCCATGTAGAAAAGACCACTTACCGGCCCTGCGCCTTCCGGCAGGTGTGCGCCTTGTGAACTCAGGTTGACAACATAAGGTACACTGGCGGCTTGAATAGCCGATGCGATAGCAAAACCTACCTGCGTCTGGTACTGTCGCCAGTTGGCAACATCCCAGGCTGGAGGAACAAGGGTGTAAACGGCTTTTGCGCCCCGAAATGCCTCAGTGAGAAACGTGGCATCGTGTAAATTACCGATCACTGCCGTTGCGCCAAGGGCTACCAGATCTGCCACGTGATCGGGGTTGCGACTGATGACTTTTACTTCTTTTCCTGCTTCCAGCAGGGTCTTTGCAATGAGTTTGCCAGTATTCCCGCTGGCTCCTGTGATGACGTACATGATGTATCGAGTTTAAAAATTGTATAATGAACATACATACTAGTTGGTATGTATTTGAAAAGACAAAAAAATTTACGCTTTGAGCGTTTCCAGAAAATAAATGAGTTGCTGAATACTGCGCTTGAACACTGTGCCGCTTTTGCTCACCTTGGCCATGCTGTAAGAACCTTCGAGGCTCGACAGGTAAAACCAGGCTACTGTATCACAATCGAAGGTGGGTTTTAATACTCCCAATGCTTGTCCGCGCCGAAGTGCTTCCATGATGGAGCGCTGCATTTTACCCACGATTTTGTTGAGTTTGAGCCGAAATGTTTCATCCAGAGGGCTCATTTCCTGCACCAGATTGTTCAATGGGCAGCCCAGAATGGCCTCCTGATCGTCGCATATGCCCGCATGCCAGCGCAAATGCTCCTGCAAGGCCGGAACAGGATCGCCTTCCACCTGATCGAGTCGCTCATAAAACTCGGTGTACATCGGATACAGCACTTCATCGATGATCGTGGCGCCAATTTCCTTTTTGCTTGGGAAATAATGGTACAACGCACCTTTGGTAATGCCCAGATCCACGATCACCTTATCGGCACGAAGCCCCTGGAATCCGTTGAGGCGGACATCCTGAAACAAGGCCGAAATGATGCGTTCCCGCGTTTCCATCACGAAGTGGTTGAAATGATGGTGCAAAGGTATACATACTAACTGGTATGCGCAAATTTTTCTCCAAAAAAAATTTTCTACCCCTGTCGACTGCTGACTGACGACTGCTGACTGTCGACTCATTTACTATCTTTGCGCCCTTATGCTAAACAGAAAATCCCCTCCTGCCATACATCCGGTACAGAGCCTGTTGTTGCCGCGCCCCGAACTGCTACGGCTCGACAACGGAATACCGGTGTACGTACTGGATTTCCCCGGACAGGAGATTGTCAAAATAGAAGCCGTTTTCAGAGCGGGCCGCCCTGAGGAACACAAGCGGCTGGCAGCCCGCGCTACTTCCAAACTGCTGCGGGAAGGCACGCGCACCCGGACAGCAGCAGAAATCGCCGAGCATTTCGATTATTACGGTGGTTCCATGAGTGTGCCGACCAACCTGGACACGGCCAATGTGGTATTGTTTTCCCTGAAAAAATACGTACACGAACTGATACCCGTTTTTGCGGAGGTATTGCAGGAACCCGTTTTCCCGGAAAGCGAACTGGAAACGTTCAGGCGCACCAACATCCAGGAACTGTCCGTAGAACTCGAAAAAGTAGAGGTAGTGGCCTACCGGAAAATTACGGAACTCATTTTCGGAGAAAACCATCCCTATGGCTATAATTCTGTGCCGGATGACTACACGGCCCTGACACGCGAAGACCTCCTGCGCCATTACCAGACCTGGTACACCCCCGACAATTGCATCCTGGTAGCCAGTGGCCGCATCGATGCTTCGGTATTGGACCTGATCAAACAGTATTTCGGACAAAATCCTGCCAAAGGCTATACCCCGGCAGCACTTCCTGTGGTACAAACGGGCAAACCGCGCAAGGTGCACATCGCGCACCCCGAATCCTTGCAGACTGCCATTCGGGTGGGCAGGCGCCTGTTTGGCCGCGAGCACCCCGATTTCAATGGTATTTTTGTGCTGAATACTATTCTGGGCGGCTATTTCGGTTCGCGTTTGATGACAAACATTCGCGAGAAAAAAGGTTACACCTACAACATTTACTCCACAGCGGATGCCATGCTCCACGATGGCTGCCTGTACATCGCAACGGAAGTGAATACAGAAAAAGCCGCGGCTACCTTGCGCGCCATTCTGGCAGAAATGAAAAAACTGCGCGAACAACCTGTTTCCGACGACGAAATGGAAATGGTGCGCAATTACCTGCTTGGAATGCTCCTTAATGGCCTGGACGGCCCCATGAACATCTCCGATGTGGTGCGCAGCCTGGTGGTGGAAGGCCTTCCCTGGGAAAGTTACGAAGCCCTGGTGCACACCATTCGGCATATCACGCCTGATGAACTTCAGCAACTGGCGCAACGTTATCTGCAGCCAAAAGATTTCTGGATTGTCACAGTGGGCGCATAAGCAATGTGCGGGCCCGGAATGCAATTCAGTCCGGACGCTTGTTCGCTGGCAATACCTTTCCCGAAAAACGTATGTTTTTTTATTTTTTCCCTATATATTTTGGGAAAAAATACTCGAAAAGGTGTGTAGTTTTGCACGATTTTTTAATCAGGGGTACTTGATAGAGATGTTAACAGCCATTGTCAAGGAAATTGGCAACTATACAGTGCCGTTACATCGCTTTTTTCCCTTCCTGAAAACCTTCATACCTCACTTTTAAACGAACATAATACATTGGCTCTCAATTTTTTCAAGTTTTTCAAGCAGGAATTAGCAGTTGACCTGGGTACTGCCAACACGCTGATCATGGTAGACGATCAGGTTGTGGTGGATGAGCCTTCCATTGTAGCCATCGACCGCCGGAGCGGCAATACGATCGCTGTAGGCCATCGGGCCATGCAGATGCACGAAAAGACCCACGAAAATATCAAAACCGTACGCCCGCTGAAAGACGGCGTTATTGCCGATTTCCAGGCAGCGGAAGCCATGATCCAGAGCATGATCAAAATGGTGGGCCGCCGCAATAACCTGTTCAGCCACCTGAAAATGGTGATATGCATTCCAAGTGGTATCACCGAGGTGGAAAAACGCGCTGTATTCGACTCTGCCGACCACGTGGACAGCAAGGAAACTTACCTGATCCACGAACCGATGGCCGCAGCCTTGGGTATCGGTCTGAACATCGAAGAGCCGATCGGTAACATGATCATCGACATCGGCGGTGGTACCACGGAAATTGCCGTTATCGCCCTGTCGGGTATCGTTTGCGACCAGTCGATCCGCATTGCGGGCGACGAACTCACCAACGATATTATGAACTACATGAAGCGCGAGCACAATATCCTGATCGGGGAGCGCACCGCTGAACAGATCAAGATTAATGTCGGCTCCGCTTTGCACGAACTCGACAACCCGCCAGCCGACTATGCCGTAAACGGCCGCGACCTGATGACTGGTATTCCAAAACAAATCAAAATCGGATACCAGGAAGTTGCATATGCCCTGGATAAAAGCATCAGCAAAGTCGAAGATGCTGTGCTCAAGGCGCTGGAAATGACGCCGCCGGAACTTGCCTCCGACATCTACAAAACCGGTTTGTACCTTACAGGTGGCGGCGCCCTGCTGCGCGGCCTCGACAAACGCCTGGAGTCGAAAACCAAACTGAATGTGCATATTGCTGAAGATCCGCTTCGTGCTGTCGTACGTGGTACGGGCATGGCCTTGCGCAATACGCATCAGTACTCCTTCCTGATTGATAGAAAGAGCGTATAACCATTTGGTTGTTGGTGGTTAGTTATTGGTTATTCGTTATTTGTTATCAGGGTGTTAGTGGACCATTTGAAAAATTTCAGGGTTCCATGATCAGGATGCCAAACATTTGTATGGATTGTTCCTTACCACGCCTGATAACTAATAACCAATAACTAACAACCGATAACAAAAAATCTTCGGCATGGGTAAAATCCTCCAACTTCTCCTGCGCAATGGCGGCTTTGTGACGTTCGTGCTGGTGGAGGTTTTTTGTTTCATCATCATTGTCCAATTCAACGAGCGCCAAAACGCTATTTTTACTCATACCACCGGCTTGTTTGCCGGGCGTGTGTTGGAGCGTCGACAGGAATTTTCAGATTATATCGGATTAAAAGAACGCATCGACAGCCTGAACGGGGTCAACGCGCGCTTGCAAACCGACCTGGCCAATGCGCGGATTGTCAAATTTCCCCTTAGAGATACATTTGTTGTCGTCCTGTTTGATTCCCTCAACAGCACCGATTCCGTACGCCGCCACGTGATGCGGCCGCTTTATGAATATTATACGGCCACAGTTATCGGCAACTCCATCAGCAGCGCCAACAACTGGCTGATGATCAACAGGGGCAGCAATGATCATATTGCGCCCAACATGGCGGTGGTTACCAACAACGGAATTGTGGGCATCGTACGGCACGTAGACGATCATTTTGCCATGGTGATGTCGGTGCTGCACCGGCAAACAAAAATTTCCGCAGCCTTGTCCCGTTTTCATGCATTCGGGTCCCTGATATGGGAAGGGGGCGATCCGTCATTGATGACCCTCAAATACATACCGAAACACTTTGAAGTGAAACCGGGCGATGAAGTAGTTACCAGCGGCTTTTCCCAGATGTTTCCCCGTGAAATCCGCGTAGGCACTGTGGAAGGAGATGCCGTACAAGACCCTGAAAATCCGTATTTTCTGGTTATGAAAGTACGCCTGAGCCAGGATATGTCGACCGTAGGAGATGTGTATGTAGTGAAAAACCTTTTTCAGCCCGAACAGGACAGTCTTCAAGTGAAAGTGCGCAATGAACAATAAACTTTTCCCGAATCTCTGGCGATTTATAGGGCTCACAGCCGTTCAGGTGTTGCTGCTGAAACAGTTGACGCTTTCTCTCGGTGCGTACTTCAATATCCTGCTCTATCCCTTGTTTATCCTATTGTTGCCGATACAACTGGCTACACCTTATGTGGTGTTGCTGGGCTTTGCAACGGGTCTGACGGTCGATTTTTTTTATGGGTCCATCGGTGTGCATGCCAGCGCCGGCGCTTTTGCAGGCTTTTTTCGCTTCCTGCTGTTTACGGCGTTTGCTCCCAAAGGCGGCTATTCCGGCAAGGAGCCGATCTTTTCACCCGAACACATGGGCTGGTCGCTTTTTTTACAGGTTTCCGCCTGGTTTTTTCTGTCATATTTGTTCTGGTATTTTTCTGTCGACAATTTTACTATCGTATATTTCGGCACCGTTACGTTAAAAACCCTGGCAGCCTGGGTTTTATCAATGGTATTTGTCTGGCTTTATACAGCGATGTTTAATCCTAAAAATTAGTGCGCACCCATGGCACAATCAGGCCTCGACCGGCAACGAAATATTCAAATTGTATTGATTGTCAGTGCTTTGGCGCTCATCGTCAAGGCTGCTCAACTGCAACTTTTCGACGACTCGTTCAAGCGCCGGGCCGATGCCACGACGATTGAAAAACTGACGGTGTACCCGCCCCGCGGGCTGGTGTACGACCGCAACGGCAAACTCATTGTGAACAATGAGGCCACCTACGACCTGATGGTGACGTATAATCAGGTCGATTTCAAAAACATGGACGTCAAGAAGTTTTGCCAAATTCTGGGCATCGCTCAGACGGATTTTACGCAAAACCTCACCAAAGACTGGAAAAGTGGCAAGTTTTCGCGATCCGTTCCCTTTGTTTTTCTGAAAAAACTCAGCATCGAAACCTACGCTCGCCTGCAGGAAAGCCTGTATGAATTTCCGGGTTTCTTCGTGCAGGTGCGCAATATCCGCGGCTATCCTTACCATACCGGCGCACACGTGCTGGGTTATATCAACGAGGTAGACCCGCGCGACATCGAGCGGGGCAAAGGTGCGTACGAATCGGGCGACTATATCGGCGCGGCCGGACTGGAATCGGAATACGAACCCTACCTGCGCGGCGAAAAAGGCACTACCTCGCTTTTGAAAGACAACCTGGGGCGCATCGTCGGCAAATACAAGGGGGGGCAGTTCGACTCGGCTGCTGTGGCCGGGCACGACCTCATTTCTTCCATCGATATCGACCTGCAATCGTACGGAGAGTATCTGATGCAGAACAAAACGGGTAGCGTGGTAGCCATCGAACCCAAAACCGGTCAGATTCTGGCCATGATCAGCGGCCCTACCTACGACCCCAACCTGCTCACCATGACCCAAAACCGCGGGCAAATATTCAGCGCACTGCTGACCGACCCGCTCAAGCCGTTTTTCGACCGCACGGTAATGGCGAAGTACCCGCCGGGCTCCATTTTTAAAACGGTGGTCACACTCGCCGGTTTGCAGGAAGGTACCTTGAACCCCAACCGCGGGCAAGGCTGCAACGGCGGTTATTTTTATGCAGGTCGTTTGTACAAATGCCACCACCACGGCGGTGTAGGTGATGCTGTAGACGCGCTGGCGTATTCCTGCAATACCTACTATTTTACCGAGTTCAGAAATATTGTAGATAAATACGGGTTCTCCAATCCGCACAAAGGGCTGGATATTTTTGCCAAATACTGCAAGGAATTTGGTCTGGGCACCGAACTGGGCATCGATTACCCAAATGAAAGTAGCGGCAATATCCCTAATTCGGCCTATTACGACAAAATTTACCCGCGCAACCTGGGCAGTTGGCATTCGCCAACCATTATGTCGGTGGGGATCGGTCAGGGTGAAATACAAATGACCACCCTGCAAATGGCTAATTTGGCTGCCTGTATTGCCAACAAGGGTTACTGGTTTGCACCGCACCTGGCCAAACAATTCCGCGATGGCACACCCATCCCCAAACAGTTTTATGAAAAACACCAGGTCAGCATCGAACCACGCTTCTTTGACCTCGTTCAGGAAGGCATGGCACAGTGCGTGATACGCGGTACCGCCCGCATCGCGCAGGTGCCGGGCATTCAGGTATGCGGCAAAACCGGTACCAGCCAGAACCCGCATGGCGACGACCACTCGGTGTTTTTTGCCTTCGCGCCAAAGGAAAATCCCAAAATTGCCATCGCTGTGTATGTGGAAAATGCGGGCTGGGGCGCTTCCTATGCGGCGCCGATCGCGGGCCTGATGATCGAGAAATTTATGAATGACACGATCGCTACGGATCGTTTGCCGGTGCAGGAAAAGATGACCAAGGCCAACCTGATAGACAAATTCCTGAAAAACAAAGCCGAAGCAAAAATCAGGGCTACCGCGCCCGCACCCAAACGAGATTCGCTACCCGACCCGCAGCAAGTGCCCAGCGATGTGCCGGAAGGCAATACCACAACGGAAGTGCTGTTGCCGCGCGGGGTGGCGAAGGGACGGAAATAATTCGGTTATCCGTTATCAGTTATTGGTTATCAGGGTGTTAATGGAGCATAGGAACTTTATGCTGGCTCCACAATCGAGAAGCGAAACTTATGAAAAAATGCTCCATAACCACCCTGATAACCAATAACCAATAACTGATAACAATATGCACATAAGACTACTTCCACTCCTGGCCGTTCTCTTTTTCTCCTGCGCCAAGGATCCCAGCACAACGACGGCTGACCTGAAATTTCAGTTTCGTTTTGACCCTGCACAAGAGCGGTTGAACAACATCGGCCAGCCTTCCAGCATCCCGGCAGGCAATGCCGCCCAGACACCCGAATTTCATGAAATGAGCGTGCACTACATCGAACTGGCCCCCGTCGCGGCCACACCCCTGGGCGACGGCGCTATTGTGTACTATGCCGAAGAAATTTCCATCGGCGGTGAGAATGCTGTGAACTTCGACCGCGCAGCACGTGCCGGCGAAGACCAGGTTTTTTCCACCATTTCCTTGAAAGATGTACCACCGGGTACGTACCAATGGGTTCGCGCCAGTGTCACGTATCAGAACTACGACGTAAGGTTCAACATCAACAACCTGCCGGTCATCGGAAATTTGACCAACCAAAAGGGCACAGTCGCATCATTTGTCGGATTCAACACCTACATCACCACGATCAAGCCGCGGGAAAAAACGCTTGCCGTCAATAGCAATAAAAAACAGGGTTTCTGGGCTTTCGAAACGCAACTCAGCGACCCGTACAGCGCCTACAACCAGATTTATTCGGGCGACGCACCGGCCGGGGCTACCACGGTCGTAAACCCGCTTTTTGCTACCAGCCCTATTCCGGCCGGTTCCTGCGTGGTGACGGGCAAACTAGCCCAACCCCTGGTCGTTACAGGCCAGGAAACGAGCGACATCCTCATCACACTTTCCTTCTCCATCAACAACAGTTTTGAATGGCAGGATACGAATGGCAATGGACAACTTGATTTTTACGGCGACGGCACAACACCCGCTGAAAAAATTGTGGATATGGGTCTTCGTGGCTTGATTCCTGTTCGAAATTGATCTGAATGCCCATTCCAAAAACACCAAAACACCAAAACACTAAAACACCAAAACACTAAAACATCAAAACACAAAATCATCATGAAAATAAAAGCCATCATCACAGGCGTTACCGGCATGGTAGGGGAGGGGGTTCTGCACGAATGCCTCCAAAGCGACGACGTGGAGCAGGTGCTCATACTCGGCCGACGCCCATACGGACTGGTGCATCCCAAAGTAAAAGAAATCGTACATGCCGATTTGTACGACCTGAGCGCCATTGAAGATCAATTACGTGGCTACAATGCCTGCTATTTCTGCCTCGGTACTTCTTCCGTTGGTATGAGTGAAGAAGATTTTACCAAAATCACCTATACCCTGACCATGCATGTCGCCACGGTGCTGAGCCGCCAAAATGCCGACATGACCTTCTGTTACGTTTCAGGTGGGGGGACGGACAGCACGGAAAAAGGCCGTGTCATGTGGGCGCGTGTAAAAGGCCGCACCGAAAACGACCTGATGAAATTGCCCTTCAGGCAGGTGTTCAATTTCCGCCCGGGATATATGCACCCCACGCCAGGACTCAAAAACACGCTGTCGTACTACAAATACCTGTCGTGGCTGTATCCGGTGTTTAAATTGTTGTTTCCCGGCTTTGTCACCACCCTGGCCGATCTGGGCCGGGCGATGATTCAGGTGACGCTGAGTGGTTATTCAAAGCCGTATATCGAGGTGCGCGACATCAAGATTTTGTCGAAGATGCAGACTCAGATCAACTAATGCCCCTGTTGAATATGTCTACTCTACGCATAGTGTCCTTTGTGAAACCTTTGTGTCCGTTGTGGTTAAATTTTTTACCACGAAGAGCACAAAGATTTCACAAAGGACACTATGCGTAGAGTGTTCCTGTTGTAGAGAAGATTTTTCCCCAAAAAATCCGCGTCACATCACTTACATATCCAGCCCATAAAACGTCGCCAGCCGCCGGTGCGCGGTTTCCAGCAAATTAGCCGCCACTCCGTTTTCAAACCAGGTGTATTCCATAGCCAGTCTTTTTTTCAAAAAAGTGCGCTGCCATACTCCATGCACCCAGCCATGATGCAGCACAACGGGTTTGAAAATGCCGTTTCCGGTAATGGCCTGGGCTTTTTTCGACCCATCGAGCGATGCCGCCCGGTCGCGATAACTCACTAAATATTCATCGAATGCAGGCAGCAGAAACGGCCCCGATGTGTCCGCATCGCTTGCCTTGAAATCGTTGGGCATCCAGAACGTTTGTTTTCCGATGGTTTCCGACACCAATTCCGGCTGAATGGCTTCGAGTCCGGCCCGCGCGTCCGGCATTTTCAGGCCCGACCACCATTGATAGTCGTGCAACGTGGCAGGTGCATGGCTGCGGAAATAGCGCCGCGCCAGTTCTTCCAGCGCAGCGGGTTTGTCCAGCATTTTGCTTTTGGGTATGCGTTCGTCGATCAGGGCATAGGTAATTTGTTTGCCCCGGCGCGAGCCGTTGCACACCAGGCCGTCGATTTCGGCGCGCATCATCAGGTGATTGCCGCGCAGGCTGTCGGTGGCAATACCGGCGCGCTCCAGGTCGGTCATGATCTCTTCGCGGGTCAGTTGGCGGCCTCCTTCCAGGGATTTTGCCATGATGGCTTTCGAGTGCTCAAAAGTGTGCTGGTCCAGTCCCAATGAAACATTGTAAGTGGCCATGACGGTATTGATTTGCGGGGCCGACAAAGCCAGCATCCAGCGCAGGTCTTCCGCCGCCACAAAATGCCAGGTAGGGCGCAGCACATGCGTCCGGATGATGTCGCTGCGGTCGATGGCGGCTTCTACATCGGCGTCGGTGGTATGTGGCAATCGAAGCCCGAACGCCCATTTGCCGTGCGTGTAGTCCTGCGCCTGCGTGGCGCCCATCCAGGCGGCCATCTCGCCGATGGTCTGGATGGAGGATTGTACAATCTGTTGGTTTTGAAGCCGATACCGGGCGATATGTGCGAGTTCGCTATTCATTTTTCAAAGCATAATCTGTGGGAAGTCCGTCGATGCTACGCAGGTTTTTTTCCTGAATGTATTCCTGCAGTCCGTCTGTTCCTTTTTTGGCGGCCCATTGCGACATGATTTGCCGTTCTTCCACATAGTCGTACAGCGGAATACCGTAGCCGCAGGAGGTTTGAACGAGGTGAATATCGGCCACGATGATTTGCCGGACGTTGGGAAACTCTCCAAACAGGGAAATGTATTTGCTCCATTCCGGCGCATCGGGCAGCACACTTCGCCCTTTTCCATACAAACGCAGGATATTGGGCGGCCCCTGAAACGAGCAGAACATGAAAGTGATGCGCCCGTTTTCGAGCGTATGCGCCGATGTTTCGTTGCCGCTGCCGATAAAATCGAGGTAAGCAACCTGGTTTTCCGACAACTGTCGAAAGGTGTCCATGCCTTTGGGTGAAATGTTGATATGCCCTTCTGCGCTCAACGGCGCCGTCCCTACGAAGAACAGGTGCTGTTTGCGAATGAATTCAGCGTGAGCGGGTTGGATGTATTCGTGAAATTTTCCCATAGTGAGTGGTGAGTGGTGAGTAGTGAGTAGTGAGTAGTGAGTGGTGAGTAGTGAGAACCGACTTAGAGTACACCACATCTTTTTAATTTATCCTATAACGTATGCTGAAAGGAAACAGGTGTACTCGAAGTCGGTTCTCACTACTCACCACTCACTACTCACTACTCACCACTCACTACTCACCACTTCACCCTTCTAAAAGTTCCTTCAGGCTTTTCATCAGCACGCCCCAGGTCTGCGCCGAATGGATTTTTTTGTCCAGCGTAGGAATGTTGCTTTGCTGTATGGTGAGCAGCGTACTGTTTCCCTTGGGCGCAATGCGATAGGTAATAACCTGGTAGTTTTCCTTCACATCCGCGTCGCCCGACCAGTTGCTCCAGTAGTCGTAGCGGAGCATTTTGAGGGGTTCGAATTTCAGGACGGTGCCTTTGTCTTCATACGGTTTGCCCTCCCATTCTCCGGTGAAACGAATAGGCGTGCCGGGCTGCCAGGTAGTGTGTTGTTGCGTACCGAAGAAATACTTTTTGACTTCTTCAGGGTCGGTCAGGCCTTTCCAAACGGCAGCAAGCGGGGCGTGAATTGTGATGGTTTTGCGGGCGATAAATCCTTTGCTCATGGTTTATTTTTTTTGATACGGCAAAGGAAATGACCATCAGTGACAGCCTTATGTCAGTGGTTATTCGGGTTTAAATGAATTCCTGATCGACGGTTTTATCTATTTCCCGAATGTATTCGTGCATGCTGATATGATCGGTTTTGCGAAATGGCATCAATGAAGGCCGGAGGCTTAGAATACGCGAGGTGCGAAAATCGCGGTACTCGTTGCGCAGGTGGCACCAGGCGATCATATGCCAGTTGAGCGAGTAAAAAGTGAGGCCGATGGGTTCTACCTGGCGGCTGCTTTGCTCACCATTCATGTTTTGATAGTCGAGTTGCAGGATGTTTTTACTGACGATGGCACTTTGAATCACAGACAGGTAATTGGTGTCCGGAATCATATGTTCGTATGTTTTTGGAATATAAGTTAATGTTTTGGATTGTATTTCGTCTAATTTATCCTGTTGCGATTTCCCTAAAACCATTTTGATCTTGGCCAGCGCGGTCCCCACGTGCTGTGCCGTTTCCTTGTCGGCAAAACGCAGCACCAGCGGCTCGGCCAGTGCCAGTGCGTTGGCTTCTTCCGCTGTCAGCGACACAGGCGGCAGGAAAAAACCGCCCACGATGAAATAACCTTGCCCGGCCTCGAATCCAATCGGGACACCTATTTCCTGCATGGCCTTCAGGTCGCGGAATACGGTGCGCACACTGATGCCGAAATGCTCGGCCAACTGTGCGGCCGAGCGATATTTTCTGGATTGCAAATGGGTAATTATTGCCATCAGCCGGTCGACGCGGTTCATGTTTTTCCTATTTTTGTTCATGCAAAATAAAGAAAAAAGGCAAATGCAAAACGTCCGTTTTCAGTCGGTAGGCGAACTGCTCGACTTCCTCCCGGGCGCCCAACTGGAAATGGTGGAAATGCTGCGCGACCTCGTGTACGAATGTGTGCCGGGCGTGGAAGAACACCTGTCGTTCAACGTGCCTTTTTTCCGGCGTTACGGGGGACTGTGTTTTATCTGGCCGGGCGCCGTTTCCTGGGGCAGCAGCGTGTGGGATGGCGTGGAATTCGGCTTTCAGAACGGCTATTTACTGGCTGATGAAGATCAATACCTCGATCGGGGAACACGCAAGCAGGTATTCACCAAAAGATTTTATGCTGCGCAGGAACTTCGGCAGCACCTTGAAAAGTTAAGAAACCTGCTGCTCGAAGCCGCCGAAGTAAATGAACTGATGCACCTGGAAAAAAGCCGCCGACGCAAAAAATAACACTGCCATGTACCTGAGTTTTTCGCCCTTCCCATATTTGCAAACCGAGCGCCTGCAATTGCGCCCCATTGCCCTCGATGACGACCGCGCACTGTTTTTTCAACGTACCGACCCGGGCATGAATCGGTATATCGATCGGAAAAAGCCTGAAAATGTGGAGGAAGTCCGGCAGTTTATCCAAACACTGATCGATGCTGGAGTGCAAGGCAAATCCGTTTTCTGGGTTATTTCCCTGAAAGACAACCCGGCACTCATCGGTACCATTTGCCTGTGGAACCTCGACCCGGAAAGGGACAAAGCGGAGATTGGATATGCACTGCACCCCAATTTTCAGGGGCAAGGGTACATGCAGGAGGCCTTCGAAAAAGTGGTTCAGTATGCTTTTGCCGACATGCAGGCAAAAACCGTTGAAGGGGTGGTGCATCCCGAGAATTTGGCGTCCGTACGCGTGCTGGAGCGAAATGGGTTTCGGCAAACCGGGATGGAGGACAATTTGCTGGTGTATGAACTGAAATCCTTTTAGGGAAACACGTGTACTCTACGCTTTGTGGCCTTTGTGCATCCTTGGTGGCCTTTGTGGTAAAAAATTATTAACCACAAAGGCCACCAAGGATGCACAAAGGCCACAAAGCGTAGAGTACACACGTGTTTTTTTAAAATAGCGGATAAGGGGATGAAATTCTTTCAAATCTGGTAACATTCGTTTCACCCGCAACCCCATCTACCAACGCTGCGCAAAGCCATCAATACCCAAAAATCTCCTCCAGGCTCAATTCCTGCACCTTTCCGATTTTTTTCAGGAATTTAAAATCGATGCGTGAGCGGTCGCCCAGAATCAGCCAGGTGTAATTCCGGCCTTTGATGTGGCGTTGCTGGTAGTGAATCAGGTCGGCAGCGTCCGATTTTTCCAGGGTGTGGTAAATATCGGCGCGCAGGTCGTGGTTCGGAAAACCTTTGTCGCGGTTGGCGCGCCAGGTCCAGTACAGATCCGGCTTTTTGATGCGGCCCGACGCAATCTGGCGTAGTACGCTCTGCCGCGCGTTTTCCATTTGAGGCAGTGAAACGGGCATGTTTTCCAGGATCGTCTGGAAAGCCTCCACCGCTTCATACAACTTGTCGGGTTGCGTTCCGATGTACGATTGCAGGAAATGAGCGCGGTTTTTGCGCGACGGATTGGCGGCAAAGGTGTAGGCCGAATATGCCAGCGCCTTCGATTCACGGATGTCCTGAAACACAATCGACGAAAGCCCGTAGCCGAAATACTGGTTGTACCATTCGCTGAAAACGTATTCAGCCAGGTTGAATTTCGGCGTTCCTTTGGAAAGCAGCATCATTTCGATCTGCACCATCGGGAAGTGTACAAAAAGAACCTTGTCCTTTTTAACGCCTATTTCCGGGAATTTTCGGGCCGGAACTGGCGCCTTCAGTTTATCCTGCACCGGATGGTGTTTTTTCAAAACAGGCAATATGCTGCGCGCTGTACGCGGGCCACAATAAAATATCTCGTGCTGATAGGTGCTTATTCCTTTCAACAGGTCGATCAGTTCTGTTGCCAGTGCCGGGTCCGACAATTGTTCCTTGCTCATTTTGTCGGTAAATGGCGAGAGAGCCCCATATTTGGCGAAACTCAACAGGCCTTTTGACATGATGACGCGTTTGTCCTTTTTATCATTCTGACGGCGCTGTAAAATATCAGTCACCAGATTCTGCAAGGCTTCCGGATTGGGCTGCATGTCGGCCAGCAGGTGTTCCATTAATTGTACGCCTGCTTCAAACGATTCCTGCAATCCTGTCAACGTCACGTAAAAATGGTCGTCCTGGCAGTTGGTGGAAAAATGTACGCCGAGTCGGTAAAATGCCTGCTGCATTTCTGAAGCAGTGTATTTGGAAGTGCCGAGAAATGGCAGGTAAGAGGCTGCCAGGCTCAGTTTCCGATCGCTCAAACGCCCCATATCGAAAGTATAATACAGGCGGAACAATTGTGTGTCCGGCTGATGTACGGCACGCAAACGAAGGTTTTTCGATAGCCTCGATGTTTTGATGGCCGACTTGAAATCTACAAACACGGGTTCGATGTCGGTAGCGCTTTTTTGCAAAAAATCCTGCGCAAACGTCGACATATCCGTTCTGTTTACCTCGATTGGAGTGATGGGAGGCTTGTCTACCTTCATCACGGACTTGTCTTCGCCATGGTGTTTGTACACCACCGCGTAGTTGTCGGTGCGGATCAGTTTTTTAGCAAAGGCCATAATATCGGCCTTGGTAATTTTTTCGAGTTTCTTCCAGCGTTGTACGATTTCTTCCCAGGATATACCCAGGATAAAAGCGTTGGTGAGTGCACTGGCGCGACCCTGATTTTTTTCGAACTCTTTGGTTTCCGACAATTTCAGGTCTTTCAACACGGCGGCAGGCAGCCAGTCTTCAAATTCTCCATTTTGTAGATGCCTGATTTGTTCCAGCAAAATATCCTCGACTTCTTCTAGTGATTGGCCTTCACGTGGTTTGGCTTGAAGAATCAGGCTGCTGAAATCTTCCATAGTACGCGGATAGGCAAATGCTTCGAGCAGTCGCTGTTTCTGCGTAATATTCAGGTCGAACAGACCCGCCTGATAATTGTGCAAAATACCTGCTACCATCGGGAGCAACAGGGCATCCTCAGAGCGTGCGCCATCCAGGCGCCAGGCCATTTCCAGCCAGGCAGGCTCCTGCCCATACACATCGCGGCGGGTGCGGGTGCTCAGGGCGGGCTGCGGGGCAAAGTGAAACTCCGGTACGGGTTTGGACTGAAAATGACCGAAATGTTTTTCAGCCAAATGCAGCACTTGCTCCGGATCGAAATCGCCTGCCATGACAATCGCCATGTTGTTGGGAATGTAATAGCGTTCGAAAAACCTGTAAATATTCGTCTGTGACGGGTTTTTCAGGTCTTCACCGCGGCCCAGCGTGGTTTGGGTTCCATACGGGTGCGTGGGAGTCAGCACTTCCTGTATGGCCTTCATGGTTTTGCGGAAGTCGCGGTCCTGGCTGATATTGTATTCCTCAAAAACGGTTTCCAGTTCGGTATGAAACAGGCGCAGGATAGGGCGGCGGAAGCGTTCGGATTCCAGGGCAAACCAGCGTTCCAGTTCGTTGGACGGGATATCGTTTACATAAACCGTTTGCTCCACCCAGGTGTAGGCATTGGTATCTTTGGCGCCGATGGCACTTACTAATTTATCGTATTCATTGGCAGCAGCAAATTTGGCGGCCTCAAAACTCAGGCGATCAATTTCTGCGTATAATTCCGCTTTTTTGGCCGGGTCTTGTTCTGTACGGTGCGCTTCAAACTTGACTTCTATCTGATCGAGCAGGGCCTTTTCGCGAGGCCAGTCCAGCGAGCCCAGTCGGTCGGTGCCCTTAAACATCATGTGTTCAAAATAGTGGGCCAGGCCGGTTGTATCTGCCGGGTCGTGCTTGCTGCCTGCTCGTACGGCTATTTCTGTAAATACACGCGGTTCGTTTTTATTGACGGACAGGAAGAGTCGGAGCCCATTGGCGAGGGTGTGCATCTGCACATGAATCGGGTCGCCTGTGATCGTGTGGAAAATATTACTCTTGGGTGGTGCGTAGTCGTGCATAGTGTCTATAGTTAGTCCCTTAAAAAACTGCCGGTCATCAAATCTGACGCTCAAGTTGTTGCAAAGCGTGTTCGGCATTTGCAGGAATCAGAACGAATTAAAACGTTATAATGCGTGTATAGTTGGACAAAAAAACAGGATCTTTTCCACATTTCAGTGAAATTTTCAAAAACCGAAATATCCTGTCCGGGAAAAAGTCAAATATGAGACATCCTGAATTTTTCGACCCGGAACTTTTTCGATCAGGCAAGTTGATTCTGACTGCGTTATTTCCGGCGTAGAGTTATTTCCCGTAGAGTAATTTCCTGCGTAGAGTAATTTCCCGCAGATTTGCGCAGATTTTCCCGCAGATTTACGCTGATCGTAGAGTACACAAATTATTATTAGTCAATGTTTTAGTGTACTCTACGATCAGCGTAAATCTGCGGGAAAATCTGCGCAAATCTGCGGGAAATTACTCTACGCAGGAAATTACCCCCCCCAAAAAAAATTACAATCCCGAATCCTGGTTTTAACCAAAATTCGGGATCGTGAAATATAAAGCAGTGGCGCTTATTCCGCTCCGTCTGTCAGAGCACGCTGCACAGCATATTGCCCCACTTTTTTACCCGAAGTAAGGCCCACTTCCGAGTCGAACCGGTAGTGGATACACCCATAAATCCTAGATTCGGATGCCTCTTTTGCCATGTTTTGCAATTCAGTGCTCTTTTCAGGGAACAGGTGCGACAGTACTTCGGCCGCTGCGCCCGAGAATGTGGAGTGGCCAGAAGTGTAGGCAGGGAAATTGGGAATACCAGTGCAGGTTTCAATACTCGGGTCTACTTCACTCGGGCGCGGCAACAAGTAGTAGTATTTGGTATCCCAGCAAACGACGCCGGCGTCTTCCATAGCCGCATTCAACAGGGCCATAACGCGAGCCGAACGAATTTCATTCATTTGTTTCTCGTAAATCAATTCGGCAGCCTTGCGATCCCAGTGTCCTGGTGGTGTGTAGGTGCCCGTGCCATCCGCCCAGTAGTTGGCAATGCGTTGCTGCTCGCGCGTGCGGCTTTTTGAAAAGCCTCGCAGTTCGTCGAGCGCCTTGTTAAAGTCTGCGCTGCCAATAGCAGGAGGAGGCGCCGGGCGGTCGGCAATCATGGTAGCCTGATCGAAATTCCAGGTTTTTACATTGAAAAAGAAAGGCAACATGGGCGGGCGCGATGGAATATCGCGGCTGGTCCATTGTTCGGTAATACCACGAGCCGTAGCATCCGAGCGGAGTTGCGTTACACCGGCCTGGTTGTTGGCCTGGCCCATTTTGTCGGTTTTGGCATAGGCGATCACGCGTTCTGCCACGAGTTTGCCGAGGGCTTCACCAGCATCCAGGTCGCTTTGCACATTGGCGCCGGCCCACAAGCGGCTTTCCTTGTGTTCTTCTGCCTGTGCAGTGAGGAATTCCTTTTCACCCGGGAACAGGAATTTCAATACTTCGCTCGAAGCGTAAGCGATCACAGCATCTTCGGAAGGGTAGGAGGGCAGGTCGTTGGCCGGAATCAGCGGCTGAATGCTGTTGTCGTTTTTATATGGCGCCAGGCGTGTGTACTGAAATTTGTAATTCCATGCCGTCACCAGTGCGTCGTATTGTGCGATGGCCAGCAGCGCCAGGGCACGGGATGTATAAGGCGGATTGGCAAACGGGAAACGCGGATAGTTGGTCGGGTTGTTTACGTCCGGGACAGGGTACGTACCATCAGGGTTTACTTTTGGTGCAGCGTTGTATTCAGCGGCCAGTTCGCGGGCAATCTCATGCCAGCGCAGCACTCCGTTGCTGCCCCAGAAGCGGGCGGCTTCTTTTTGTTCGGAAGTGGCAGCAGCCATTTTGGCTTTCAGGTCGGCCAGTTCGGCAGTATAGGAATCCGAACTGCTCAATTCGGGAGCCGGCACCGTGAGTTCGCTTCCGCTGGACAGAATATATGTTTTCCAGGTACCGCCATTGGCATCAAGAGCAGTTTCATTGTAAGGCTCCAGTGCGGGGTTGACAGGCGTTTTGTCGCATCGGGTAAATCCGAGAAACAACACCATCAGAAGGGTGATGCGTAATGAAATAGACATGAGTTTTGTATTTTTTATGCGTAGGAAAACGCTTGATTTGAAATTTGCAACCTGATGTAAAAGTTTGAATGCCAACTGTTTATTTGGCTTCCTTTTTCTTTTCAGGCAACTCGAAGAAATAAAAAACAGCACCGGAATACGTTGTCCCGCGGCCCACATTGCGACCGCTGAAAACCTGGCCTGCGCCGGCTTGCACCGCCAGTTTGCCAAAGTGGTATTTGGCAAATGCACCGAGGGATGCAGCCTGCATTTTGTTGGTCGGGAATGGTGCGTCGTTGTAACGAATATCGTCGCCGCTCAGGCCTGTCATGTATTCGTACGATACCTCGGCCTGAAACTTGTCGTTGACAAAACCCAGCCTGCCGGTTGCGTCGAACACATTGGGCACGGGTACCTCGTCGCTGTAAATCAGTTCATCGTGCAGCAGATATGCATCGCGGTCCGATTTCATGGTGCTGCGCCAGGTATGTCCCGCCTGTGCAGTAGCATACCAGCCTTTGTCAAGTACGTAGTGCAAAATGCCGCGCAGGGAAGCCGTTTTGCTGTGCAAGCCAATACTGAATGGCAGAAAATCGCCCACGTAGTTGCTGACTGGTGTAGAAAGCCCGCCGGTCACCTGAATTTTGAAAGTACTTTTATTAAAAGCATGCTCCAGCGGCTGGTATTTGACCCAAACAGAAAGGTCTTGAATTCCTTTCTGGCCATTCAAATAACTGACATCGCTGTCGGTCCAGATGTAGGGCACAGCAGCCATTACATTGAGGCGGTCGCTGATACCATAGTTGGTCATAAACATGACCGATTGGGTGCTGACAGTACCGATGTTTTCATTGTAACGGCGGTCGGTTCCTTCCCAGTATTCATTCCAGGCGGAATGGGAATACTGAAGCATCGAGCACCAGTTTCGCTCCGCCATCATCAGGCCGTCATTGGGCGTTTGGGCCTTCAAAACAGAAGAGAACAATGAAATAAATAAAAATACAAGCAGGGTAATGCGCATGTGTAAGAAGTTAGAGTGACTGTTTCGCACTGGCAAAACTATTACAGTTGCCAGGCTCCATCATTAAAATACGCTTAAAAGTTATTCTATTTAACAGCATTGGCATAGGCACAAAAAGGAACAGGCGCCTGTTCAACACAGCCCGAAATGATTTCGGTACCATGTAAAACAAGCGCCTGTATATATAGAAAAATAAGAATGCGAGCCCTGTAAAAGCGCGCTTATATTTCTCCGTGCATCCGCCGCACAGAATCCATCAGATTCGACTTTTTGCGGCGGGAAACTTCTATCGAATCACCATTTTCCATGATAAGGTAGCCGCCTTCACCCTTGATATAGGTTTTCATGAAATTCATGTTTACGATATGCTTCTTGTGCACCCGCACAAAATTGAGCGAAGTCAGGGTATCCTCATATGCCTTGATGGTGCGACTGGCTGTGATGCGGTCGCCCGATTTCAGCATGAAATGTGTGTAATTGTCTTCCGCTTCGAGGCGAATAATTTCACTCAGGCGAACGAAATGCACACCGTCCATGGCCGAAATGCCAATCTTTTCAAAAGTATTGGGCGCATTGGGTGCGTAGTTCTGCTGCAACACTTCGAGGCGCTCCTTGGTATCGGCATTTTTACGCCGGATGCGGCTGGTCGCCCGAATCAGTTCTTCGCGTTCGATGGGTTTCGTCACATAATCGATGGCAGCAAACTCAAAAGCCTGCAGGGCATATTTGTCGTAAGCAGTGACGAAAATAATATCGAAGGCCACCTCATCGAGTTGGGAAAGCGCCTGAAAAACAAGGCCATCGGGCAGGCTAATGTCCAGAAAAGCGACGTCAAACTGCCGGTCACGGTCGTCGGCTGCCAGCCTCAGCAGGTCGGCATTGGATGCGCCGGTAGCCACTACTTCCACATCGGGGCAGTATTTGGCGAGCATGTTGCAAAGGTTTTCCAGGCCTTCTGGTTCGTCTTCAATGAGGAGGGCGCGTGTGGTCATGTGTAAGTGTTTTAAAGTCCTGAGTCGTAAGTCCTGAGTCCTGAGTCCGTAGAGTACTCGTTTGTACTTTTGGCTTTTATGACAATGCATGCCAAAAGTACAAACGAGTACTCTACGGACTCAGGACTCAGGACTCAGGACTTACGACTCACGACTAAGTTCTCAGGACTCAAAATTGTCTGATTTTGATCCGCATGCCAAATTTCGCCGTATCGAAATTATTCAGTTTGCGGAGGCTTTCTACACTCGTTGCATACTGACGTGCAATATCTTCGAGCGACTCGTTTCGGCGTACGGTATGATATTGGAAACTGGCTTCGTTGTTTTTCTGCACCTTAGGCTGGTACGACTCGATGCGCGGCTGAGTAGAAGGTGGCGGCGTGGAAACTGTCGATTGGGTGGTAGTGGTAGCGCCGGGTTTGGCTGGTTTGCCTGTTTCTTTCTGGGGTTTTGCGCCGGGCTGGATTTTTGCACCGGGTGCATCTACCCGGATACCGCCAGTGTGTTTTTGTACGATCACCGGCCTCCAGAGCATGACGGCCTGATTAGCCACCAGCATGCTGGACGATAATTTATTCCAGGCGCACACCTGATCGCCGCAAACGCCGTATCGCTCGGCAAACGCCTCGATGCTTTCCGGCTGACTTACATGGATAGTGGTCTGGAAATAACGGCCATCACCGGTGTCAGTGCTGTTAAACGCTGTAGCATCGGCGCTGTCCCAAACGTACTTGCGCACGCTGCTCACGCTGTTCAGGTATCGTACAAAAGCAGGCATCACGCGTTGCGGAACCACTACATAATGTCCATCGGCAGAAGGTGGCACATAATCGCGGCGGAAACCAGGATTCAGGTTTTTGATAGAAGCATAGGAAATGCCGGTGGCTTCGGCAATATCGCGGAAAGAAATGCCTTCATACACCAGGATGTAGTCGGTCAGTTGCTCGTCCAGATCGGGTTCATTAGGCCGAAGGCCATGCAGCGTATAGTAATTGCAGAGATAAGTGGCAGCAATAAAAGCCGGTACATAATTGCGGGTTTCCTGCGGCAGGAAACGCTGAATAGACCAGAAGTTGCGACTGCCTGCGCGGCGAATAGCGCTGTTGACACGGGTTGGGCCGCTGTTGTAGGCGGCCAAAGCCAGCGCCCAGTCGTCAAACTGATTGTACAGTGCTTTCAGGTAACGAGCCGCGGCATCGGTGCTTTTGACCGGGTTGCTGCGGTCTTCCACGGCGCTGTTGGTGCGCAGGCCGTAGTCGCTACCTGTGTAGGGCATAAACTGCCACAGTCCGGTAGCGCCCACCCTGGAAACGGCTTTTGGATTGAGGGCCGATTCCACTACAGACAAATATTTCAGATCCGTGGGAATACCATATTCTTTCAGTTTCTGTTCAAACAGCGGGAAGTAGGTCAGGCGGCGGCCCAGCATGGTGCGGGCTTTATCGGTTTTTACCTGTACGTATGTTTTTATGTACCCTTTTACAACACCATTGGAACGAAGTTCGACACAACTGCTGAGTTTCGACAGGCGTTCTTTGAGTTGAGCATCTGTAAAGGTGCTTCCACCCTTTGCTACCATCATATCCGAGGTATCGATCGGGTCTTCCAAGTCCGCTACCTGGATTTCGCTTTGTGCTGACAAGGTGGCGGTAAAAAATGTTGACAAGAGGGCTACCAGACTGACAATAAGGAACTTACACTGCATGGAAAAAGGCTCTTTACTTTTTTAGCGAACGTTCGGGTGAAAAAATCAAAACAGTTTCACACACATCTTGCGATGCGACAGGGTGGGGGCACAGGTTTGTGGGTCGAATACAGAGCGGCTAAACGCCCGAAAGGTGGTTTTTATTCTGCAAAAAGGTTTTTAAATGCCATGTTTGCAGGTCTGTCAAGGGCGAAAAGTTCAAAGAGGTCTGCAAAAGTCTAAACTTTCTGCCAGTTCGAGGTAGCAGGTGAATGTTAAAATTAGAAATTATTTGCAATTATTGTTGGGGGTTTTTAAGTGGTTAAGTGTTTTGGTGTTTTTGTGTTTTGGTGTTTTTGAAGGGCTTCGCGCTTGGCATTTGAAGGCAATAGAGCATAAAATTAAACCATTACCTTCAAATGCCAAGCGCGAAGCCCTTCAAAAACACAAAAACACAAAAACACAAAACAAACCCTCAATTCGCAAAATCCGACAAAAACTTCAGTCGCATCAACTGAATTTCTTCCCACGTAATTTCATCGTCTTTTAAATCCTGGAAAGCATCGTCGATCGAATCGGTTTCGGCGTCTTTAAAGTATTCAATAATCGTTTCGCGTACGTATTCATCCACTACTTTGTTCAGGTAGTAATCGAGGCGAATTTTGGTGCCCGACTGTACAATACCGTACAATTCCTCCATGAGTTCGGGCAGGCTCATATCGACCGAGCGGGCAATGTCTTCCAGTGGAATTTTGCGGTCGATGCTCTGGATAATGGAGACTTTTGCTTTCGATTTGTTCGCCACCGTTTTGATGGTGATATCCATCGGGCGTTCTATCTCGTTTTCCTCGCAGTATTTTTTGATGGCATCTACAAAAGGCTGTCCGTATTTCTGCGCCTTTCCTTGCGAGACGCCCACGATTTTCGACATATCTTCCAGCGAAATGGGGTATTGTGTCGCCATTTCCTCCAGCGAAGGATCCTGGAAAATGATGTAGGGAGGCAGGTCGTGTTTTTTGGCGATGCTCTTGCGCAAATCCTTGAGAATATTCATCAGGGTTTCGTCGAGCACGTCGGTACCACCTTTTTCATCGTCGATATCGTAATCGCCTTCCTCGTAATCGTGGTTGATGGTAATCTGGATCGGGTAGGGTTTTTCGATATAGGCACGGCCGGCATCGGAAACCTTGAGCAATCCGAATTGCTCTATTTCCTTGTAGATCAGGTTGTTGATCATGGCATGGCGGAAAATAGAACTCCAGAAATTCTCGTCCTTGTCTTCGCCGATACCGAACAGTTCCTTGTCGGCAAAACCAAAGTCTTTCATTTCCTTGGTTTCCTTGCCCATCAGGTATTCCATCACGGTTTTCATCAGATAATTCTCGTTCAAATCGAGAATGCAACGGATGACGTGGATGATTTCCTGTTGTACTTCTACCTTTTCCTTCGGGTTTTTGCAGTTGTCGCACATTTTGTGGCAATTGCTTTCCTCAAATTCTTCACCGAAGTAGTGGAGCAGGAAGCGGCGGCGGCAGGAAGCGGTTTCGGCATATGCCACTACTTCCTGCATTAATTGGGCGCCCATTTCGCGTTCTGAAACGGGTTTGTCGCGCAGGAATTTTTCCAGGCGCAGGATATCTGCATAGTTGTAAAAAGCAATGCATTTGCCGTCCAGTCCGTCGCGACCAGCGCGACCGGTTTCCTGGTAATAGTTTTCAATCGACTTCGGCATGTCGTAGTGTATGACGAAGCGCACATCCGGCTTGTCGATACCCATCCCGAAAGCGATGGTGGCGCAGATCACGTCGAGGTCTTCTTTCAGGAAAGCATCCTGCGTAGTGGCGCGCGTTTTGGGGTCGAGCCCAGCGTGGTAGGGCGCAGCCTTGATGTCGTTTACGGCCAGCATTTCGGCAATATCTTCTGCCGTTTTGCGGTTTTGCACGTAAATAATGCCCGACTCATTGCGGAACTCCTCTTTGATGATCTGGATAATCTGTTTGATCGTCTGGTCTTTCTTGATCTTCGGACGAATTTCATAAAACAGGTTATCGCGGTTAAACGAAGATATGAAGGTCGCATCGGCCGTCATGTCCAGGTTTTTCAGAATATCCTGCTGCACCTTGGGAGTAGCAGTAGCGGTGAGCGCCATAATCGGCACATCCCGGGCGATGGCGTCGAGCATCAGGCGGATGCGGCGGTATTCCGGACGGAAGTCGTGGCCCCATTCAGAAATACAGTGTGCTTCGTCGACTGCTACAAAAGAGATGTTGCAGTTCTGGAAAAACTCGATGTTCTCCTCTTTCGTGAGAGTTTCCGGTGCTACAAACAGCAGTTTTGTTCGGCCGTCGGCAATGTCCTGTTTCACCTTTTTCATTTGAGCCTTGGTGAGCGAGGAATTGAGGAAGTGTGCTACTTCATCTTCTTCCGAGTATCCGCGAATGGAGTCGACCTGGTTTTTCATCAGAGCGATCAGCGGACTAATAATAATAGCGGTACCCGGTAGCATGAGGGCGGGCAATTGGTAGCAAAGGCTTTTGCCGCCGCCGGTAGGCATGATAACAAAAGTATCATTTCCTTCAAGCAAACTCTGGATGATGGCGCGCTGGTCGCCTTTGAAGGAATCAAAACCGAAATATTTCTGAAGGCTTTCGGTGATTAAGTCGTGTTCAGTTGCAATCGCTGACATCTGCTAAATCTGATTATTTTATCTGTCCGGTAGTGTATGTATGCCGTGCTCAGTGTGAAAGAATCCCTGTTCGCTTTCCGGTCAGGGTGAATCATTTCGGCCGATGAAATTAAGGGATTTCTGAAATAACTTCATCCCCTCTGGCGGAATTTTTTACACAAAAAATTCACCGATTGTTTTAGCGACCGTTCTGGATAAACAACGGGGTGACTGTGGTAGTCACCCCGTTGTTTCCAGGAGCCTTTTTTGAAAAAGCCGCCAAAGATAGAAAAAAAAAAGTTGTAATTCTTCTCATTTCTCTACCAGAAATTTTCAAACAAAATGCAAATGTTCAGGCAATAATTTGGTATTGCGCAGAAGGTGTCTTGAATTACCGTATTATGTTTGGAGCAGGCGAAAAAATGCTAATATTAAAATGAAATTTTTGACCAAATTAAAATTTCCTATAAAACATAATTTGGTTAAAGTTTTCAGGCCCGGCGTCGGCGTGCGATGCGCCAGCCCAGAAAAAGCACACAAAGCAGCAATCCCAGCCCTTCCCGCGTGAGTTCCACCCAGGGCCGATCGGCTTTCATGGTCTCCACAATGCTGGGTTCGCCCATTTTTATCCAGTTGTACACATCCGGGATATAAGAAAGCAGATAGATGGCAATAATGCCGGTTCCTGCAAGCAGTACGGAATAAGGCAATTGTTTGCCAAAAACGGCCAGTCCGTATTCCAGGGCGACGAAGCCATAGATGGGTATCCAGATATACGGGTCGGGATCATTGTATTGCCAGCCGGCAAAAAGCAGAAAAACCAGGCAAATAAAAAGGTGGAGGATGCGCATGACTTGAATGGATGTGGATAGTTTTGCGGCGAAAAAACAAATTTTTTTGGAAAACGGAAACATTCTCGAACTGGCGCGCAAAACCATCCGCATCGAAGCAGATGCCCTGGCGGCGCTGGAAGCCTCGCTCACGGAGTCGTCCGACTTTGTGCGCTGCGTAGAGGCTATTGCTGCTTCGCAGGGCCGGCTGATTGTAACAGGTATTGGCAAAAGCGCTATTGTGGCACAAAAAATCGTGGCCACGCTCAATTCCACCGGAACACCTTCGCTGTTCCTGCATGCTGCCGATGCCATTCATGGCGACCTGGGTATGATCCGCTCGTTCGACCTCGTGATGTGCCTGTCAAAAAGCGGTGAAAGTTCGGAAATCAAGGTGCTGATCCCGCTGCTTAAAAATTTCGGGAATCCGCTTATTGCCATGACGGCGCAGAAAAACAGTACGCTGGGCCGCCAGGCCGACTACCTGCTGTGGACGCCTGTGGAGCAGGAGGCCGACCCCAACAACCTGGCGCCTACAGCCAGCACCACGGCACAAATGGCTCTCGGCGACGCATTGGCTGTGGCACTGCTGGCACGCAAGGGTTTTTCTCCCGAGGATTTTGGAAAATTTCACCCGGGTGGCGCACTCGGCAAACAACTTTACCTTCGGGTGCGCGATCTGTACGCCCTGCACGAGCGGCCGGCTATTTCACTTCATGCCGGTTTACAGGAAATTATCCTGGAAATTACCTCCAAGCGCCTCGGCGCCACGGCTGTACTCGACGATCACCAACAATTGCTGGGTATCATTACCGATGGCGATTTGCGCAGGATGCTGCAACGAGGCGCTGATTTTAACAACGTCCATGCTTCCGACCTGCTCGTGCGCCATGCAAAAACCATCGCTCCCGATGCACTGGCCGTCGATGCCCTCGCACTGATGCGCCAGCATTCGATCTCCCAACTACTTGTGGTAGAAAATGGCCAGTACCTGGGTATGGTGCATTTGCATGACCTGGTGAGAGAAGGACTTCTTTAGAGGGTGAGAGAGTGAGAGAGTGAGAGGGTGAGAGAGTGAGAGGGGTGAGAGGGGTGAGAGATGTGAGAGGCGTAGAGTACACGGTGTACTCTACGCCTCTCACATCTCTCACCCCTCTCACTCTCTCACCCCTCTCACTCTCTCACCCCTCTCACCCCTCTCACCCTCTCACTCTCTCACTCTCTCACTCTCTCACTCTCTCACTCTCTCACCCTCTGTCACCTCGCTTCTTCCATCTCAATCTGCCGTTTTTGCAAATCTACCGCTGTAATCATCACCTGTACGCGGTCGCCCATTTTGTACTGGCGTTTATAGCGGCGACCGGTGGCACGCAGATTGCCCTCTTCTACTACATAGGTGTCGTCGAGGTAGCGGAATTCTACAAGACCTTCTGCTTTGGAATCAGGTAGTTCCACAAAATATCCGCGGTCGATGATACCGCTGATGATACCTTCAAACACCTCGCCGATGCGGGAGCGTAGAAATTCGGCTTGTTTGTATTTGATGCTTTCGCGTTCGGCATCGGCGGCCTTGCGTTCCTGATTGCTGATGTGTTTGCACTGTTCCTCCAGTTTCGTTTTATCGATACGGTCGGTACGACCGTCGAGGTTGCGTTCGAGAATGCGGTGTGCCAGCACGTCGGAATAACGGCGGATAGGCGAGGTGAAATGGCTGTAATGCGAAAAACCGAGTCCGTAGTGGCCAATATTGTTGGTAGAATAAACGGCCTTGGCCATGGTACGGATTGCCAGCGGTTCGAGCAGTTTCAGGCGATCGTCCTTGCGGGCAGCCTGCATGAGTGAATTGAAGGCATGTGCAATTTGCTTGGGCGTATCCACTTTCATTGGATGGCCCAATTCTGCTGCAAAACGTGCAAAATCGGCCACTTTCGACATGTCAGGCAGGTCGTGAATACGATACACAAAAGGCACTTCCTGCTGGCCTTTGCCTTTATTATCCATGTAAATGGCCACTTCCTTGTTGGCCAGCAACATAAAGTCCTCGATCAGCAGGTGCGCATCCTTGCGCTCTTTTACATAGGCTTCCAGTGGCGTACCGTCGGGTGCGAGTTTGAAACGCACTTCATCGGTTTCGAACCCAATGGCGCCGTTTTTCTCTCGCTCCTTGCGCATGGCTTTGGCAATGCGGTCGAGGGTTTTGACGGCCCAGTCCAGTTGCGGGAAAATAGGCAGTTCCTGCAGGTCGGCATGCGGCTTTTTATCGAGAATGGTTTGCGCTTTTTCGTAGGTAAAGCGGTGTGCGGAGTGGATCACTGTTTTCCCAAACCAGCGTTTTACCACCTTGCCTTTTGGCGTACATTCGAATACGGCAGAAAACGTCAGGCGATCCTGGTGTGGCACCAGGGAACACAGGTTGTTCGACAGTTTTTCAGGTAGCATCGGGCACACGCGATCCACCAGATACACCGAGGTGCTGCGTTGGTAGGCTTCGCGGTCGAGTGCGGAATCGGGTTTCAGGTAGTGCGTCACGTCGGCAATGTGAACACCAATTTCGAGGTTGCCGTCTTCCAGTTCACGGATGCTCAGGGCGTCGTCGAAGTCCTTGGCGTCTTCCGGGTCGATGGTGAACGTGAGTATTTCCCGAAAATCGCGGCGGCGTGCTATTTCCTGTTCTGAAATGGTATCCGGGATGCGTTGTGCTTCTGTTTCGGCTTCTTCGGAGTGCGTCAGTTCAAATCCCTGATTGATCAGGATTTTCTGCATTTCAAAGTTGTTGCCGCCCGCGTTGCCCAACACCTGGGTTACCTTGCCGATGGGGACACGCCCTTTTCCTTCCTGCCAGTCGGTGATACGTACCACCACTTTTTCACCGTCGCGGGCTTCGCCACAGGCTTCGAGCGGGATGTAGATGTCGACCGGGACATTGGGGTTGTCGGGCAAAACCAGCGCGTATTTTCTGCTTTTTCGGATGGTTCCGATAAAAAATTCATTGGCGCGTTTGACCACTTCGATGATTTCACCTTCCGGTTTGCGAACCGGCTGACCGGGTCTGCGTCGGGGTGGGGCAGGGAAGAGCAGCACACGAACGGTGTCGCCATTGAGGGCACTGTTGATGTATTTCGGAGGCACATACACATCGGTATCCATGAGTTCTGATACGATGTAAGCGGCGCCGGTACGGGTCATGTCCACCCGCCCTTCAATGATCTTGCGTCCGTCCGATTTTTTTTCAAGTCGCTGGTGTTTGCCGGAATGGCTTGTTGCAGGCTGTTGCTCGGTTTTTTTCTCGACAGCAGGCGTGTGTTCTGGTTCCTTGACCGTCAATCGGTCCAGTGCAACACCGAATTTATTCAGGGTAAGTTCTACTACAGAACCGGCTTCCACCAGTTGGCGGAGGGCGTGTTCGGCGGAATCTTTATTGTTGTCTACACGGATTTGTTCAGTGATCTGGCGGGGAGAAAATGTTTTTCGGGGATGTGCCAGCAGGAATCTCAGGACTTCAATTTGTAATTGTTGAGCGGTCAGCCTTCTGCCGCCCGATTTTTTCTTTTTGGTCATATTTTAATTAAAGAGCCCGCTTTCGGGCTGAAAAGTTGGTTGGTTAATATTTGGGTGTGCGATTAGGGGGGGAAGTGTTTTGGTGTTTTCGAGTTGAGAGGTTGAGAGTTGAGGTGTTGAGGATGTAAATATCAAAAAACATTCCGCATTTAACAGTTGAACAGGGTAAAAAGTTGCCAGGCGTGTTGAAATGCATAGGAAACTGTGCAATTATCCTGCCGTTTTCAGGAAAGCAGGCGCCTTGCGATGCTTCGTGGCCTGCTCATAAGCATAGGCCAGCGCCAGCAATTCCGGTTCCTTGTAAGCGCCGCTCATCAACGACAAACCGGCTGGTAGTTCATGTACCCTGCCCATGGGCACCGTAATATGCGGATACCCGGCGGTAGCGGCAGGCGGGCAAAAATAAAACCCCGTATTGACATCCCCGTTCACCAGATCGATGGTGTGGGGCAGCCCAATGCTGACCCCGCAGATGGCATCGAGTTGGTGTTTTTGCAACATAGCATCGATGATAGAGCGGGATGCCAGCGATTTTTTCAGCGCCGCGCGGTATTCGGCACTGTTCAAATCACCTTTCGACTGACTCATTTCCAGCAGTTCCTGCTTAAAATACGGCATGACCGTATCGGCATGCGCGTTGTTGAATGCAATGACATCTGCGAGCGATTTTACCCGGGCATTTGCTGTAGACAGGTAGCGATTCAGGCCATCCTTGAATTCGTACAGCATTACGTCGAATTCGGCATCGCCCAGGTTTTCATATTGTTTCAGCAACTCCACTTCTACAATAGTAGCGCCTTGCTTTTTCAATACATCGATGCCGGCTTTAAACAAAGCCACTACGCCTTCATGGCCGCTGAAAGCCTGTTTTTCCACACCGATTCGTTTGCCTTGCAATGCGTTGGCGTCCAGAAAAGTCGTGTAATCGGGGTATGATTTGCCCTTGCCGCCCTCCGTAACGGCGTCTTTTGGGTCGGTTCCAACCAGCACGCCCAGCAAAACAGCCGCATCTCTGACGGTACGCGCCATGGGCCCGGCCGTATCCTGTGTTTGTGAAATCGGGATAATGCCGCTTCTGCTGCACAGCCCGACAGTAGATTTGATGCCGACGATGCCGCAAAAAGAAGCGGGTGCAATCACTGAGCCATCGGTTTCCGTGCCCACGGCCACTGCACAGAGGTTAGCGGCCACTGCGGCGCCCGAACCCGAACTGGAACCACAAGGATTGCGGTCGAGTACACAGGGATTGTGCGTTTGCCCGCCCCGGCTGCTCCATCCGCTGCATGAACGGGTAGAGCGGAAATTGGCCCATTCGCTCAGGTTGGTTTTGCCGAGCAATACCGCGCCGGCAGCGCGAAGCCGCTCCACAATAAACGCATCCTGTGCCGCATGGTGCCCTTCCAGTACCAGTGAACCGGCTGTGGTCGACATTTTATCTGCTGTATCGATATTGTCTTTGATCAATATCGGGATGCCATGCAAGGGGCCTCTCACCCGGCCCGATTTCCGCTCTTCATCCAGGGCATCAGCGATGGCAAGCGCATCGGGGTTGAGTTCTATGACAGCCTTTAACATAGGCCCGGCCTGGTCGATGGCAGCGATGCGTTCCAGATACAGGCTGGTGATTTTACGGGAAGAAAGGGCGCCGGCCTGCATTTTCTGCTGGAGCGCCTCGATGGTCATTTCTTCCAGTTCGAAAGGCGCCGGTAATGAAATGGATTCGCCCGAATTTTCGGCGCGTGAACGACCGCAAGCCGCAGCAAGGAAGCCGGGTAGCGAAATGCCTGCAAGGGCACTGATTTTGAAAAAACCTCTTCGACGCATAGGAAAGCAAGGTGAGGGGCAACTCATTTTAGAAATGGCTAAACTACAGTGAGATTTGGAATTTTTATAAATTACCATTATTCCTGTCATTTTCAGCGCGTTAAAGACTTCATTTCGAAAAGTTGGGGAATGGCGTGTTTTTTGTTGGTCAGATTGTTACTCCGAATGATTTTCAACGGCATATATTTGCCGCCCGCGTCATGCGGATTTTCTTTGCACAAAAACGACTGTTTCATGCAGCCTACGAATATCAACGATCCGGAATATTTCCACAAAGTAGTCGATTGCCAATATGCATGTCCGGCACACACGCCGGTTCCACATTACATCCGGCTCATTGCCGCCGAACGGTATTCCGAGGCCTACATGGTTAACTGGGAATCCAATGTGTTTCCGGGCGTATTGGGCCGTACTTGCGACCGCCCCTGCGAGCCTGCCTGCCGCCGCGACCGTGTGGAAGAAAAACCGGTAGCCATTTGCCGCCTCAAACGCGTGGCCGCTGATAACAAAGGTGATGTGCGCGCTATGATGCCGCAAGGCCCTTTTGCTTCCAATGGCAAAAAAGTGGCCCTGGTAGGGGCCGGCCCGGCTTCGCTGACTGTGGCGCGCGACCTGGCGCCGCTGGGTTACGAAATACACCTGTATGACGAACTGAAAAAAGGCGGCGGTATGATGCGCAGCCAGATTCCATCGTTCCGCCTTCCTGCAGAAGTGCTGGACGAAGAAGTGGGCTTTATCCTCGACATGGGTGTGCACCAGCATTTCAACACGTATGTGTCGAGCCTGCGCGACCTGTTGGCACAGGATTACGATGCTATTTTTGTAGGCACCGGTGCACCACGCGGCCGCGGCCTCAGCGACTTGCCCGGCTACGAAGAAGCAAAAGCCAATATCCATATCGGTATCGAGTGGCTGGCCAATGTGGCATTTGAACATACAGAAAAAATAGGCCGCCGCGTGCTCGTGCTGGGTGGCGGCAATACGGCCATGGACTGCTGCCGGACTTCCCGACGCCTCGGTGGCGAAGATGTAAAGGTTGTGGTGCGCAGCCCCTTTGCCGATATGAAAGCCAGTCCCTGGGAAATTGAAGATGCACAACGCGAGGGTATTCCTTTCTACAATAACCACGTTCCAAAAGAATACGTGATCGAAAACGGGAAACTGAAAGGCATGACCTTTACCAAGGTAGAACCAGTATTCGACGAAAATGGCAAGCGTAAAATGGTGCCAACCGGCGAACCCGATGTGTTCTTTGAAGCCGATGATGTGCTGGTAGCCATTGGGCAGGAAAACAGTTTCCCATGGATCGAGCGCGACCTCGGCCTCGATTTCGATCGCTGGGATATGCCGGTGCTCGACCCTCTTACGCACCAGTCGACAATTTCCAAAGTATTCTTTGGCGGCGACGCAGCCTTCGGGCCCAAAAACGTCATCACTGCCGTTGCGCACGGCCACCAGGCCGCCGTATCCATCGACCTGTTCTGCACCGGCCAAAACCTGCACAAGGATCGTCCCGATCCCATGACCAATCTGGTGAGCCAGAAAATGGGTATTCACGAGTGGAGTTATGACAGTTCAGTGGCCGAAGAGAAGCGTTTCAATGTGCCGCATGCCGATAATGCGGTGGCATTGAAAGACCGCAAACTGGAAGTGGAACTCGGTTTTGACCGTGAAACGGCCTTTATGGAGGCGCAACGCTGCCTGAATTGCGATGTGCAAACCGTATTCACCGGCTCCTTGTGCATCGAATGCGATGCCTGCGTGGATGTTTGTCCAACGTCCTGTATCACTTTTACCACCAACGGCGAAGAGGAAGACCTGCGTACGCGCTTGTCGGCACCTGCCAACAACCTGAGCCAGGATTTATATGTGTCGGACACGCTCAAAACAGGCCGTGTGATGTTGAAAGATGAAAACGTGTGCCTGCACTGCGGCTTGTGCGCCGAACGTTGCCCAACAGCCGCCTGGGATATGAAAAAATATTTGTACCAGGTGTCGAAAGCGGGACACTCGTGCCACTTGGTTTAGAGGTGAGAGAGTGAGAGAGTGAGAGTGTGAGAGTACCGACGAATAGCCCTGAAAGGGCGTAATCAATAGCACAGGGCAACGCCCTGTGAACAATACAGGGGGCAACACCCTGTGAACAATACAGGGCAACACCCTGTGAATTTGGGAAAAAATGAAATTAAACAAGATCATAAAATACACAGGGTTTCTGGCGATTGTCCTGATCAACGTGGGATGCGACCAGGTATCGAAAGCCGTGGTCAGGCTCAACCTGGATTACCACGAGCGGATACCACTTGTAGACAACCACCTGATCTTGACCAAGGTAGAAAACAGCGGCGCCTTCCTGAGCCTGGGCGATTCCTTGCCTCCGGGCTTCAAACAGGTACTCTTGCTGCTCTTGCCTTCTTTGGCATTGTTCATGATGTTGTACTGGATGCTGGTGCGCATGGATGCGAACAAACACACGCTGTTTGCACTCGGTTGTATCATAGGCGGCGGTATCGGCAATTTGTACGATCGCATGGCCTATGGTTCCGTAACCGACTTTTTGTATATCCACTACGGTTATTTTCAAACCGGAATTTTCAACGCTGCAGATGTGTCGATCATGATCGGCACCTGCTTATTATTCATCTCCTACATTATCACCGCCTCAAAAGGACTGCTACGTACCTGAATATCATGCAACTGACAGCCATAAACGACCTGGTAATACGTTTTGCCAATGTAAACGGAACGGGTTCCGCCAGCGCAAACAACATGTTTGCCAAGTCTATTTTCCGCATGGGGCTTCCCGTAACGCCCAAAAATATTTTCCCCTCCAACATTCAGGGCCTGCCTACCTGGTATGAAGTGCGGGTGAGTGAAAAAGGCTATCTCGGCCGCAGGGCAGGAATCGACATCATGGTGAGCGTCAACCCGCAAAGCCTGAAAAAAGACATCGATTCTGTTCGCCCAAACGGCTATTTCATTTACGACAACACCCGCGAACTGGAAAAATCCATGCTGCGCGATGATATTCACTTCATTGGTGTTCCGATGATTGAATTGTGCCGTCAGCACTTTGCCACTGATACACGCTCACACCAGTTGTTGAAAAACATGATTTATGTAGGCGCGCTCGTGGCCCTGCTGGATATAGAGGTGCAGGTGGTGAAAGACCTGATTGCAGATCAGTTCCGCAAGAAAGAAAAACTGGTGCCTATCAATGTCAAAGCCCTTGAACTGGGCATTCAATACATCCACGACCACTACGAATACCCGCTTGGCCTGCGCCTCGAACGCCGCAACCTTCTGAACAACAGCATTCTCGTGGACGGCAACACAGCCTGCGGCCTCGGCGCTATTTACGCCGGCGCTTCCGTAGCGGCCTGGTACCCGATTACACCGTCTACTTCGGTGGTGAATGCCTTTGAAAAATATGCTAAACGCCTGCGGAAGGACGAAGCAACGGGCAAAAACAAATACGCTGTCGTGCAGGCAGAAGACGAACTGGCTGCCATCGGCATGGCCATCGGCGCCAACTGGAACGGCGCCCGTGCCTTTACTGCCACCAGCGGACCGGGCCTCTCGCTGATGAGCGAATTTCTCGGACTGGCTTATTTTGCAGAAATTCCGGTCGTGCTGATCGATGTTCAACGCACGGGCCCTTCCACGGGGATGCCGACGCGTACGCAACAGTCGGACCTCACTTCGGCATTTTATGCTTCGCATGGCGACACCAAACAGGTGCTCCTCCTGCCCGCTACTCCAACCGAATGTTTCAGTATGACAGCGGATGCATTCGACCTGGCTGAACGCCTGCAAACGCCTATCCTGGTCATGATCGACCTCGACCTGGGCATGAATGACCACCTCTGCGCGCCCTTCCAATGGGATGACAATCGCGACTACGACCGTGGTAAAGTGTACACAGCCGAAGACCTGGAAAAAATCAAGGAATTTGGCCGTTACAAGGACGTCGACGGCGACGGCATTCCGTACCGCACCATTCCAGGCACGCACCCAACCAAAGGCTCCTACTTCACGCGTGGCACTTCCCGCGACGAAATGGCGCGCTATACGGAAGAAAGCGAACCTTATGTGCGCAACATGGAACGCCTGCTGAAAAAATGGAATACGGCCAAGACACTGGTTCCGGCTCCCGAATTCTACCAAAAAAAGAATTCCAGTCAGAACGGGTTGATTTTCTTCGGCACCTCGACATATGCAGCCCTGGAAGCGCTGGATTTGCTGAACACGGCTGGCACCCCGATGGATGCTATGCGCCTGCGCTCGGCACCGTTTTCCCAGGAAGTCCTCGATTTCATTGAAAGCCATGAAGTGGTGTATGTCATTGAACAAAATCGCGACGCTCAGATGCGTTCCATTCTGATCAACGAACTGGAAATCGATCCTTTCAAACTGGTTCCCATTCTGAACTTTGACGGCATGCCCATTACTGCCGACCACATTGTAAAACAGATCGAGCGCAAGCAAAAACCTGTTTCCAATGGAGTTGCGTACAATTAGTTATCAGTTATCAGTTATTGGTTATCAGGGTGGTTGGGGTACTTTAGTACAATTGCTTGGCATCTCTGACAAGAAAACAAAAAAACAGAACAGATGTACCCCAACCACCCTGATAACCAATAACTGATAACCAATAACTGATAACAACCTTACTCACTACACTCTACCAACAAGAAGATATGTCTTTCATTCGTCCGATATTCAGACACCCCGAATCACCAAAAAATGACCTGGGGTACACGCGCCAGTACTACGAAGGTGTATTGTCGACCCTTTGTGCAGGATGTGGCCACGACTCCATCAGCGGCGCCATCATTCAGGCCTGTTTTGAAATGAACATCGAACCGCACCGGGTAGCCAAACTGTCGGGGATCGGATGTTCTTCCAAAACGCCTGCGTATTACCTCGGCAACTCGCACGGATTCAACTCCGTACACGGTCGTATGCCATCTGTGACTACAGGCGCCAGCCTTGCCAACCGCAAGATGCTGTACCTCGGCGTATCTGGCGATGGTGACACGGCATCTATTGGCATGGGCCAGTTTGTACACGTGGTGCGCCGCAACCTGAATATGGTGTATATCGTGATGAACAACGGCTGCTATGGCCTCACCAAAGGACAGGACTCGGCCACTGCCGACTATGGTTCGGTGAACAAAAGCGGCTCGGCCAATATGTTCCAAAGCATCGACCTGGCAGGACTCGCACTGGAACTGGGTGCTACCTTCGTGGGCCGCAGTTTTTCGGGCGACAAAACCCAACTGGTGCCGATGATCAAGGCTGCCATGTCGCACAATGGCTTTGCTTTTATCGACGTCGTTTCTCCCTGCGTGACATTCAACAACAACCAGGGGTCCACCAAATCGTACGATTACGTGCGTGAGCACATCGAAGCCACTTCTGCCATCGATCTGGTGCCGGAAAAAACGGAAATTACCACACAATACGATGCAGGCACGACCAAACGCATCGAAATGCACGATCATTCGATCATCGAATTGCACAAACTGGCAGAAGGCTGGGATCCCACCGACCGCCATTCGGCTGTGGAGCGTCTGCAGGCTTCGCGCGTCAAAGGGGAAATTCTTACCGGACTGCTTTACGTGGATACGGAAAGTAAGGATTTGCACGAATTGATTGAAACGGTACCACAGCCTCTCAACTCGCTTACTAAAAGCGATTTGTGTCCGGGCAGCGGAGCGCTGGAGCGGATCAACGGGGAATTCCGGTAGTTGTTATTAAGTTATTGGTTATTAAGTTATTAGGGGTGGGTAAGGGTTTATGGGTTCATTTCATTTGATTGCTCGAAAAGTAATGCCAGAAGAAATGAACCCATAAACCCTTACCCACCCCTAATAACTTAATAACCAATAACTTAATAACTCAAGTTCGTTAGATCCACCCGCCTGAACTCCACTTCCGCCCCCTCGGCTTGCAGTGCAATCTGGCCGCGGTCGGCAGTACAGTTGGTGCCATGGTTCACCAGTTCACCATTCACCCATACTTTGACGTTTCTGTCCTGGCATTCGATTGCCATTGTGTTCCATTCACCAAGCGGTTTTTCGGAGCCGTTGGTGAGGTTGATGATGCGGCGGGCCTTGCCTTCGGTCGTTCCCCAGTTTTCTTTAGGCCCACGCCGTTTATCCATATGTGGTACGGTAATATCTTCGAGAATGCACCAGAAATCGCCCGCATCCTGGTATTCCATTTGTACTTCCAGTGATTGGGGAAACATACCGTACAGCGCGCGTGGTTTGGAAGCGTGTATGAGTACGCCACAATTGCCGGGTACTGCTGAGAAACGATATTCCACTTCCAGGCGGTAGTTGCGATAAATTTTGTCGGTAATCAGGTGCCCGCGCGGCTCACCAAGGCTTACCAGCAGGCTGTCGCGTACAATAAAAGGGCTGTTCAAGGCCGGGTTTTTGTCCATATCCGGAACATCCACGTGCCAGCCTTTCAAGTCTTTGCCATTGAAGAGGTGAACCACTTTTTTGCGCGATTCAGGCGCCACAAAGGAGAGACAAGTGATTCCCAAAAAAAGGATCAGGCATGTAGCGAGCGGAAAAGGACGATTCTTGGAAAAAGGCTGCATAGAATGTTCTTTTTTGGATGGGTATGAATGGATTTATTTGTATACGAATACTTTCAGGGCTGTTTTGTGGCAATAATATGTAAAATTTATTATTTTATCACCACTCACCACTCACCACTCACCACTCACCTCTAAAAAGACGAGCCATCCCGGACTCCCGGAATGACTCGTCTTTATATTTCAGTTAAAATATCAGTAAATCGTTATTGAGAAAAATTATCGTGAAGCCAGGTATTTGCACAAATGCTCCCTAACCACCCTGATAACCAATAACTGATAACCGATAACCAATTACATCATGCCGCCCATACCACCCATGTCAGGGTGTGCGTGGCCGCCTGCTGCTTTTTTCTCTGGCTTGTCATTGATGACACATTCGGTGGTCAACACGAGGCCGGCGATGGAAGCAGCGTTTTCGAGGGCAACGCGGGTTACTTTCGTCGGGTCGATGATACCTGCTTTTTTCAGGTCTTCGTATTCGCCGGTACGAGCGTTGTAACCGAAGGCGCCTTTGCCGTCGAGGATTTTGTGGAACACCAGCGAACCGTCGACACCTGCATTTTCAGCGATGATACGCACAGGTGCTTCCAGTGCTTTGCGAACGATCGCGATACCGGTGGTTTCGTCGTCGTTGGCGCCTTTCAGTTTGTCGAGGCTATGGATGGTGCGCACCAAGGCTACGCCACCACCCGGAACGATACCTTCTTCGATAGCAGCGCGGGTAGCGTGCAGGGCGTCATCGACGCGGTCTTTCTTTTCTTTCATTTCCACTTCGGTAGCGGCGCCCACGTAGAGCACTGCCACGCCACCTGCCAGTTTGGCAAGACGTTCCTGCAGTTTTTCGCGGTCGTAGTCGCTGGTAGTGGAATCGATTTGTTGTTTGATCTGGGCAACGCGGGCTTTGATGTCGTCGGCTTTGCCTTTACCGCCAACGATTGTCGTATTGTCTTTATCGACCGTGATGCGTTCGCAGGAACCCAGGTGTTCGAGGCCGGCATTTTCCAGTTTGTAGCCTTGTTCTTCGCTGATAACAGTACCGCCGGTAAGGATGGCGATGTCTTCCAGCATGGCTTTGCGGCGGTCGCCGAAGCCCGGGGCTTTCACGGCAACCACTTTGAGGCCGGCGCGCAGGCGGTTTACAACCAGTACGCCAAGTGCCTGACTATCAACGTCTTCTGCGATGATCAGGAGTGGACGGCCGGTTTGCAGGCTTTTTTCGAGCACTGGAACCAGGTCCTGCATATTGCTGATTTTCTTGTCGGTGATCAGCAGGTAAGGGTTTTCGTAGTCGGCCACCATTTTCTCGGCGTCCGTGATGAAGTAGGGGCTGAGGTAGCCGCGGTCGAATTGCATACCGATTACTTCGTCTACGTAGGTGTCGGTACCTTTTGCTTCTTCTACCGTGATGACACCGTCTTTGGTCACGCGTTTCATAGCGTCGGCGATCAGCGAACCGATGGCTTCGTCGTTGTTAGCGGAGATAGCAGCAACTTGCTGGATTTTGTTGAAATCTTCACCGATTTGCTCCGACTGGTCTTTCAAGTGGGAAACGATGGATTTTACGGCTTTGTCGATACCGCGTTTCAGATCCATTGGATTGGAACCGGCGGCTACGTTTTTGAGGCCGGCTGTCACGATAGCCTGTGCCAGAACAGTAGCGGTGGTGGTACCGTCGCCGGCAGCATCGGCGGTTTTGCTGGCTACTTCTTTCACCATCTGGGCGCCCATGTTGGCAATCGGATCTTCCAGTTCTACTTCCTTGGCTACCGAAACACCGTCTTTGGTAACGACTGGAGCACCGAATGATTTCTGGATGACAACATTACGGCCTTTGGGGCCGAGGGTAACTTTTACGGCATTCGAAAGGGCGTCCACGCCCTCTTTCAGTTTTTCACGTGCTTCTGTATTAAAACTGATTTGCTTTGCAGACATATTGTTGTAGAATTAAAGTAATGAGGAATGGGTGGTTTCAGGGGAGAATAAAATGGTATGTAAAACCTTGAAAATCCGTGACTTAGAGCACTACCAAGATTTCATCTTCTCTCATGATGATGTAGTCTTGGCCTTCAAAGGTGATTTCCTGGCCTGCATATTTGCCATACAGCACGATATCGCCTGCAGCAACGGTCATCATGTTGCCATCTTTGCCAGGGCCTACTGCGACTACTTCGCCGCGCTGTGGTTTTTCTTTGGCAGTGTCCGGAATGATGATACCTCCTTTGGTCTTCTCGTCGGCTGGTGCGGGCTTGATAATCACACGGTCAGCGATTGGTTTCATACTTTTTCAATATTTATGTTTAGGTGAAACAAGTTTAGAGGCCGCAAAACAAAATTTTCTGCGGACACCAGCCTTTTATCAGACTTCGTGCCACACAGTATTTTCTGCCATTTTTACAGACACACTGCGACAAACCTGACAGGTGTAGGAAAAAACATGACAGGGCACCGCGCTTTTGTGTCTTTTCGCGTTATGCCGAACATGAAACCTACCATCCACATTCTCGAAAAAAAACTGCTCTCCGACAACTGGTACAAACTCTGGCGCTACACCTTCGAACTGACCCGTACAGATGGCGTAACACAAACCCAGCAACGCGAAGCCTACGACCGGGGCAATGGCGCAGCCATTCTGCTCTACAACCCTGAGCAGCAAACGGTGATTCTGACCCGACAGTTTCGGATGCCGACGTTTGTCAATGGAAATCCCGATGGCATGATGATAGAAGCCTGCGCCGGCTTGCTCGACGAGGACGATGCCGAACAAGCCATTCGCCGCGAAACGGAAGAAGAAACAGGCTATAAAATCGGCGAGGTACAAAAGGTGTTCGAGGCTTACATGAGTCCCGGTTCCGTCACAGAAATCCTGCACTTTTTTGTAGCGGCATATACGCCTGCACACAAGGTGACAGAAGGCGGCGGCGTGGCGCACGAACAGGAAAACATCGAAGTGCTGGAACTACCTTTTTCACAAGCGATGGACATGGTGCGAAACGGGGAAATAAGGGATGCGAAAACGATTATGTTGTTGCAGTATGCGGAGATAAATGGGTTGGTTTGAAGGGATTCTGTTCGGCTTCGCCTCACGAATCGGGGGACTTGGGATTTTACGGATCAAGCGGATTTTTTTAATTTTTCCGCCTTCGGCGATACTGCATAAAAATCAGAATACAGTGGCCGTCAGGCCACCAAAAATCCGCTTGATCCGCAAAATCCCAAGTCCCCCGATTTGTGAGGCGAAGCAGAACAAAATCCCTTCCCCTCAAAACTCCACCTTATAAAACAACACCGGAATCAGTCCCGCCTGCCGGCTGTATTTCACCTCTTCCGCCACCTGGTCGTAGTACCGATTGAGCACATTGGTGCGATTGCTTGCATTTTGAAGGTCGATCCCGAGTGTGGTGGTCAGGTGTGCATAGTTGCGTTTCAGGCGGGCGCCAAGGTCGAGGCGGAAGTAGTCGGGCATGTTTTCCTCATAGGCACGCGATTCGTCGCGCACGGTACGTCCTTCTGCGCGCGAGGCAGCCACATCTACGGGCGTGTCGCGCAGGCCGCCCGCGTGCACCAGTTTCATATTCAGGGCGATACTGCGGTTTTTGCGCGAGGTGTTCCATTGCCATTCCTTGCCTGCGGTAAATGTATTGGCATAGTTGCCGTTGAAACGTGTGTCGCGCCAGATGCCGTCGCTGCCGCGGTATTCGGAAGAGTAAACGGACGATGACAACAGGAAATACAAACCCCGTGTAAGGAATTTTTCAAAGGTCAGTTCAAAACCGTAGTTGCGGCCATTGCCTTCATTTACAAGCGCTTGTGATTCGAAACCGTCGATGGAATTGAGCAAGGAGAAAGACGTCGGCCCTGCTGCGCTCACGGGCACATCGTACAGATACTGGTAATAGGCTTCCGTTTTCAGGTGCAAGTTGCCGGACATCATGCGGTCGTACGACAACACGAGGTGGTGTGCTTTGGTCGACTTCAGGTTGTGATTGGGCGTATCGGCTCCGTTTTCGGCGCCGACAAAATAAACGCCCATTGGCTGAGTTTGTGCGTGCAGGCCATATCCGAGACTCAGCGAACTACGTTCCGTAAAAGCGTATTTTACCGAGGCGCGCGGCTCCAGCGATGTGCTGTTGTTCAGAAACAGCGTCTGGGTATGCAGCCCGCCATTCAGCGTCCATTGTTCGCTGGCGCGGAACTGCCACTGCGCGAATGCATTCAGCGTTTGTGTATTTCCCGTGGTGCGAATGTACTGGCGCAGGTAGTTTTCCGAAAAATCCCATTCCGACTGCCGGAAACGGAAATCCAGCAGGTTAAAATAGGCTCCGGCGCGCAGGAAATGCCGCGCATTGAATTTGTGGTTCAGCACCGTCGACAGCGTGTATTTCGTTTGTTGGTGCTGCTGGTCGTAGTTGCGGCGCAGGGTATAATCCGACTGGAATTCATCCTCATTGAAACTGTTTTCCGTGCCGGAAGCAACCAGTACGGTTTTGATAAAGGTGCGTTCCCAGGCTTTGCTGTGGGTAATACCCACCGCGCCGGTATTGGCCAGGAAATCGCCTTTGTACTTTGAGTAGAGGTCTGATGCCCATTCGGTCGAATCTGCTTTTCCAGGAGTAGTCTGGGTGCTCAGGCCACCCATTCCAAACATGGTGAAGGTGCCTGCTTTACCCGCTGGCATCCACATATTGAAGGACATGTCCTGAAAATTGGTTTCTGCGTCGCCGATTTCCACGCCCATTTTCGACAGCAGCGAGAGGGTAGAGTAGCGGTAGTTGGCCAAAAACGAACCCGTTTGTTTGCCCATGCGCATGGGGCCTTCCGCGGCCACATCGAGCCCAAGCACGCCAGCCTGCAGTGTGTATTCCATTTTATCGGTGTTGCCTTTGCGGAGTTTCAGATCAAAAACACCCGACAGTGCATTGCCATATTCAGCCGGAAATGCCCCGGTCATAAAATCGGAATTGCTCAGCACCTGCGCACTCAGGATGGAAATGCCGCCGCCCGAAGAACCCACATTGGAAAAGTGGTTGGGATTGGGGATTTCCACGCCTTCCATGCGCCACAGCAGTCCGTTGGGCGCGTTGCCGCGAATGACGATGATGTTATTGCCGTCGTGGCCCATCACCACACCGGCGTAGGAAGAGGCCATGCGCGCCGGGTCGTTGACGGCGGCCGCAAAACGCTGGGTTTCTTCTACAGAAAAAGTGCGGGCGCTCACCGTAGCGAGTTCATTGAGCGGTTTTTGTTTTTCCACTTTGGCGGTGATCACCACCTCGTTGGCCTTGAGCACGGATTCTTCCATTTCGATGGAGAGTTCCACTTCTTTACCGGAATTGACGGTAATACTCGACAAAATGGCATCTTTGTAACCCAGATAGGTCACCGAGATGCCGATTTTACCCACCGGCACCTGGGCAATTCGGAAATGGCCATCCACATCGGTGACGGCGCCGAGGGTGCGCGGTTCGGACCCTTCCGGAAGAATGGCAACGACAGTAGCGCCGATGAGCGGGGTTTTGATGCCTTTTTCCAGGACGGTGCCTTTTACGATTTGGGTGTACTTTTGGGCGCTCGAAATAGAGGGAAAAAAAAGCAGGTGCAGGAATACAAGCGCGAGGGATTTCAACAGGTGTTGCATGTCAATTTTTGTTTTTGTTTTCAGTTATTTTGATAAAAAGGCACAGGCTTCCAGGCCTGCCCAAGTGTGTGCAGGAAAATTTTTGGGGTTGGCAGTTATATTTTACAGGATGTAACGAATGGTGGTGGCTCCGAATCCGATGTTCAAGCCACTGTAATACCCGTTCAGCAGGTAGCGCCCCATCAGATCAGCCGAAATGGTGAGCGGAAAATCTTTAATCCGGTACTCCAGTCCAATATACGCTTCCGGGCCAATGCCCAGCGTTCCGAGGGTCGCCTGGTGTTTTTCCTGGTGGTAATTGTACATAAACATGGCGCCTCCAATACCGGTATACCATCTCAACTGTGGCACGGTTTGTATTTTTCTGTAGGTCTGGTAACTGGCGTGGACATGCATAACAGAACCGGCGCGAAACGAACGGACACCGCCAAACACTTCGAGGGCATTTGATTCTTTCAGGAAAGTGAGGTAGGATAGTGAAGTGAATTCTCCGAACTTTGCTCCGACAGCCGAACGGTATGTCTGTGCAGCGGCCTGAAAGTGGGCGCAAACAAGTACCGAAAAGGCAAGTATTACATGTTTCATTTTATATGCAGTTGATAGTCAGGTGCTTACCAGTGTGATTGTTGTTGGATGTGAAACCCGCCAGGATTTATCCCGGAGGACCGAGTGAAGACACCGACTACCGGCAAATACCCTGACGGCCACCTGAAAAAAATATTTTTTAAAAAAATCCGGACTCCGCATCAGGGTTAAGACTCTGTTAAAGTGTCTGGGAATAACACCACCAGTGGAAAGACGAGACGACCCAACCTTGCTTCAGGCGATTCAACAGGGAGATGAATCGGCTTTTGACGCGCTGTTCCGTAGGTACTACGAACCGCTGTGTCATTATGCCGCTTCGCTTACCGACGGTGATCTGGATGAAGCGGAAGACCTGGTGCAACAATCGTTTGTAAAACTGTGGGAGCAACGCGCCACTTTTGAAGTGCAGTGGTCGGTGAAAGCCTATTTGTATAAAATGGTGCACAACCGCTGCCTCAACCGTATCCGCGATGCTCAAACCCGCGAGAAATACAAAGTGTATAATGCTGCACAATTGGAACAAGGCTATGAAAACGACCCCGGCGCCGCTTCGGAACTGAACGAGCGCATCCTGCAGGCACTCGATACCTTGCCGACAGAATGCCGCCGTATTTTCGAATTGAGCCGTTTTGAAGAATTAAAATACCGCGAAATCGCCGACCAACTGGGAATTTCCATCAAAACCGTGGAAACCCAGATGGGCAAGGCGCTTCGCCTGATGCGCACCGAACTGGCGGATTACCTGATTACGCTGATCGCCCTTTTGCATTGGATGCTACTATGACAGACAACTACGCCCATATAGACGAATTGCTGGCCAAACGCCTGGCCGGTGAGACCACCAAGCAGGAGGAGGCCCTGATCGAGTCGTGGCTGCAGGAATCGGCCGACAACAGCCGCTATTTCGATAGCCTTCAGCGCCTTTGGTCGCAGGCGCCCACTGCGCGTGCTGCCACGCTTCGCCCGGTAGATACTGAAAGCGCCTTGCAAAAAGTAAGGGCACAAATGCAGCCCGCTGCCCCCGTAGCCCGCCGCATTTCCATGTATCAGTGGATGCCCGCCGCTGCTGCCGTGCTGGCATTGGTGGTAGCCGCTGTGTTCTTTTTCAGAAATGAAACCGATACGCCGGAAGTGCAGATTGCCGCCGCAACCAGCACCCTCACCGATACATTGACTGACGGCTCCGTAGTGGTGCTTAATCGGAACTCCGCCCTGCGCATTGCCGGTAATTTCAACAAAAAAGAACGGCGCATGCGGCTGGAAGGAGAGGCCTACTTCGCTGTAGCGCACGACCGCGAAAAACCTTTTGTGATCGAGGTGCAACAACTGGAAGTAAAGGTGGTAGGAACCGAATTCAACGTAGACAACCGCTCCGAACCCGGCCGCGTAAAAGTGTCGGTAACAGAGGGTAAAGTTCAACTCAGCGCCGGCGCACAAAACCTGCTGCTGGTGGCTGGCGAACAGGCGATTTATGAATCAGGCAGCGGAAATATCACCCGGGTGGCCAAACCCAATCCCAATGTGCTGGCTTACAAAAACCGCTATTTCGATTACGATGCCACGCCACTCGGCCAGGTGGTGCGCGAACTCAGCGATGTGTACGGCGTGGATATTTCATTGAAAAACAAGGTATTGGAAAACTGCATCCTGCACGCTCGCTACGACAACCTGGAACTCGACCGCGTGCTTGATCTCATTGCCGATTCCTTCTCCCTGACCGTGGAAAAGAAAGACGGGAAAGTGGTGCTGGATGGAACAGGATGTGGGGGGAATGATGAATGATGAATATGGCTGCTCGGAAATATATATGGATGGTTATTATTTGGTGGTCGGCTGTTCAGGCAGGCGGGGCGGTGGAATTGCTGGAAAGGCGTGTGGATTTGGTGTTTAAAAACACGCCGATTCGCGACGCTTTGCAGGTAGTTGCCCAACGCGCCGGTTTCGAATGGTCGTACAATGCCGGCATCATCGATGCATCGCGCAAAGCCAACCTCATTGCCAACGACTGGACGGTGCGCGAAGCGCTGTATGAAATTCTGGGTGAAGGCTACGAATTCAAACCCAATGGAAACTACCTCATCCTGAAAAAACGCCGCAAACCCGCCGAACAACTCAGCGGCTACGTAAAAGACCCGGTTACAGGTCAACGCCTCGCCAATGCGACGGTGTACGACCGCCAAACATTGCGCGCCACGACGACCGACTCCAACGGCTACTACGAACTGAAGGTGCGCAAAAAAACAGAAGTGGTGGTGGCGCGCCTCGACTACCGCGACACCATATTTACCGTTTCGAGTCAGACGCCGCGATTCCAGAAGATTGATTTAAAGGTAAATACCGTCACGCCTGTTCGCCGCACCATGACGCTGGAGGAAAGTCTGCAAATAGCGGCTACCAAAGCCGAACGTTTTTTCAAAGCCACCCTCGAAAAATGGAACGCCGTGAATGTGGCCGACTCCCTGCACCGACGATACCAGGTGTCATTCCTGCCCGTTTTGGGCACCAACCACACGCTGAGCGCCAAGGTGGTCAACGACTGGTCGTTCAACGTGCTTGCCGGTACATCACTGGCCAACAGAAGGCTGGAAATCGCCGGACTGGCCAACTTCACGCGCAAAGAAGTCCAGGGCGTACAAATCGCCGGTATTTTCAACGAACTCCACGGCAACCAGAACGGTGTGCAGGTGGGCGGCATTTACAACCACTGCGGCGATACGCTGGCGGGTATGCAAATCGCCGGAATTGTCAATTTCAATCGCCACGCCGAAGGTGTAGCCTCTCAGATCGGCGGCATTGGCAACCATACTCGCAGCGGCAAAATGTTGTTGCAGGTAGGTGGCATATACAATTTTGTTCCCGAAGTGGAAGGCAGCCAGATCGCGGGCATCGTCAATCGGGCCGACACAATCACCGGCATTCAGGTGGCGGGTATTGTTAACCACGCCAAAAAGGTACGCGGCCTGCAAATCGGCCTGATCAACTCTGCCAAAGAAGTAGAGGGCCTGCAAATCGGCCTGATTAATCGCTCGGGGCGGCGGGTAACGCCGTTTTTCAACTGGTAAATATGAGTCGCCAGCGCCTCTTGCTTTTGATATTAGTGTTGCTGCTATTCGGGTTCTTTATTCGCAACCTCGACTGGCAGAAAGCCTTTGCCTCTCTTCAACAGTTGGGCTTCCGTTTTTTATGGCTTTTGCTCATTACCGCCGTGGGATATACCTGTGCCACCCTGGGCTGGCGATATTGCATGGGCGAACCTGGTAAGGTGCTGTCTGTCAAGAGTTTATTCCTGATTCGTCAGGCAGGAGAAGCAGTGAGTTTTATTCAGCCCACCAGCGCAGTCGGCGGAGAGGCTGTGAAAATCATTTTGCTGCAACAGAAAGGGATCAATCCGGCTACCCTGATCGCTGCCGCATTTGTTTCCCGCACAGGGATGGTGTTGGCACAAGTGCTTTTGTTCTTCGTTTCAAGTATTGGAAGTTCGATGTTTTCATTTCAACTACCCGATACGATGGCCGGCGCGTGGCCCTGGCTCGCAGGTCTGACGGGGCTGGTGCTGCTGATTCGGCGCCGTCGTTTTTTTCTGGAATGGCTGCAACAACGCACACAAAAACGCAAATGGGCAGAGCGACTGGCTCATTTCATGGCTCAACTGGAACAAGGCTGGCAGGAATGGAATACCTCGATTCGCAACAACCCGCAGGCGTTTTTACTGGCTATGCTGTTTTTTGTGCTGTATTGGGTGATCGATTCGATGGAACTGTGGTTGATGCTGCATTTTCTGGGCGCCGACATCCAAGCAGTTCAGGCCGTTGCTATCAACACCGGCGTAGCCTTCTACAAAGCCGCTGCCGGTTTTATTCCAGGCCAGATTGGGGTGGAAGAATTTGCCAACAAGGTGATGCTCGACAAAATTGTGGCATCGGGCAGTGACGATTTATGGCTCACCGTGTCGCTGATCCGCCGGGCGCGGCAGGTGTGCTGGATTTTATTTGGACTGCTGGTGTTTTGGAGAGGTGTGAGAGAGGGTGAGAGGGTGAGAGAGTGAGAGAGTGAGAGAGTGAGAGGGTACTGCTCCGCTGTAACATTTTCAAAAAAAATCCCGCATCTCCTCTTTTTTCCCGGCACACCCTTTTACCTTTGCGTCCCGATATGAAAAAACGACTCAACAGGTTTTTTGTATTCGGACATGCCGGAAATGGGGCCATGCGCCTGTTTCCGGCATTTTTTTGCCCCCAATCCGACAGGGTTGCAGAGGACATAACGTTCTCTCACTTCTCACTCTCTCACCCTCTCACTCTCTGATTTCCGCGTGAAAGATAATTCCATTCAATCTATCCTCATCATTGGCTCCGGCCCCATCATTATCGGTCAGGCCTGCGAATTCGACTATTCCGGCTCACAAGCCAGCCGTTCACTTCGGGAAGAAGGCATTAAAGTGGCGCTCATCAATTCCAACCCCGCCACCATCATGACCGACCCGGTGACGGCTGATTATATTTACCTGAAGCCGCTCACGCCGGAAAGTATTGAGGCTATTTTGAAAATGCACCAGGAAGACCCCAGCCTGCCCACGCTCGATGCCGTATTGCCCACCATGGGCGGCCAAACAGCGCTCAACCTCGCCATCGAATGCGAAAAAATGGGCATCTGGGAGCAATACAACTGCCGCATGATCGGGGTAGACACGGCAGCCATCGAAACCACCGAAAACCGCGAGGCATTCAAAAAACTCGTGGTCGACCTCGGGCTGTCCGTAGCGCCCTCGTATATCGCCAACTCCTATCTGGAGGGCAAGGAAGCCGCGCAAAAGATTGGTTTCCCGCTTGTTATTCGTCCGTCGTACACGCTCGGAGGCACAGGCGGCGGCTTCTGTATGCGCGAAGACGATTTCGACGAGGCCCTGAAAAACGGCCTCAACGCTTCTCCAACCCACGAGGTGCTGGTAGAAAAAGCCGTACTGGGCTGGAAAGAATTTGAACTGGAACTGTTGCGCGACAAACTCGACAACGTCGTCATCATCTGCACCGTGGAAAACCTCGACCCCATGGGTATCCACACAGGCGACAGCATCACTGTGGCGCCGGCCATGACGCTCTCCGACACGGCGTATCAGGACATGCGCAACCAGGCCATCAAGATCATGCGCGCCCTGGGCAATTTTGCCGGAGGTTGCAATGTTCAGTTTGCACAAAACCCTGAAAACGAACAACTTATTGCCATTGAAGTAAATCCGCGTGTGTCGCGTTCCTCGGCTCTGGCCTCCAAGGCCACGGGGTATCCCATTGCAAAAATTGCTGCCAAACTCGCCATAGGCTACACGCTCGACGAACTGAAAAACCAGATCACCAAAACCACTTCGGCTTACTTCGAACCCACGCTCGACTATGTGATCGTGAAAATGCCGCGCTGGAACTTCGATAAATTCCACGGCGCCGACCACCGCCTCGGCCTGCAAATGAAATCGGTAGGCGAGGTGATGGCGATCGGCCGCTCGTTCAACGAAGCGCTGCAAAAAGCCTGTCAGAGCCAGGAAAACAACCGCACGGGCCTGGGCGCCGACAAAAAGGAATGGCTGCGCACCGACGACATCCTCGAACGCCTTGAAAAGGTGAGCGACGACCGCATTTACCGCGTGAAAGACGCCCTGCGCCTCGGCATCCCATCCAAAACCGTTCAGAAATTTACGGGCATCGACTCCTGGTTTATCGGCCAGATCAAAAACCTCGTGAAAATGGAGGAACAACTCCTGCGCTACAACGTGCCGGAGGACATCCCGACCGATTTCTTTATCGAACTCAAAAAGAACGGTTACTCCGACGCGCAAATCGCCTGGTTGCTGCGCATCGACGAGAAATTTGTGACCCAGGAGCGCAAACGCCGCGACATCCGCCGGGTGTATAAAATGGTAGACACCTGCGCCGCCGAGTTCGAGAGCAAAACGAACTATTTCTACTCGACCTTCGACGACCGCAACGAAAGCATCGTCACCGACAAAAAGAAAGTAGTGGTGCTGGGCTCCGGCCCCAACCGCATCGGCCAGGGCATTGAGTTCGACTACTGCTGCGTACACGGCGTGCTGGCTGCCAAAGAGGTTGGTTATGAGGCGATTATGGTAAACTGTAACCCCGAAACGGTATCCACCGATTTCGACATTGCTGATAAACTCTACTTCGAACCTGTGTACTGGGAGCACCTCGAAGAAATCCTCGAACACGAAAAACCCGACGGCGTCATCGTGCAACTCGGCGGCCAGACGGCCCTCAAACTCGCCGAAGACCTGCACAAAAAAGGCTGGAACATCATCGGCACCAGTTTCGACAACATGGACATTGCCGAAGACCGCGGCCGCTTCTCTGACCTGCTCAAGGAACTCGACATCCCGTATCCTAAATACGGCGTCGCCCACGACGTGGACGCCGCGCTCGATGTGGCCCGCCAGATACCGTACCCGCTACTGGTGCGCCCTTCGTACGTGCTCGGTGGTCAGCGCATGAAAATTGTGATCAATGACAACGAATTGGAGCGTCAGGTGCTGTCCATCTTCAAACACCTGCCCGACAACAAAGTCCTCATCGACCAGTTCCTCGAACGCGCCAAGGAAGCCGAAATCGACGCCATTTTCGATGGCGACGACATCCACATCATGGGCATCATGGAGCACATCGAGCCGGCCGGTATCCACTCGGGCGACTCTTCGGCCGTGTTGCCGCCGTACTCGCTCGGACCTATCGTGATCCAGAGCATGTGCGAATACGCCGAACGCATCGCCAGAGCCTTGAATATCAAAGGGTTGATCAATATTCAGTTTGCAATCAAAAACGACCAGGTATACGTCATCGAAGCCAACCCGCGCGCTTCGCGCACCACGCCGTTTATCGCCAAAGCCTATGGGGTGCCGTACCTCAACATTGCCACTAAAATCATGCTGGGTACGCACAAACTGAAAGATTTCGAGATGATCAACCGCATGGATGGCTATGCAATCAAAATTCCGGTGTTCTCCTTCGAAAAATTCCAGCATGTAGACAAACGACTCGGGCCGGAAATGAAGAGCACGGGCGAGGCGATTTACTTTATCAAGGATTTGAAAGACCCGTATTTCAGGGAGTTGGAAAGGAATCGGAGTATGTATTTGTATAACTGACGCAGAGAAAAATATTTGGTAGTCTGGGGTAGAGCCGCTATTTTAGCGACCTGTAAACTCCCTATGACTTATGAGCGGCTTTTTTGATTGACGGAAGTCCCTTTCCCAGACTGCATGGCGGTGGGGGAAAGGGATTTTTATTTGAGGTAAATAGATCGTGTAGATATTATTGAAAGGGAGCGTAATTCATTGTAATTGAATGAAATAAAAGAAATACAGTATATTGAAAAATACACCCGATTCCCCTTCCCAAAAAAATATCAACTACGGCAACATCACTGCCGGCGGCGACGTCCATATTGGTGACAATTACTACCTCGTTGAAAAAGCGCTGCAACACAGCATTCTATTCCTGCGCATCGAACCCGCAGAAGGCGGCATATACAGCCTGAATATGCACATAAAATCCAGGCACGATGGCGCATCAAAACTGGGCACTTCCGGAGAACCCCTCCTGCAACATGCCGTAGCCGTCAACATACCTGCCGGGTTGTTCGACGACCTGATGGAATTTCAGGCTTTCCGCCGCGGCAGCGACAGCCCCATGCGGCTGAAAGGCGAGCAAACCTGGAACCCTTCGAGCATCATTGCTTTTGAAAACCGCTTGTCGCAGCAACTGTACGACGCCTTTTTTTCCGGCGATATCGGGCAGGTATGCGCGGATTTCATTCATTTACTGGAATCCAAACGGATCGAGGAACTGCTGCTGGTGTTGTCCACCAATGATGAAAAAATCATCAACCTGCCCTTTGAAATGGTCTTGCCTTTGCTGTTTCCTTCCAAATTAGGAGAAGCAAAAAAGAGCCTGACAGCCAGCAATTTCGGCCTGGTGCGCACAAAAGTCGGGTCGCTGGAAGCCTTTAATATGCAAGGCGACCTCGCAACAGCCGCCCCGCTGAAAATGCTGTTTATCACCGCCCTGCCCGAAGACCTCGACGAGCGCGGAAAAATGCTGCAAATTGAGGAAGAACAAACGCGCCTGATCCAGTCCATCGGCGCGCTGGAAGCCACCGGCGACAGCAAACCAAAAATTGCCATCGAATTTCTGGAAAACGCCTCGCTCGAAGAACTCGACAAAGCCCTGAGCGCTCGCCAGCACGACATCGTTCACATCAGCGGGCACGGCGCTTACCATGCCGGTGAAAAAAAGGGCGTTTTGTATTTTGAAAACGAAGACGGCGACGAGGAACAGGTATCCGGCGCGGCCCTGGGCGAATGCCTGCGCGGGCACCAGTGCGTCAAACTCCTGATTCTGAGTGCCTGCGAAACGGCCATGGCGGGGCAGGAAGGCGGCGTAACCGAGCAAGCGGCCACGTTCGGCGTGCCGGCCATTGTGGCTATGCGCTTTGCGGTGACGGACGAAGGCGCCAAGGTGTTCACCACCGAACTGTACACCCGCCTCGCGCAGGCGCAGACGCTCACCCGTTCGCTCGCCTACGCGCGCGAAGCGCTGCACCGGGAGGTGGCACAACGCAGAGAAGCGGCGCCGCATGTTCCCTATATCGCCGAGTGGTTTACGCCGGTGATTTACCAAAACCAGGCCATGGGCAGCCTGATCGACCCGACGCAGCCCTATCATTTGCCGGATCAATTTTATCCGCAAAGCAGTTTTCTCAAAACTTCCAAATCGCGGCTCATCGGCGAGGGATTTATCGGCCGCAAACGCTACCTGATACAGATGCGGCAGGCATTTCGGGCGGACAAACACGTTTGCCTGCACGGACTGGGCGGCCTGGGCAAAACAACCCTGGCGGAAGCCTTTGCCCACAACTACGACAACCATAGCCACCAGATCGTTATTTTCCGGAATGGCAACCAGATCAACGAAGCGCATATTCTGCAAACACTGCAAAAACGCTTCGAGCAGGTCAACCCCGCGCTGGCAGCCCAAACGCAGGAAATACTCGACAACCCGCAAGTGGAAGTGCTGGACAAACTGCAGGTACTGCTGGACAACTACCTGCGCGGACGCAAAACCATCCTGATTTTCGACAATGTGGAAGACGTGCAGACCGACGAGGAAGGGCAATACCACCAGAAAATTGCCAGCGACCTACTCGGCTCATTTTTGAAGTATTTGTGTGAAAATACCCCTAAAAACTGCCATATCCTGTTCACCACCCGCTACAAAATAGATGACCTGGCGGATGTGGTCATGCACCTGCCTTTGGACAAAATGGGCTACGCCGAGCAATATCGCCTGCTCAATTACTCCGAAGTGCTGCGAAAGATCGATCTGAAAGACCGCGACGATGTGTACAAACGCCTCGACGGGCACCCGCGCGGCTACGAATACCTCGAAGCCCTGCTGAAAAAAGACAAGACCTTCTCCTGGCAGCAGGTGGCAAAATCAGAAGAGAAAGTGTTCGAAAACCTGCTGCTGGCAAAGGTGTACGAGCGCCTGACAGAACCGGAGCAGCAGATTTTCCAGCTGGTGTCGGTGTTCATTTCCCGCACCCCGCCGGCTGCTTTAGCCGCTGTGAGCGGGCAGCCCGAAGCGGCATTGATGCCGGTGTTGCAGGCCTTGCAGGACTGGTCCTTGTGTTTTCTGGAAAAAGACGGCCGTTTTGAGGTGCATCGACTGACGCGCGAGTGGATGGGCAGGCATGTGGTGCCGGATGAAAAGAGAAAAGTGTGGGCGCTGAAGGCGGGGGAATATTTTGAAAATCAGTTTACTGTAGGCGACGATTTACTGGCGAAAGCGTATTACGAAGAGGCAGAGGCATGGGAGGGATTTGCAAGGACGTCTTTTCGATTACAGGGGCACTGTCAGTTGATCGGGATGTACCCGCAGGCTTTTGAATTGAATCAGGCGGTTTTAGAGCGAAATATTGATGATAAAACCAATGCAGATGCATTGAATTACAATGGTATGATGTTACATTCTGTGGGGCAGTATGACACTGCGTTGGGCTATTTGGAACAATCCTTAGCCATTCAGCAGCAAATCGGCGACCGTCAGGGGGAGGGCGTGACGTTGAATAACATCAGCCAGATACATAAGGTAAGAGGGGACTATGACACTGCGTTGGGCTATTTGGAACAATCCTTAGCCATTAGGCAGCAAATAGGCGATATTAATGGTGTGGCAGAAAATCAATTAAACATCGGTGCCATGCTTTTTGAGCAAAACCGCTATGATGAAGCCATCCCGCTCCTCCGCTCCGCCTACCAGATTTTCCAAAAAATCGGCTCACCTGCAATCAAGAATGCAGAAGGTTATCTTAACGCCATCCTCCAACGCATCGGCGAAGACCGCTTCAAAGCCATCCTCTCCACTCTTCAATAAGCCCACCCATCCCGCATGAGCACCCAACACCAGTTTAAAATTCTCAGCCTCGACGGCGGCGGCATCCGGGGCGTCATTCCCTGTCGCATTCTGGAGTTTATAGAGCAGCAGACACGCCCGGTAGGCAATGTGTTTGATCTGATCGCCGGCACCTCTACCGGCGGCATCATAGCCCTGGGGCTGAGCAAACCCGACGCAGATGGCAGGAATGCCTACTCGGCAAGCGATATGCTGGACTTGTACCAGGATTTCGGGAAGGTCATTTTCAAAAAACGCAAGGGCAAGGGCTGGATCAATGGGTTTATCAGTAGTTTCAGCGATACCCTTGATACCGTGACAGACCAGGTTTTTGACCCGGCTGGTCTGGAAAAGCAACTCCTGGAGCGCTTCGGCGACACCCGCCTGCGCGAGGCCATCACCCAGGTGCTGATAACGACCTACGAAATCCAGAAAGGCAAAACCTTTTATTTTCAGTCGCGACTGGCCCACACTTCCGAGGCCGAAAACCTGCTGATGCGGGAAATTGCCCGATCCACCTCGGCAGCGCCCACCTATTTTACACCTTCTGTTGTGAAAGTGGAGGGAAAAGACCAGGGTTTTGTCGACGGCGGGGTATTTGCCAACAACCCTTCCGTGCTGGCCTATGGCGAAGCCAAAGAGCTTTGGAAACGGCGGCAGGGTACCCTCGGCTTCGAGCCCGATGTGCTGCCCGACGACAACGACCTGCCGTTTTTTATGCTGTCTATCGGCACTGGCGACAGCAGCGACTCCATTCCATTGGAAGAAGCAAAAAAATGGGACACCGGCGACTGGATAAAACCCCTGCTGGACAGTGTGTTTATGCGCAGCGTGTCGGAAAGCACCCATTTTACCATGCAACACCTGCTGCCGAAATACACCGACCAAACGCCACGATACGTCCGACTGAACCCGCCCATTCCTAAAAAACACGCGGAAATGTCGGACGCTTCGGATGAAAACATCCAGGCCCTGATTGCCATTGCGGACGAATATATTGAACAAAACAAAAAAGACCTGCTCACCATTTGTGAGTACCTTCGGAATTAATACTACGCCAGAATCGTATGAAACCACAGAACAGTTATGCCCTTTTGATCGGCGTAGGCCAGCGCCCGGACGATACGCCTGCTATTGCCGTCACGGCGGAAGATGCGGCCCGGCTTGCTACGGAATTGAACCAGCGTTGCGGGTTTCCCAGCGGCAATATCCGGCCGCTGAGGGCCGGAGACGCCAGCCGACTCAATATTCTGCGACAGTTGGACAGGCTTGCGGCCGATACGGTGGCGCAGCCGGCCGATCTGGTCATTTTGTTCTTTTCGGGGCATGGCCTGCGCAACGCCGAGCAGTCGTACCTGGTGGGCCATGATACCGACCGGGACGATATTGACAACACAGCCATCGAGGGCGATACTTTTATCAAAAAGATCAATAAAATCAATGCCAAGGCCGTATTGGTGCTGCTGAACTGTTGCCATTCGGGCGCTATTTTGTCGGACGGGTACCAACGCACGGGCATTCCTTTCGACAAGGATGATTTTATCCAAAAGTCGAACAGGGCCATTATCACGGCCTGTACCAACACGGAACTGGCCTACACGAGCACGCCATTGAGCGTATTTACCTATGCGCTGGTGGAAGGCCTGGCCGGCGTACACCTCAAGCACAGCGATAAAAAAACAGTGACGCTGTTCGATCTGGCCATGTTCATACGCGAAGAAGTCGTGTGGCTATCTAAAGGAAAACAACACCCCGAACTGGAAGTGTTGCAGTCCGCGAAAACTGAAAATTTCGAGGTGGTAAACTATCAAAATGGCATTCCAGTCTTTGTCAGAGAAGCCTTTCAGTTGTACGACGAGAAAAAGAATGCCTTGCACCTTGAGCAGCGCGGGGTACAACCCGACACGGCCTATCGGGATAAGTATGCCTGGTTGGGCAGTATAAAAAACGCTGCGATTGACTCTGATATCGAGGCAGGTGGTGATGTGACTTTCGGTGACCGGATTACCGGGCAAAACGGGCCCGTAGATGACAAGTACACTACCAAAAACGCTGCGATTGGCAGCACGATCAAAGCAGGGGGCCATGTAACCTTCGGCGACCACATCGAAGGGCAAAACAAAAAGGCAGATGACAAGTACACTACCAAAAACGCTGTGATTGGTAGCACGATCAAAGCCGGCGGCAATGTCCGCATGGGCGATGAAGTTATTTCCGGAAACCAGCAGGTGAACATCCACAATTATTATAACAACCCGCCTGCCGACAGCAATACCAGCGCATCCAGTCCTACGCCAGCGATAAAAACCCGACTGAAATCGTTACTTTCCAAAGAAAAAACAGGAGAAGTGATAGAGCAACTGCTGGACTACTCCGAGCAAAAGGATAAAGACATGCATCAAACCGTTTTGATTCTTTCGGCACGTTACCACCGCATCAACAACCAGGAGCAAAGAGGCATTATTCACAACCAGGATGCGAATGTGGAGCGCAACAGAATCAATAATACTTTGGCGGATTTGATAGATGATTTGTAGGCGTACATCTCCCGGTTTTCCGTTATGCTACCCCTCTGAATTCCCTGAAACCCGTGAAATCCAAAAAATCACGGTTGTAATCATGGCTTTTTCCTGGTGTGCTGAAGTACTTTTATTCATTAAATGGAATGATTGCTACCTGAAAACAGCATAAACTCGCCACCCAACCTTTTAGCCATGAAAAAACTTCTCCTTTCCCTCGTTCTTTTTGCCATCAGCCTTTCAGCGGCCAAAACACAGATTGCCCTGGAACATGTGTATCCTTTTCCCAACATCTCAAGAGCGCTGATTCCCGGCGCGGGTGAGCGGTACTATGCATTGACCATCGACTCAGTGGCGCATACCGGCACCATACACTGGTTCGATGGCAACCATGCGCCCTTGAGCAATACGACCTTTGCGCTGCCTCCGGGTATTTTCAATGTATTTATCATTCACAGGAGTACTGACTTTTTCGACAACGATCCAGGGATCGAGTTTAGTATCCGCTGGATCAATGCCACATTTAACCCCAGAAACCAGATTTTCGACGACGATGGAACGGCACTTTCCTGTGATCTGCCCGGCCTGTTGTCCTTTTTTACAGTCGATGGGGTGAATAAGGTCTTGACCGGCTATGAAGTGTATGCGGTACCTGGATTCTCTATCGAACACAGTTTTTCAAATGTTTTGGCGAAGTCAACAGAATTGGAGGGAGAAGGAATTAAATTCTGGTATCTGGAGCCTTTTTCCGGGGATGTTGTTATGCTGAACGACGATTACAGCCTGTACAAGACCTTTGCGCTGGATGCGGATATAATTTCTGGCTGCCCATACAACCTGTTCTGTTACAATAAGTTGGAGGCTAATGAAGATGATAAGGTAGAGTGGGTCTTTCAAACATCTTGTTCCGGGCAAATCGTGTATCGGTTTTATTCCGATTCAGATCTGATATTTGAAAGAACAGGGTCTGTTCCCGGTTCCGGCTTATATCCCAATACCGTGTTACCTGGCTACGGGCTGGATACCCCCAAAACCTGGTTTATCTTTTTTGGAAATGGCATGATCGACAGTGTGGAGGTGTATGATATTTTTTCCAATACACTGGAACATGTTTTTACGGGCGCCTGGTCGTTTACAAATGACTGGCAAGGCAACATTCTGTATTTTATGAACAGTGTACCTTCCACACAAGATGCATTCCAGGTATTGAACAAGGATTATGATACCTGGGCGACATTTCCTAACTACACTGCTTCCAACCTGAACCTTCTTGGTTTTAGCACAGATATTTTCGATAATGACCCGAGTACAAAAGAGGTGTTTTCCTATTTCAACGGCCCAGGGGGTACAGGCCATGCCGTGTGGCGCAGCGATGGCACCGTGTTGTTAGAGTTGGTGCATTCATTCAACAGCGCTTATGTAAGCAGCCTTTACGGATTGCCCAACAAATTGATCTTTACCAGCCCAACGACACCAGCCACGGTGATTGAATCACATGTGTACAGCATTCCTTCGAGTACTGCTGTGGCTGTAGAAGAGGCCGAAAAACCGGAGGTGCTGCACTTTTCTGTGTCGCCCAACCCGTTTTCGGGCGCCTTGCGACTGGATTTTTCGGATTGGAAGGAGCCGGTAACGGAAGTGCGGGTAACAGACCTGACCGGGCGACTGGTGTTTCATACCCGCCCCGCAGCAGGTAGTAAAATCCTGGATCTGACGGTAGCGGCCCAATGGCCCGAGGGTGTTTATTTCGTACATGCCCGTTCTCTGAAAAACGCCGGTACGCAGAAGGTAATTCGGCAGTAAGTTCGGCTGCGTGGCAAGATGGGGTGAACGGAGAAAACGGATTTTTGCGGAGTCAAACTGATTGTTATTTGTACACGCTACGCGTAGTGTCCTCTGTGCCCCCCGTGGTTAAAATAAATAAACCACAAGGGGCACAAAGGACACTACGCGTAGCATAAGCATGTTTCAATAAAATATCTCGTAAGTGTTTTCCAAATGTATATATGCCAAGACTAGCCTATAAAGAACAACGTTTACTTTTGAGGCAGATCGCTAGAAAAAACGCTATCTTTCAGTGTTAAAAAAATGATTGTTCGAGTTAAAAACCATCGGTTATGCTGACTAAAAAAGTAATGGACCTTGTTTCAGAAAACCGCTCTGCGGAAGCCCTGGAATTGCTGATCCGTTTTTTTGGCATGCATAACACGGCGCTGGCCAAGGATTTTGTTCAGTTAAAAGCACAATTTGCTGAAATACAGGAAGAAAAACAATTCAACATAAGCGACCCGGCCGAATACAAACTGGTACACAGCAGGATAAAAAACGCTATTCTGCAAATCCTTCCCGCCGACGATCAAATATTTTCCATAGAACCGCTGCTGTTGGAAAGCCTGCTTCGCAATAAGGTAAAATGCCAAGAAACAAATACCTACTTCTATACCATCTGGTCTTTGATCTCGATTTTACAAAAACAGGATAGCCAGATGTACAAATGTATGGAACAGTATAGAGCAGGTAGTTTCGATCAATTTTATACAGCAATAAAAGAGTACCTGGAAAATAAAATTATCAGTAATCCCAATCGTCAACCCTTTTCCGGTTTTGCCTGGCATGAACGGGATGAATTCAAAAATGCAATGAGTATTTGCCTGGAACTGAATGATCCTGTTGTAGATGAAAAAAAATTGTGGTTGGGAATAACAAGCGGCACCTCGACTACACAGCAATTGGCGGCTCGTTTTTTCGACCTCGAAAGGCTGGGAAATATCATTTCGGCCACCAACAGTTTTGTTACACCATGAAAGAATGAAAACCCATGGAAACACCCTTTCAAACCCTCGGACTTCCTACGATACTGGTTGACCCAGACACGGACAGCCGGTTGTCCAATGCGACTGATGCATCGATCAGTGACGCTATTTTTGGCGACTATTCTGTGGTAAAACGCCTCTATGGCGGCATGGGCGAAGTAATTATTGGTAAAGATGGCAATGGTACTCCAATTGCACTGAAGTCATTCCAAAAGCAGTTTTACTTCGACTATAAAATCCGTTTGCTGTTTTATAATGAGATAAAAACCTGGTCGATGTTGTCGGGCCTGCCCAACATCATGCCATTGCTCGGGGTGAAGGAAATCGAAAAGCGGCTTTTTGTAATAATGCCCGCTATCGACATGGAAAAACCAGGCTCCGGAACGCTCCGTACGCTGTTGAACGCCAAACAATACAGCCCGGATGAGTTGCTTTTGTACATCTTTCAGATGATTCGGGGGTTAACAGTCGCCAATAACCATTTTCAAAATGTGGTACATGGCGACCTGAAACCGGAAAACATACTGATACAAAATAACAACCTTTTTATCAGCGATTTTGGCCTTGCAAAAGTCAAAAACCATACGGATAAGATGCTTTCAAGCGATACTACCTGGGCGTATAAAGCCCCGGAATTATGGGCGCAGGAAGGACAGTTTTCTATTCAGTCGGATATGTATGCCTTGGGCATTATTCTTTATGAATGTGTTTTTGGCAGCCTGCGTATTCCGGCTCGAACCAAGGAGGAATTTGCTCATTTTCATCAACATCTGCAATTACCCTTCGATGAATCCGCTACAGCAGACCCTGAAATGCAGTATTTGATAAAATGGTGTATTCAAAAAGATCCACAAAACCGTCCGCAGAACTACCAGGAACTGAATGACTATTTCCTGGAAAATATCCTGCGAAAATACCCTGAACAATACCTGGAATTATTTCACCAGTTATACCATACCGTATCCGGCTACGAATCTTTTCAGCGCCTGATCAAGCCGGGAGTAGCCAAAGCCTTGTACAAGATAGGCGAATATAGCCAGGCTTTGGAAGCCATGCAATCTATCGCTGAGACACATCTGGATAAATACCAACTGGCATTTTTAGCCAATTTGCTTTCCTTGAATAATCAGGATGAAAATGCGCTGGCAACGTTTGACCGCGCCATACACGCCGGCTTGGAGGGCGATGATTTGTATTCATGTATGTCAGATAAAGCCTTGTCTTACAAACGTTTGAATCGATTTGAGGAAGCGGAAAAAACCTGTCTGGACTTAATATCAAAAATACCGGACACGAATAAAAACCTGATAGCAACGGTATATAACACCCTGGGTACCGTATATATTCAATCAAAAAACTACCAGGCTGGCATAGAAGTATTGTGGACGCTCGTCAAAAAGCACGGAATTCACCATGCTATCGCGTATGCGAACATGGGCATTTGTTATGCTGCACTGAAAGAAAGTCAACTGGCAGTAGAGCATTTTTCAAGGTCCTTGCAAATCGAACCTTCACCAGAGGTGCAAACGCACATGGCGCGTGAGTTGATGTTTCTTTTTCGCATAAAAGAGGCCAGGGAACAACTCGATCTGGCTTTTGACCAGGGTTATGAATCCCGCGAGTGGATCATCAGCATGATGGCTTGCTGCCTCATGCTGCGCGACGAAGAAAACTTGCAAGGTATGATATATGGCATCCAGAATAATATGGGAGAAAGGTATGTGAAGGTATTTTGGGATGAGGCAGATCGGCTTATACAAGCCATTAAGGAGAAGTATGAGAGCCAACAGAAAAACCCCGTACCTGCTCCCCGACCCAGTGCTGAAGCTCCTGCGCCCAAATATGTGGTGAGCAATCAACCTGTCGATAAAATATACAACTACATATGCTTGTTTATTGTGATGAAAGATGAATATGACAGGGATTATCTGGATAAATCATGCGCCCATTACGGATATTTACCAATGGATAATAACAGTGATCTGTTTGATGCCTGTTTTCATGGTTTCAGCCAGAACAATCCTGATTTTGGCCGACGGATAATGGCCGCATATTACAGGGAATATGCAGGAGGGGAATACCTGGAGTCTGCCCAAACGCCGGTTGATATTAATGATTTGCTGAATGAAATCACGCAATATTATCCGCGACTCGAATCGCTTAGCACCTCTATCACCAAGCAACAGTTAGATGATTTTTCCAGAATGATGCTTCAGAATTTCAAGGACATACTGAATGCTCCGCGAAAGAAGCCACAAGACTATGTGTACCTGCTGGGATTTGCCCAAAGAAAAAGACCACCGCAGGAGTTTTATGAAATTGCAGATAAGTTTATCATGGATTTTCCCCAAAATCTGGAAGCCTGGTTCCACAGTGGGTTAAAACATTTCCAATTATCAGAAATGCCGAGGGCAATCGATCTGTTTGAAAAAACATTCGAGGCTGATCCTACGCATTTGCAGGCGGCCATGTATCTGTACTACTGTTATCTTCAAATGGGTGACACCCAAAACAGCGAAAAATACCTGGCAATATTGCAACGTTCAGGTATGTTGTTGTGATGTCATCTTACTTCGGGCAGGACTGGCCGAATGTGTAGTTATGCCTTGCGCACAAACTCTGATTTCAGCCCCATCGACCCGAAACCCTCGATTTTGCAGTCGATGTTGTGGTCGCCGTCGGTCAGGCGGATGTTTTTCACCTTGGTACCTGCTTTCACGGGCTTGGGCATGCCTTTCACGGGCAGGTCTTTGATAACGATAACGCTGTCGCCGTTTTGAAGGGCGTTGCCATTGGAGTCGAGCACGACAAGCGCCTCATCTTCCTGCTCAGCAGGTGTCGCTTCATCAGGATTCCATTCGTGGAAACATTCGGAGCAGATCAACAGTCCATCGCTGGGGTAGGAATATTCGGATTGGCATTTTGGGCAGGGTGGAAACTCCGACATGGGTGCAAGGTTTTTATGAAAACAGGCCTCCCGGGCTTGTTTTTTGTGAAGGATGTGCGTTGAAACGCAATGATGCCGCAAAGATAGAAGCAGACAGCAGAATATGGTAGAATGCAACAATACCTGGTGGCAGATACTTGTTACTACAATCGGAATTGAAGGCTAACTTTGCCTGAAACTATTCAGAAATCCTTGCCATGATAACAGATAATTTGCATACTGCTTTGCAGGAAGACCTGAACCCGGGCGAAACCCTGCTCTGGACAGGGGCGCCCCCAACAGGCGTTATTTTCCGCGCATCCGATATTTTTTTGATTCCTTTCAGCCTCATTTGGTGCAGTTTTGCAGTTTTCTGGGTTTTTATGGCGGCGCGCGGAGGCGGGATTTTTGCGCTGTTCGGAGTGCCTTTCGTGCTGGTCGGGTTTATGCTGGTGTTTGGAAGATTTATTGTTGATGCACGTCAGCGGGCCAACACGGTATATGGACTCACGCAGCACCGGATTATTATCAAATCGGGTATTTTGTCCAAAAGCGTTCAATCGATCAATATCAAAACCCTGAGCAATATTGAACTGACGGAGAAAAACGATGGCACCGGCACCATACTGCTCGGCCCCAGAAGCCCGTACATGATGCGCGACAATACCATGTCATGGTGGCCCGGCGTAAAATCCACCCCACAACTGGAGATGATTTCAAACGTGCGAAATGTGTACCGGCAAATCATCGACATACAAAACAAGGCGCAGCAGCAAGCGTAATTATTCCACGGTCAAAAACTTCGGCTTATGAAAGCAAACGCGCATTCAGAAACGGTTATGCCGCTTTTTGCAGAAAACGCTGACATTCAACATTGTCTGCAAGTCTCCCACGGCATGCCGCTGAAACTGGTGATCGACAGCCTTTGGTCGCGCCCGCATTTGCAGGAAGTGCCCTGGGAGCAGTCCAAATGGGCGTTCGAGCAAGTGGGTGAAAAAGTCATCCGACCGGCTTTTATTCCGCCGAAAGACGTGTTCCAGTTCTCGGTTGCCGACGAACATTCCCGGCAGGACTGGCATTACCACGAGTATGTGTATGAAATGTTCGTGTCAGATCAGCCGATTCTGCTGGAATACCAGGAGCAACTTTCCGGGCCCGTGCTTGCACTTACCGTTCAAAACGGCTTTCTGATGGTTCCTCCCTGCCTCAACCACAAGGTAACGCTGTCGGGCATGACGTATGTTTTTCAAGTATCGCTGGCCGAAGAAGTAGGTATTGCCAAAGACAAGATCGTTGCACCCGTGCATGAGCAGCCATAATTTAAAAGGATTTAACTTGTCGCACCACCGCAGCATTCCGCCCGCCGAATGGCGTGCGCGCGTGCAAGCCGCCCTGACGTGGCTCCGGCGCAGTATGGCTGCTACAGGCTGGCAGGGTTCGGCGCATAGTTTTGCCCTTCATCGGGGCTGGGCTCCTGCATATCCGGAAACCACAGGCTATCTCATCGAAACACTCCTGGATTATTCCGCTATTCTGAAAGAAGCCCCATGGCGCGAACGGGCGCTGGAATGCGCTCAATGGCTGATTTCCATACAATTGGACAATGGCGCTTTCTCGGCGCTCACAGTTGGAAATACACGGCCCAGTATTTTCAATACGGCACAGATTCTATTCGGGCTGAGCCGTGCCGCGCAGGAGTGGCCAGAACACAGCGCCAAACATGACGCCTGTATGCAGGCCCTCGAACGCGCTGCCCATTGGCTGCTCCAGGAACTGGATGACGTGGGCGCATGGCCCAATTGGGCGTATGTGCCGGGTTTCATTCCTTCCTACTACACCCGGGCTGTATGGGGCATGTTGGAGGCTAATAAACTGCTGAAAAACAAGGAAATAGAAGCAGGTATGCGCCGCGCACTGGGTTACTACCAAACCCGGTTTGAGGAAAATGCCACGGTGCGCGACTGGGGTTTCTGGCCCGAAAAGCCCGCTTTTACCCACACCATCGCCTACACGCTGGAAGGGTTTCTGGAAAGCGCGCTGATACTACAAGAACCTGAAATAGTAAATAAAACCCGCGCCGTACTGGATCATCTCATCGATGTTTGCGAACGCGATGGCCGAACAGCCGGTTGGTACGACCAGCACTGGAAAGGAAACCATCGTTTTGTCTGTTGTACCGGAAATGCTCAATTGAGCATCCTCTGCCGCCGGTTTTGGGAAATTACCGGCGAAGCACGGTATCATTCGGCCCAACACGCTTTCCTGTTCGAAATACTTGACTATCAGAGCAATAGTTGGCTACTGGGGCTTCGTGGCGCCTTTCCTGGCTCTGTTCCAGTATGGGGGCCATACCTCCCGTTCAGGTATCCTAATTGGGGGGTGAAGTTTTTTTTGGAAGCCTTGAAAGAGTTATGAGTTATGAGTTATGAGTTATGAGTTATACTCACATTGCTTTTGGCCACTCTTGTATAAATGCCAATAGCGAAGTGAGTATAACTCATAACTCATAACTCATACCTCTTATTCCGGGTTTATCTCCAGCAGTTCCACTTCAAAAATCAGCATGGAGCCGCCAGGAATGGCGGGCGTAGGGCTGTTGTCGCCGTAAGCCAGGTCGGCCGGGATGTAGAACTTGTATTTATCGCCGACATGCATGAGTTGGACGCCTTCTGTCCAACCTGGAATGACCTGGTTCAGGCCAAAAGTGATGGGGTCGTTGCGTTCTACACTGCTATCGAACACCGTGCCATTGATCAGAGTGCCATGGTAATGCACTTTCACATTATCAGTGGCTTTTGGATTGACAGTGCCTGTACCTTTTTGCAGGATTTCATATTGAAGGCCGCTGGCGGTAGTGACGACGCCCGGGCGTTTTTTATTGTTTTCCAGAAATTGTGCGCCTTCCGCTTTCGATTTAGCGCTTTGTGCTTTTACGGCCAATTCATTGTAGGCGCCAAAAATTTCGTTGGCAGCATCCGGTGTAAAAGGTTGTGCTTCGCTTTTGAGGACGGAACCGATCGCCTGGATAATCAACTCAGGTTTGAGATCGCCGGGTATTTGACCCTGCATATTCATTCCGACGAGTTGGCCGAGCGCGTAACTGGCACTATCCAGAGCGGTTTTCAGGGTCGGGGTAGCAGTTTGGGCATTCATGCCTGCCACACAGAGGGCAAGCGCAGCAGTAAAAAGTATTTTTCTCATGTTTTTTATTTATTGAGGGCAAAAGTAACACGTGCAACACGGATGACGCAGATAAATTGCGGATTACACGGATTGGATGGGGAAGAAGGGTAGATTGCTTTATTTCTCATCGAATTGCTTTACTATTCGCCGAAAAGCCTCCCTGCAACACGGATGGCGCAGATTAATTTAGGATTACACGGATTGGATGTGGGAGGAGGGTAGATCGCTATATTTCTCATCGAATTGCTTTACTATTCGCCGAAAAGCCTCCTTGCTACAAATCCAATCCGTGTAATCCGCAATTTATCTGTGCCATCCGTGTTGCACATGTTGCAATGCCTGTCCAATGCACTCCAGTCCCTTTTCGAACACCTCGGCCGACGTAAAACCAAAACCGATGCGCATGTACGTATCTGGCATTTCAAACCAGTGACCTGGCCCGACCATTGTTTTATATTCCTGGGTGAGCAGGTGGTAAAACCGCTCCATATCCACCTGAAAACCTGGTTGTACGCGTAGAAAACACACCACCCCGCCTTCGGGCAATATTGCTTCCAGTCGGCTTTCCTTTTCCAGCCAGTTTCTTAAAATATCGAGATTCTGCATGGATTTTTGCTGAATAGCCGGCAAAAACTGTTCTTTTTGCTGGTAAAACTGCCAGGCCACGGCTTCGTCGAGTGCCGAATTGGAGATATAAATCATTTCCTTGGCTGCCAGAAAGGTTTCCATCAGTGTTGTATGCTGCGTCATCAGCCAGCCGGTGCGCAATCCGGGCAGGCCGTATGCTTTCGACAGGGAGCCCACGCTGATCACGCATTTGCTGCGGCTTGCCACAGCAGGGTAGGGTGTTGTGAAACCGGCGTCGCGGTAGGTTTCATCGACGAGCAGGAACACGTTGTGCCGTTCTGCCAACGCAATAACGGCATCGATTTCCGCCAGGGTCATCACCATGCCGGTGGGGTTGTGCGGCGTGGTAATGCTAATGAGTCTGGTATTCGGACGTATGGCTTCGGCAATTTTCTGCGGATCGAGTCGCCATTTGTCTTCGAACTTCAGGTCAATGAAACTGATGCCACAGCCTATAGCGCGGGGCACTTCGATGTTGGTGGCGTAATTGGGCCGTACCACGATCAAGTGGTCGTCGGCCGTGAGCAAAGCGCTGTTGATGATAAATAGCGCGCCGGCTGCGCCGTTGGTAATGAGCACCTGGTCGGGGTGTTGCAAGCCCGCCTCATGGGCAAGTGCAGCGCGAAATTCCGTATGCCCCCGGTGCGGGATGTACGACAAATCGAGGTCGCCAATAGAGAGCGACAGGTCGCGCATGTTCAGATCAGTGACCGAACTTTCAGACAAATTATACAACACCTTGTCGTATCCGAACTCTTCGGGCGACTCGATTTCGATGGGCATCCTGCGGTAATGCATAGGTCGTTTTTTGTGGTAAAGTTGGGAAGAAATTCATCATTCATCATTCATCTCCTCCCAAGCGGAACACTAATCCCCAACCATGGAATGCCAATGAAGTCGAAGTATTCAAATACCGGCATGGCCAGTGCCCCATCGATGGCGATGTGGCGACCCAAAAAACGTCCGCCTACCGAAAGGAGTCCAACTTTTTCATAGCCGGTGTCTAACAGGTAATTTTCCGTAATGAAGGCAAATTTCTTGCCGGTGCGGTACAGTGCACTTACGGAAAGGGTAGGTGATTCCGCCCAACTATCGCCGAAATAGCCATATCCAAGGCCGAAATTGATATTTTTATCACGCGATCCAAGCGTCAGTTGACCATACACCACGCCGAAAGACCCGCCTTCTTCCCCCACAATGGTTGACAACAAGGCCCCGGCAGCAATATTTACTTTGTCTTTTTGAATAGGAACAGAAAACTTGGGCGTTATCCAGATCGGCGTAGCGCTTTGAAAGAGAAACAAGGGCATGATGCCAACGCCCACCGTAAAGTGATCGGTGACGCCTACACTGAGTTGGTTGAACAGTATCCAGCCATTCTGGTAATAGGCTTCACCGCGTCTCAGGCCGTAGGCGTTGGGGCCGACAAAATAGCGGGTATCGTGCGGGCTTGCGAACCATACTTCGCCGTTAACCACTTGTTCGGGGCGCAAGGGCTCCATTTTCCGAATATTTACCCGCTGGATGTTGATGGTACCCAGGTTTTTGGTTTCCAGAATAATGTGGTTGTTGTCCTGGCCTTTGATGATGCCGACATATGTATTGTCGTCAGTTGTTTCCACCACCCAGGAGGTTTCGCCGGGGACAGGTCGGGTTTCGCCATCTTTAGTGCGTATCCTGCCATCGGTATAACGAATTTCCCGAAGGTCGGACCAGTACACCAGGCCTTGGTTGACTCCTGTTTGATCGCAGGCCGTGTAGCGCACGTCGCCATTATTGATCTGCGTGACTCTTGCAGGAATGACGATACCTGATTTTAATATCAGTGTATCGCAGGCTTCGGTACTCACCTGTGCAATAGATGTACTGGAAAAAAATACACTACAAAGCGCAATGACAACAGGAAGAAATTGGTTTTTCATGTCAAGTTTGTTTTATCTTTCATCGTTTTTACGACAGATACATTGTTCAAAGTTATCGGGAAATATTCTGAAATAATAATGATAAAAACAAAGGAGCGGATGAGCTGGATCAGTACACCGCGCCCAATCCGATCACTACATTTTTCTTGTAACCACCCAACCATTTTCCCATGAAGAACACCCTCCTGCTTCTGTTCAGCCTCATTGCCCTCGGGGCCTGCAATCCTGCTGCCAAATGCGTCGAAAACCCCAAACCCGATTGCATCTGTACCATGCAATACGACCCCGTATGCGGCTGCAACAACAAGACCTACGGCAATGCCTGTGCCGCTGAATGCGCAGGCATCAAATCGTACACCAAAGGCGAATGCAAACAAATGGCGCTCAGCCTGGAAGGCCGCACCTGGCGGCTACATGAATTCACCGGATCACCCCTTCAACAGGTACCGGAATCCATTGAGATTACACTTCTGTTCGAAGCCGGAAAAGTAAGTGGCAGTGGCGGATGCAATCGCATCGGCGGTACATATACAGCCAATGGCAACAGCCTGACATTCAGTGGATTAATCAGCACAAAAATGTTTTGTGAAGCAGCCGCCCAATGGGAAAATCGTTTTCTGAGCGCTTTGGAAAAAAGCCAGTCGTACAAGATAGAAGGCAGGACGCTGACGATTGACTGTGGAGAAAAAGGAGAGATGGTTTTTAAATGATTTAAGATTGGGGATTACATCGTACATCATGTAATCCCCAATCTTAAATCTTACAATTTCTTCCCAAACGCAATGCCCCGCGGGCTCGAATCCTCCTGCACGAGCCAGGGCTCCGGATCAGATCCATCGGGGTTGGCGCGCATGATGGTGCCAAGGTTGCGGTCGCCCCAGTAGATTTTATTTTCCGTTTTTTCATACGCCAGTGCATACACCACACGGGAAATACCGGTAGCCAGCACGGCGATATTGGTGCCGTCGAGGTTGGCCGATTTCAGTTGAATATCACCCGCAGCGATGTACTGGTCGAAGTAAATCCGGTCGCCGACCACGATCAGGCTGCCGCCTTCCACGGCCGGAATGATTTCCGCTTCGCCGCTGCCGTCAAGGTTCTTTTTCCACACGCCGCCATTGTAGTTAACCCAGTACAGCACCCGATGCACCGGATCGATGCAGATGCCGTCGGGGTCGTTGGCCTGGCCGGTCACAAAGTCCTCTTTCTGGTTTACATCCGTGCTGTTCAGGTCGCCGCGTTGCACGCCATTGCTGGTATCCCAGTAAATGGTATGGTTCGGATAGTCGATGCTCATGGCATTGGGCGCGTCGAGGCCGGTGCGGAATTCGATCTGGTTACTGCCATCCGGATCGAAGCGGTAGATTTTACCGGCTTCGTAGTCGCTGACATACACCTTGTTGTTCACAGAATCGTAGGTCATGCCGTACGAGTCCTGTAGCCCGCTCACCGGCAATTTGGACATGATAGGCGCCTGGTTGTTCACCAACCCGGAAAATACCTGGCTTCCGTCGGTAAAAAAGACCGGAATGCCGGAAGCGTTTGGGTCTTTAACGACAATGGTCTGGGTAGTTTCCTTGATTTCCGACGAAAGCGAAGCCACCGCCACCAGCCGAACCGTAAAAGCGCCGGTGCTGGTGTAAGTGTGCGTCACATTCTGGCCTTCCGCAGAAGCGCCGTCGCCAAAATTCCAGTAAAATGTCACCGTACCCACCGTCGATGGCACGATTGAGGTGTTGGTGAAGGTGGCTGTAGCCGGCGCAAACCCGTCATTATCAATGGTATAGGTAAACTTCGGTACCGTACTCGCCGGAGGTACCGGGAAATCGTCTTTTTTGCAGCCTTGCAACCCCAACAGCAGAAAAGCGCTGCAAAGCATCAGAAATGTATGTTTCATAAATGCAGGGTTTTTACAGTTTCAGGATGATGCCACGTGGGCTCGACAGGCCATCTTTCAGCACCTCGGGGTCGGTGCCGTCGAGATTGGCACGATTAAGTTCGCCACTGTCGCGGCCCGACCAGTACAGTTTGTTTTCCGTGTAGTCGATGGCCATGCCGTAGATGCGGGTAGCCACTGCGGAGATCGTGCTGCGGCCCGTTCCGTCGAGGTTGGTGTACACCAGGGCGCCGTCGCCGCCGTTGGCATTCTGGTCGTCGAAGTACAGTTTTCCGTTCTGGCTGTCAACGAGGATCGCATAGCCGTACACCCCGGAAATCAGGATGCTCGGGTTGCTGCCGTCGAGGTTGGCTACGTACAGATTTTCCAGGTTTACTTCGTAAAAATACATCTTGTTATTGGCTGGGTCGAGCGCTACAGCGCGCATTTGGCCGCCTGCGATATTCACGATGCCGGTTTGCAGGTTGGTGCCGTCAAGGTTGGCGCGGGAAATATTGCCGTCGTCGTCCGCCCAGTACACTTTGCCGGCTGTCAGGTCGAGCGCGATACCGTATGGATCTACCAGGCCGGTTACGATGGCTTCCAGCCCGGTGCCGTCGAGGTTCATGCGCCAGATTTTGCCTTCGCCGGTTACTTCAAAATCGCTGAAATAGATTTTACCGCCTGCCTGGTCGATGGCCAAGCCCGGGCCCGCTATACCGGTCAAATCAAGCACATTGCTCACCGTTCCCGAACCGTCGAGGGTGAGTTTTCTTATAAACCCGGCATTGTATTCCACATAGTACAGTTCTTTGGAAGCAGGCGGCGCCGCTACCGTAATCTGTTTGCTTGCGGTACTTTGTCCAGCCGAACTGATGGCTTTCAGGGTCACCGTATATGTGCCTGCTGCCGAGTAGGTAAAGGATGGATTGGCATCCGTAGAGGTGGAATTGGCCGCATCGCCAAAAGTCCATTGGTAAGAGGTTGCCCCTTTTGACGTGCTGGTAAATTTCACCGGCGCCGTAGTCGTTAGCGCATTTTCATTTTCCACGGTAAATGCTACGTAAGGCAGCACAGTCACTTGTTGGGTCGACACTTTAGTGCCGCCTGGGCCCAGTGCCGACAGGGTTACGGTGAAAACAGAAGAAGTGGCGTACGACTTTTTGGGCGATGTTTCGGTAGAAGTCGTACCGTCGCCAAAACTCCAGGTGTAGGAAGTCGCGTCCTGTGAGTTGTTGGTAAAAGTGATTTCCTCATCCACCACAGCCGTGGTTTTGGAGGCGGTAAATGCTGCAGAAGGCTCCACTGGCGGGTCTTCTTTTTTGCAGGCATTGGGCAGTATGGCGATCAGCGCCAGGTATAAAAGCGCAAAACGTTTCATAGTCATTGTTATATGGTTTGATTGTGTGTTAGACAATTGTTTACATTATTGATAACCAGGGTTTTGTGTCATGCCCGGATGGGTGTTTGTCAGAATTTCGCTCAGCGGGATCGGGAAAAGTGTCTGATTGGCACTGGTAACGGTCGGCAGCACGTCCACTGCGCGGCCGGTGCGCACCAGATCGAACCAGCGATGTCCTTCGAACGCAAATTCGAGGCGCCGCTCCGATTCTATCGTCGACAGCAATTCCGGATAAGCGCTGGAGGTGATATTTCCAAGCCCCGAGCGGTTGCGCACCACATTCACATCTTCGCGGATCAGGTCGGCTGGGCCATTCACGCTGGCGCGGGCTTCTGCACGGATGAGGTACATTTCTGCCAGGCGCAGCACGATGAAATTGTCGCTGCCGGTACTCAGGTCGTCGTATTTGATGGCGTACGGCAGGGTTCCGGCGTAGGCAATGGAGGCGTTTTTGCGTTCGTCGGCAGCCGTGTAGGCAGCAATCAAATCGGCGGCAGGCTCCACTTCGCGGCGACCGTTCAGGGTGAGCGGGAAATTATACTCGGCAATGCGGTTGCGGTCGAGTGCGGTGAAATCCACTTCAAATATCGTTTCATCAGTACCCTCCGAAGCAAAAATGTCGGCGTAGTTGTCCAAGAGGTCGTACCCGCCATTGTCGATCACCTGCGAGGCATAGGCAATGGCGTTTTCGTAGTCTTTTTTGTACAAAAACACCCGTGCCAGCAGCGCATTGGCGGCGTGTTTGCTTGCGCGGATTTTAGTGCCTCCGGCAGGCAGGTTCTCCGATGCAAAACGCAGATCCTGAATAATTTGTGTGTACACGACATCGGTGGCATCCCGCGGTACATTTACATTTTCAACACCCACGGTAGGCTCGGTTTTGAGCGGCACAGCGCCAAAGAAGTTCAGCAGGTTGAAATGGTGCAGGGCGCGTAAAAAATACAATTCGCCGAGGGCTTTGTTCTTCTCTGCATCGCTCATGTCGCTCATTTTCGGCACCTGTACAATCACGTTGTTGGCCACATTGAGGCCGTCGTAAATAGCAGTCCACATGCCGTCAACGGTGGCATTTTCAGGCAAAATGGCATTGTTGTCCACCTCGGCATAGGCTACAGCCGTAGCGTTGGCCGGGTGGCTCAGGTTGTCGGCAGCCAGGTCGGCAAAAATAGGGTAGGTGCGTCCGTAATAACTCAGCGATTGCAGGGAGTTATAGGCGCCCAGAATGCCGCGTTCGATGCCCTGTTTGTCTTTAAACACCTCGCCGGCGGGAATAGAACTTTGCGGCTCCACATCCAGCACATTACAGGAAGGCATCAGTGCGGCAAGTATAATGGAAAATAGAAGTAACTTTTTCATTGTTAAAAGGTTAGATTAAATCCGACCGTGTAACTACGCACTTGCGGGAAGGTGAAAAAATCGGTTCCAATCACAGCATTGTCGTTGCCGCGGTAGTTCACCTCGGGGTCGAGGCCGGTGTAGTTGGTAAACGTCAACAGGTTTTGGCCGCTGAAATACACGCGCAGTTTGGACACCCATTTGTCGGATGCACGGTTGTGGAGGATCGTGTAGCCAAGTGTGAGGTTTTTCAGGCGCAGGTAGGAGCCGTCTTCGATGAAGCGCGACGACACCCGTTTGTTGGCAGCAGCCCGCACAGGGTCGTTCGTCGCGTCTGGAATATTGGTGATGTCGCCCGGTTGACGCCAGCGGTTTTGCACCACAGCCAACTGGTTGTCGCCGCCCTGCAAGGATTCCAGGAAGAGCCGCGAACCGTGGAATACGTCATTTCCATATGAGGTTTGCAGGAAGAAACTCAGGTCTAAACGCTTGTAATTCAAGGTATTGGTCATGCCTGCAATAAAGATCGGGTGCGGATTGCCCACCTTGGTGCGGTCGGCCGTTGTGATCTGGCCGTCGAAGTTTTTGTCGGCATACACCACATCGCCGGTAGAAGGGTCGATACCCAGCCACTCATAACTGTAAAAAATACCGATGGGTTCGCCTTCTTCGATGCGGTTGCTGCCACGGCCGAGGTCGTCGATGGGTTGGCCGCCGTACAGTTTCAGTACCTTGTTGCGGTTCATGGAAAAATTGAGGCGGGTGCTCCATCCAAAATCCTGGCGCACGAAATTGTCGGTGGAAAGCGAGAGTTCGATACCCTTGTTTTCTACTTCGCCCACATTTTCGGTGATGGTGCTGAAGCCCGAACTGGTCGGAAGCGGGCGCGCCAGCAGCAGGTCTTTGGTTTGTTTGTTGTAGTAATCTGCCGACAGCACGATGCGGTTTTGGAACAGACCCAGGTCGATACCCACGTTCAACTGCGCGGTGCTTTCCCATTTCAGGTCGGGATTGGGAATATTGCTCGGGTACACGCCTGGCTGGCCGCCATACGAGGTGATACCATACAATTCGGCAAACAGGAAAGGTGGAATATCGTCGTTGCCCGTGAGGCCGTAACTCGCACGCAGTTTGAGTTCTGAAATACTGGCCACCTTGAAAAACTCTTCCTGCGAAATGCGCCAACCCGCAGAAACCGCCGGGAAAAAGCCGTTGCGGTTGTTCTCCCCAAAACGCGAAGAACCGTCGACGCGGGCCGTCAGGGTCAGCAGGTATTTATCCGAAAAATTGTAATTGGCACGCCCGAAAAACGACCGCAGGCCATTGTCGGTGCCACTCGAACTGGCCGAAACAATCGTCGCAGCCGTGTTCAGGTACTGCAAGGCCGGGTCGGCAAAATCCTGGCCCCGGATGAACGAACTGCGCGACTGGTATTTTTCAAAACTGTAACCCACCAGGAATTCCGTGCTGTGCTCGCCAAAGGATTTCTGGTATTTCAGCAGGTTGTTCGATACCAGGTTCATCACATTGGTGTACGTTTCAAAACCCAGGCCGTTGAATTTGGCGCCTTGCACGGTTTTAATCGATTCGTAGGCATGTTCGCGGAAATTGAGGAAGTCGAGGCCCCATTTAGTAGAGAATGTCAGGCCCGGCAGAATGTTGTAGTCTGCATAAATATTGCCGATGGTGCGGAACGAAAAGTTCTGGTTAATCGCTTCATTGGCAATGGAAACGGCATTGGAATAAGGGCCATCCTGGTTGTACGACCCGTCGGCGTTGTACACCGGGAAAATAGCGGGCGTGGAAATACCATTGGGCAATGGGCCATGCAGGGTCTGGTCGCCTTCCACCCGGTTCGTTTTGGCATAGGTGAGTCCCACGCTGGTACCAACTGTGAGCCGGTCGGTCATTTTGTGGTCTACGTTTACACGGCCGTTTACGCGTTTGTAGTCGGTGCCGATCACAATACCATCCTGCTGAAACAGGTTGCCACTCAGGAACACCTTGGTTTTGTCGTTGCCGCCGGTGCTCGACAGTTCGTAATTGGCAATGGGCGCCGTGCGGAAAATGACATCCTGCCAGTCGGTGTTGATGGTGATGTTGTTCATCTGTTCGGGCGTGAACACCTCCGCGCCGGCCAGGTCGTTGCGGTATTCCATCCAGCCACGCGCATCGAGCATGTCGAGGGTGCGCCACACTTGCTGTACGCCGTAGTAGGCATTGAAATTGACAACGGCTTTTTCATTGCGGCCACGTTTCGTGGTAATAAGTACCACACCGTTGGAGGCCCGGGCGCCGTAAATGGCTGCCGCTGCAGCGTCTTTCAGCACGCTGATGGAAGCAATGTCGTTGGGGCTCAGATCCGACAAGGCATTGATGCCCTGGCCTTCGTAGCCCACCTGCGCGAAGTCGCCCGTCGTGACTGGAATGCCGTCGATGACATACAAGGGCTGGCTCGAACCGCCGATGGAACTCACGCCACGGATGCGCACGGAATTGCCGCCGCCGGGGGTGCCGGAATTCTGCACCACCTGTACGCCTGCTGCCTGCCCCTGCATAATGCCATCGAGGGTGGCAACTGGCAGGTTTTTAAGGTTGTCGGATTTGATTTCGCCGACAGCGCCCGTGAGCAGGGCTTTTTGTTCGACGCCGTAACCGACGATGACTACTTCGGAAAGTTTGTTCTGATCGGAATCCAGCACGACATCGATGACGCTGCGGCCACCGATCTGCACGGTTTGTTTGGTAAATCCGATAAATGAAAACTCCAGGGTAGTGGCTGCATCGCTTACACGGATGCGGTAAGAGCCGTTGGCATCGGTCGTGGCGCCATTGGTGGTGCCGGGCTCCACTACAGTTACACCCGGCAGCACTTCGCCATCGGAAGAGGTAACTTTACCGGAAATAATTCGTTCGGTAGCAGGCCTATTTTTGCCTGTGTTCAGGATGTGAGCGGACGTAAACCCGGATGCGGAAAGCGGACTTGCGCAGGCGAATAACAGCAATATCAGCCAGGCATACACGTGCCATCGGGGAGGTAATGGTTTTATCATGTTCAAAAAAAAGTTAGGTACAATAGAAAACAAGCCGACAATACCCGGCAGGATTAACTGACAGAAAACACAGTGTTTCGGAAACGTTGCTTCGAGCAGGCAAATGTGGTGTTCGTACGCTGGATTTTTTACAAGAGGTCGGAAAAAAATTGCTAACACCGGTGTCAAAAGTAGAAACACGCTGTAATACATTGTTACATTTATCCGGTAAAATCACGACATCATGCCCAGATTTTCTCTCTTGCTACTGGTATTCCTGACCGGCCAAACTGCATTTGCACAGAGTAATTTTGTATTCACCAACCCCGCCGCCGAACAAGTACTGCAAGGCAACTATGATCCTTCCAACTATGCTGCCAGCGAAGTCATCGACGATCCGGCTGTGATTGCCTCCGACCTGAGCGCGCGGATTTCTCCAGACAGTCTTAAGGCATATATCACCCGATTGAGTACGTTTGGCAACCGAAATTCCGCCAGCGATACCGTGTCGACCACCCGTGGTATCGGCGCAGCGCGGCGCTGGGTGGTGTCGAAATTCGACGAATTCAGCGCTGAAAGCGAACACCGCCTGCTGACGGGTTATTTTCAGTTCGATCGGGTGATGTGTGCGGTGGGCCAACACCGCAATATGCTGGCAGTGCTGCCCGGCTCCGACCCGAATCCGAACGGTGTTGTCCTCGTGGAAGCCCACATCGACAGCCGTTGCGAAGTGTTGTGCGATACGTCCTGCCTCGCGGAAGGCGTGGAAGACAACGCCAGCGGAACAGCGTTGGTAATGGAACTGGCGCGTGTGATGGCCAAATACACGTTTCGCAATACCATTGTTTTCATGGTGGTTATTGGCGAAGAACAAGGCTTGTACGGTGCCGAAGCCTTCGCCGTTTATTGTAAAAACAACAGCATTCCGCTGCGTGCAGTATTGAATAATGATGTGATCGGTGGCGTCATTTGTGGCCATACTTCCTCACCGCCGTCCTGCTCGGGGTACAACAGCATCGACTCTACCAGTGTGCGCCTGTTTTCTGCCGGTAGTTTTAATTCGCCGCACAAACAACTGTCGCGGTTTATCAAACTGGAATACACAGAAAACCTAAAAACCACGCAGGCCGTGCCGATGAACATCCGCATCATGTCGCCCGAAGACCGCACGGGCCGTGGCGGCGACCACATTCCGTTCAGAAGCCGGAGTTTCACTGCCATGCGTTTTACAGCCGCCAATGAACACGGCGACGCCGGTGTGGACGACCCGGCCTACGACGACCGCCAACACTCCTACCGCGATGTGCTGGGCGTGGATACGGATGCTGATGGCGCGGTCGATTCTTTTTTTGTGCAATTCAACTACCTGGCGCGCAATACCCTCATCAATGGAAATGCCATTGCCATGGCAGCCAGGGGCGTGCCCACGCCAACGGCGTTTACCGCCACGCGTTTCAACGGTGTGTTGTCTGTCCACATCGACGAGCCGGCCGTGCCCGACACTTACCGGGTGGCGGTGCGCAGCACCACCAACGACTGGGATTCCGTGTACACCATTACCGGCGCAGTGGCCGGCGATTTTCAGGTAGCAGCGCCCGGTATCTGGTATGTGAGCGTGGCAAAGGTGGACAATTTGGGCATTGAAAGCCTGTTTTCCATCGAAAAAACGGTTATTGTTTCGGGCACTTCAGAACCAGCAACCGAGGCGGAAAAACCCATCCAATTGCTTCAAAACAAACCCAATCCGTTCGACGAGGCAACCTGGATCGGTGTTTGGGTGGAAGAAATGCCTGCTTACAAAAACGCTGGTATCCTAATACACGACCTACAGGGAAAATTGGTTCAGGAATTACCCCTGCAACTCAAACCCGGCCTGAATGAAGTGATGTACACGCATGGGTATGGGGTGCGCGGTACGTTTGCTTACAGCCTCGTGCTGGATGGGGTAGTGGTGGAAACGCGAAGAATGGTTTTTGCGAATTAGAGGGGAATCACACCATCCTACCGTTGCAATAACACATCTCCCGACCGCTGCAGCACCTCTCCGTTGGTCAGCCTGACGGAGGTATACCACACATACACACCCGGCGCAGCAGGATTTCCGCGAAAAGCACCGTCCCATCCTTTGTTGAGGTCGTTAAACGGTGCGCCGGATTCCTCGTACACGAGCGTGCCCCATCGGTCGTACACGCGCAGGAGTTCGATGCTTCGCACCCGGTCAGGGTCGGCGAAGACGCCGAAAAAATCGTTTTTGCCGTCGTCATCGGGAGAAAAAACATTGGGAATAAACAGAAACCCCGCGCCTTGCACGAATACCCGGATGCTGTCGGTGGCGCTGCACCCGTTCGCGTCGGTTACGGTGAGCAGGTAAACTACAGAATCCGAAGGGGAAAGAACAGGGTTGGGACAGTCGGCGCAACTGAGCCCCGCAGGCGGTAACCAGACGTAGGTCAGCGCGCCCTGCCCGCCTGTTGTCTGCGCCGAAAGCGACCAGGCGTTACCGGCGCTCACAAAGATGTCGGGGCCGAGCGAGAGGGTCAGGGCTTCCGGATCGATCAAGACCAAGGTTGTATCCACAAAACAGCCGTCGGCGTCGGACGTGCGGATGGCATAAGCGCCTGCGGGCAAATGTTCAAAGAAGGGCTGTGTGACAGGCGCATTCTGGAGGAATCGATAGGAAAAAGGGCTTGATCCGCCCTCGATGCCGAGCAGTTCGATCCAGCCGTCGGCAGCGCCGTGGCACAGGGGCGGTTGGAGTTCCCAGGCGGCCACGATGGGCGCCGATTCGCTCACGGCCAGAGAAGCGGTAGCGGTGCAGCCTTGTGCGTTGGTGGCAGTGACAGTGTAAGTTCCGCTGTTTGTTACTGTCAGGTTGGGGCCAGTAGCGCCGCTGAGCGACCAGGCGTAGGAATCGAAACCGGAGGTGGAAAGAACGGTGGTGCTTCCGGAACAAAACGAAGTGTCGCCGGCAATCACAAGTGTCGGCGTCTCCTGCCAGGCCAGTGACAGGGCAATAATACTATCGCATCCTGCTTCTGTAGGCACGTTTAATACATAAAGTCCTGGTAAAGTATATTCCTGATTACCAAGTAGATAGGTGCTTTCGGGGCAAATCGTTTCAAAAATGGATATCGTATCTGCCGGAACAAGATTGATTTGTAGTGATGTAATAGTCTGGCAGCCATCCAATAGAACGGTATCAGTAAATGTACCGCTACTATTGTATACCTGACTATGCCAGGAAATACTTTGACCTTCGCACAGTGTGGTATCTGTTGACAGAAGGGGATGGAAAAAATCCAGCGTCAGGCAATGGGAGGAGTCGCAGCCGGCTATGGAAAGAAACGTTGCACAGACAGTTGTGTCCGTTTGCAATGCGTGGCCATTCCAGATGTAATCCTGACCGAAGCAGCGTTGTATTACTTCGTTCGTGTTTTGTAGAGGAATCTGGCTGAGCAATATGCTGTCGCGAAAAACACAGCCTTGCGCATTGGTCACTTCGGCCCAGAACAGGCCTGCCTGATTTGCAGCAAAGGTGTTGCTCATACTTCCATCCTGCCACACGGCGGTTTGCGGCGCAAGGAGCAACAGGCTGTCGCCATAACAAATGGAAGCATCACTGCCCAACGAGAACGCAGGAAGCGTCGGCACTACTATTTCTACTATAGCCGTATCTGAGGGGCATTCATGGCCTGTCGTCAAATACTGGAATGAATATGTGCCCGCAATAGCAGGATCAAACACGGCGCCAGGCAAGGCGGGTATCCACATACCTCCAGTATCGGCGTCTGCCGACAGGAGAGAATCCAGCTGGAACGGCACGGCGCCCATACAGACAGATTCCGATGTGTCGCGCCCTGCCGAAGGCGGCAGTTCGAGGTGCAGGAAGGCAAAAGAAGTATCCTGTCGGCCTCCGCGCGCATACAGTGTTACTTCTACCGTACGCAGGCCGCCCGCAGGGCTTCCACTACCCGAATATTGCCAAAAAACTGACCGAAGTGCCGCCTGAAAATCCGGGTACAGGATATTGCTGGTATTACTGAATGTCAGATGCGGGGTGTTTTGTCCTGCCACAGCGAGTGTTACAGGTACAGTCGCAGATGTAAGTATTTCTCCCGGATAAGCCGGATTCAGGCGCAGGCACAAAGAGTCTATCCGGTAGCCGCTGTACAACACCATATCCGACGTATCGGAGATGAAAATCGGCGCGCCAGCGCAGGTTGTCACTTGGTAGTTGCCGTTGTCGGCGCCGCTGCTGTTGTTGTGATCCAGATCGAGCCTGACGGAACAATCCGAAGCAAGAAACTCGTTGAAAGTGGTGCTGCCGGTATAAAAACAACCTCCTCCTGTACACAGGAAAGTGGTCTGTTGTGTAGCAAAATCAAGCCCGTATACATCGTATTCGCGGCTTTGATTCGGATTTAATACACCGGTAATCAAATACATATCACTGCTGTCGCAGTCATACACATTGGAAGCGATACCCCAAATTTGTCTTTGCAACGGTATTTGCGAATAAGACGCCACAACCTGACTGGCCGAAGGATTGTCGATATTTACCTGCAGCAGTTGTTGATTGGCGGAGATGGTCACATAAAGTTGCTCGTTTTTGAAGACCATATCCCCGGATGCATTATAAAAATTGGGAAACAGGCCGTGGTCGGTCACTACGCCTGTTTTCAAATCATAAGAGATCAGTCCATTTCCGGCGACGTATAAAATGCTGTCGGCACTGCAAACCATGGAGGTGCCGCCAAACAATCCTATAGGAAGAAAATCAACGAGACAGGTAAGTGCCCCAGTTTGAACATTTAGTAAAGAAATACAAGATACTACGCCAGTAGCAACGGAACCTGCGTTTATCATCAAATATATTTCTCCGTTGGGACCTGCTGCCACATCATAAACCTGCAAAAAATAATAGTCTCCCTGATCAATAACAGTAATTAATGAATCCTGGCAAGTCACCGGATTGTACGATACCAAAGTATTATAGGCATGACTTCCTGATGCATCAAAATACACGGAATCCTTGGTTGCCAAAAACGATTGTGAAATGGCTGGCCAAGCAAATAAACAAAGAAAAAGGAGTATAAAAAGAGCGCGCATGGGAAAATTCGGTTGAAGGAAAAAAAAGAAACCGATGCAGCAGCCCGGGCCGGCTGCTGCATCAGAATAATGTATCGCTTAATATCTGACGAGGCGGAGGGTATGGCGCTCGGAGGCAGATGAAATGGTCATCTGGTACACCCCTGCATGGTCAGGTATGGATACTTCTTTTTTAATCCAGCCTTTTTCAGCAGCGTCGAATGCCCGGGTACTTGCAACATTTCCCGACATATCACTCACTACTATTTGATAAAGACCGCTTTGTGGTACATATATTTCCACCTGAGCGGTAGCGCCCATTAACAGGTTGCCGCCAGTGATAACTGCTGACAAACGATCATACGTTTTTTTATCCGGTTCTGTCAGGCGCCAGTCGGCTTCCGATTGGCCGTTGTCATAAAACAGCATATTGTTCGGAGAGAATGGAAGCAGGAACAATTCGTCTTTCAGGTTCATCACTTTGTCAAGCGACTGTACGCGCACATAAAACAGCACATCGCCCTGAGCGATTTTTTTCCCGCCATTTGTCATGGTAAACCAGTCATAGTGCAGTACCTGTCCGTCGTTCTCTTCCCTTATTCTGTAATCGCTGTATTCGTCTGTTTGAATGACATCTTTTGCTTCCATCAACCTGATTTTGTTGCTCGATGCCAGTTCCATGCCGAATATTGCCAACCCGGTCAGGTCATCAGTTGCCACAACAGGGATTAACAGTTCTTCCCCGGCTTCCATGCTTTTCCCTTCTACGCTGACACCTTTATATACCCGTTTTCTCTCGCCGCGTTCTTCCAGACCGCCGCCCGTTAGCGCGCCTCCGCAGGTAGTGCAACTTTGATCCACATCTCCTCGTTTGATTCCCACGAAGTCGACGGTTGAATTACCAGACAAACTGCTGACCGTCAGCGTGTTGGGCAGCAGCGGTGGCAGCGGGTTGACACTCTGTATAAGCGGATTGGAAAAATTACTGATACTTGATACTGCAGCAAAACGCCAGACAGAAGGCATCGACTGTTCTCCGAGGTTGCATTTGGTAATAAAAGTCATGTCATATGCATTCAGCGCGCCGTTGGCATCATAGTCACCTGTGTGCCCTTCCAGGAGTGTTGGCGTTGCCAGCCCCAGGATATAAGAACGAACCAGGTTTTTATCTACATTGTTGATGGGGCCTAATGGGCCGCAATCACATCCGGTGTTTTTGGCGGCAGCAAGGCTATAGGAAAACATCGGCGGCAGGTTCTCAAACGCATAAAAAGGATCAACCGGGGTAGTACTGGCAGGCATGGCAGGCCCTGCGTAACAGGCTGGCTCTCCCGGAGCAAGCACCCTGTTGATGGAGAATTGAACATCTGGTATCCAGTTGTTTGATCCTCCGTTGCAGGCCGAGCCACCAAGTTTTTGTGCGACACCAGTAATGCCGTATCCTGAAGGGAATTGGTAAGTTGGGTTGGTTGATCCAATCGAAAAGGAAGTGTTGTTGGGATTGGTAAGAAAGCCGCCGCCTGAAAAAATTACTGATTCGGAAGGCTCCCCACTGATGTATATCACAATGAAATTGGGATAAATAGGGGCGATATTAAGGGGTGAGTTGGATACCTTAATAAGGGAGATTCCGGTAGATGTTACATTGGTGTAAGTAGAAAGTTCCGCCGGTACACTTGCTTGGGTCGCCGCAATATCAATACAAATTGGAGAGGTACTGTAACTGATGTAAGCATTAATAGTGGCGATCGTAGCCTCATGTAATGCCCAGGTAACCGTACAGCGTTGCATCCCCGTACCAGGGTCAGGAGCGCTCAAAGCGCCAAACTGAAATTGACCGCCCTGCGCGTTCACCCCCCAACACCCGGCTACCATAACCAAAACCAGCAAAATTGTGCGAAATGTGTGTGTGTGTGTGACAACAGTCGTGCCACTTTTTGGAGATTCATTTCCATGTGAAGTCGATGTTTTTAAAAAATGAAGAGTTTGATGCCTTCATCACCGGGGCCCGCGATGAAGGGAAGGCATGGCAAATATGATTTAATAATTGGAAATATTTGTAGTTATTCTGTTAAATTAGACACCTCTTAGTCTGCCATTTGAATTCGAATGCGTAAAAAAGGCCATTTGCCTCTTCTATATAATCTACTTCCCTTCCATCCTTTTCCGCATCGCTTCTTCCACCCTCGTTTTCAGCCCCTGAATATCCTCCTGCCCCATTTCTTTTGTTTCGATGGGCGGTTCCCAAATCACCCGAACCACGCCCGGGCGAAGCCCTGCGCCATTGGCCGTGATGTCGTGGATATTGACGAGCGTCTGAACAGCCAGTGGCGCGCCGGTTTGAATAGCGATGCGAAAAGCGCCGTCGTAAAAAGGGCCCAGCAGGTCGTCTGTTTTGTTGCGGCTGCCTTCCGGATAGATGAAAATACTGTAACCTTCGCTGAGGTTTTGTTTGAGGGCTACCACGCTGCGGGCCCGGCTCATGGCGCTGCTGCGGTCGACCACCAGGCACATTTTGCGCACGACCCAGCCGAAAACCGGGATTTTTTGCAATTCCTGTTTGGCCAAAAAGCGGAAAATGCCCGGGAACGCCTGGGCATTGACAATAAAATCCAGGGAAGAGCGGTGGTTCCCGACAATCACATACGACTGTTTGGGGTCGAGCAGGCCGCCACCTGTCACCCGGACCCGTATCCCGACGAGCATCAAAAAAGTGGGCGTAAAGACGTGGTGCAGGAACTGGATATTGCGGCGCAGGGCACTCGGTCCCGGCGTGGTGATCATGTTCACACCGATGACAGGCAGGGCGATGACCATCAGCAGCAGAAACAACAATACGGCATATGCCGCCCAGATTTTATACAGGAGCATTTTCATAGAAGCGGCAAATGTACACAGCAAATCGCTTTCAGGGCATGTTGCCTGATCCGGATGCAACACCGGCTTCTTCTTCCTGTTCCGGCAGATCGGGGCCGATGGGCAGGCGAAGGCCGTCGGTGGCAATATCGCAGCGTTCGAAGATGGCGCGCGCCTCTGCCAGGTGCGCCTCCGTATTTTCATAACGGCCCGAAAAATGACCCAGCAACAGCCGCTGAACGCCTGCCTTGCGGGCTATTTCTGCCGCTTGTGCCGCTGTGGAATGAAAGGAAATACGGGCCTCTTCGAGGTGTTCATGGGTGAAAGTGGCCTCGTGGTACAGCAGATCAACGCCTTGCACAATTTCCGCCACTGCATCCGAAGGCGCCGTATCGCTGCAAAAAGCATAACTGCGCGGCGGAGCGGCAGGTACCGTCAGTTCGGCATGCGGAACTATACGGCCGTCAGCCAGTGTCAGGTCATTGCCTGCCTTGATACCCGGAATCAGCGAATAATGAATGCCGTATTCATCAATTTTTGATTTCAGGATATTGTCGGGGCGCCTTTTTTCCCGAAACAACCAACCGCTGGTCGCCATGCGATGCATCAATGGGATAGTCCACACTTCCACCTTGTGGTTTTCAAACACGAGGGCATGCGTCGAGGCATCCACCTCCGTAAATTGAATGGGAAAAGGGAATGTAATGCTGCACAAACGGGCCGTGGTAGACACCAGTTCGTACAAGCCAGGCGGCGAAAAAATATGCACGGTTTCAGTACGTCGTTTCAGGCACCAACTGGTGAGGAGCCCGATCAGGCCGAACACGTGGTCGCCATGCAGGTGGCTGATAAAAATCTGATTCACCCGGTCGGCTTTTACCCGATGGTGAAACGCCTGCATTTGCATGCCCTCGCCGCAATCGATCAGAAAATACTGGTTATCCACCTGCAATACCTGCGAGGTGTAGTGGCGACCGTGAAAAGGGCCGCCCGAGCCGGTGCCAAGTACGGTAAGGTGCATGGCAGTTCAGGCATTGTTTTTCATAAACTGTGCTGCACCGTCGAGTTCTTCGTAAAAATCCTCGCCGTATTTTCGGATGATGGCCGACTTAAGGAATTGATATACAGGCACTTGTTCCTTTTTTCCGAGTTCGCAGGCTGCCGAACAAATATCCCAGCGGTCGTAATTCAGCGCTTCCGAACCGAAGTGTTCAAATTTCTCCACCCGGATAGGGTAGAGGTGGCAGGAAATGGGTTTCTGAAAATCGGTGGCGCCTGCTTTCCAGGCACGTTCGATGCCGCACTGCCCGATGCCCAGTTCGTCATATGTCAGGTAGGCACATGGGCCGCCATCTATCAGGGTAGTACCATGCCCCATGCCGTTGAAAAAAGCCGAAGTGCCTTGTGCTTCGATGGCTGCAATGCCCGCGGGCAGCAGAAACGGTTTTACCTGCTCGTAAATGGCATCCAGTATGGGCAATTCTTCCTCATCCAGCGGGGCGCCATAGTCGCCTTCCCAGCAGCAGGCGCCCTTGCAGGCGCTGAGGTTACAGATGAATTGTTGTTCTACCACATCGTCGCTCACCAGGATATCCTGTACAATAATCATGACAGTGCTTTTTATTTGAGGAGCAAAGATCGAAAGTAAACCTTGTTTTTCAGCCTCTGCAAGCGTAATATAGTTGGAAGAAGCAGATGCAGGTTTTTTTCAGATAGATGGATATTTTGTTCTACAAACCTTTTTATTTTCAAAAGTTTACTTTCTTTGCTGCCGAAAGAATATTATTTGATTTGCAAAGACTATTCACCATATTCATACTGGCAGTGTTGCTCTGGAAAACAGGGGAACCGCTTCTGATATCGCTTCGATACACGGAAGCGCTACAGACGCCTTTGCCAAAAATGGAGAATGAGTCTGACCAAATCACTATCAAAGTGCATGCGTCGCTGCCATACACCGGCAACTGGGAAGAAACTGACCCGGTGCAGAAGTGTATCAAAGTCGGCGACGAGTTTTACAACGTAGTAGAACGTCGCTACGAAAACGATACGTTGTATTTCACCTTGCAGCGCAACTTGAATGCTCGCGACAGGTTTGACGCCCTGAGCATGATTATGACCGATTTGTCGTCGGAAAACCAGACGCACAAACAACCTGTCAGCCACCACAACGCTCCTTCTGCGAAGGATTTTCTTACTGTTTTCTCTCCCTCTGTTTGCCCTGAAGTAGTGGTGCATGCACCCACAGGGCAAACCACACAGCGCACTGCTGCCTGGCACTATGCTTTCTTCGTGCCAACGAACTGGGCGAACGTCTTGTCGCCCCCTCCTGATTGTGTCTGAAAAGAATCCCCGGGTATTTACTGCTTGTTGAAAATCAGGCTGCTGCACTTGCAGGAGGCTGGACGCTATTGTATTTGTTTCGCTGCAATACGCGCGTGCAATTCCTGACTCTGTATTGAGCAGATTGCTGGCAATATGGAGATGCAAATGCCTGATTTTCAGCATGCTCTAATAGCCTTATGGCAAGGTGACATGGGGCATACCCCTAACCTGATCCGGGAAATTTGCTGCCTGTATGCAGTCAGCGAAAACTGTACTTGCTGCTTGTTGGTGTCCCCAATGAGCACCTCTTCCATTCTTTTCCACACCATCTAGTACATTTTACCATGAGATATTTTCAACACCTCTTGCTTGCCCTCTTTATACTTTCAAATGCAGTTGTTTCCAATGCCCAGGGTTGTGTAGCCGTTCGTCAGATGGGCGGTATCAATACCATGTGCAATTCAGAATCGGCTGTTCCATATAACCTGAGAAAAGGAGAATTCCAGGTTGGTACCAGTTATCGCTATTTTCACTCCTGGCGCCACTTTGTTGGCACAGAAGAACAACATGAGCGGCAAACCACGGGCGGCGGTATCGGCCCCGATGGCAAAGAACGTGGCAATGCTGTCAATATCTATTCTCATGCTGTCGACCTGAATTTTTCTTTCGGTATCTCCGATCGCCTGCAAATCAATGCCGTTATTCCGTGGGTACACAACGAACGCTCGCAGGTATTGCGCACCACCTCCACGCCGCGCGATACGTTTCGTTACAGCGTTTTTGCACAAGGCATCGGCGATGTGCGGCTGAATGCCAACTACTGGCTGTTCAACCCCGACAAGGCACACCATGGAAATATCATGCTCGGACTGGGTTTGAAACTCAATACCGGCAATTACAAGGCCACAGACGACGCTCCACAAGCAGACGGTACGGTTAAAAATGTGGTGATGGACCAGGCAATCCAGCCCGGTGATGGCGGGATCGGCGTTTCGGTCGAACTGCAGGCTTTCAAACAGTTGTACAAAAAACTCTACGGTTTTGCGAATGGATACTACCTGTTCAACCCGAAAGAGAACAACGGCTCTTTCAAATCGGCCCCTAAAGCCGGCCTAGAAGGCTATGAACTGTACGCCTGCCCAGATCAGTATTTTGCCCGTGCCGGTTTTATGCTGTCGACACTGCCATCCAATAGCCTGACTTTCTCGCTGGCAGGCCGCTGGGAAGGTATCCCGGCCTACGATGCGTTCGGCGGACAGGTAGCCTATCGCCGCCCCGGTTATGTGGTGGCTGTAGAACCCGGCGTTTCTTTCCGCACTGGAAAACACAGTTTTAGCCTGTTCGTACCCTATAATTTCATCAAAAATCGCGTCCAAAGTGCGGCTGACATTGCCAGCCAGGAACTGCAAAACGCTCTTGACCCTGCCCATCCTGTGCATGTACAGGGCGATGCTGCCTTTGCCGATTATTCCATCAGTTTCAACTACGCCTTCCGGATTGGGAAACTGAGAGGTGAGAAGCGAGAAGCGAGAGGTGAGAAGTGAGCGCGCCAATCTCCTGCTGAAGCAGGGCCTACCAAGACATAGTTTAGTTTGAGTTGAATATTTAGGGCAAACCCGATAGAGCCATGCGGCTACGGGTTTGCCTATTCTCAAAACTGCGGTTTAATGAGGCCGTGTTTTGAAAGCCACTTTTTTGCCTGCTGGCCGGGCAATTTCATAAACCAACCTTTCGAAATAACATGAAATACATATTTACCCTTTTTATAGGCATATACTGCACTGTTGTTGCAGTCGGACAAACCCTCACGGGTACTGTACACGATGCTGAAACCCAAAAACCCCTCACAGGCGCCAGGGTAGTGCTGAAAGGCACTTCCAGTGGAACGGTGACAGATGCTGCCGGCAAGTTTTCACTGAATACCACGCAGCAACCGCCCTACACCCTGCTTGTTTCCATGCTGGGTTTTGGTGAACGCGAATTCACCATTGCTTCCTATGAAGCCGGTGTGCTCGAACTGAATACCGATGAAGCATTGCTCAATCAGGTGGTTATTTCCGCTTCTCGTGTGGAAGAAAGTATCCTTAAATCGCCTGTAACCATCGAAAAACTGGACGCCCGTGCCATTCGAGAAAGCCCTTCGGTCAATTATTATGACGGCCTTGTCAACATGAAATCGCTCGACATGGTAACGAGCAGCCTCACATACAAACAAGTGAATACCAGGGGTTTCAATGACACGGGCAACAGCCGTTTTCTCCAACTGGTGGACGGTGTGGACAACCAGACGCCCGGCCTCGGGTTTGCCGTCGGAAATTTGTTTGGCTCCTCCGACCTGGATGTGGAAAGTGTTGAATTGATCCCCGGCGCTGCCTCCGCCCTGTATGGCCCGGTGGCATTCAATGGATTGTTGTCTGTTCGAACCAAAAATCCATTTGATTATCAGGGACTTAGCGTGCAAACCAAACTAGGGATCAACCATGTGAATGACCCTGCAGGCGGAGGGGCCAAGCCGCTGTACGATGTTTCGGCGCGTTACGCAAAAGCATTTGGAAACAAGTTTGCTTTTAAACTGAATGCTTCTTACCTCACTGGCACCGACTGGTATGCTGCCGATTACACCGACATCGATCCGAATACTCCGGAAGCGCAGCGCGGCGACAATAACCCCGGCCGTAATGCACTCAATATTTATGGCGACGAAGTAGCGCGTACCATCGAAGGCATCGGCCGCGTATCGCGCACCGGATACGAGGAAAAAGATGTAGCGCAATATGACGTTTATGGTACCAAATTCGGCGGCTCTCTGCATTACAAGTTGAGGGACAACCTGGAACTGTTGTATGCCCTGAATTGGGGCCAAGGCACTACCATGTACACCGGTAGCAGCCGCTATGCGCTCAATAACTTCAAACTCCTGCAGCAACGCGTCGAATTGCGCGGGCGCAATTTCTTTATTCGCGGGTATTCGACTGGCGAACGCTCATCGGATTCCTACAACTCCCGCTCGCTGGCGCAGCACATCAACCGAACCTGGGTGCAAGACCTGAACGGCAATGTGGTGTCGGCACAAATGGCCGATGATACCTGGTTTACCCGCTACACGGCGGCCTACAACGGCGATGTGAATGGCGTTTCGGCACAAAATCATGCAGCAGCACGCATTTTTGCCGATGATGGCCGACTGTCGCCCGGTACCGAGGCTTTTGAAACGCAAAAAGACAGGCTGATTCATACCACCGGTCTGAGTGGTGCCGGTGTGGTGAGCAACAGCACCTTGTATCAGGCAGATGTGCAGTACGACTTTACTTCTGCACTAAAATTTATGGGCCTGCAAGTAGGCGCTAATTATCGTTTTTATGACATGTCGACCAACGGAACCCTGTTCGATGACCTGGAAAACCCGGTCACCATCGGAGAGTACGGCGTGTTTGCGCAAGCATCTAAAAATCTATTATCAGATAAATTAAAACTTACATTATCAGGCCGTTACGATAAAAATGAAAGTTTCGACGGCAATTTTACTCCCCGTGCATCTCTCGTGTTTTCACCTGAAAAACAGCATTTTTTCAGGGCTTCTTACCAAACAGGTTTTCGCAACCCCACCGTACCCGACCAGTACATCAAACTCAATGTCGGCCCCATCATTATTCTGGGTGGCGCGCCTGCCAACAGCCGTGGACTCAATGCCTATGAAAACTCTGTAGATGCGTCTTCGCTGGGCGCATTTTTCGGCGGTTTTCAGCAGGATTTGCAAAACGGCGTGCCTTTTCCGCAGGCAGTTGTGAACAACAAGGACAAACTCGTAAAATCCGATGTGCCGTACATCAAACCCGAACAAACCAAATGTTTCGAACTGGGTTACAAAGGCTTTTTCGGGAAAAAAATCCTGCTGGATGTCAATTATTACCATAGTTCGTACACCGATTTCCTCATCAATCAAGTGGTAATGCGTACCGACAGCCCCGTGCTGGCGCCCGACGGTACCATCAACCCGGATGCGGCTTTTGATGTGGTAAACAGCAACACACAGTTGTTCCAGTTGTACACCAATGCCTCCGACAAGGTGACAGCGCAGGGCGCTACCCTGGGCCTGACTTATTCTTTGCCAAAAAACTACCGGGTACAGTTCAATACAACCTGGTCGGATTTCCAAATTCAGGACGCCGATCCCAACAATATTCCAGCATTCAACACACCAGCATGGAAAACCAACCTGATGCTGAACAACGACCGTGTGACCGAACATTTCGGCTTCGGAGTTGCCTGGCACTGGCAACAGGCGTTCGACTGGTACGGCACCCTCACCGAACTCAGCCCTGGAAAGGTAAAAGCCTATAACCTGCTGGATGCACAAGTGAGTTATCGTTTGCCCAACCTGAAAACAGTGGTGAAAATCGGAGCAAATAACATCACTAATAAATACATCGTGCAGGCTTACGGATCGCCAGCGGTAGGAGGACTCTATTACATTTCACTGACATACAGCGGTTTATAAACAATGGGGCGTCATTTTTCTTTTGCCGTTTGTGCATTGGCCTATTTGTTTGGCGGAACGGTTTCCATGTTGTTGTCGGCCAACCTGCCTGTGGTGGTTCAGGAACTGTCAGCGCCGACATCCGGCGAATTTGAACTGGCCAACACCGGCGCATACCTGAACGCATCTTTTCTGTACGGATGGATGCTGGGAGGGCTATTGCTGGGCGTTGTTTGCGATCGAATTGGCCGCATCAAAACCCTGGCGCTGGCGACCGGGCTGTATGGCCTGTTTACCTGTCTGGTGTATGCAGTGCCGGATTGGCAGATATTGCTGCTGTACCGTTTTCTGGCCGGGTTTGGGGTTGGAGGCGTATTGCTCGTCAGCACGGTGTATATTTCCGAAATCTGGCCAGCCGAAAACCGTTCGGTTATGCTCGGCATTCTGGCCGTTATGTTTCCGGTGGGAATAGTTTTGAGCGGCGCCCTGACGGCAGGTTTTTCACACTGGCGGCAGGCATTTTTGCTGGGATTTATACCTCTTGGCCTGGGCGCAGTGATCTTGTTTTTCCTGCCCGAATCGAAGGTGTGGCAAACGACAAAAGAAATGCCCGTCCAGGAGCGGTCGATCTGGCCGCTCCTGGCCGCTCCGGCGTATCGACGCAATCTGGTGCTGGGTTCTATCGTATACGGCGCGGTGCTGATCGGCTTGTGGGGCTTGTTTTCCTGGATTCCCACCTGGGTGCAAGAACTGGTGAAAGGCGCTACGGACGGGCAGAAAGAACGCGGGTTCTCAATGATGTTGCTTGGGCTCGGAGGAATCGGGGGCGGGCTTTTTTCCGGCATTTTGATGCAGAAATGGGGATCCAGAACAACCTTGCTGGTCACGTTCACCGGGCTGATTGGTATGTGTGCCTTGCTTTTTCTCACCAACAAGGGTTTTTCTCCACTCATTTATGTAGAAATGGCTGTTTTGGCCATGTTCTTCGGGATCAGTCAGGGCGCATTGTCAGGTTATGTGCCTGCTTTGTTTCCGGCTGAAATACGGGCAACTGCAACGGGCGTGTGCTTCAATATCTGTCGCTTTTTTACTGCCACGGCTGTGTTTTTTGTTGGCACGCTTGTAGAAGTGCTGGGAGGGTTTGGCAATGCGCTGCTCACCTTTGCCTGGGCGTTTGTCATCGCGCTTTTTGCAGCCTGGTACAGCCCGGAAACGGAAATTCATTCCTAAAACAAAAAAATCATGGCTCATATTCACCTTTCTGAACAACTTCCGGGCATTCGGGGTCTTATGGCTTTTCGGCCCGAAACGGCCACGCCCCTCAACGCACTGGCTGAAATATTGCTACGCTCCGATGAAGGTCTTTCCAAGGGCGAGCGCGAACTGATTGCGACATTCGTTTCCTCGCTGAACGATTGTTTTTTTTGTAAAAACATACACGGCGCTGTAGCACGATTTCTTTTACCAGAACAGGAAAACCTGGTAGACAAAGTGTTGCGCGACTACCAGACAGCGCCGATTTCTTCCCGAATGAAATCCTTGCTGGCCATTGCCGAACAGGTGCAACTGGGCGGGAAATTTGTAGACGCAGATACGGTGGAACTGGCACGTCTTGCCGGCGCATCCGACCTTGAAATTCACGACACCGTGCTCATTGCTGCGGCCTTTTGCATGTTCAACCGGTATGTGGATGGCCTGAACACGTTCGCTCCGGACGACCCCGATATGTATCGCGAACGCGGCCGCAAGATTGTCGAAGAAACAGGATACGTTGGTTCATCACCCAAATAACACCCATGTCTTACATTTCTTTACCTGAAAACCTGCCCGGAATGCACGGCCTTATGGCTTTCCGACCCGCCATCGCTCCCGGGCTTACGGCGCTCACCAATGCGTTGCTTTGCACAGATGAAGGCCTGAGTCGGGGCGAGCGCGAACTCATCGGCGCATACGTGTCGGGCCTCAATCAATGTACAATTTGCAAAAATGTGCATAGCGCAGTAGCCCAATGCCACCTGAATGCCAATCAAGAAACCGTAGAAAAAACGCTCTCGGACATTCCACATTCTGATCTTTCTGCAAAAATGAAAGCACTGTTGTCCATTGCCCAAAGTGTGCACCGGGGTGGTACCTATGTGCGACTTGAGCAGGTAAAATTGGCGCGCCATCTGGGCGCTACTGACTTCGAAATCCATGATACGGTACTGATTGCAGCGTTGTTCAGTTTCTTCAATCGGTACATCGACGGGCTGGGTGTTACAACCGACGACACACCGGAAACCTTTATGGAAAGGGCGCGGCGCATTGCGGAGCAGGGCTATGGGGCTTGAAACGGAGGATTTGTGGCCTGTTGACAATACTAACTATAATGTTATCATTTGTACACGCTCTTAGTGTCCTTTGTGAAACCTTGGTGTTCGTTGTGGTTAAATTTTTTACCACGAAGAACACCAAGGTTTCACAAAGGACACAAGGCGTAGAGTGTGTCTGCTTTTCCCAAACACTGGTTGTTCTAATCCCTCCAATCGCTCAATGTGGAAACACTTGATCGACCATCGCCATGCCCTTTCCAAATGCCGAACGGTCCAATGCCAGTCCGGCATTTACTTCATCAAAGAAAAACACCAGGTTTTCGGTAGCCATATTGCCAGTCAGGTCGTCTTTGGCCATCGGGCAACCGCCGTAGCCGCGCAGGGCGCCATCATAGCGACGGCATCCATTGCGCCAGGCGGCTTCTATTTTCTCCCGCCAGTTGTGCGGCTGGGTGTGCAGGTGCGCGCCAAATTCAACCTGTGGATAGGCCGGTATCAGATTGCCGAACAAGTAGGAAATATTCTGCGGATTGGAGCAGCCAATCGTGTCCGACAAAGAAAAGATGCGGATGCCCATGGGTACCAGCACATCTACCCAGCGCTGCACAATTTCCACATTCCAGGGGTCGCCATACGGGTTTCCGAAGCCCATGGAAATGTATAAAACGAGTTGTTTTCCGTATTTTTCACACAGTTCCTGAATAGATTTGGTGCGTTCCACACTTTCAGCAATGGTGGCATTGGTGTTGCGCAACTGAAATGTTTCGCTGATACTGAATGGATATCCCAGATAGGTTATTTCGGGGTGCTGGCAAGCATCCTGTGCGCCACGTTCGTTGGCTACAATGGCCAAAAGTTTCGTATTCGTATGGGAAAGGTCTAATTTTGCGAGCACTTCCGCCGTATCGCGCATTTGCGGGATGGCTTTTGGGCTTACAAAAGAGCCAAAATCGATGGAATCGAACCCTACCCGCAACAACTGGTTGATGTAGGCCGCCTTTACATCGGTAGGGATAAAAGGATGAATCCCCTGCATGGCGTCACGCGGGCATTCGATGAGTTTGGTAGCGGGAATATGTGGTTCGGTAACGGGAAGCAATTTGAATTTTTTTTGGTGTCTGTCAAACAAATTCGGGCGCTCAAAGTTAGGGGAAATGCAGTTTTTTATAAACATCAAACGTCGGCAGGGTTTCAAACCCTGCCGACGTGATACCACAAAATATGAAAAATAAAAGTTACTGGCTTGTTCTGGGTTTTCTGTTGTTCATCTTTGGCATTACGGCCATCATCATGTCGCTGGTAGGTGTGCGCTGGGTGTTTCTGGGCTGGATGGAATGGGGTGGAGCCCTTTTGGCATTTGTACTTAAAATCCTGATGACAGTGGCCGGCGTTGTTCTGATTGTGCTGGCGCGCACCGATTGGGAAAACGAGAAACGCGAAAGCAGCGAACCCTGACCGACTTGGCGGGAATTCGCTACCTTCGCCCTTCATTATGGAAGTCAAAAGTGCAGAGTTTATTGCCAGTTACCCCAAAGTCGGCGCCTGTCCCACAGACGGACGGCCCGAGTTTGCATTTATCGGCCGATCCAACGTAGGTAAATCCTCGCTGATCAATATGCTGACACACAAGGGTTTAGCCAAAGTGTCGGCCACTCCGGGTAAAACGCGCCTGCTGAATTTTTTCCTTATCAATCAGTCCTGGTACCTCGTCGACCTGCCCGGTTACGGTTATGCTCGTGTGTCGAAAACCGAGCAGAAGAACCTCAAAAGCATGATCGACGGCTACTTTCACCACCGGGAAGAACTGATAGCAGCATTCGTACTGATTGATTCCACGATTCCACCTACCAAAATTGACCTGGATTTTATCAACGGGCTCGGCGAAGCCGGGGTGCCTTTTGTGCTCGTATTTACCAAGTCGGACAAAATCGGCAAAGACACCCTTCAGCGCAACATTGGGGCGTTTATGGATAAATTATCTGAAACCTGGGAAAATCTTCCGACCTATTTCACTACCTCTGCTGAAAAAAGAATGGGCAGAACCGAACTGCTGGAATTTATTGCCAAATGGGCTAAACCGGCTAAATAATCAAACAGGTTGATTTTCAACCAGTTGTTCTATGAAGAAAGACATCGTCATATACCCCCGTATCATTGAACGCATCGAAGACTGGCCGATTTACCGGCTCAGCAAGGATCGTGCAGATTTTATTCGCGAAATCGATGAGTTCACGTTCAAACGCCTCGTCAGCAAACACCGCAAGGACCTGGCCGATGTGATCGTCAAAACCATGTACCAGGAGCGTATCCGTATCAAGGAAGATCCCTGGAAAGTGGATCCGCCCAATGAACGGCAATTCTGGAACCGCATCAGCAAAAAACTGATCAAAAAATCGCTCGACCGCGACGATCCGCAAGCCAAGGCTGCGGCCGAGGATTTGCTGCAAAAAATCATCCACCGGTATTCGGAAGAAATTGTCGGGACGTTTCAGATTCCAACCTTCCGTTTTGCACAACGATTCCTGACTGCTTTTTTCAACCGCATTTTTAATGCTGCCGTAGGCAAAAGCCTGCGCGCAATCTGGAGGGGGCGCCGGCACCTGTACGAACGCCTGAATATGACCGGCGACACGGCTACGGTGCGCGAACTCTTCAAACACGGTACGGTGGTGGTCGTTCCTACCCACAGCAGCAACCTCGACTCTATTCTGGTCGGGTATGCGCTCGACCAGATGCTGGGCATGCCTTCGTTTAGTTACGGGGCAGGGCTCAACCTGTACAATTTCGGGCCGGCTGCCTACTTCATGAACCGGCTGGGCGCCTATCGTGTCGACCGTCGGAAAAAGAACCCCATTTACCTCGAAACGCTCAAGGTGATGAGCAACCTGAGTATTCAGCGCGGGGTGAATACGCTGTTTTTCCCAGGTGGTACACGCTCGCGTTCGGGGGAACTGGAAACTGACCTGAAAATGGGCCTTTTAGGCACTGCCGTAGAAGCCCAACGCGCTATGTGCCAGCAGGAGAACGGCAAAAAAGTGTTTATCGTGCCGCTGGTAATCTGTTACAATTTCGTACTGGAAGCGCCGTTTTTGATCGAACAACACCTGCGCAGTACAGGTAAGGAAAATTACATCCGCCTGCGCGACGAAGGCAAAAGTGTACGCGGCTGGCTGCGTTTTATCTGGCGCTTTTTTTCTACCACCAGCGATATAACGCTTAGCATTGGCCGCCCGCTCGATGTGCTGGGCAATATGGTGGATGCTGAAGGCCGCAGTTACGATCGTTTTGGAAACGAACTGGATATCCGGCATTATTTTACCTCCAAAAACGAGGTAAATGAAGACCGACAGCGGGAAGAGGAATACACCAAAATACTGGCTGAACGGATTGTAGAACGCTATCACCTTGAAAATGTGGTACTTAGTAGCCACTTGACAGCATTTGCCGTATTCGAAATGCTGATGCATGAGAACCCTAAACTCGACCTGTTCGGCATCCTGCGCCTTCCCCCCGACGATTATATGTTCCCTTTCCACGCTGTCGTGGAAGTGGTGGAACAAATGCAAACCCGTCTTTATTTATGGGAACAACAGGGCAAAATTCGACTGGCGCCTGAAATACATCGCTCGCCCGAAGAAGTGGTGCGCGATGGCGTGAAAAACCTCGGTATTTTCCATGCGGAAAAACCACTGAGCCTTACCAAGGAAGGACATATCGTATCTTCCAATTTCCGCGTCTTGTACTTTTACCACAATCGCCTGCAGAATTATGAATTGCAAAAGGCCGTTCATTGGAAATCGGCGGAGATTGAGGTGTTGAAAGTGGACTGAGTGGAGTTATGAGTTATGAGTTTTAAAGTTATGAGTTATGAGTTATGAGTTATGGTGCTGTACTCTCATGCCACAGATGAGAAAATTACTATTGAAAAAGCCGAAAGCAATGTGAGTAAAACTCATAACTCATAACTTTAAAACTCATAACTCAAACCGGTGCCAACTCCAGCGTCAGTCCGTCCATTTCATTTTTCAGTTTCAACTGACAACCGAGGCGACTGTTGGGTTTTACAAAAAACGCGGCATCCAGCATCGCAATTTCGTCGTCGGTAGGTTCCGGGAGTTCCTGGTCGCTCAATACGTACACATGGCAGGAGGCGCAGAGCGCCATGCCGCCGCAAGTGCCCTCTACCGGAAGTTCGTACGATTTGCACAATTCCATGACACTCATATTCATATCAGTGGGGGCTTCTAGTTCGTGCCGGGCGCCTTCACGGTCGATGATGTTGACTTGGATGGTATTCATGCAGAGGAGAGTTATGAGTTATGAGTGATGAGTTATGAGTTTTACTCACAATGCTATCGGCCACTCTTTTGAAAATGCCGATAGCATTGTGAGTAAAACTCATAACTCATAACTCATAACTCAATTTACAGCGCTTCAATCCCCGTCACCGTCGTGTACTTGAACGACAGTTTTTTGTCAGGGAAAGCCACTTTAAACGCCGACTGACAGGCCAGCGTTGCTTCGTGGAAGCCGCAGAGAATTAGTTTTAATTTACCTGGATAGGTGTTGATATCACCGATGGCATAAATGCCTGGAACGCTGGTGGAATAGTCGGAGGTGTTCACTTCTACAGCGCCTTTGTCGATGGCTAATCCCCATTCACCTATCGGGCCAAGTTTGGGAGTGAGGCCAAACAGCGGAACGAAATGATCGGCATCTACCTGGAACTCGCCTTCGGTATCATGCTGGATAGTTACGCCATGCAATTCGCCATTGCCTTGTAAACCAACTACTTGTGCATTGGTGATGAGTTTGATCTTGCCGGATTCTGCCAGTTCCATTACTTTTTCCACAGAATCGGGCGCTCCGCGGAATTCTGTTCGGCGGTGAATCAGTGTAATTTTCTCTGCCAAGTCGGCCAGATAGATCGTCCAGTCGAGCGCGGAGTCGCCGCCACCGGCGATGACGACCCGACGATTTTTGTATATGTCGGGGGTGCGAACGAAGTATTCCACGCCGTGGTCTTCGAAGTGCTCGATGTTGTCGATGGGCGGTTTGCGCGGTTCAAAACTGCCGAGGCCGCCTGCAATAAAAATCACCGGCGCCAGGTGTTGTGTTCCGCGGGAAGTGGTCACCAGCCAGCGGCCGTCGTCCTGTTTTTCGACGCTTTCTGCGCGTTCGCCGAGGGTGAATCCGGGGCTGAATGGCGCGATTTGTTGCATCAGGTTTTGCACCAGATCGCCGGCCAGCACGGAAGGATAACCCGGGATGTCGTAGATCGGTTTTTTAGGATAAATTTCTGTCAATTGTCCGCCGGGTTGTGGCAAGGCATCGATCAGGTGGCAGCGCATTTTCAAAAGGCCTGCCTCAAAAACGGCAAACAGGCCTACTGGGCCTGCTCCGATGATAATAATGTCCGTCTCTATTTTGGTATTCATACGAATGCTAATGTCGGATTCGCCTGCCTCATGCGTGCAAACGCCTCTTTTTTAGTCTGATCGACACGCCAGAAAACACTATTTACCAGAAAAGGTTGCTTTTCTTTTTTCCACAAATGCGGCGGCTCCTTCTCTGAAGTCTTCCGTACCGCTGCATTCGCCGAACGCATCAACTTCTTTCCAGAAGCCGTCGACACCCGTTTCATAATAGGCATTGACACATTCGATTACTTTGGAAATCGCGAAGGGCGCTTTGGTAGCAATCTTTTCGATCAGTTCTTTGGCTTTGTCAATTTCGGAGCCCGAAGGTACGAGGTAGTTGACCAGGCCCAGTTGACGTGCGTCATCGGCGCCAATGATATCAGCCGTCATGAGCAGTTCCATGGCTTTGGTTTTGCCGATGTATTGTATCAGGCGCTGGGTGCCGCCGTAGCCTGGAATAAGTCCGAGATTTACTTCCGGTTGACCGAATTTGGCTTTTTCGCCCGCTACGCGCAGGTGGCAGGCCATGGCGAGTTCGCAACCTCCACCCAGTGCAAAACCGTTGACTGCCGCAACTACCGGTTTGGGGAACCGTTCTACCAAAAAGAAAATATCCTGTCCGCGTTTGGCTAATTCCATGCCCTCGTGTGCGCTGAGGCCTTGAAATTCGGTAATATCTGCTCCTGCTACAAATGCTTTTTCTCCCGCGCCGGTCAATATGATGCCTTTCAGCCCTTCCAGGTCGTATGCTGCCTCACCAAAAAAGTGCTCCAGTTCTTCCATGGTGCGGCGATTCAGGGCATTCAGGGCTTTTTCACGGCTGATGGTCACCATTGCGATGCCGTCTTGCAGGTCTATTTGTAAATTTTCGTATTGCATGGGGCAAAGGTAAGAAAACTTAGTCCTAAGTCGTAAGTCCTGAGTCCTGAGTCCTAAGTCCTAAGTCCGTAGAGTACACCTTCATGCTCTTGGCATTCACAAATAACAATGCCAAGAGCATGAAGGTGTACTCTACGGACTTAGGACTTAGGACTTAGGACTCAGGACTTTATTTTTTCCACAAATTATCTTCCCAATCCTGATCGGCCATCCGATGGCTGGGGTCGATTTCAATTTTGGCAATCTTTTTCAACTTACACGGTATTTCAAACGTAAATCCGGGGTCTACCCAGCGGTGATCGGGCAGGAGCGTACGTTTGGTATTGCTTTCGGGTGCTTTTTCGCCGCGCATGCTTTCCAGCGGGGCGTAGAAAATTTCCTGATCGTCGTTGGAGTAAGTCACCACAATATCGAGTGGCATGGCCATCAGACCTTTGCGCTGGATGGATACGTACGTGTTTTTGTCATTTTCATATACCGTATCGATCGCGTAGTCAACTGTTTTGATGCTGTTGACGAAATCTTCCTTGTACCAGTCGAGTTCGAGGCCGCTTTGTTTTTCAAATACGCGGACGCAGTCATTGGCATTGGGATGTTTGAATTTCCAGGTATCGAAATACCGCAGCAGGCCTTTGGCAAAAGCATCCTTGCCGATGATGTATTCCAGTTGGGACAGAAACACATCGCCTTTGACGTAGGCGGCCACAGAATAGGCATAGTTGCAGTTGAAATGGTCGGCATGAGTAGTGAGCGGCTCTTCCTTGCCGCTGCTGGCCAATTGCTGGTAGGCGCGGTATACCCCTTCATGCGGATTTTCTTCTGCTGCCTGCCCGGGCAGAAAACCTTCGCGGGCCAGTTCATTCATCACAATATCTTCTGCGAAAGAGGTAAATCCTTCGTCCATCCAGGCATAGAGGCTTTCATTGGTGCCAAGAATCATCTGGTACCAGGAGTGCAATTGTTCGTGTACGGCCGTACCTACCAATGAATTCAGCGAAGTTTTGCCATTCATAAGCGTTGCCAGGGGATACTCCATTCCGCCGTCGCCACCCTGAATGAAGTAATATTCCTGGTAAGGATATTTGCCAAAATGTTTGTTCATGTGTGTACGCGCGCGATCCATGATGGCCGGCAGTTTTTGCCATTGTTCGTCGTAACCTTTTCCTTTTTGCCAGAAAAAACGAATCGTTGTGCCGTCTTCCGCCTTGTGTACCACCTGGGTATATTCCGGATCGGCCGCCCAGCAGAAATCGTGCACATTGGGTGTTTTGAAATGCCACAGGAGTTTGTCGCCTTCGGGCCGACGCAACGGCTGTGTTGGGTCTTCGTAGCCATAGCCGGTTTCCTGCGGGTTTTGGAGGTAGCCGCCTGCTGCTACTACATAGTTTTTGTCGATAGAAATTTTCACGTCGAAGTCGCCCCATACGCCATAAAACTCGCGGGCGATGTACGGATTGGCGTGCCAGCCCTGGTAGTCGTATTCGCAGAGTTTTGGGTACCATTGCGACATGGAATAAGCCACCCCTTCGCGGTTGTCGCGGCCCGAGCGGCGCACCTGCAGCGGCACCTGTGCATCCCATTCCATTTCAAATACCGTGGTGCTGCCCGGCAGGATGGGTTCGGAAAGCGTCACTTCGAGTATGGTTTCATTGGACATGAAACGCACCCCTTTGCCGTTGTGTTTCAGGGTGTTCACCTTGATATAGCCTTGTTCTTCGGGTTTTAGTTTCAGGATGCGGTCGAGCACCCGCCGGTCAGGATCTTCAATAGTGCGCGAGCGCACATCCATCATGCTGTTGGGCTGGAAAGCATTGAAATACTGGTGAAAAAATACCTTGTCGAGCGTGTCAGGGCTATTGTTGGTGTAGGCAAGGCGCATCGTGCCGTGGTATTGGTGGCGCGCAGCGTCCATGTCTATGTTCATGTTGTAATCCACGCGTTGCTGCCATCGCTCAGGCTGGGCGGAAAGGATGGTAGTACCAAAGAAGAGAAAGAAAAGAATGCGTTGCTTCATGCTTATTTTAAGTTATCAGTTATCTGTTATTGGTTATCAGGGTGGTAATGGGGCATTTATGGATGCTTAAAACAGTTTCTTATTGCTTTCATAATCGGATGGCCGCAAGGGAGGGCAAATGTATCATAACCACCCTGATAACCGATAACCAAATGGAGGGCAATCATAGGGGAAAATGGAGAAGTATAGGTAATTTTTGGAGAAACGACAAATGAACAGGCTTCAATGTTCATTAAGTAAAAAATGAATTGCAGATGCCCCACCCGCAAATAGTTGGAGCGAAACTTTGCAAGACGGCCCCGGATCGTTCTATCTTTGCAGCCTCATTTGGTTGTGCATGAGAAATCCGTTTCGACAGTACAGCATAAAATTTTTCCAAAGAGATGAAACTTCGCCTCGCGATTGCCCTTACCGCGCTTGCAGCCCTCTCGCGCCTGCTTCCACACCCCGACAACTTCACGCCGATTAGCGCGATGGCGCTTTTTGGAGCCGCTTATTTCAGCCAGCAAATCCGGATGCTGAGTGTGCCTTTTCTGGCATTGTTCCTGAGTGATCTGGTGCTGAACAACGTCATTTACCGACAATATTATCCGGAGTTTACATTTATCACTTCCTGGTGGATTTATGTGGCTTTTGGCTTGGTAATGCTCCTTGGCTGGACCTTACTGCGGCAAAAAGTGACACCTGCGCGCCTGCTGTTCGCCAGTTTGTCGGCCTCCGCAATATTCTTTCTGGTCACCAATTTCAGCACCTGGCTCGATAGTGGCATGTACCCGCACACTCCTGCGGGGCTCACAGCCTGTTTCGTAGCCGGTCTGCCATTTTTGAAAAATACGATCCTCGGCGACCTGTTCTTCTCCGGTGTGATGTTCGGCGCTTATGAGTGGATGCTGGGAAGGCAACGGGGAGTGGTACGCGCGAAAGGATGACAGGTTGAGGGGTTGAGGAGATGAGAGGTTGAGGGGTTGAGGGGTTGAGGGGTTGAGGATGCCCAAATTTATTTCAATCAATTGTTTCAAATACATTTTTTGAAAAAAATCAAATGCTATCCCCCGTTCTCCTTCACTACCCAAGCCCGACTCAGGACTTGGGACTCAGGACTTCATTTACTTCTTTCCAGAGTTGCCGGATGCGAGCCTCCCAGGTGTTGGATTGGGCACATTCCACGCGTTGCTGCACCAACGCCGGGTTGTTTTCCTGCAAGGCTTCGGCAATTTGATTGATAAAAGAAGTTTCATCTTCTGCCAGGTAAATCAGATTGGCAAAAGTGCGGATATCATCAGAAAAAGTGGTCGACACCACCGGTTTTCCGGCCGCCAGGTACTCATTGATTTTCAGTGGGTAGATGCTTTTTGTCAGCGTATTTTTCAAAAACGGGATTAGTACGACGTCCATGTGCTGGAGCAGGGGTGGCAAATCGTGCAAATTCCGGCTTCCGGCAAAAATGACATTCGGCAGGCGATCAAGTCCCAGTTCCCGGGGCTCCGCACTATTCACCGGCCCTACCAGCAAGAGCGTATGCTGCGGGAAAGCGAGGGCAATGTTTTTCAACAGCGGGTAATCGATGCGCAATTCATCGAGGTTGCCGATAAATCCGATTACCTTGCCCTCCCGGTCTGACAGTTCGGCAGGACGCGGAAATGTTTCTTCCCGTACCCTGCGGAAAACCGATATGTCGGCGGCATTGAAATACGTCGTAATACGGCGGGCATAGGGCGCTTTCAGTTTGTACAAATTGGTGGAGGTCACAAACGTCAGGTCGGCCGTGCGGCAGGCTTCATTTTCCAGCGCAGTGCCGTGCCGGTCGGTGTAGGCGTTTTGTGTGATGTCGTCGATGCAGTGGTAAATGCGGCAGCGCGCGCCCATGTTATCGGGCAATGAACCTGCATAAAAAGGATCGTAGCAGTTGATATACACGTAATTACGCACTGCATACTTCCGCAGGGTTTTGCGGATGGCGCGCAAGATAATGCCGTTGTTCCAGCGTTGAAGCAGGTTGTACATGCGCCCCGGAGGCAGCCAGTTGATCGGCAGCGTAGCCGGTGGCTGAACGGCAATAAAATTCTGCGGGATACTGTCCAGCGCTTCGTAACGCACCCGGCCCGTCAGTAATCGGGGCAATCGGCGGCGCAGCATGGCATCGCCCGAGCGCCATCCCTGCACAATGTCTTTCAGCGAATATGGATGGTTGACATAAAAAACCCGGTGTTTTTTAGCCAGTTCCTTTGCCATAGATAAAGAAATGGACGAGTAGGGATTGTCGGTGCGGAAGAGGGTGAAAAAAATGACATCTTCCTGGCACGGGACCTCACCCCCCGGCCCCCTCTCCGAGGGAGAGGGGGAGCGAGTACCCCTGGCATCCTTATCAGGGAATGTCAAAGGGGAAGTCACCCCCCCTCCCTCGGAGAGGCCGGGGGGTGAGGTCCCGCGCAACACCCTCCCATACATCTTCGGCACATATCCAAACGCCCTTAACGCATTGATTTTAAAATATTTATATAAAAAATACTGCATAACGACAAAACTGACGGCATACCCCGCCAGCGTAGCAAATGCAGCACCGAACAGACCAAATGTGCGAACGAACACAATACTCAAACCCCAGTTGAGCAGGGCCGTAAAAAGCGTACACACAAAATTCAGCGCCGGCCTACCCGTAGAATCCATCACCGTCCCGAATTGCACCGCAAACGGCATAAACAGTCCGAAAAATGCCGTCAGCCGTAGCACATCCGCCGAATCGGCGTACTGTGGGCCTGCAAAAACCCCAATAATCGGCTCGGCAAACACCAGCACACCCAGCAAAAACGGCAGGATAATAGCCAGAATCGCCGCCACGCTCTGTTCGTACAGTGCCTTCACCCCTTGTGCGCCATCGAGCGCCATGCGTTCGGCACTTTTCGGGAACACCACCGCTGCGATGCTGAACGACGGCGCTTCCACCATCTGCGTCACCTTGCCGGCAGCATCGTACACGGCAAAAGCGGCAGGGCCAAGTAGGTAGCCCAGCGAGAGTTTATCGATGTTTTTGTAAAACATGGTGCTCAGGTTGGTGCCTAGCACATATTGCCCGTATCCGAGCAGGTGTTTGATCCATTTCAGTTCCGGTTTACCTGAAAAAACCAGAAACGGGCGGGCGAAGTACCAGCCCACGCCCGAACCCAACAAGGCGCCGACCAGCATGGCCACGGCCAGTTCGGGCAATTGAACAGGCCGGCCGCTCAGCCAGCACCCGGCAATCCAGACAAACAAAGCGCCCCGGTAGAAAAAAGTGCTCCCGAAAATTCCCCGAAATTCAAAATTCGCCTGCTGCACAAAAGCGAAGTGCGCATACGGCGCCATGATGATGTTAAGGGCAAAATATACCGGCAACAATTGAAGCAGTTGCGGAGCCTGATATTGCCGGGCCAGCCAGGCGGCGATGCTCCACAGCACCAGGCTCGATACCAGAGAAAAGGCAAGGTTGAGCACAAAAGAAGCCGTCGAAATGTCGGCGTATACCTTTTTATCGTCTTTGTGGATCGCCAGCGCCCGCACCAAACCATTCTGAATCAGTCCGTTGCGGCCCATTTCCACAAAATAACCGATGATGGTAAAAATGCCCCAGGCCGCAAAAGTCGGTTTGTCGAGCAGCCGCAACAGCAGCATGGCAGTGCCCAGGCTGAACACCAGCGCAGCGCCTTTTTCCAGCAGCGTAAAAAAACCCGAACGAATCCAGTAATGGGACATCTCAATTCATATTGCGCGCATCCACTTCGGTCAGGATGGCTCCGGCAAATTTTTCGCGCAGGTCGCGCAGGTTATCCAGCGTTTCGGCATCGGCATGTCCGATGCTCGATTTGGCATTGAAAACGGCAATTACCTTGTCGGCAAATGGCACCAGTTCGTAAGCATCGGAATACTGCGTGAGCGAGGCCGCTTCCATAAAAATGTAGTCGTACTGCTCGCCGAGTGCCGCGAGGAACTGCCTGAATTTTTTGTCGTCCAAAACTTCCGACGGCGATTTATGGATGCCCACATTGCCGATGATATCCACGCGGCGTTCCTGTTTCAGGTCTTCCGAGGGATTTTTCATCAGGAAAACATTGGAAAAACCGTGTTCTCGAATGAGTTTGTTCAGCAAGGCGCTGTTGGGCGTCGGGCTGTCCGAGTATTTTTCCGACAGGGGAGTTTTGAAATTGGTGTCGAGCATCAGCACCTTTTTGTGGTTGGCGGCCAGCGAGTGCGCCAGTGCGTGCATGGTAAATGTTTTGCCTTCCATGCCTTTGAGGCTCACAAAAAGGTAGGTTTTATCGGTCGTTTGCAGCAGCGCCGAACGGAGTTTTCGGAGCCCTTCCCGGAAAGTCGACACCTGTTTGGAAGCATTCTTTCCGGCAAACAGTTCTTCAAAATCCAGCCCTTTTACCGGCACAGCGCTGATGGAGCCGAGCAATGGCAACTGATTGGTGTAGCGTTTAAACAGATCGGGCGACTGCAAACTTTTATCCAAATAGGCCAGCACAAACAGCGCAATAATCGTCAGCGTACCCACCACAATAGCGGCGAAAACGCTGATGAGTGTTTGCCGGTTCGGCTCGGGCCATTCGGGCAATTGCGCATTTTCCACCACCGACAGCGGATTTTCGGCATTTTCAAGGTTGAGTTTGGCATTGATGAGTTCGTCGTTGACCTTGTTAAATTCTGCCAGGGCCCGTTCTTCATCTTTCAACATGCGGCTGGAAATTTCATCGTTGACCACCATGCTGCCGAGTTGGCCCTTGAGTTTCCAGATTTCATTGTTCAGGCGGTCATAGTTTTCTTCCGCATCGATGCGGTCGAGGTCGGTCGATACGCGCTCCTTGTACAGGTCTTCGCGGGTGCGTTTGGTTTCGTCGGTGCGCAATTTGCCTTGCACGCGCGCAGAACTGCGCACGGCGTTGTTGAGTTCGGCTTTGGCTTCTGCCAGTTCGGCTTCCACATCGGCGTCCTTGCCTTTGGTTTCGAGGCTGCGCTGGGTGAGTTCGCGCACCCGTTCCATCTGGTCGATGGTGTTGTTTTTTTCTTCCACGCGGGCCTGCACTTCGCGGGCGTCGCGCGATTCGCGGTTGTCCTCGTACTTTTTGATGCGTTCGACGGAGCCTGCGGCGGCTTTTTTGCGCGAATCGGCGCGCTGGCGTTCTATTTCAAGTTTGGTGATCTGGCCTACGAGTTCCTCGCTTTGTTTGCCCAGCACCGGCAGTCCTTTGGCTTTGAGGTATTCGAAGCGGACGTTGTTGATGGAGTCGACAACGAATTTTTTATCCGCAGCCAGTTTGGAGTAGGTTTCTACATTTTTCCGCTTTTCGCGCACCGAAATATTGTGGTAGTAAGCGAGAAAACGGCCGGCAAAGGTATTGGCCATCACCTGTGACAACTGCGGATTTTCCGTCACGACTTCAATCGACAGATAGTCAGTTTCGCCTTTTCGTTTCACGTCGATGCTGCGGCGCAGGGCATCGTGGTCGTACCCGTAAGCGCGGGCAATTTTATCGAGCAGGTAGTCGAACTGCTGGCTGAACGAAGGGTCGTTGATGCTGTCGAGGTTGATTTTAGCGAGTTCGGCTATCAACTGGTTTTGCTCTTCCTGGCTGAATTGCGAGAGTTTGGGGTTGGCCTTCCGATACGGGTGCTCCTGTTGATTGGCGCCGGCCGACAGGTCGTGTTTGAGCATGTGAATGGTGAGAATTTTCATGCTCGACCGCGACAATACAAACTCGATGAGGTTGGAAAAGGCATTTTGCACCTGGTATTGCTGCACAAAAGCATCGGAATTGTCGGAATTGATGCCCTTGTAATTGACAATACCTGTGGCGAGTATCACACTCGCCTTGTACTTTTCCGGGCGCAGGCCAATCAGCAAAAAAGTAGCAACGGCTGCCGTGAGCATGGCGCCGGCAATCAGCCACTTGCGGCGGGCCAGAATGCGCAGGAGGTATCCGAAATCCATAGTATTATTTAATCGGTTTGGGTGAGGTTTCTACTCCGACAAAGGTAATGCCAAATACCAAGCCGGAAAACATTTCCAACCCTTGGCCCTTTTTTACTGTTGTTTGTCTGAAAGTCACAAGTTAGGCGTTTGAAAAGTTGCCAAAAACCGTTTCTTTCGTACGTTCGTAGAAAAAAAGGGAAACAATGCCGGAAATCGAACGTTCTTTTCGTTCTGTGTCGTGTTTCACACAATATACGAAGGGCTGGCAGCATTTGTATGAAATTTGTGATCTTTTGTTTGCCGGGCGTTACGCGGAAGGTTTTTGAGTGTCATTAAAGAGCAGAACCCTCTGTTACCATCCTGTTAATCCTGTTTTTCGCACGCATCATGGCTTATCTTTGTACATTCAAAAACGCATTTAACGAGCGATGTTCCATTCCTTCAAGCCTTTCGGCAAATTTGATCTTGACAAATTCTTATTGGATATGAAATTAAAATCGTCCATCCTGCTGTTCTCCTTTGTAGGCATTGCAGGCCTCGCGATATTTACCGGAGCGCTCCGTCCGTTCGGCCAACCGGAACCCAACCCGCAGAAAGAAGCCGCGCTGATGCGCGCCCTGTTGCAAGGCCTCGACCGCCTGCACTTCCAGCCGAAATCTATCGACGACTCGTTCTCCAAAGAAGTATATGCCTTGTACCTCAAGGACATCGACAATAGCAAACGACTGTTTACACAGGACGATATCAATCAACTGAAACAATTCGAGATGCAACTCGACGACCAGGCCAATGCCGGTACTTTCGAGTTTTTTAACCTCTCGCTGCAGTTGTTCGACAAAGCCCTGCCCAAAACGCAATCCTGGTACCAGGAAATTCTGGCCAAACCGATGGATTTCAGCAAAAACGAACTGCTGGAAACCGAAGGCGACAAACTCCAGTGGGCAAAAGACGACGCCGAACTGCGCAGCCGCTGGGAAAAATGGCTGAAATTCGAAGTGCTCAGCCGTATCGTGGAAGAAGAACAAAAACAGGAAAAAGCCGATTTCAAAGGCGAGAAGAAAACTTTTGCGCAACTCGAAGAAGAAATGCGCAAAAAGGTGCTCGACACCTACGAAAAGCGCCAGAAACAGATCCTGAAAATGGATCGCACGCGCCGCATGGAAGTGTACCTGAATGCCATTACCAACGTGTTCGACCCGCACACAGGCTACTTCTCACCGCGTGAAAAGGAAAACTTCGACATTCAGATGTCCGGTAAACTCGAAGGCATCGGCGCACGCCTGCAAAGCGATGGCGAAAAAACAACCGTCACGGAAATCGTACCCGGCGGTCCGGCCTGGAAAGAAGGTACCCTGCAACCGAAAGACGTGATCCTGAAAGTAGCACAAGGCACCACCGATGCAGAGTCCGTCGATGTAATGGGCTGGGAAATCGACGACGTCGTCAGCAAAATCCGTGGCCCGAAAGGCTCTAAAGTGACCCTCTCCGTGCGCAAGGCCGATGGCATGGAAAAAACCATCACCATCACCCGCGACGTGGTCATCATGGAAGAAGGTTTTGCCAAATCGCTGATGCTCAACAGCGGCGACGCCCAGGATAAAGTTGGATACATCTACCTGCCGAAATTTTACGCCGACTTCACCCCGCAAGGTGTTACCTCCTGCGCTGCCGACGTAGCCAAAGAAGTGGAAAAACTGAAAAAAGAAGGCGCTAAAGGCATCATCCTCGACCTGCGCAACAACGGCGGCGGCTCGCTCCGCGACGTAGTGCAGATGTCGGGTCTGTTCATCGAAAACGGCCCGATCGTTCAGGTGAAAAGCCGCACCAAAACGCCGGAAATCATGTCGGACAACGATCCGCGCGTACAATGGGGCGGCCCGCTAGTGGTGATGGTGAACAGTTTCAGCGCTTCGGCCTCCGAAATTCTCGCTGCTGCCATGCAGGACTACGGCCGCGCTGTGATCGTCGGTTCTTCGGGCACCTATGGCAAGGGTACTGTGCAGCGTTTTGTCGACCTCGATAACGCCACAGGCGACGACTCCGTGAAGCCGCTGGGTGAAATGAAACTGACCATTCAGAAATTCTACCGCATTACCGGCAAAACCACACAACTCGACGGCGTTACGCCCGACATCGTGCTGCCTGACTTCTACAACTACATCGACCTGGGCGAACGCGAAAACGACTACCCGCTTGCGTCCACGACCATCGATGCCGTACCGTTCAAACAGAACGCCTACCGCATCAATAACCTGGATAAACTGAAATCGGACAGCGAAGCCCGCGTAAAGTCGGACGATACGTTCAAAAAAGTGAGCGACAACGCCGTGCGCCTGCGCAAACAAAAAGACCAGTCGCAGTACCCGCTCCAACTCGAGAAGTATCGCAACTGGAACAAACGCCAGGACATGGAAGCCGAACAGTTCGACAACCTGTTCCAGCCGATCAATGGCTTCAACATCGAAAACCTGGCGGCCGATATTCCACAAATCCAGAGCGACACCTCGCGCATCGCCCGCAACGAAGACTGGCTGAAAGACAAGAAAAAAGACATCCAACTGTATGAGTCATACCGCATTATGCAGGATATGATCCGGAATACGGTGGCGGTTGGGAAGAATTGAGTTTTTTGGGGGGTTGATGAGGTTGATATTAGTTGAGGGGGTGAGAGGTTGAGGGGTTGAGGAGTTGAGGGCGGCTCGCTTCGGAGGGATTCCGGAGCGAGCCGCTTTGTTTTTGGGGGATAAAAGAGACAAAATGAAGGTTGCCGGTTAAACTTTTCTAATTTTTAAAAGGTTACCTTTTGTAATTTCAGGTAATACGGACACGGCGCATGTATTTGCCTCACAAATCAAAGAACACTAACAATGGCGAATCATAAAATATCGGTTTCAGAAGCCCTTCGCAGGATAGAAACAGGCGAGTCTGTTCGCGACTGTTCCGTTGATTTTGATCATGTTCAAGTAGAAGCCCTCGTTGCTTTTAAACTCAGCAAGGCAGGTATCGAGGTGCCGGAAACAGTCATTTTCTACGATGACGACGACATCGCCTACGACGAAGCATTTGAAGGCGATTGGGTACGCGTCGACACCGCTGCTTCCGACAAAACCCAGGTCAGGATAACCCTGCAAGACGACCTGAAACAATGGGTACAGGAAAACAATGTGCCGCTGGAACACCTGATAGAACAGTTGCTCGACGGCTTTTACCGCACTCAAAAAATGCTGGTGCGGAAATCGTAAGTTCACAATAAACGTGGAAGTATATTTTGTACACGCTACGCTTTGTGTCCTTTTGTGAAACCGTGGTGTACTTTGTGGTTAAAAATTTTTACCACGAAGTACACGAAGGTTTCACAAAGGGCACTAAGCGTAGCGTGTACCTGCTTTCCCAAAATATTTTTTTGATAAAATACCCTTGTAATCCGAAAAAATCCGTCTCATCCGTCCGCCCATCCTCTCAACAAGTAAAACTAATTCTTTCTTTGCAGCGTCAACAATCTACACCCGCGCATGAAAAGAAGAATTTTCATCAAAAAAACCCTCAAAGGCGCCAGTATTGCCATCTTGTCGCCTTCTCTGCTGACCGCCTGCGATAAGGAGACAGCGCCCATCGACAAATCCGTCATCGTCATTGGAGCAGGCATAGCCGGCCTCGCTGCTGCCAAAAAACTGAAAGAAAAAGGGTTCACGGTGACGGTGCTGGAAGCCCAGGACAAAGTGGGCGGCCGACTGCGTACCAACCGCTCGCTGGGTGTTGCTTTTGATGAGGGCGCCAGTTGGATTCATGGCATCAGTGGCAACCCTATCACGGACCTGGCTCAACAAGCCGGCATGACCGCTACCCTTTCCGACGACGCCAATTATGCCGCGTACGACCTCGGAGGCATCGAAATCAGCGATACCGTTTTTACCAATACCGAAAACGAACTCTACGACATCCTGGACACCCTCGCGACCCACGGCAATGCCAACAAGAGTTTCGAAACCGTTTTTTTTGAACAGTACCCGCAATATGCCAACAGCCGGTTGTGGCGCTTCTTCCTTTCCACGTATGTCACCTTCGATTTGGGCGACCTCGACCAGGTGTCGTCGCTGTATTACGGGGAGGGTGAGGAATACGGCGGCGTCGAAAAAATAGCGACCAATGGCTACGATACCATCCCTCAGTACCTCGCCGCCGGGCTGGATGTGCAATTGAATCAGCGCGTATCGGCTGTGGATTATTCGGGCAGCAAGGTGCGCGTGACGCACAACGGCGCTGTTACGGAAGCCGATTATGTCATCGTAACGGCCCCACTCGGCGTTTTGAAACACAACAGTATCCAGTTTGCCCCTGCCCTGCCCGCCGCCAAACAAACGGCTATTCAAAAAGTAGGCATGAATTGCGTCAATAAATTCCTGCTGACCTGGGATACAGCGTTTTGGGACGATGCGTTTTTTCTCATTTACACGCCCGAAACAAAGGACAAGTTCAACTACTTCGTCAATGTGAAAAAACTAAACCCGTCGACAAATGCCCTGATGACGTTTGCCTATGCCGACTATGCCCGGCAGACGGAATCCATGTCGGATGCACAAGTAATCAGCGATATTATGGCGCACCTGCGCGATATGTATGGTAGCAGCATTCCCGAACCAACCCATCTGCAGCGCACGAAATGGAACACCAATGAAAATGCATACGGCGCCTATTCCTACTTCGCCGTAGGTACCGAACCGCGCCACTTCGATGACCTGGCCGCCGAGGTGGACAACAAACTTTTTTTTGCAGGCGAACACACCGAACCCGATTATTTTTCAACGGCACACGGCGCTTATTTGAGCGGCATACGGGAAGCAGACAAAATCATTGATTTGCAGTGAAATGATGGGATTAACATCACTTCCCCACCAACGCCTGCAACTGCTGCGGATACCGCGCACCCTGCACCTGAATGCCCGCTGCGGCGGTTTCGATGCCGTCGAGGTCTTCTTTGGAAAGTTGTACGGATACGGCGCCAACATTTTCCAGCAGGCGATGTTCTTTGGTGGTGCCGGGAATAGGCACGATCCATGGTTTTCGGGTTAGCAGCCAGGCCAGCGCGATTTGCGCAGGCGTAGCGTTTTTTGCCTCGGCAATGTTTTTCAGCAAATCCACTGCGGCCAGCGTTGCGAGAATAGCCAGGCGCGAAGGGTAGCATGGACTTTAGCCCGTCCTACCCACACCTTCGATCCAAAATCATATATTTGTCTGGCCTAAAATCAACGCATTGACACGCAGGAAATGTGCCATGAATGAACGCCCAATGAAATGACTGAATTAACATCCATCATTCCCTTTTACAAAGAAATAAATGAATTTTTGGGGTCCATTCCGTCCCTCTACAGGACAAGCAACCCGAATTTTTATTGCCTGCGGTTAAAAGAAAACGAGGGGGCCATGAGTAATTACAAGCCCCCGTTCCGGAAAGATTTTTATTTCGTTGCCCTGGTTTCCAATGCGGGCAAAACCAAAATAACCTACGACAATACCAACGTTGCCGAACTCAACTCCTTCCTGGTTTTTCAATCGCCGGGCTTGTTGTACAGTTTTTACCGCGACCATTCGGCGCATGGTTATCTGCTGTATTTTAAGAAAGCGTGTTTTGATTTTTTCAAGCCGGATTTTGAAAAGGAATTTCCTTTTTTTAACATGCTACACACCAATTTTTTCAAATTGAACCAGCAGAAGTTTGAAGAATTTACCCCTCATTTTGAAGATGTATTTACTTCCTATGAAAACTGCTCCGACAGCCAGCACAAAATCGCTTCGATCAAATTACTCGCCCTGCTGTACCAACTCAAGGATTTTACACTTGCGTTCAGCCAATGGGAAGAAGGTTTTACCACCCCGCAGCAAATATTGCTTCAAAAATTCGTTCAACTGATCAACAATTTCTACATCGAAAAAAGAACCATTGAAGCGTATGCCGAAATGCTCAACATCACCCCCAATCACCTTTCGCAATCGGTAAAAACCGCTTCGGGCAAAAACGCGTTATCCTTTATTAATGAACGCCTGCTGAGTGAAGCCAAAGCGCTTATTCAGTTTACCGACCACGACATTTCGGAAATAGCCTATCAACTCGATTTCTCGGACCCGGCTAATTTTGGAAAGTTTTTTAAAAAACACACGGCACAGACACCGCTTGAATTCAGAAAATCAAAAAATAAACCATGAAACGGCCCGGCGAAATAACAAACGCGTTTTTGAGCGAGTTGGAAAAGCACATGAACGATCTGAGAAGCGGGAAAGTGGAAACCACTTTCGAAGTACAGGATTTTGCTGCCCTACTGCATATTCACCCCACCCATTTAAGCAACACCATCCAAGACGAACTCCAAAAATCGCCTTGCGATGTGTATGAGGAAAAACTGATGGAGATAGCAAAAGACCTGATTCTTTCTACCGATTTAAGCATTGCCGCCATTGCAAGGCAACTGACCTTCGACCCGTCCAACTTCAACAAGTTTTTCAAACACTTCGAACACACTACCCCTAAACAATTCAGGGATCAAAACAGGGCCGCCGTAAAATTCTGAACTTGTCACCACGTTCGGGAAAAAGCGAGTCCCGACTTTTGCTCCGTATTTCAACATTAAAAAAATGAAGCAACTACAATTGGGCAAGAATGGCCCGCAAGTTTCCGCACTAGGGCTTGGCACAATGGGCATGAGCGACATGTACGGAACAAAGGAATCGCGCAATGATGCAGAAAGCATAAAAACCATTCAGGCCGCGCTGGACATGGGAATTAATTTTCTGGACACAGGCGACTATTACGGAATGGGGCACAACGAACTGCTCATTCGGAAAGCGCTCAAAGGCAGAAAAGCCCAACCCGTTATCAGTGTAAAATTCGGCGCTCTACGCGCACCGTCGGGCGAATGGCTTGGCTTTGATACCAGGCCGGAAGCGGTTAAAAACTTCGCCGCCTATTCCCTAACCCGCTTGAATGTGGACGCCATAGACATTTACCAGCCCGGAAGGATTCACCCCGCTATTCCGATAGAGGAGACAGTAGGCGCTATCGCAGATTTGATCAAACAGGGCAAGGTGAAGCATATAGGACTGTCTGAAGCAAGTCCAGAAATCATCAGAAGGGCGCACAAGGTGCATCCGATTGCGGCAGTGGAAGTAGAATATTCCCTGGCATCGCGGGTAATTGAAAAAGATCTGTTGCAGGTTTGCCGCGAGTTGGGTATCGGAGTTGTAGCGTATGGTGTGCTAAGCCGGGGCTTGCTGAGCGGTGAACTGACCGGACAATTTCCTGTCGGCGACTTCAGGGCGCATGCCCCCCGATTTACAGGAGAAAATTTCGAGGCTAATAAAAAGAAAGTAGCCTTTTTGCAGGAGATGGCCAGCGAAAAAGGCTGTTCGGCTTCCCAGTTGGCGCTGGCATGGGTGCTGCATCAGGGTAACGACATATTGCCACTTTTCGGCACCACTAACCCCAATCGCCTGAAGGAAAACATCGCAGCGACCAGCATCAACCTGTCGGCCGGGGACTTAAAAGTACTTGACGAGACTTTCCCGGAAGGCGCATTTGCCGGCACGAGATATGCTGCACTGCAAATGGGAATGGTGGTTAATTAGGGTGAATAGGATGGCGGTATTGTGTTTGTTCGGTTACGCCTTTTGTAAATGGAAGGACGTAGCCGGATAATTCCAAAATATGACTATCCACATATTGTACACTACAGGCTTTTGCCGTTGAATGAACGCTATGCCGTGGAGCGATGCAATAACACTGTTTCAGGATTTTTGATGCCTGTATTTCTTCCTCAGGGTACAATACGCGGATAGTCATTTTCTAAAATAACGTGCGTTTTGGGTGGCAAACCCGAAGCATTTGATGCAAATAATTAAAAATCAAGACATTGACTACGCGGCGCTTGATCTACATTGTTCAAAACACGCGTCTAATTATACCATCACAACCAAGTTATGAACCATTCGTCCGCCTGCACACGCCCACATCTTTGCACTGTTATTGAAATCAAACAATAAAAGTCATGATGAACATCGCAGTATTCGGAACAGGCATGGTTGGAGATACCATCGGTTCAAAATTGATTGAGTTGGGGCACAGCGTTATGATAGGTTCCAGAACGAAAGACAATGAAAAGGCGCAAGCCTTCGTGGCCAAACACGCCGGCAAAGCCACGGCAGGAACCTTTGCCGATGCAGCCGCTTTCGCAGAAATTATTTTCAATTGTACCGCAGGCGCAGGCTCCATCGATGCGCTGAAAATGGCCGGCGAACAAAACATCGACGGGAAAATTATTATCGACGTTTCCAATCCGCTCGACTTCTCCAAAGGCATGCCGCCCTCGCTTTCCGTGGTCAATACCAACTCGCTGGGAGAGGAAATTCAAAAAACATTCCCTCAAGCCAAAGTGGTTAAAACGCTGAACACCATGTGGTGCGGACTGATGGTAAATCCTGCCATGATCAACGACGGCGACCACCATGTTTTTTTAGGTGGTAACGATGCGGCAGCCAAGGAAGAAGTGAAGAAAATGTTGAAATCATTCGGCTGGCTCGAAAAAAACATCATCGACCTGGGCGACATTACGACTTCCAGGGGTACGGAAATGTACCTGCCACTCTGGCTGCGGATATGGGGCGCTACCAACAATGGTGCATTCAATATCAAAATAGTGTCGTAAAAGGAGCCAGGCACCTGTCTGCGGCGCACAAGTCGATCCAATTACCTGTCGTAGCAGAACGGATGAAACGGATTTCTCATATTCTAGTCCGTATGTAGACGCTACGCTTAGTGCCCCTTGTGTTTTCCTTCGTGTCCTTTGTTGTAAAATAATTAAACACACGAGAACACGAAGGAAAACACAAGGGGTACTAAGTGTAATGTACACCAGCGGATTTTTTTTGAATCACAACAGGCGACACTGTTTTAACCTGCCCGAATCCGTTTCATTCCTTATCCATCACCGAATAATCATTACTTCCCTACCAGCGCCTGCAGTTGTTGCGGATACCGCGCGCCCTGCACCTGAATACCCGCAGCGGCCGTTTCGATGCCGTCGAGGTCTTCTTTTGAAAGTTGTACGGATAAGGCGCCGACATTTTCCAGCAGGCGATGTTCCTTGGTGGTGCCGGGAATGGGCACGATCCAGGGTTTTCGGGTCAGAAGCCAGGCCAGAGCGATTTGTGCGGGCGTGGCGCCTTTCGCGTCGGCAATGGTTTTCAGTAAATCCACAAATACCTGGTTGGCCTTCCGGTTTTCTTCTGAAAAACGCGGCACGATGTTTCTGAAATCAGTGGGATCGAATTGCGTGTTGTCGTCGATGGCGCCGGTCAGAAAGCCCTTGCCGAGGGGGCTGAACGGCACGAAACCGATGCCCAGTTCTTCCAGCGTAGGCAGAATTTCCTGCTCTGGCTCGCGCCACCACAGCGAATACTCACTTTGAAGGGCTGTCACAGGCTGCACGGCATGCGCCTTGCGGATGGTAGCCGCGCCTGCTTCCGACATACCGAAGTGCTTCACCTTGCCTTCGGCAATCAGGTCGCGCACCGTACCTGCCACGTCTTCGATGGGTACGTTGGGGTCTACGCGGTGCTGGTACAACAGGTCGATACAGTCCGTTCGGAGGCGTTTCAAGGCGCCTTCCGTCATGTTCCGGATGCTGTCGGGGCGGCTGTTGAGGCCCAGGCTGGTTTTGCCCTGCTCAAACCCGAATTTGGTAGCGATAACTACTTCCTTGCGAAAAGGCGCCAGTGCTTCGCCCAGCAGTTCTTCGTTCACATTCGGGCCGTAGGCCTCCGCCGAGTCGAAAAAGGTGATGCCCAGATCGAAGGCTTTTTGAAGGAGGTGGATGGCAGTCGCTTTATCAGTGGCAGGCCCGAGCCCGAAACTCAGGCCCATACAACCCAGGCCTATTTCTGAAACTTCGAGGCCACTATTGCCGAGAATTCTTTTTTTCATGTTTAATTGTTGTGTGTTGGGAAAGGGAGATTCCGTAGAATCGATGGCACAAAGTTCCGGCCCGCTTACCGATGTTTTTGTATATGAATTACAGTATCCTGTACCAATATTACCGACTCGGGCGCCTGCTTCATTCAAGTCGTGAAAGAACGCTTATTTTTGAGGAGTAAAAACAGCGTTATGGAAAATTACCTGAACTTCGAGACGATCAGTCAGTACAATAAATTCAACAACAACGAAACCCTGCATCCGTTGGTGAGTGTGGTTGATTTGTCGAAAGCATCGCCCCGACAGCATGCCAGAATCCGCTATGGGTTTTACGCCGCATTTCTGAAAGAGGTAAAATGCGGCGACCTGCGCTACGGCTGCAATACCTACGATTACGAAGAAGGTACGCTGGTGTTCATCGCGCCGGGACAGGTGGTCAGTATCGTCAACGACGGCTCCTACTATCAGCCTAAAGGCAAGGTACTAGTATTTCACCCCGATTTGATTCGGGGCACGGCGCTGGGCAGACACATGGACGAGTATTCCTTTTTTTCCTATGAATTACACGAAGCGCTGCACCTCTCGGAAGCCGAGCGGAATACGATTCTGGATTGCCTGTTGAACATCCAATTCGAACTGCAACACGCCATCGACAAGCACAGCAAGCGCCTGATTATTTCCAATATCGAGTTGTTTCTCAATTACTGCACGCGTTTTTACGACCGGCAGTTTATCACCCGCGACACGGCGAACAAAGGCATTCTGGAGCGTTTTGAAACCCTGCTGAACAGTTATTACCATTCCGACCAGCCGCAAACCGTAGGACTGCCTTCGGTGTCGTATTGTGCCGGACAGTTGAACCTCTCGGCCAATTATTTCGGCGATCTCATCAAACGAGAAACGGGCAAATCGGCCCAGGAATACATCCAGGCCAAAGTGATCGATATGGCCAAGGAAAAAATTTTCGACCCCGGAAAATCCATGAGCGAGGTGGCTTACGAACTCGGGTTCAAATACCCGCAGCATTTTACCCGGCTGTTCAAACAACGGGTGGGCGTGACGCCGAATGAGTATCGGGGGATGAATTGAAGGGCGCTGGTGTGCCGTTTTTTTGAAAAACACGCTTTATACGGCATGAATTACCGAATAAAAACTACTTTTGAACATCGATCATTAAAATCCCTGTTCCTTTTCCCCAATCTTGTATGAAAAAAACCTCTTGTGACATCTGCCAGAAAACAGATGTGCCCCTCAACGACACCCTCAAAATTGAAGGTAAAACGTATTGCGCGGCGTGTATCCAGGCCACCTTCCCCAACGACAGCCACCTCGAACTGGAAAACATAGAAAAGGAATTCGACCCGACGGTCTGCGTGTTCTGCGAAAAAGATTTCGGCAGCAGGCACCTTTCCAATATTGCCAATTATCCTGTTTGTGAAGACTGCGAGACCGATATTCGCAACCGGACTTTCCCAACCTGGGTGAAAGCGTTTCTGGCGGCCATCGTCGTGATCGTGATCGGCGCTTTTTTCTGGAACTGGAAATACTACCAGGCCTACAACGATATAAAAACTTCCAACAATCAGTTTACCGCCGGCTTCTATACCCAGGCAGCCGAACGGATGACCTCGGCCAGCGAGAAAGTACCCGAAGTGGAAGAACTGAGCACCCTGGCCTCGTATTTCCGTGGCATTGCCCGCCTGACGGAAGACAAATCTGCCGAAGCCCTCGTGGAATTCAATCAATGCGCCGACAAAATGCCGGCCGAATACAACATGGCAATGCTGATCAACCAGGCTACGATCGGCGCAACGTACGACAACAAGGACTACGAAGGTTTTTTGAAGGCATCGTTCAAACAACTGGAACTGGATTCGAGCAATGCCACATTCTGGACCTCCATTGCCTCGGCTTATGCCTGCATTTATGCCGACAAAGGCGATGAAAGCGCCCGGAAAAACGCTTTCCTGTATTTGCAAAAAGCACGGTCGATAGACAGCACCAGCGCCGATGCCCGGGAGTATTACAATATGGTGGAGTACCGGATCGATTCAAAAAAAATCATTTCCAGAGAAGAATTTTTGCAACAATTCCCCAACGGCTGGACCAAAAAATAAACCTCATGTTCTTTATTCCTGGTGAAATTATTTCCATTCTGACCTTTCCCGGCATCATTGTGCATGAATTTGCACACATGCTTTTTTGCAGGTTGCGGAAAGTGGCTGTTTTTGATGCCTGCTATTTCAGGGTCGGCAACCCAGCAGGCTACGTGATCCATGAAAACACGAGCAATTTCTACACGACTTTCCTGATTTCCATGGGGCCGTTTTTTGTCAACACCTTGCTCTGTCTGTTCATTTGCCTGCCGGCCTACATGCCGATCAAATTCTTCCAACTGGATCACCCCTTGTCCTATTTTCTCATCTGGCTGGGTGTATCCATCGGTGCGCACGCCATCCCGTCCAACCAGGATGCATCCAACGTATATGAACAGGCCAAAGAAAAAATAAAAGAAAAAAACCTGCTGGCCATCCTGTCATTTCCTCTGATAGGGCTGATTTATGTGTTCAATTTCCTGCGTTTTTTCTGGATCGATGTGTTGTACGGCGTGGGCGTCGGAATCGGTATTCCTTCGTTGATATTTAAATAAGGGCTAAAACCCTTCCAGAATCATTTTTTTGCTGATGCTCATTCCGGCCCAAGTCCCTGTGGATACGGCATTGGCAATGGTGCGCATTTTTGCTGCTGCGTCGCCAATGGCATAAACGCCTGGTATGGTGGTTTGCTGAAAAGCATCTACCTTGATATAACCTTCTTCGCTTAATTCGCAGCCAAGGGATTCGGGGATACGGCACTTCTGTTCGAATGGGCTCGGCGCATACATCGCCTTTACAGCAGTGGTGTCGCCGTCTGCGAAGCGGATATGTTCGATGTGTCCCCGGTTGTGTTCCAATGCGACTATTTTCTTTTCAATAACCGGGATTTGACGCCGCTGAAGTTGCTCCATTTGCGCCAGCGTGAAGGTTGATGTGCCATTGGTGTAGAGGGTCAAGTCGCTGGTCCAGTTGAAAATAAGTCGGGCAAAATCAAACCCCATGTCTCCATTGGCAAGCACCCCTGTTTTTTCATTTTTCACTTCGTATCCGTGGCAGTACGGGCAATGGATCAGTGAAATACCCCAACAGTCAGAAGCGCCCGCGATATCCGGGAGCATATCTTTAATGCCGGTCGCGAAAATCAATTTGGGCGCAGTGAACGCCTCTCCGGTATCCGTTTCGATAAGAAAACCGTCGGCAGTTTGTCGACCGCTTACGGTGAGGCCCGGGAAAAATTGAACCGTATCGTATGCCTGCACCTGCAAACGGGCGTTTGCAGCAATTTCTGCGGGCGTTTTGCCGTCGTTGGTGAGGAAATTGTGCGAGTGCGGGGTTTGTTTGTTACAGGGGTCATCGTTGTCTATCACCAATACATGTTTGAATGCCCGGCCCAAAGCCATGGCTGCTGACAGGCCCGCGTAACTTCCGCCGGTTATGATGACATCGAATTGTTGGTTGATGGTCATTTGTTTGAAAATTGAATGGGAAAAGACGAGGCTTTTGGGATATGCTATTCCGCTTCGCCTCACGCATAGTAGTGCAACGCGGATAGTGCAGATATAGCGGATCACACGGATAATTATTAAATCATAAAAGGGACGTCAGGCCCTGAAAATCCGCCTAATCCGCAATATCTGCACTATCCGCGTTGCACTACTATGCGTGAGGCGAAGCCGAACAGCATATCTTTCTTAATCGAACTACCTGTTTACCCGCCGCAGAATCGCATCTACCAGCGGCACGCCAGCGAATATGATCCAGGGCACCAGCGAAATGGTGAGAATAAACGTCCGCTGATACAGCGGCAGGACAGACAGTTTTTCACCGAACACGTACAGAAAGAAGGTGATAGACGGATAGATGACCACCCAGATTTTCAAGGCGGCGATCCATTTCATTTTAGATTTCATCATGTTTCATTTTTTTTACCCCACAAAGGTATTTGCAGTGTGCAGCGCCCTGATAGGACAAAAACCCAGTTGTACAGGACTTTTTAAAATGCGCAAAAACCACCCCGGATGGTTATATTTGCAACCATCCTGCGCCAGGAACCGCGAACCACCTCTTGCAATTCAATTCAAATGAAAAATATTCCTGTCAGACAACTCACGCCCTCCCCGGCGGTATTATCTGCTCCCGAACGATTTAAAATAAGGCGGGTAGAGGATATTCTGGGTGAACAGGACCTGTTCCATGATTTGCACCGGCATGATTTCTATTTTATTCTTGCCCTGACAAGCGGGACAGGCGTGCACCAGGTAGATTTTCAGGATTACGAAGTGCACGACCATGCCGTTTTCTTTTTGCGCCCCGGGCAAGTACACCAACTTCATTTGCATGCAGGCAGTAAAGGGTATCTGCTCGAGTTCAATGCCGAGTTTTATCAGCCGACGCTCAAGTCGCCCAGCCATCGTTTTACAGGCGCTGGCAATAAAAATTACTATGATTTTGAGAGCGCCCGATATGACAAAACCGCGTCGGTCATGGCGCTGATGTATCAGGAATTTACCAACAGAGAAGAAGGCTACCGCGATGTAATCCAGTCGGGGCTCGATATTTTTTTTGTGGAACTGATGCGCCAGGGCGCGCTTGCTGCACACGAATCGAGCCCTGCCAACAACTACACCCAGGAACGTTTTGAAGACTTTCAGGAATTGCTCGAAAAACACATTGCCACCCACAAACAGGTGTCTCACTACACGAAAATGATGAACCTGTCGGCCTATCAGTTAAATGAAATCACCAAATCGAGCATCGGCAAAACCGCTTCGGATATGATCAACGAACACATCCTCCTGGAAGCCAAAAGGTACCTGCTGGCTACACCCAGCCAGGTCAAGGAAATTGCCGACCACCTCGGTTATGAAGATACATCTTATTTCATCCGGTTTTTTAAAAAGCATATCGGATATTCACCGGAGGCATTCCGGCAGAATTTCAGGTGAGTCCTGGTAAACTGCACGATTATCCTATTCGCCCGCCTGCCGATGCCGATACTTTTGTGGCATTGTTTCTAAAATTCACAAAAAATGAAAATCATCATCGTGGGTGCTTCCGGCACTATGGGCAAACATTTGACCAACGCTTTTAAAAAAGATCATGAAGTCATCACGGCTTCCACTTCAGGCAGTGAGATATGTGTGGATATTACTTCTACGGACTCTATCGAAAAAATGTACCAACAGGTTGGGGTCTTTGATGCCCTTATTTCTACTGCCGGCCCAACTTTCGTGGGCCCCTGGCAGAAACTCACCGACAAGGAATTCAGAAAAGGAGTGGAAGGAAAAATGATGGGACAGATCAACCTGGTACTCATCGGGCAGCACTATATCCGTCCAAAAGGCTCTTTTACGCTTATCACCGGCGCCCTCTCACACGAACCTCAGTTGAATTTTGCCAATGCTTCGGCAGCCAATGGTGCAGTAGAAGGCTTCGTCAAAGCAGCCGCCATTGAACTGGGCAATGGAATTCGTATCAATGCCGTAAGCCCTACGGTCATCGAAAACTCACCTCAATATTTCCCGTACTTCCCCGGCAATATTCCGGTAACGATGCAACAACTGGAATACGGTTTTCGGAAATCGGTTTTTGGCGCCAATACCGGGCAGATTATAAAACCTTACTAGGTGTAGGGCCTTTCAACGACTGGTAGACCTATAAGGTTTTTGGGAAACCTTATAGGTCTGCGACATAACGCACCCACTGTCGACTGTCGACTCTCGACTGACGACTATTCCTTCACCACCTTCCCGCTCCCGCCGCCGCTCGTACGCCACACATACACCCCCGCAGGCACATCGCTGATGCTTACCTGCCACTGCTGCCCTGCGCCGGGCGCCAGCACAAGGCTGCGCAGCGCACGCCCGTACAGGTCGTACAGCACCCAGCGCGCCGGCGCCGACAGCGGCGCGCTGGCCGATATATTCAGGTAAGCATGCGCAGGATTGGGATACACCGACAGCGCAGGCAGCACCGGCAGCCAGGCCTCCCGCACGGGCACGGTGTAGCCCTCGCAAGGGCTGACGGGAGTGCCGATGGCGCCGAGCCGAAAGTCGGGAAGATTGGGGAATGTAGCCCCGTGATAGGTCGGCGTATGCAGGGCATGCTGCTCGAAATTGCAGGCTAAGCCGGGTTCGTTGGGGTTGTGGATGATGTGGATGACGCGACTATCATTGCCTGGGAAAACATAGATTTTGCAGTCAGGCCCCATAATACAACGACCAAAGTTTGTTGCAATCGGGTCTGCATAGCCATCATACTCAGCGACCCTGATTTGAGACGCTTCAATATCGTCCGAGAATAAATCCAGTTGATACAGATATTTTTGTGCTGAAATATACAGGTATTGCCCGCTGGGAGAAATCATGCAAGCACCTGCGAATAGATCAATATCTTCAAAATCCACATTAATTTGCTTATAATTACTTAATAAACCAGTGCTTCGATCAAAATCAAACATACGCACCTTATTATGAGGATTGAATCGGATATACTTTGTTCCATCAGGGCTAAATACACATTGCCCCCCTCCTTCTCCTTCAGGTGGAGTCGCATCGCCCAAGGTTTGAATATTGCTTAGAGACAATCCTTCCGAAGAAAAAAGAAAGGTGAAGTATTTGTTATTACGACGGCCTGGACTTAACAGCCACCAGTCAATACCATTAGCATGTCGTACGGCTGTCATATCACCATATGCAAAAGTATCTTGTGTGAAGATGATATTTTTTTCTATAACCTTGCCTAATCCTTCATTCTGACTAATATCCACAATCGAATATAACAGCTGTCTAGTTAATACATCAAATGGATTGAACACATAAAAAATTCGCTTATGAAAGATATAGTACAAATTATCTGATCCGGGCATTGGCAATATGATAGAACTTTGGAAGCCTGAAGTATATCCCAAGGTCTCTACTCCACACTGAATATCAAATACCTCCCCACTATTCAATGAATCCCCGTTTTCCATCAACTCATGTGCACTGTTGGCGACAGTACAGCCATTGGTATAAAAAAGCAGTTGCCCTGAACTGTCGCATATGCTAGCGCAGTTGCCGCTGCCGAAATCGATATAACGATCCACCTTGCTTGCAACCACTGTATCTCCGTTAAAATCGATATTGATGCCACCAAAAATAGGGTTGGAAGAAAAACTGTCGTGGCCGCAAACCCACACGTAGTTTTCTTTCTGGGCAATAGATGAAACGGGTATGCACCACAACAGTGCAATTGATATGTAAATGGAACGCATGGTGTCGGAAAGAAAAAAACAGGGCGCTACTTGTCTGCACAAGAAGCACCCTGTATGTCATGAAAAAAGTTAGTGCATAATGACCACCTTACCGGAGTCTGATCTCTTTTCGGCGACCCAAACCTCCCAGGAGTATGCTCCCTGCGGTATATTGGATACAGGAATCACATAGGTGTTTTTCCCTTTGGTAAGAGACATGCTCAGTATGCTTTGTCCCATGGCATTGCGCAACACGAATCGTGTAGCATCGGGAGCCTTGGTACGCAATGTCAACTCTGTAGAAGCCGGGTTGGGCGCCACGGAGCAGCCACCCGAAGTTGTCATCGACCGGCTTCTTTCCTCCAGTTCGGGTTGTTCGCACAACAAAGCATCGTTGTAAAATACCGGCGTTTTCACCACGGCATCCAGCATGGCGCGCGCTATCAGTACGGCTTCGCCGCCTGCCAGCGGGCACTGGTTGGCTATGGCGGAGAGGGTGGCGCGTTCGGTGGAGTCGAGCGAAACATCGTAATACATAAAATTTTGTACAAACAGTTCGTTCACCGTTTTGGCATTGGCCTGAAATATGGTGGTATCGGGCAGCAGGTCGTTGACCAGGGTATTTTGAAATGTATTCATTGGGCTAAAATAGTTACTGCTGACCTAAATTTTCTATCCAATGTACAGAACCGGGCATTTTCAGGTGTGAAGCGGGCAGTAGATGTGGTAAATAATTTTACGAACCGAGACCTATAAGGTTTCAAAAAACCTTATAGGTCTGCTACTCACGCTTAAAACCTTTCCAACACGACCAACAACGCCTCCGACACCCTGCGAAGGGTCAAAAACAGGTGAAGTGACGTCTCGAACACGTAAAGAAACGTCTGCGAGACGTCAAAAAGGGTCAAAAACAGGTAACGCGTCGTCCCAGACACGTCAATTGACGTCCCAAACAGGCAAAGAGAGGTCTTCAAGACGTTAAAAAGGGTCAAAAACAGGTAACAAAACGGCTTCGACACCTCTATCTTCGCTCCCAAAACAACACCACCTATGCAATACCGTCGTTTTGGAAAAACGAACATCCCTGTCTCTGAAATCGGCTATGGCATGTGGGGCCTCGCCGGCTGGACGGGCAACGACCCCGCAGAAATACAACGCGCCCTCGACCGCTCGGTCGAACTGGGTGTTACTTTTTTCGATACCGCCTGGGGCTACGGCGCAGGTAAAAGCGAGCAGATTCTGGGCGATTTGCTGCGCACGCACCGCGACAAACGCTTGTATTTTGCCACCAAAATTCCACCCATGAATTTCAAGTGGCCCTCCCGCCCGGAGTATCTGTTAAAAGACTGTTTCCCGGTGAAACACATCGTGGAATACACCGAAAAAAGCCTGCGCAACCTGCGCGTCGAACAAATCGACCTCCAGCAGTTTCACGTGTGGAACGATGCCTGGCACGACCAGGACGAATGGAAATCGGCCATCGAAAAACTCACACGCGAAGGCAAGGTGGCGCACTGGGGCGTTTCCGTCAACCGCTGGGAACCCCAAAACGTGCTTCACACCCTTCGCACGGGAATGATCGACGCCGTACAGGTCATTTACAACATTTTCGATCAGGCGCCGGAAGATGAGTTGTTCCCCTTGTGCAAGGAATTAGACGTGGCGGTCATCGCCCGCGTACCTTTCGACGAGGGCTCGCTCACGGGCATGCTCACGCACGACACTACCTTTCCTGCCGACGACTGGCGTTCCACCTACTTCGTGCCCGAAAACCTGCATGCCAGCGTCGACCGCGCCGATGCGCTTCGGCCGCTGATACCCGCAGGCATGACGATGGCGGAAATGGCGCTTCGGTTTATCCTGAGCACGCCCGATTCGGCTACGATTATTCCCGGTATGCGCAGCGTGCGGCACGTGGAAGGCAATTGCGCGGCGTCGGATGGGAAAGGACTGCCCGCCGAGGTGATGGCGGCTTTGAAACAGCACCGCTGGGATCGGCAGCCGACTTCGTGGAGCCAGTAGTTTGGCTTTCCCCAAAAAATAGAAACACTATCTTTGCCCCAATTAGAAGTCCCAGCCATGCCCATCGTCACACTCACCACCGATTTCGGAACGCAGGATTACTACGCCGGCGCGCTCAAAGGCGCCTTGCTGCGCCGCAACCCCGACTTGCAGTTGGTAGATATTTCCCACCACATCGAGCCTTTTGACATTGTGCAGGGTGCTTTTGTGGTGCGCAACATCTGGCAAGAATTTCCGGAAGGCACCATCCACCTCATCGGCGTGCATTGTGTGTACAGCATGGGTTTCCGCTTTGTAGCGCTGCGGCACAAAGGGCATTATTTCCTGGCGCCCGACAACGGGTTGCTTACCTTGCTGTTCGATGAAATTGATCCGACCGATGTGCGCACCTTACCCACGGATGCTACCCGACATTTTGCCGTAAAAAACATCTATGCCGACGCCGTTGCCCATCTTACGAGCGACAAGCCCTTCGAAGCCTTGGGCGACTTCCCTGCTCCATTACTGCAACGCATTAGTATTCAGCCGGTTATCACGCCGGGCCGTATACGTGGCACCATCATCCACGTAGATAATTACGACAATGCAGTGGTGAATATTCGTCGTGATCTGTTTGAAAAAACGGCCGGCGACAAGCCGTTTTCCCTGTATTTCAAACGCAATGACCCCATTACCAAACTCTCCGACAACTATTGCGATGTGCCTGTAGGCGAGCAATTGTGCCTGTTCAACAGCGCCGGTTTTTTGGAAATTGCCGTGAATATGGGCCGCGCCGCCACGCTCCTGGGTTTGAAAGTGGAGGATGTGGTGGAGATTGTGGTGGAATGAGAGTCCTGAGTCGTAAGTCCTGAGTCCTAAGTCCGTAGAGTGTACCTGTAACTATGGGCGCCTCCTATAAATTAAAGCCAAGAGTTATAGGTACACTCTACGGACTTAGGACTCAGGACTTACGACTCAGGACTCTCATTCCACTTTCACCACCTCCCCTCTCATCGACACCCCATTTTCATTGATGGCCTCGATGCTGAAATAATAGGTTCGATCCTTTTCCATGCCTTTGTAGTAATAATCGTTGGCATCGTGCACCATGATACAGTTGTGCATCTTTTCTGGGTCGGTTCCGAAATAAATATTGTAGGCAAAGGCATTGTCCACCGGGCTCCATTTCAGCCAGGCCGAGCGCTTGTCGTGGCGGGTGCGCAGCACGAAAAACTGTTTGACCGCGTCCGGTTTGTCGCCCGCACCCAGTCCGAACACACGCAAGCCTGAAATGGCAAATTTTCCCGCCGCCATGTGCACATTTTCCAGTTTGAGGTAGCGGGTACGCACAGGCTGCGGCAGTTCCACGTAGTCGTGCGGCACATCGGTTTTATTGTTGCTTTTATCCACCAGCAGTTCCCATTTTCGGCCGTCGGCAGAGTGGTATATTTTGTACTGGTGATAAATGTCGGTTTGTTTGCCCAGCAGCCCGGCGTCCTGATCGGCGTAGTTGATCTGAATGGCGCGCACGGTACACTGGGCGCCCAGGTCGGTCTGAATCCATTCGCCCGGCGCCGCACTGGCGGCGCTCCAGTAGGTTTTGATGTTTTCGTCGACGGCGTTGTTGGCGTTGTAACTGCCGAAAGTAGACGACACCTGCACCGGTTTTTTGTAATTCAGCAGCATCCAGCCCGTGAAACGGCTTTTCAGGTGATCGGCAGGGCCATTGGGCAGGTAATGCGGGTAATCGCCAAACACCGTGTTGCAATACATCAAATCGCCGTCGAAGCCCGCCGGCCAGATGCCAATGCGGCGTTCGAAGTTGTTTTTTACCGACAACACGATGGTCGACACGTGCCAGTAGTTGTTCCATTTATCCTGAAACGTAGCGCCATGCCCGGCGCCGCGCGCAAAACCGCCGGGTTTGAACGACAGCGGGTCCGACTGCGGCGTGAAAGGCCCCAGCGGCGTGTCGCCTACCACCACGCCATCGGCATAGCCGCTGAATTCGGTGCCCGGCGCGCCGTATTGCAGGTAATATTTGTTGTTGTGTTTGGTCATCCAGGCGCCTTCAATGAAAGGATCGAGGAAGGTGTTGTCCATGTATTCGCCGAAGCGTTGCCAGCCGTACTGTTCCGGTTCGAGCAGGTACATTTCCTTGCGGTAACCCATGGGTTGCAGGGTTTTTCGATTCAGTTCGATGCCGTACAGCGGGTAGGTGTTGCTGCTGCCGTTGTACATGTAAAAACGGCCGTCGTCGTCGAGGAAAAAAGCGGGGTCCCAGCCGCCCATATCGAAGGCTGGCACGGCTTCCGACCACTCGTTGGCCTTGGGGTTGGTGCTCATCCAGATCGGAAAATCGCGGCCATAGGTGGAGCCGAACACCAGCATGGTATCTCCCACGACGCACACTGCGGGGGCGCATAAATCGTCGTACACCTTGTGCTGGGGTTTCAGGAAATGCCGGGCAATAAACGTCCAGTGCAGCATGTCGCCGCTCCACCAGTATCCCCACTGGTTGGTAGAAAACAGGTAGTAATCGCCTTTGTAGGTCACGATAACCGGATCGGCCGTGGCCCGGTGCCTGCCCCATTCACTGAAATTGGGGATGGGCGTAAAGCCATAGTCGATGTTGACAGGGTTGCAATAAGTCGTTTGCTGTTGCGCCTGCAAAAGGCCCCAACCGCAAAGCAGGACAGACAAAAGGAAGTATTTCACGATGGATAGAATCTACAACTTCTGATTTTTTTGCTCCAGCCAGGCATCCACGCTCCATTTACCGCTACCACCCGACCAGAACAACACACCCAGCAGCACAAACATGAACGGATGCTGGTCTTCATACCACACCTTGCCGTGGCCCATGCCAAAAGCGATCAAGAGCATGGTCAGGATAAGCGGCAATACGGCAAAACGAGTGCCCAGACCAATCATCAGGCAGGCGCCGCTGACTAATTCTGCACCTTTCCCCAGGTATGCCAGGGTTGCAGGCGCCGGAAAATGCAACTCGGTGAGCCATTTGCCATTGTCGGCCATAATCGTCGGGTTCAATACTTCCCAACCATGTAGCAGCATAAAAAATCCGGTAATGATGCGTAGCAAGGCATATACCGTTTCAAAATTTTTCAGGGGACGAGTAGAAAGCCAATTGTTCATAAAGGCGAATGTACTTGAATTTACAATTCATGCAGCATTTTCCACAGTTCATGTCATGGGCGTTTTACGGCGACGGGGGTATTGACTACATTTGTTTCAAGGAAAACGCAATGGAACAACTCAACGACAAATGGCTGCGCCTTCTTGGCATCCCGCTCTCGGTGGCAATGCTGTTGCTGGCTGAAATGCCGTTTTTCTTTCCCGGTCGTTGGGATCTTCTCTGGAAATACATGCTCATCAGCATCATTTGTACGGGGCTGATTTGGGAGGCTTCGAGGTACATTCTGATCCGCATCCGCCGGCTATACCCCGGGCTGGAGCATACCACGGCCCGCGTGGCCTGGATGCTGACGGGGTTTGCCATGGTGGCCGGCATGGGCCAGTTCGTCATGCAGGTGCTTATTCATGAGTTTGACATCGCACCGGCGCCGGTTCTTACTTTTCGGGTGTGGTTGATCAATTTTTCCATTTCCATGTTTTTCATCGTCCTGATCGGGGGCATTTACGAGGCCATTTATTTTTTCGGGCATTACAAACTGGCCCTGCAACGCACTGAATTGCTCAAAAAAGAGCAGGCGCGCCAACACCTGGAAGCCCTGAAAAACAGGGTAAATCCACATTTTCTGTTCAATTGCTTGACGACGTTGTCGGCCCTGATCGGAGAAGACGCCCGCCGTGCCGAACGATTTGTCGACGAACTTTCCAAAGTGTACCGTTACCTCTTGCGCGCCAACCGGCAGTTGCAGGTACCCCTCGCCGATGAACTGGCATTTTCGGAATCCTACACCTACCTGCTCATCACGCGGCTGGGCGCTGCATTTGATGTTCATACAAAGGTGGATGCACAATACCTGGAACAAAAACTGCCGCCGCTGATTCTTCAAAACCTGCTCGACTACCTGATTCGCACACAAACCATCAGCCCGGAAAAGCCGCTGCTGGTGGATATTTCTGCTAATGAAAACGCGCTTGTCCTGACAGCGCCCTATCAGCCGAAAACCGTGTGGGTCGATTCCGGCAACCTGGATTGGGCAGCCATCGCCAGCGCCTATGAGCAGCAAAGCGGCCGACAAGCGGTGCAGGCAGTGGTGGACAACCGGCTGCATTTTCGTTTACCATTTATGCAGGAAATCGAAGCAGCGGCATGAAAAACACACGCAAACCTTTTTTCCAATTCAGTGAATGGTGGGTGGAAGTGTTCTCCATCCCGCCTCTTTTTGTGGCAGCCATGAACGGCTTGTACGGGAGTTTTTACTGGAGTTCGGCCGCGCGCTTCTGGATGATTACCATTCCGTGGCTGCTGAGCAGCATGCTGGTGCCTGTTTTGTGCCACCGCGTGCGCAATGCTACACTGATCCGTTTTCCGGAACTGCACCAATGGAAAAAAAGGGTGGCCTACAGCATGTTGGGCTATGGCCTGACCGTCGTGACGATCATGACGCTTACCTACCACTTGATGAGTTATTTGCCTTACCCGGAAATGGCTTTTTCCTGGAAAAAATGGTACGTACTGATGCTGCTGTGCGCCATGTCGGTGATGATCGGTACTACTGCATACGAAGGAATCACCTATTTCCAAAAATGGCGGGCTGCGCTAACCGAAGCCGAAACGCTGGAAAAACTCCAGTTGGAAAGCCAGTTTCAGTCCTTGCAAAGCCAGTTGAACCCGCATTTTCTGTTCAACAGCCTCAATGTGTTGTCGTCGCTGATCATGGAAAACCCGCGCAAAGCCGAGGATTTTGTCGACGAACTTTCCAATGTATATCGCTATCTGCTGCGCGCCAATGAACAGGAACTCGCCCGGGTGGAAGACGAACTGCGTTTTATCCGATCCTTTTTTCACCTGCTGAAAACGAGACACGATTCCGGCATTGATCTGAAAATAGAGGTTGATTCGGCATATTTCGACCGAAAACTACCCGCTCTGACTTTGCAAATTTTGCTTGAAAATGCAGTGAAACACAATGAAATCAGCCCCGACAAGCCCTTGCTTATCCGTATTCAGGCCAATGATGCCCACTTGCGCGTAAGCAACAACCTGCAACGAAAAAATGCGCGTTTACTATCAAACCGCATCGGCCTCGATAACTTGCGCGAACGCTACCACCTGCTCGATCAGCCCGGATTTGAAGTGCTGGACGATGGGAGGACGTTCGCCGTCGTACTTCCTTATATAGAGAGTGAGAGCGTGAGAGTGTGAGAGATGTGAGAGCGTGAGAGTGTGAGAGTGTGAGAGATGTGAGAGTTCGTAGAGTACACCGCTCTGCGCCATAAAATTTTAGAGTGAAAAGGTGTACTCTACGAACTCTCACATCTCTCACACTCTCACACTCTCACGCTCTCACATCTCTCACATCTCTCACTCTCTCACATCTCTCACTCTCTCACATCTCTCACATCTCTCACTCTCTATCATGCGTACATTCCTCGTTGAAGACGAACCCCTTGCCGTAAAAAAACTGATTCGGCTGCTGGAAGAAGTAGATCCTTCCATTGAAATCCTCGGAACGGCAGGCAGTATCCGCGGCGCTGTGGAGTGGCTCGAAAAGAATCCGGCGCCCGACCTGATTTTTTTGGACATAGAACTGTCGGACGGGCAGAGTTTTGAGATTTTTCAACGCACAGAGGTGAAAAGTCCGGTCATATTCGTCACATCCTACGACGAGTATGCGCTCCAGGCGTTCCGGGTCAACAGTGTCGACTACCTTCTCAAACCCGTACAACGCGACGATCTGTCGCGGGCGCTGGGCAAGTACAAGGAGATGAAAACCCGCTTTGCGGGCGACACTTCCGCTGCGCCGCAATTGGACAAACTGCTCGATTTGCTGCGTGCACAGGCCGAGCCTGCGCAGGCTTACCGCCGCCGTTTTCTGGTAAAACACGCGCAGCGCTATGTATCGGTGGAAGTCTCCGATATTGCCTATTTCTGGTCGGAAGGAAGGGTCAATTTTTTCAAAACCCTTGCCGGACAGCGTTACATCGTGGAATACACCATGGACGAACTGGAAGCCGCACTTGATCCGCGCGACTGGTTTCGCATCAGTCGGCAGTACATTTTGAGTGTGTCCAGCGTAAGCCAGATACACCCCTATTTCGGCAACCGCCTGAAACTGCACCTGAAACCCGAAGAGCCACAGGAAGCCACCGTGAGCCGCGAGAAAGTGAATGACTTTAAAGTGTGGCTGGGAAAATGATTCGGCAGGCCGTTTCTACATTTCATCTCTCCAAAACAGCAGTTCATGTACATCATGTTGGCAGCAGCGAATAAAGCGCCCCACCTTTGTTTCATCAAATGACAACAAACAAATCACTACTGCCCCGACAGCCAATATGTCAACAACAGCCATGAAATACACCATCCTCGGCGGCGGAATAGCCGGACTTACCACAGCCATTGCCCTGCGCGGCATCGGGATACAGGCACAGGTATTCGAATCTGCGGCCGACATCAAACCGGTTGGCGCCGGACTGCTGCTGGCTGCCAATGCAGTTCAGGCCTATGAACGGCTCGGTATCGCCGATCGAGTGGTTCACCGCGGGCATGCACTGCCTACTTTCGCCATCCTCGACCGAGAGGGCCGAACCCTCAGCAGCGCCGATGCCACGGCCATCAGCCGAAAATACGGCCTTCACAATTTTGCCATTCACCGGGCAGCCTTGCATGATTCCCTGCTGGCCGAACTCGACCCTGCCCAGATTTTTACCGGAAAAAAAGCCATCAAAACGGAGCAAAAGGGCGACAAAACCCTTGTTCATTTTCAGGATGGCTCGACGGAAGTGACAGATTGTCTGATTGTGGCCGATGGTATTCACTCGACTATCCGGCGGCAGTTTCTGCCCGATGCAGCGCCGCGGTATGCGGGCTATACCTGCTGGAGAGCCGTTGTCGAAGCCCGGGACTTGTCGCTGAGCGCCGCCACTGAAACCTGGGGGAATGGTTGCCGCTTCGGAATTGTGCCGCTGCCCGAAGGCAAGGTGTACTGGTTTGCTTGTTTGAATGCGCCAGCCAACGACCCGAGCATGAAAGCATATACTGTGCAGGATTTGATGAAGCATTTTGGCGATTTTCATGCACCAATTCCCCAATTATTATCAAAAACCAGCGATCAAGACCTGATATGGAATGATATCATCGATCTCAAACCCATCCCGCAGTTTGCATTCGGCCGGGTATTGCTGATCGGCGACGCGGGCCACGCCACCACGCCCAACATGGGTCAGGGCGCCTGCCAGGCCATTGAAGACGCGGTTGTACTGGCCGACGAACTGTCGAAAAATACTACCCCGGAAGCCGCTTTTCAAGCCTTTGAACGCCGGCGTATGCCACGCACCCGATACATCGTGGAGCAGTCATTTTCGCTTGGCAAAATAGCGCAACTGCAAAACCCTTTTTTGGCCACCGTTCGCAACACCCTGTTCCGGCTTTTGCCCGACAGTTTGAACGAACGGCAGATGCGAAAACTGTTTGAAGTAGACTTCTGAGAAAGACTTTTCTTCTTTTATTTTTCACCTTTCGTAGACTGGTTTCGGCCATTCGTAGATGGCCATGCATCCTTTGTGCACTTTCACCCGTCTAGTGCCTGCTGTCGGAAGTTGATTTGCTTCCGGGCATCTAAAACCTTACAACTCACAATGAAACGATTGTTCAAAATCCTCTTGTACGCCCTGGGCGTAGTAGTCCTGTTCGTAGGCATTTTTGCCCTGTACATCCAAATGAAAGGTATCCCACACTACCCTGTTGAGATGACCGAAGCCATTAAAACCATGCAGGTCCCACGCGATTCGGCGCATGTGGCAGAAGGCAAACGTATCAGCAGTATGCTGTGTCGCGAGTGCCACTACTCTTCAGAAACCCAAAAACTCACGGGCTCTTATCGCTCCGACATTCCGAAGGAATTTGGCGATGTGTACTCGCTGAATATCACGCACGACCCCACGCATGGTATCGGTAACTGGACCGACGGCGAACTGTACTATTTCCTGCGCACAGGCATTCGTCCGCAAACGGGCGCATACGTGCCGCCGTTTATGCCGAAATTCCCGCGTATGTCGGACGAAGACCTGAAATCCGTGATCGCATGGCTACGCTCCTCCGATCCCGAACTGGCGGCTGATTCGCATGAGTTCCCGCCGAACAAGTCCAATTTCCTGGTCAAATTGCTGGCCAATGTGGCATTCAAACCGCTGCCGCTCCCTGCGCAACCCATCATTGAGCCCGATTCCAGCAATCCTGCGGCCCTGGGCAAATACGTGGCCAATGGTATGATCGGTTGTTTCGCCTGCCACAGCGCCGACCTGAAAACACTCAACGACCTCGATCCCGAAAAAACACCCGGCTATTATGGCGGCGGCACTGCCATGCTAGATATGGACGGCGTGACGGAAGTGGTTACGGCCAACATTACCATGGACAAGGAAACAGGTATCGGCAACTGGACGGAACAACAGTTTGTAGAGGCCGTTCGGTTTGGTAAAAAACCTGGTGGCGGACTGCTCCACTATCCAATGACGCCACACTCCGCACTGAGCGACTCCGAGGTAAAAGCCGTATATGCTTACCTGAAAACGGTGCCGGTTATTCAACACAAAATCGAGCGCTACGAGGAAAAAGGCATGACTTCAAAAAGCCAATAATTCACGACTCCAACCTGAACACAAAAACATGAAAACAATAAAAATGGAAACAAAAACAGCCCGAACAGTTGAAAATCCTGACATCGGAGACCGCGCAACTTTTGTAGAAACCGCGGAAGAAACCAATGGAACCCGCACCCTCATTCACATAGAACTGGTACCCAAAGGAGGCAACGCCTTGCACATACACACCGCCTTTGATGAAACCTTTACCGCCATGGAAGGGGTGCTGGGGGTGCAACTGGAAGATCAAATTCTGTACCTGCACCCCGGCGAACGCGCCACGGTGAAAATCGGCCAAAAACACCGTTTTTTTAACCCCTCTGATACCGAAACCATTCAATTTTCTGTACTGCTGGAGCCCGGTAGCAGCAATTTTGAAATGGCCATCCAGGTGGTATACGGCCTCAGCAGAGACGGCCTGACCCGCAATGGTATTCCCAAAAATCTGTATCACCTTGCACTGGTAGGCGTATGGAGCGACACCCACCTGCCGGGAATTGTGGGCTGGTTTGGCCCCGTTTTCCGCTGGCTTGCAGCCCGCGCCGTCCGCAAAGGCATCGATCGTGAACTGAAGTACCGCTACTGCAAATTCTGACCCCCTCAACCCCACTCAACTCTCAACCCCTCTCAACTCTCAACCCCTCTCAACCTCCCTCACAATTATCTAACAACCAAGCCATTGGAGGAACCGACGTTCCGACCAACGCAACATTTCATCACATCACCCAATTTAAATTCTAATTAAGCAATGAAAAACATCATTTCGAAATCCAGCCTTTCTGCCATCCTGTTTGCGATGATCCTGATGCCTGCCTTCATGAGTTGCAAAAAAGACCCGAAACCCACCCTGCGCGATGAAGTGGTGGGCGACTGGAAAATCAAATCCTTTACCGTCGACGGTGTCGAGTTGAAAGGTTCGCTGGTGCTCGCCTCCAAAATGGAATTCGACGCTTACACGGGCTCCAACGGCGACTTTGAGTGGTCGGTAAACTACACCGACGGTTCTTCTGAAATCATCAGCGGTGACTACACGGTCGACGTAGAGGACAAAGAAATTGAACTGGAAAACGAGGAAGGCCAACAACTGAAATTCGATCTGGAAATCGTTGGCGACAAACTCGAAATGACGGGTATCATCGACGGCGAGCGCTACGAACTGGAAGCCGACAGAGATTAACATTATGAAGGCCGTCTTAGAGCGCCCACAGCAGGATGGGAGAGCGGATGAAACGGATTAACACGGATTTTTTCAAAAAATCAATTTTGAAAACAGGTCTACACTACGCTTTGTGTCCATTGTGTTTGAATAAAAACACGGATAGCACAAGAAACACAACGTGTAGTGTAAGGCCTAACCCAATTCACTAACAATGGAAACACTCCAATTTTTACTTGCATCGGTTATGATTGCCGTCATTATTCTGGCTGTACGCACAGCCTTGCGTGGCCTGAAAGTTTACCGCCAAATGAAATAACCCTATTATGAAAAAAATGAAATTCTTAACCCTCCTCATAGCAGTATTGGCAGTCACTCACCTGCGTGCACAGCAGGTGAGCACTGCCGATATGGTGGCCTTGTTGAATAAGGTGCCACCTCCTGCCTCCCAACTGAACTGCGCCCTGAAAAACGCCTCAGCCCAACCATACCAAACCTGGCTTGAAAAAATTGAAAAAGCGGGGGAAGAAAACCAGCGCTATCAAATGGCGTTTTACCAGAAAAATCCCATGGGCGTGCAGCCTGCCTCCAAACCGGCGTCCAGAGTAAGTGCAGAACAGCAGTCGGCTATGAACGCCGCCACGTCCGAATTCACCCAAAAAATGCTTTCCGATCCCGCTTTTGCCCAAAAGTTTGCTGCCATGAGCGAACAGGAGCAACAAACTTATCTGGCAGAAATGCTGGCCGACAAAGGTATTCGACCCGCCACCGGAGCGCCCAATGTAGAAACGGCGCCTGTGCCCGGTACCGATGTCGAATGGGCTGAAATGTGCACGACGTATACACAATCGGCTACCAACCTCGATCGATGGCAAACGCAAACGGCCATACAGCAACGCTATGAACAAAAGCACCAGGAAGTGCGCGATTGGGAACAACAGGCCATCGACCGCCTGCCGATGTTTTCCTATGGAGAATATGGCCACGACCACGACCCCGAACAGGTCAAAGCCGTACGAAAACAGGCATCTGAAAAACACCTGGCCCTCGCCAATGCCATGCTGAATGAACTGACGCCTTTATGTATGGCCTATCGCAAAGACGCCCAAAAACGAATGGCAGCGCTCACCGAGGCGTTCAAAAAAGTCGGCCACGGTGAAAAATACAATTTCGGCGTGCACTATCCGACGGTGTCCGGTGCGCAATCCATGATGTTTCAAGAAGTGTACAATCTCCTGAAAAATGAAATATCGCTGATGGAAAGCGCGGCACAGTGGTGTGGGGAATGATGAATGATGAATGATGAATTTTACGACATCTGTACATGAACAATCGGCTCGATACAGGTCAATTCTTGCTACTAAAAGCGAAAACAGACATGATCTAACTTCATAGGCCAAAATATTCATCATTCATCATTCATCATTCATCATTCCCTTCTATTTATCCCGCAGTTCCCGCCGCAATATCTTGCCCACATTGGTTTTGGGCAATTCGGTGCGGAACTGCACTTTTTTCGGCACTTTATAGCCCGTCAGGTTGGCGCGGCAGTGCGCGATCACTTCCTCTTCGGTCAGAGACGGGTCTTTTTTTACAATAAACACCTGCACGACTTCGCCCGACTTTTCATCGGGCAGTCCCAGCGCGGCCGATTCCAGCACTTTCGGGTGCAGGGCCAGTACGTCCTCAATTTCATTCGGGTACACATTGAACCCGGAAACGAGAATCATGTCTTTTTTGCGGTCTACGATCTGGAAAAAGCCGTCGGGGTGCATGAAACCCATGTCGCCGGTACACAGCCAGCCGTCTTTGATGGTATCGGCAGTGGCTTCGGGGCGTTGCCAGTAGCCTTTCATGACCTGCGGGCCTTTGGCCTGAATTTCACCTACATTTTCGGGGCCGGGAGGCAGCACATTGCCCTGTTCGTCGGCGATCCGCAGATCAGTAGAGGGCACCGGCATTCCGATAGTACCCAGTCGCATGGTATCATTCACCGGGTTGACCGTCAGCACCGGGCTGCTTTCGGTCATGCCATAACCTTCCGTGAGTTGGCAGCCTGTCACCTGTTGCCAGCGTTCGGCCACGGCGCGTTGTACGGCCATACCGCCGCCCACGGTGGCTTTCAGGTTGCTGAAATCGAGCGTGCTGAATTGCGGGTGGTTGAGCAGTCCGTTGAACAAGGTATTTACTCCGGTAACGATGCTGGGTTGGTGCGTGCGCCATTCCTTGATGAGTGCAGGCAGGTCGCGGGCGTTGACGATGAGGATATTTTTACCACCGCACAGCATAAATGCCAGACAGTTGACGGTAAAAGCAAAAATGTGGTAAAGCGGCAAGGGGCACAGGGCCACTACTTCTCCTTCGGCCAGTACCGGAGAGAGCCAGGCTTTGATCTGGAGCATGTTGGCTACCAGGTTGCGGTTGGTCAGCATGGCACCTTTCGACACGCCGGTGGTGCCGCCGGTGTATTGCAGGGCGATGGTGTCGTCGGGGCCCGTCTGGAAGGGTTTGATGGTAAATTTTTTGCCCTGCCTCAGTGCTTCTTTGAAAGAAACGGTATTGGGCAGGCTGAATTTGGGTACCATTTTCCGGATATGGCGCACCACGAAATTGACGATCACGCCTTTCAGCCCCAGCATTTCACCCACACTCGTCAGAATAACGGTTTTGATTTCCGTTTCTCCAATAATCTGCTGGAGGTTGTACGCAAAGTTTTCGGCAATAATGACGGCTTTGGCCCCGGAGTCGGTGAACTGGTGTTTCATTTCCCTCGGCGTGTACAAGGGGTTGGTATTCACCAGAATGAGGCCGGCGCGCAGGCATCCGAACAGGGCAATCGGATATTGCATGGTATTGGGCATCATCAGCGCAATGCGGTCGCCAGGCTCAAGTCCGCGCGAGTGCAAATACGCGGCAAACTGGTTGCTGAGTTTATCTACCTCGCCAAAAGTCATTGTTTTCCCCATAAATACAAACGCAGGCAGGTCGTTGTATTTCTTAAAACACTCTTCGAGCATATCGAGGAGACGCGGGTATTGGGCAGGTTCAATATTAACCGGCACGCCGGCGGGGTAATGTTGCAGCCAGGGCTTTTCCATAAAATGATAGAGTCTAATTCGGTTGAACTTGTAAACAGCAAATGCATCGAAGGGTTTGGGCCGACAAAATATCTACAGGCCTTAGCCATGCTATTCCGCGTAAATATCCTGTATCGGGCAGCAAATTCCATAATTCTTCCTGAAAAAATCTGGCTAAAACGCACCTGCGCACTATGTTTGTTGCCAGAAAAGAGTGCCAAACCATGTCGAAAAAGAAAAAAACAGCCCCTGCTGCCGCCCCGCGTACCCCTTCAACTGCTGCAAGCGCATTGCCTGGCATTTCCATAAAAACCGGACTGCTGGTATGTCTGCTGCTGACTTTTCTGGTGTTTGCCAACACGCTGGGAGCAGGTTTTGTCAATTGGGACGACCACGGCTATCTGTGGCTCAATCCACTGGTGCAACCACTTTCCGGGCAGGCTATTTCCGCCATGTTTACCGGCCATACTTGTGGCAACTACTCGCCGCTGGTGGTATTCACCTACTGTGTAGAGCACGCATTCGATCCGGTGGTGCAGCCAGGCATGCAGGTAGCCGATAATTTCCGTCCCTTTCTGTACCACCTCAACAACGTGTTGCTACATGTGGCTACCACGGCCGCCGCGTATTTCCTGTTTCGCGCTATCGGACTGCGCAGTTGGGGCTTGGTGCTGGCCACAGCCCTGTTCGGTATTCACCCTATGCGCGTAGAAAGTGTGGCTTGGGTGACCGAACGCAAGGACGTGCTGTACGGTGTTTTTTACCTTTTGGCCTTGCTGACGTACTGGAAATACATCCAGCAATCGGAACAAAAAACAAAATGGTATCTGCTTACCCTGGGGCTGGGTTTGCTGTCACTGTTTTCTAAAATCCAGGCGGTTTCCCTGCCATTGTCGATGCTGACACTGGACTACCTGGCTGGTCGCGATTTGAAAAAAATATCCGTTTGGGTCGAAAAAGCGCCATTTTTTGCCCTTTCGCTGGTATTTGGCCTGGTAGGCCTGCATTTTCTTGACGTGGCAGAGGGCCTGAAAGACACCGGCTATCCAGTGCTTGATCGCTTCTTTTTTGCCACCTGGTCCTTGTTCATGTATCTGGTTAAATTTGTAGCGCCGACGGGATTGTCCGCCTACTACCCGTATCCGAAAGTGGGCCACATTCCTGCCACTTACTACATAGCACCGCTGGCACTGGCTGCTGTTGTCTGGTGGGTAGCGCGCAGTATGCGAAATGGGCGTGTAATTGCCTTCGGGTTTCTGTTTTTTTTGGTGAATATCATGTTCGTGCTGCAATTCAAAGGCGCGGGCAAGGCGTTTATGGCCGATCGTTTTACCTACATTCCCTATTTCGGACTGTTGTTTATCGTCGGGCATTATTTCACCCATTTGCTTGAAAAACCTTCGGGAAAAGGCTGGATTTGGGCAGCAGGAGCGGTAACGGTTTTGTTCGCAGCGCTCACTTTTATGCAAAACCGCCACTGGCAAAACAGCCCTGCCCTGTGGGAAAATGTAACGGCTAAATTTCCGCAGGACGCGCTTTCCTGGACCAACAAAGGGCTTGCCTATTTTGATGTGAACAACTACGAAAAAGCCATTCAGTGCTATGAGCAGGCATTAAAAATAGACCCGACCACCTACGACGCTGCACACAACCTCGGCGTTACGTACAACAAAATGAAACGCTATCCGGAAGCCGTTCAGGCATTCGGGAAGGCTACCCAGATCAAGCCGGAAAGCCCGGAAGCATGGTGGGGCCGTGCCCAAACGCGCACCAAAATCAACGATTATGCAGCCGCTATTACCGATTTTGAAAAAGGTATCAGCCTGGGCATGAAACGGCCCACGCATGAACGCAATGCCGCGTTGGCCGGCGCCTATGCAGGCAATCGGCAGTTCGACAAGGCCATCCAACTGTTTGATGCAGCCATCCAAGAGCAGCCGTTGGCCGACTATTTCTACCAAAAAGGTAATGCGCTGGCGGGCATGGGCAATATGCCCGGCGCCATCGAACAATACGACCTCGCATTACAAAAAGACCCCAAACTCACCGAAGCGCTCAACAACAAAGGCAACGCTTTTGCTGCCCAGGGCCGTTTTCCGGAAGCCATCGCTGCTTTCGGGCAGGCTATCAGCATCAAACCCGATGCCTCCGATGTGTATTTCAACCGGGGTATGGCCCGCCGCGCCGCAGGCGACCAGGCCGGCGCCTGTGCCGACTGGCAAAAATCGCTGGGCATGGGTTATGGGCAGGCGCAGGTGGTGTTGCAGCAATACTGCCGTTAGTTATTGGTTATTAAGTTATTGGTTATTAGCGCGGGTAAGGGGTGATGGGTTTTTCAGGCTGGCGGCTCGGGAAAGGTTGAGAAGTTGAGGGGTTGAGAAGTTGA
>JAIUPL010000013.1 GCA_020160935.1 Bacteroidota bacterium | reverse complement strand
CTGCTATCCATGCCGTTAGTTCGGCCTGGTATACCGCCTGGGTCGATGCCGGGCAACCCGATTTGTCGAATATGAACCTCGAAGCGCCCACGGAGGAAGAGAAAAAAGAGGAAGCGGAGATGCAGAAGATGTTTAATGATGGGAAGATATTGGGGCGGCCGGAAGAACAGTGATTTGGTTATCGGTTATTAGTTATTGGTTATCAGGGTGGGTAAGGGGTGATGGGTTTTTCAGGCTGGCGGCTCGGGGAAGGTTGAGAAGTTGAGGGGTTGAGGGGTTGAGGGGTTGAGATTCAGCCACTCAATATCAAGAGAGATTTTTCATCACAAGAGAGATTGAATCTCAACCCCTCAACTTCTCAACCCCTCAACCCCTCAACCCCTCAACTTCTCAACCCCTCAACTTCTCAACCCCTCAACCCCTCAACCCCTCAACCCCTCAACCTCTCAACCTCTCAACCTTTCCCGAGCCGCCAGCCTGAAAAACCCATCTCTCCTTACCCACCCTGATAACCAATAACTAATAACCGATAACTAAACATACTCGGGGAAATCCTCCAAATACTCAAACCGTTCCTCCTCAAAATCGAGTCCGGCGCAGTAAGTGGCCAGCCCATTGGTAATAGCCAGAAAAGGCGCCTTCAATTGGAGGTTGTATCGGGCAGCCTGTTCAAAAACCGCCTGTGTGAGCGGTACTTTGGGCGATTTGCATTCCAGCAAAAACCAGGGACGTACCTGTGCGTCGTATACCACGATATCGCAGCGTTTTTTCAGGCCGTTCCATTCAATGCCCGTTTCGATGCCGATGCGATGAGCCGGGTATTTTTTTGTTTCCAGCAAGTACAGGACAATCATTTGCCGAAGCAGTTCTTCGGGCGTCAGCACAATGTTTTTGCGGCGAATCGGGTCAAAAACAAGATGCTTGCCTTCCGAACGGGTGAGGCGAAGTTTGCTTTGAAAAGGCAGCAGATCGAGTTCGAGCAACATAGGGAACACGGATCACGCGGATGTATGGCGGATCTTCGCGGATTGGATTGCAAGAAAGGGAGAATGATGCTTTTTTCAAAAAGCAATCGAAAAAAGCATCATTCTCCCTTTCTTGCAATCCAATCCGTGTAAATTCGTCCGTTTCCGCGTGATCCTTGTTCCCATCCAATCCGTGTAAATCCGTATAACTCTGCGAGATCTGTGACTCCCTTCTGGCATATTATTGTCAACCCCGCTGCGGGTAGCGGCACGGTGCAAAAGCGCTGGCCGATGATCGAACAACTGTTGCAGGAAATGGGATTTTCCTATAACGTTCAATTTACCGAACGCCGCGGCCACGCATCCCGGCTCGCTGAAGACGCCATTCTGAAAGGCGGCCGCTACATCCTCGGCATCGGTGGCGACGGCACCAACCATGAGATAACAAACGGCATTTTAGGCCAAAATTTTGTGCCCTCTTCGGAAGTTTACTACGCTTTGCTGCCCGTGGGTACCGGCAACGACTGGGCCCGCCAATATGGCATATCGGCTGTGCCGCGCCAACGGCTCGAACGCCTTCTGTCGCTGCAAACCGTGATGCAGGATGCCGGGCTGGTGGAATATTTTGCGGAAGGAGAAACCCGGAAACGGTATTTTGTAAATGTGGCAGGTATGGCCTACGATGGCTTTATCGGGAAAAAACTGACCCAAAAACCTGCGCAAAACCGGCTGCATTACCTGCTCATGGTAGCGCAATACCTGCTGGAATACCAACTCACCGGCGCCAGAATCCTGTTCGACGGGCAGGCTGTGGAAGATAAATTTTACACCATCAATATCGGATTGTGCCGCTATTCGGGCGGCGGCATGCAATTGGTGCCGCATGCCATCCCCGACGATGGCCTGTTTGCCCTCACCTATGCCGGCGCCTTGTCGAAAGCGGAGGTGCTGCTGCAAACACCCCGTTTCTACGACGGCAGTTTGTTGAAACATCCTAAAATCGGGAGTGCACAAGTACGCAGTGTGCGGGTGGAACAAACGGGCGATAGCCCAACACTGCTGGAGGCCGACGGTGAATTTCTGGGCGAAACGCCGGCCGTATTTACGCTGCTGGAAAAAGCGCTGAAGGTGGTACTGTGAGTTATGAGTTATGAGTTATGAGTTACGAGTTATGAGTTATGATGCTGTACTCTTGACTTTTCTTAATAGAGGGGCCAAAAGCAACGTGCGTAAAACTCATAACTCATAACTCATAACTCTATTCTAGTTCATCGAAAACGCCTGCACAAACGGGTTGGAGGCATTGTAAAACGTCAGTTCGCTGACGCGGTATTTCATAAAACGGGTAAGCGGAAGGCTTTCAATCAAATCGATCAATTCCGTTTCGGACTGTACAGAAAAAACAACCCACAACTTGGAATTTTCCAAAGACAGCGCATAGTTGAGAATCTTTCCTTCGCTGAGCATTCGGTTGACGGCGGCTCTTTGCTGCGGTATCTTGCTTACAAACTCTTCCGGCAAATCTTGCGGCATGGTGAAATCCACCATAAACTGGACGATGTGGTTATCCATAAAAACGTAATCAGGGGCGAATAGTGATAAAATTGCAAACTGAAAGCGTATCGGTTTAACGTGTTTTACGACGCTAAGTTGCATGAATGTAACCGGTGCGTGTCAAAAATCGTGCACATTTTTTCTAAGAGCGTGTTCGGAATTTTTTGCCGGCGGCTGAAAAGATGGATTTTTCGCACGTTTTATGCGTTTTTTCATGCGCATAGTGGTGACTTTGTAAATGAAAAAAGGTGGAAAACGTGCAAAAAAGCCACTTTTCAGACCTGGCGAAAAAATCCCGAACACGCTCTGAAACCGAAAAAATGCCAACTCGTCAGGACGTTTTTACATGCAATCCGAGCCCCGGCAGGGTGGTCAATTGCAGTTTCCCCTCCTGTAGTCCGGGCAGGTCGAAAGGATTGTTTCGAATGAGCCAGCAGCCGTCCAAATCCACAAAATCGCACAGTGGCGCGACCTGAGCCGCTGCCGAAATGGCACAGGACGTTTCCGTCATGCAGCCGATCATCACCTGCATATTTTTTTGCCGGGCAGCGGCAATGGCACGCCGGGCTTCCGACAGCCCCGTGCATTTCATCAATTTTACATTGACGCCGTGGAAACAGGAGGCTACCAGCGGCAAATCTGTCAGGCGCTGGAAACTTTCGTCGGCAAAAACAGGCAGCGGCGAACGCTCGGTAAGCCAGGCCGCCGATTCGAGGTCGTTTTTGTGAAAGGGTTGTTCGATGAGTTGTACGCCGTGTTCCTGCAGCCAGTACACCAGATCGAGTGCTGCCTCGCGACCGGTCCAGCCCTGGTTGGCATCCACGTAAATGGGTTTGTCGCTTGCTTCCCGAATCGTACGGATAATGCCCCGGTCGTCGTCCGAACCGAGTTTTATTTTTAAAATGGGGAAATCGGCGCCTTCCAGCAGTTTTTCGCGCAGCACCTCGGGCGTATCGATGCCGAGGGTAAAACTGCCTGGCGGCATCCTATCCGGGTCAATTCCCCATATCGTCCACAGTGGTTTGCCTTGCTGCCTGCCCCAGAGGTCGTGCAGGGCAATATCGACGGCCGCTTTGGCGGCGTGGTTGCCCGGCGCCAGGCCATCGATTTCATGCAGCAATGCATCGATGAGGGCAGGGGAGAGCGGCTGCTGAACGCTTTGCAGGCGTCGGGCTGCCATTTCCAGAAAAGCCGCCGCTGTCTGGTGGGTTTCACCGTAGTAGGGTGGCATAGCGGCTTCTCCGTAGCCGGTCAGTCCATTCCAGGAAAGGGTGGCGAGCATGGCGTTGGTATGGGTGCGCATACCTGTTGCCAGTCGAAAAGGATGTTTTAATTCGAGTAAAAGCGCTTGGAAAGACAGTTGCATCTGCGAATTTATATGTTTCTTTGCGACGAAACACACCTTTACCCTATCCTATTTCGCCATTCTTGGTGGGATAGGATTTTATATTTTTTATTTTCCATGGTCTTCCGGTATGAAAAAACAATTCCTCTTGCCGATTTTATTCCTGGGTGTACGCCTGGCATTTGCACAGGTCACCTGTGATCCGTTTTTCCCGACCCAATCGGGAAATGTGACAATCTTTTACAACGCCACACAAGGCAACGCTGCCCTCGTGGGTGTTTCTCCGGTGTATGCCCACATGGGCGTCATCACCAACGCCAGCACGTCCATGACCGACTGGAAACACGTGGTGACCACCTGGGGTACGGCCGATCCGGTAGGCGCTATGCAACTGGAATCGCCGAATGTGTGGAGAAAAACGATCAATATTGCCACTTTTTTCAATATCCAGCCGGGTGAAACCGTGCTCAAACTGGCTTTTGTGTTTCGCAACCAGTCGGGCAGTATCGTCGGGCGTGCCGCCGACGGCTCCGACATTTTTTACAATGTGTATCCGGACAATTCGCCCTTGCAAACCCAGTTTCTGGAACCCGCGACCCCGGCACTGGTGGTCGACGAAGGCGCACAGATCAATGTAAAAGCGGTGGCCTCGCAGACAGGAACGCTCACCTTGTTCGACAATGCGACACAACTCATCAGCCAGGAAGGCACGCTGATGGAAACAACGGTAACGGCTTCGGGCCTGGGCCTCCATTCCGTTCGGTTTGTAGCCAATACGGGCGCGGAGCAGGATACTGCTGTGTTCAATTATGTCATTCCGGTTGATTTGCCCGATCAGGACCCGCCAGCCGGGAGCGAATGGGGCATTAATTACATCGATGACAATACGGTGCGCCTGGTGCTGTATGCGCCAGAAAAACAGGTGGTTTTTGCCGTGGGTGATTTTAGCAACTGGCTGCCCGATCCGACGTATCAAATGCGCAAAAGCCTGGATGGAACAACCTGGTGGATCGAACTGAGCAACCTGCCCGTGGGCGTTCCCGTCCGTTTTCAATACCTGGTGGATGGCAGCCTGAAAATTGCCGATCCGCTGAGTACGCTGGTGCTCGACCCCTTCAACGATCCGTTTATCCCGGCCGTGACGTACCCTAATCTGCCTGCTTACCCTGCCGGGTTCACCAACGGCACGGTTTCGGTACTGCAAACAGCCCAGGCGCCGTTCAACTGGCAGGCGACCGACTATGTGCGCCCGGCCAAAAACGAACTGGTGGTTTACGAATTGCTGATGCGCGATTTTCTGGCCCGCCATGATTATCAAACCTTGCTGGATACGCTGGATTACCTCGAAAACCTGGGCATTACAGCCATTGAACTGATGCCTGTCAATGAATTCGACGGAAACATCAACTGGGGTTACGGGCCGTCCTTTCACAAAGCCCTCGACAAATACTACGGCACGGCCGAAGCCTTTAAAACACTGATAGATGCCTGCCACCAGCGCGGTATTGCCGTCATCCTGGATGCAGTGTTCAATCAGGCAACCGGCGCCAGCCCCCTGGCTCAATTGTACTGGGATGCTGTCAACGACAGGCCTGCGGCCAACAATCCCTGGCTGAATCCTTCGGCGCCACATGATTTCAGCGTGTTCAACGACTTTAACCACGAAAGCCTGGCCACCAAGACCTACATGAAAAACTGCGTCAAATACTGGCTCGAAGAATTTCATGTAGACGGTTTTCGTTTCGACCTTTCGAAAGGTTTTACCCAGAATAATACACTCGGCAATATAGGCGCCTGGGGCGCTTACGACGCCTCCCGCGTGGCGATCTGGAAAGACTACGCTGATTTTATCTGGAATATCGACCCGGAAACGTATGTCATCCTCGAACATTTTGCTGCCAACAACGAGGAAAAAGTGTTGGCTGAATACGGACAAGGCATGATGCTGTGGGGGAATATGTGGGGAGGCTACAAGGATGTGGCACTGGCATACAGTGCCGGCGTCAATACTGACCTGACTGGTGTGTCGTATGTGCAGCGAGGATGGTCGAAGCCACACCTGGTGGGCTACATGGAAAGCCACGACGAGCAGCGCATTGCGTACGAATGCAAGACAAACGGCAGTACCACAGCCAATTACAATGTGAAATCGCTGCCGATTGGCATGCGCCGCATCGAACTGCTGAGCAACCTGCTGTACACGGTGCCAGGCCCGAAAATGCTGTGGCAGTTTGGTGAAATGGGTTATGACTACCATATCAACTACTGCGAAAACGGCTCTATCAATGATGTTTGCCGCACCTCTCCCAAACCCATTCGCTGGGATTACCTGAACGACCCGTACCGTCGCCGACTGCACGATGTGGTGGCTGCTTTGCTCAACCTGCGCAAAAACCACGATGCTTTTGAAACCACCGATTTTCAGTTGGACCTCGACGGTGGCGCCTTGCGTACCATCCGTCTCAACGGCTCCGACCTGAAAGTATTCGTGGTAGCCAATGTGAGCAGCAGCGGCCTTGCCAGCACGATCACGTTTCCAAATTCCGGCGACTGGTATGAATATTACACTGGCGATACCCTGACCGTGCCTGCCAGCAGCGCGGTGTCCATTTCGCTCGGGCGTGGTGAGTACCGCCTGTACCTCGACCAGCATGTCGATTTGCCGGCAGGGTTGAACCCTACACCTGTTCGCGAAACGTCCGGATTGCTGAGCGATGTAGTCCTGTGGCCCAATCCGGCGACGGATGATGTAGTGCGCATGAATTTTACCCTGGAAGAAAGCAGCGATGTGCGCCTGGAAATCAGGGATGTACAAGGAAAACTGATCGATACCCAATTGTTCGATAACCTGCCGGGTGGCGAGCAATTGCTGGAAATCACCGACCACCACTGGGAGCCAGGCGTGTATTTCCTGACACTTAGAGATAAAAATGGCGCGGGTTTGGCGCGAAAATTGGTGAAACTTTGAGATGTTCGGCTTCGCCTCACGGGTACTTGGGCTTTTGCGGATCAAGCGGATAAAGCGGATTTTTGTGGCCTGACGGCCACTTTTTTAATTTTCCGCCTTCGGCGGTGATAAAGAAGATGGTATTTGAGCAGTAGAAAAAATAATCAAAAGTGGCCGTCAGGCCACAAAAATCCGCTTTATCCGCTCGATCCGCAAAATCCCAAGTCCCCGTGAGGCGAAGCCGAACAGCATATCCCAATACAAGAAAACGGTGACGCCTCCTTTGAGGGGCTCGCCGCCATCCCGTCCGCCCGATAGAAGCGCGGACGTCCTCATACACGGGGGTGAACGGAACTGCGTTTGCCCCCTTTTTTTGTATTACCAGAGAATAAATTCCGTACGCCGGTTGCTGGTGCGTCCTTCTGCCGTATCGTTGCTATCGAGTGGTTTCGATTCGCCAAAGCCCTTGTAGCGGAGGCGGGCGGCTTGCAGGCCTTTGCCGCAGAGGTAGTCGTACACGGCTTTGGCGCGCGCTTCGGAAAGTTGCTGGTTGGAGGCGTCGCTTCCCACATTGTCGGTATGACCGTTGATCTGGATACGCAGGTTGGCGTTGCTGTTCAGCAATTCGAGCAGGCGGTCGAGTTCGGCCGTCGATTCGGAGCGCAGGGCTGCCGATCCTGTTTCAAAAAATACATTGCGCAGAATGACCGGTTTGCCTGTCACATGGCCGTTCGAATCGAGCGGGATGGGCTCCAGGTCGATGTCGAGCAGGAAAGGTTTTTCGATGGTAGCCGTTTCCGTAAGGTTGAAATTTTCGGAGTGGAACAGGTATTTTTCCTTGTTTACATAAAGGCTGTACGATTTACCGGCAGGCAGGCATACCAAAAACGAACCGTCTGATTTGGTGGTCGACGACAGGAAAGAGCGGCCGTTGGCCAGATCGTTGAACTCGATTTTGGCTACGAGCGGCTGGTGCGTTTCCGCATCGCGCACCTGCGCGCGCACATACGTGACAGGTTGCGGGCGTGCGGCAGTGGGCAGGTCGAAACTGTAGATGTCGAGGCCGCCTTTGCCACCAGGGCGATTGGTAGCATAGTAGGCTGTTGTGCCGTCGAGGCTAACGGTGAGCGCCACTTCATTGGCTTTGGTATTGATCGGGTAGCCCAGGTTCTGCGGCGTGCTCCAGGTGGTGTCGGAAGTGCGGCGCACGACAAACAGATCGAGTCCGCCCATGCCCGGCAGGCTGTCGGAGGCGAAGTACAAGGTTTGTCCGTCGGGGTGCAGAAACGGTGTTTGCTCCACACCGCCGGTGTTGATGCCCGCGCCCAGGTTTTGCGGTACGCTCCATTTGCCATTGGAGAGCCGGCGCGTCATCCAGATGTCTTCTCTGCCTTTGCCTCCCGGGCGTCGGCTGCTGAAAAGGATGGTTTTGCTGTCGGCGCTGATGGTCGGTTGCGAGTCCCACTCGCTGGTGTTGATGGTGGCGCTGAAAGGCACGGCTTTGGTCCAGGCGTTGTTTTTCAGTTGCGACCAGTACAGGTCGCAACTGCCTTGCGAGCCGTCGTCTTGCCGGTTGCAGGCGGTAAATACCAGCCAGGAGCCGTCGGGGCTGATGCTTTGTGCGCCTTCGTTGTCGCGGGTGTTGACGCCAGTGAGGGGCACGGCCGTTTGCCAGACGGTATCCTTGCGGGTGCTGCTGTAAAAATTTTCGTCGTAGGATTCGTTGCGGGTAAACACCAGTGTAGCGCCGTCGGCGGTGAGCGAAGGGAAATACTCATCGGCGGCGGTATTGATGCCGGGGCCGACATTGCGGGGGGTAAATGGCACCGGATTTTTGACGGCCTCCGCAGCGAAACGGGCGTTGAGCAGCAGCCGTTGGGCCTTGTTTTTATTTTTGAAATTGGTCGGATTGCCGGCCAGATAGGTCGCCAGGTGATCGGCGCATTCGCCGTATTTGTCGAGTTGCCATTCCACCTGTGCCAGAAAAAACCAGGCGGCCGGGGAGAAGTCCTTGCTCAGTTCCAGCGCTTCTTCGTAGGCCCGTTCGGATTTGAAAAAATCGCGCATTTCCTCGTAGGTTTCTGCCAGCGCCAGTTTGGCCTCTATAAAAACGGGGTCGATTTTCAGGGCTTTTTCAAAATAGCCCAGCGCTATGGCCGCATCCTGTTGTTGCATATACGACTGCCCTTCGCGGAAAGCGGAGAGTGCTTTTTCAGAAGTGGTTTCCGCCGTGTGGTAGTTTTGGGAAAAAACGGGCGTACTGCACAGCAGCAAGAGCGAGAAAACAGGAAACAGGATACGCATGATTGATTTTTTGGCAAAGAAAACGTTGAAATAGCGGTTTTAAGGTGAGGAAGATGTTTTTTTTTGGATGGGCGGTGGCGGCACGGCTTTGCCTATGGATGGTTGCCAGTTCGGCTTCGCCTCACAGCAAAGAGGAGCCTTGGATTGGGCGGATGAAGCGGATGAAGCGGATTTTTGTGGCCTGGCGGCCACTTGGTTTGATTTTCTTATCCTGATACCACCACGAGTGATGTGCATTAATAGATAATTGAATAATACACGGTATCATTTTTTACCATCAGAATATCATCCTCATGCATGGGTGGGAGTTGATTTGAAATAATTTTTCCCAGGCTCCAGGAAACGGTTGTGTGCTCATCACCTACTGCGTGTACGTATATAATTTGCTCCTGACCTACATTTAAATCGGCGCTGTAATACAAGGGAAGGCCCGCCTCTGCATATATGCTGGGGTTTTTTATTTGCATAACCACATCGGGTTGTTGACCTGTTTGATTTTTGACGTAAATCCGCAACACTGCATCAGAATGAACGAGTGGTACTTCGCATTCTCTTTCCTCTCCTGCGTAAATAGTACTCACACCAAAATTGACATGCTTGTATAGGTAACCGTCTGCTCTTATTTCGAAAAACCATGCAGAAATGGCGTCTGATCCGAATGTATGTTCGAAAATGCCCTGTTCGTTCGTAACCGCCCACTCATTACCAATCACATTGTAAGAAATCTCGGAGCCAAGATGTTTATTAGAAGGAAATTCCACTGCAAAGGTAATGTGAGCATCACTAACAGGTTCTCCGGTTACGCTGTCAACGATTTTCCCTTTCAGAATAGTAGGGCCACATTCTTTTTTTGTGCAGGAATAAGTAAAACTGCAAAGCGTTAAAAGCAGCCAAAAGAAGCGATACATAGACCAGGTTTTGAGTTTATAATGATATAAATTAAGCATAACAATAGTAGCATTATCTGATAAGCATAAACAGGAAGTCTATCAGTAGATTTGGAGAAGATTCATTTCCAATTCTCAACAATTTTTCGCACCTGAATGACGCCAAACGCCCCTTGTCCTCCTGACGGGAACCGTCCACTCTACGAGGGAAAATACGTTGTTACGCGCTGTAGCGTGGACGGTTCCCGTCAGGAGGACAAGGGGCGTTTGGCGTCATTCAGGTGCGAAAAATTCAGTAAGACTCATGTTTGTGTCCCTCGTGTCCTCCGTGGTTGATAAAAAAAATCCATCTCATCCGCTTCATCCGCAAAATCCCAAATCCCCCGTGAGGCGAAGCCGAACAGGCAAACATCCGTAGGCGAAGCCGAACACCCTTCTCCTTACTTCAAATAATTCTCCGCAAAGAACTCCCGATACCCGTTCAGCGTCTTGTTTTTCAGGATGCGGCGGTAATTTTCCTGGGTGATGGCAAAAAACTCCTTGTTGTAGGTTTTTTTGTCGGTTTCACCGAGGAAGTCTTTTTGTTTGCTCACCTCCTGATAGAAACGCATGGCCTGCTCCTTGGTATCGAACTTGCGGATCACGATAATCGGTTCGTTCGTATCCGTGCCGAGGAAGATATTGGAAATGCGCAGTTGTTCGAGTTTGTGGTTTTCGCGGTTGTAGTCGGAGATAGAGGCTTTGATGTCTTCCACGCGCACGTCGCCTTTGATGGCTACGAGGAAGTAGTGCAGTTTGTCGTCTTCGCGGGTAAAAGCGTCGTCGATAGCCGTTTTTTCGGGCTTTTTCTGCGTTTCAGCCACTTCGAAACCTTTACAACTAATGAGGCGCGCAATTTCCTTGGCCCGGGTGGCTTCGGGGCTGTTGGGGTAGCGGGCAATCACTTCCTGCAAGGCACTGCAATAGGCATCGTTGCCCTGGAGGTTGCCGACGCACAGGGCGCTGAGCAGGGCGAATTTGGCCATCAGCGCATTTTGCGAGCCGTATTTTTTCGGTGCATCCACACACAGTTCGTAGGCATCCTTGTAATTGCCCGAGGTGAAGGCGTTGTAGGTTTGCTCGTAATACTTGTTGAGTTCGTTTTCCTTTTCCTTGGTGGAATTGCGGAAATTGGGGTCGGTGAGCGCCCGCGCGTACGAACTGGTTGGGTGTTTTTTCACCAGTTTATCCAGGTAATACTGCGCACGGGGCGCATTACCCAGGTCCGTAAATCCGAGATAGCAGTAATACCAGGTTTCCTTTTCGTAACGTTCCGTTTCCGGGTATCGGTTTTGCATTTCCTCGAGGGTGCCGGTGCTGCGCAGGTTGTTTTGCAGGCGGTCGCGGAAAAGTGTACCCAGTTGATACATGGCCTCGTAGGTGGCCAGGTGCAGTACACTGAGTTCGGCCTCGCTGGTCGGTATGTTTTTGAACATATCGGTGAGTTCGGCGTCGCTGACAGCGCCGTTTTGGGTGCTGTCGACGGCGGCTACCTCATCGCCTGGCACGCCGGTATTAGGCCGGTTGCTGCGCCTCCAGTTGTCTTCCAGTTTCCGATCGCCCCAGGTACGGTTAAAGTCTTTCCGGCCTTTTTTCAGGAATGATTCGTTGTAGAAATAGAAGGTGCTGGGCTTGGAACCTGCCACAGGTGTTGGTGCTTTGGTGGTGCCGGTGATAGCAGCAGTTGTTTTGGCAGCCTGTGCGCGGGCAGCCGCATCGGCTTCTTCCTGACGTTGCTTTTTGAGTTTTTTACCAAATTCCTTGCGTTCCTCATCCGACATGCGGTAAATGCGCACGATGCTGTCGTTGGCGGCAATGGTGGTAATCAGACGCGCGATGTCTTTCAGGTTGGTGGCGTAATCGGTCACGGTTTTGAAACGCTCGTCGGTGGGTGGCAGCACCGTCAGGGTGCTGTCGAAATAGTTTTTCGCCTGCACGAAGTTCTCCGATTCGAAGTACAGGTTGGCGAGTTTCAGGTATGATTCTGCCTTTTGTACAGTATTGGTCTGATTGAATGCCAGCGACTGGCGCAGGTAATCGATGGCGTCTTTTTTGAGTCCGTCTTTCAGCGCGATGTCGGCCATGGTGTAGTAAATCTGGTCGCGGTACTCCAGGTTCTTATCGTCCTTGAGCATGCGTTCCAGGCTTTTGTTGGCGTCGGCGCTATTGGTTTTTCCATTGGCCCAGCCGGCCTGAATCTGGCGCAGGCGGGCGTTGAACTCCATTTCGTAGTTGGGTGCGCTGTTGAGCACCGTTTCGAGGGCCGCATATACGCCATCGCTTTTGCCAGCGCGTTCGTACAATTGTGCGAGGATGTAGGCCAGGCGGGCGCGCAGCGCTTTTTTGCGCGTGTGCTCGATGGCTTTGGTCAGCGGCTCGATGGCTTTTTCATACTGTTTCTGCTTGATCCACAGGTAGGCTTCTGCGGTGTACAGTTCGTCATAAAGGCTTTGCGGGAAAAAGCGGTCTTCCTCCAGTTCGCGGAACAGAAACTCCGCCTCGTCGTACTTGTCGCGCTCGGTCAGGGTGCGGCCATACCACACCATGGCGCCCGGGTAGGCGGAGGTGCGCTCGATGCCTTTGGTATAGGGGTTGTCCGACTGCAAGGAGAGTTCCTCGACGTCTTTTTTGGGTACTTCTGCGGGTTTTACCGCTTTGATGGGCGTAGTAGTGGTGGTTTTGCCCGCTTTTTTGTCTTTGGCGGCCTGTTTTTTCTGGCGTTCGCGTTCCTTTTTACGCTTTTTGGCGGCTTTTTTCTTTTGGCGCTTGGAAGGCTTTTTCTTTTTGACCTCTTTTTTCTTTTTGGTCGATTTCAGTTTGCTCTTGGTTTTTTTGTTGGGGTTGTATTCGTCCTTGATCCACTTGAAGGTAGATTCGGCGGTTTCAAAATCGCGTTTCAGGAATTGCGACTGCCCGATGAGTGTATAGCAGTCGTCGGCCCAGTCGCTCACGCGGTGCAGCGCAATGCCTTTGGAGGCCTTGAGGATGACATTGTCCAGATCGCCTCGTGCCGACTGCGGATCGGTAGCAGCGGAAGGATAAATATCCAGGATCTGGTTGTAATTGTCCTTGTGTTCGTCGGCCAGTTTGGCTTCCGTGAGGCGGAACAATTCATCGGCATTAAACCAGTAATTGTACCGGGACGTGACGTTGTGATAGCCTTTTTTAAACCATCCTGGTTCGGCATCTTTCTTTTTATGGGTAACGCAGCCAAAAAGCAGTACGGCTGCCAGCACGGCAGAGAGTTTCCAGAAATTTTGCATCCTGAGACGTTGATTCGCCTGAACGATATGAGGCACCATGAATATGTTTCTTAGTTGGTAGGTCGCGCAGGTAGGGCGACGAGTGTTGTAAAGGCGCTATTTTGCGGATAAAGGTTGTATCGGGGTGCGATTTTTTCAATGAAAATCGATTTCTGTATTGTCACCGATGTTTAAACTCATGTCGATACCCCGAATGCTGGTGTCGCTGCCGATGACGGAATGTTTCAACACCACCTCATGAAGCGAGGTAAAATTGCCGATAATACTGTCCTGCACGATCGACAACTGAATATTGGCATTGTCGCCGATCGACACATGCGGCCCGATAATGCTGTTGGCAATCTGGCAGTTGGCCCCGATGGCGACCGGGTGGATAAAGATGACATTTTCAAACTCCGGTATGTTGAACATATCGCTGGCATAACCGCGCTGGCTGAGCAGCATGGCATTGGTTTCCAGCAATACTTCCTTGCGGCCGCAGTCGAACCAGTTTTGGACGGTAATGGCCTGAAAAGGAATATCCTGATCCAGCATACGCTGGAGGGCGTCGGTCAGTTGAAACTCACCCACCGTACGCAGGTCGTTTTGCACCATGTATTCGATGGTTTTCAGCAGGGTGGGCACCTGTTTTACCTTGTACAGCCCGACGATGGCCATGTTCGACTTCGGGATGCGCGGTTTTTCCACCATACGGGTAACGCGGTCTTCGGAATCGAGTTCTGCGACGCCGAATTCGCGCGGGTCGAGCACTTTTTTTACGCCGATACAGGAATCAGGACAATCGAGAAACTGGTGCAGGTCGACGTCGAAAATAGTGTCGCCGAAAGCAATGATAATTTCGTCTTCATCTTCGATGGTTTCGCGGGCAGTGTAAATGGCATGTGCCGAGCCTTCGCGGGTTTCCTGGTACACGAACTCTGTTTGGAGATCTGGGTAGGTTTCTTCGATAAAATCGCGGATTTTTTCACCCAGGTAGCCAATGACGAAAACAAAATCAGTGAGCCCGACCTCGATCAGTTTATCCACAATAAATCGGATAATAGGTTTGCCTGCCACAGGCATCAGGGGCTTGGGCTGGGTGTAGGTGTGCGGTCGGAGGCGCATGCCTGCGCCTGCAACAGGGATCACGACTTTCATGGGCTGGTTGCGAATATACAATCGGGTGGTTGCCTGTGTGGCAAAGGTACGGCTGTTTCTCAATTGCTTTTACTACCGCTTGCTACAAAGGCTTTGGCAGAAACGACTTTTCTGGTGTTGAAATTTTTCCCGGAAAAAAGAAAAGGCAATTCCCGAACTGAGGAAGACGTTCCTCCATTGCGGCGGGTATGAGTTTTTATCACCTGCGGCCGACCTTTCTTTACTCCTTGGGGTGGAGTCAGGCCGCGAAGTACTCATCCCTTTCGTTACCCGTTGAACATTTTCTGCCAAAATGCATTTTTATTTTTTGAGGCAGAAATGCTCCATCAGACCATTTTCTGCCTGTGTAGCCTGTGTTTGCGGGCCAGCCAGTGCTGAATTTTCCACACATCCGTACAAAACTTTGCCACTTCTACTACATCGTGCTGTCATTGGCAGAACGATATTGCTGTGGAAAACAGGCAAGGTTTGTAATCACCGGCAATTGTTCACCTATTTCAATCCAGTTATTCTATGAAAGAAATCAGGGAAATGCTTCATGCTTTTGCACGTGCTCAACGAGCAGGAAAAAGAACGGCTTTGATTACCATCGTTCACGCTTCCGGCACCATTCGGCGTCGTTTGGGCGCCCGATTGCTCATCACCGAAGACGGGGAAGTTTCCGGCGGAGTTTCCGACATGCACCTTCAAGGCCGCACCTTGCAAAAAATGGTTTCGGTTATCAATCATCAAAAGAACAAATTGCTTGTATTGCACACCCAGGAGGCCGACGATGCCCGTTTTTGCCTGCCCCTGGGCTATTCCGGCGATGTACAGGTGCTTGTCGAGCCGGTGCTGACCTACAAGCGTTACAACCCGATCGAGTTGCTGCAACAAGTCGCCTCGGGCAATAAGGATGCGGTATTGGTTACCGTATTTTCACAAGACCAGAAGATACAGCAGGGTACACAATTGCTCTATCGCAGCGATATGCTGCAATGCACCTTGCCAACGGCCTTGCAGCCGCAGGTACTTCAGGTAGCACAGGATGCGCTGGCACGACAAAGGTCGTTTGTACGGTCGTATGCGCTGGGGCAGAGCCTGTGTATTGCCCTGGTGCAGTTTGTACCCTGGATCGTGGAACAAGTGGGCGGATTCTGGTCGCCGATTTCTTAAGAAAATCTCAAAATCGAGCGCGTACACAAGAATGACAAGAGGGAGCGACGTTTGAGGAGCAAGAGGCAAGGGGCAAGAGGCAAGGGGCAAGAGGCAAAGGGCAAGAGGCAAGGGGCAATTTTTGCACTCGAAAACTGGTACCATTTTGCCCCTTGCCCCTTGCCCCTTGTCTCTTACTGTTTCGCCTATGCCACACCTACGCGCTTTTGCTCCTTGCCTTTTTGCTCTTTTGCTCATCTCTTCTTGTCAAAAAGAGGTAACCAACCCGGATAACACCAGCACTGCTACGTCCGGCAATTCAGATGAATGCCCTTCTCTGCAAGCATTTCTGGTAGCATCCGAATCGGAACAGGAAACGCAGAACAATACCCTCCTGCAATATTTCACGCTGCAAGAACTGTCAGATTTGCGCAGCAACACCTGCCTGGCAAAATCACCGACCGAAGATGAAAGCGGCACTACCGAGCGCGCCTCCGGAGCAAAAGGCCGTTTCTGGACGCCCGGAGCCACTATTCGCGTTCGGTTCCTCAATGGCAGCGCCACACTTCAGCAAAAGGTATTTGCCTGGGCAACAGAATGGGAAAACTACGCCGATGTTGACTTTGTGCAAGTAAATTCGGGCGCCTCCGAAGTGCGCGTGCTGTTTGGAAACGATGGATACTGGTCTTATGTCGGCCTCGACAATGCCAATATAGAGGCCTGCGAGGAAACCATGAGCCTGCAACTGACAGACCAAACATCTGCCACGGAAATCCGTCGTGTGGCGCTCCACGAATTTGGCCACGTGCTGGGCATGCGCCATGAACACCAGCAACCTGCTGCGTCCATCCCCTGGAACACAACAGCCGTCTACAACTATTACAGCCAGCAAGGTTGGTCGCGCACGGAAGTAGACGAGCAGGTACTCAATAAAAACAGCACTGAAACCACTCAATACACGGGTTTCGATGCTTCGTCGATCATGGAATACCCCGTCCCGGCCAGCCTCACCACCAATGGCTATTCGATAGGCTGGAACACCCAGTTGTCGGCCGCCGACAAGTCTTTTATGCAGTTGATGTATTCGTCGCGCCGCATCAAAGTGCGCCATGCTGCAAGCGGATACACTGGGAAAATTACTTTTTTGGTAGCCGGAATTTACCATACGCTGTTGCCAGGCGAGACGCTTTCCGTGCCGGTTCAAAGCGGTGCCAACACGCTGTCGGTGTACGAGCAGGTGTCGGGCGCCTGGGCCTGGGACGATTATTCGGTGGCGTATGGAAGCAATTACAAAATTGTGCGTACGGGCGCTGCCAATAATATGACTTTGCAGGTAGAGTAGAGGTTATTTTTATACCTTGCTTGGGTTAAAAAGGTATAAAACCATGATGAACAGACGAAAATTCCTGCACGACACTGCGCTCGGCACACTCGGCTATTCCCTATTCAACCAATATGGTTATTGCTCCCGTGTTCGGATACCGCAGCCACGCGGACTGGGTATCGCGCTGGTGGGACTGGGTTATTACAGCACCGATTTGCTGGCGCCGGCGCTTCAAAAAACGCAACACTGCTATCTGGCAGGCATCGTTACCGGTTCGCCGGAAAAGGCGGTGAACTGGCAACGGCGTTATGGCATTCCTGAAAAAAACGTTTACAATTACCAGAACTTCGACAGCATTGCCGACAACCCCGCTATCGATGTGATTTACATCGTATTGCCGCCCTCTATGCATGCCGAATATGTGATTCGGGCTGCCAATGCAGGCAAACACGTGTGGTGCGAAAAACCGATGGCTGTCACTGTAGCCGAATGCGAACAAATGATCGCCGCCTGTGAAAAAAACAAGGTGCAACTCAGCATCGGCTATCGCATGCACCACGAACCCAATACGCAAACCATTATGGGTTTTGCCAAAAACAAACCCTACGGAAACATTCAGAAACTGACGGCTTCGGCTGGTTATTTCGACAACCGAACCAACCACTGGAAACAGAAAAAGGCCATGGGCGGTGGCGCTACCTACGATATGGGGGTGTATTGCATCAATGCGGCGCGTTATGCCACCGGGCTCGAACCGCTATCGGTGCTGGCGCGGCAATCGACCACCCGCCCCGAGATATATTCGGAAGTGGACGAAACCATGCATTTCGAACTGGAATTTCCCGGCGGTATTCAGGCCGTGTGTGAAACCAGTTTCGGAAAAGGTATGAACAGCCTGCGCGTCGATTGCGCCAAAGGCTGGTACCAACTCGAACCATTTCAGTCATACACCGGCGTAAAAGGCATCACCAGCGACGGAATAGCGCTGGATGCTGCCATCGACAACGAACAGGCCCGCCAAATGGACGATGACGCCCTGGCTATCATGCAGAAAAAGCCGGGCCTGGTATCGGGCATGGAGGGCCTGCTGGATATCAAGGTGGTGGAGGCGATTCACCGGTCGGTGAAGGAAAATGGGAAAACGAAAATATGAGTCCTGAGTCGTAAGTCCTGAGTCCTGAGTCTGTAGAGTACACCTGATTACTCCTGGCAACCTTTGTATGATGTGCCAGGAGTAATCAGGTGTACTCTACAGACTCAGGACTCAGGACTTACGACTCAGGACTTTATACATGCCGATTCAGCAAATTCTCAAACAACTCCTGCTTCCCGCTGCGCTGTGTGGGCTCCCCGTTGCGCTGTGCAATTTTTTGCAGGTCTTTCAGTTTGAGTTTGCCCGCTTCAAAGGCTTTGCCTTCTTCCGAATCGAAGGATTCGTAGCGTTCGGCCAGCATTTTCCGATAAGCTGAATTTTCCAGAATATCGTGTGCGGCGAGCAGCGCGCGCGCAAATACATCCATACCACCGATGTGGGCGTAAAAAATATCTTCCAGATCGGTGGAGTTGCGGCGCGATTTGGCGTCGAAGTTCACGCCACCGCCTTGCAGTCCGCCCGATTGCAGGATGATGAGCATGGCTTCCGTAATTTCCATCACGTTGTTGGGAAACTGGTCGGTATCCCAGCCGTTCTGGTAGTCGCCGCGGTTGGCGTCGATGGAGCCGAGCATACCCGCATTGGCGGCCACTTGCAGTTCGTGTTGGAAAGTGTGAAGTGCCAGGGTAGCGTGGTTGACTTCGATATTGAGTTTAAAATCCTTGTCGAGGCCGTATTCGCGCAGGAATCCGATGCAGGTGGCCGAATCAAAATCGTACTGGTGCTTGCTGGGTTCCATGGGTTTGGGTTCGATGAAGAACGTACCCTTGAAACCCGATTTGCGGGCGTAGTCTTTGGCCATGTGCAGGAAACGCGCCAGGTGGTCGAGTTCCTTTTTCATGTTGGTATTCAGCAGGCTCATGTAGCCTTCGCGGCCGCCCCAGAACACATAGTTTTGTCCACCGAGTTTGATGGTAGCATCGAGGGCCATTTTCACCTGTGCGCCGGCGTAGGCCACCACTTCAAAATCGGGGTTGGTAGCGGCGCCGTTCATGTAGCGCGGGTTGGAAAACAGGTTGGCGGTGCCCCAGAGGAGTTGTACGCCCGATTCTGCCTGTTTTTTCGCAGCGTAGTCGGTAATTTTTTGCAGTCTGCGTTCGCTTTCCCGCAGGGTCGGGCCTTCCTGCACCAGATCGAAATCGTGGAAACAGTAGTACGGTATGCCAATTTTGGTGATGAATTCAAAGGCCGCATCCATTTTGTCATAGGCCTGTTGCAGCGGATTTTTGGCTTCCAGCCAGGGGAACGCCTTGGTGCCCGGCCCGAAGGGGTCGCCGCCTGTACCGCACAGCGTATGCCAGTAGGCTACTGCAAATTTGAAATGCTCAGCCATGGTTTTCCCACCCACTTTCCGGTTGGCATCGTACCAGCGGAATGCCAATGGGTTGTCGGACTTCGGTCCTTCGTATGGTATGGAGGAGATGTTTTTGAAATAGACGCGTTCGCCTGTCGTGATTTTCATAAGTGAGTGGTGAGTGGTGAGTGGTGAGTAGTGAGTAGTGAGTAGTGAGTGGTGAGTAGTGAGTGGTGAGTAGTGAGTGGTGAGTAGTGAGTGGTGAGGAAAATCGCAGTAATGCACTAATCACACTACTCACCATTCACTACTCACCACTCACTACTCACCACTCACTACTCACTACTCACCACTCACCACTCACTAAAGAAAGTTCTTTTTTCCAGCGCTCATAAGCGACCTGGTATGCTTCCGTTTGACTTTGCGGCTCGTATCGATGCACAATGCGGCTGCCCTGCATGGCTTCTTCAATGTTCTTGTAAATGCCTGCCGATACACCGGCTGCCCGGGCGGCGCCGACAGCGCCGGTAGTGGCATGCATCTCGATGGCGGTGCCTACCAAAGTGGCAATGGTATTGGAAAAAATAGCCGATTGAAACAGGTTGTCGTTCCCTACGCGCAACATACTGACCGGAATTTGCATATCGCGCAGGGCTTCCATGCCATACACAAATGCAAATGCGATGCCTTCGAGGGCTGCCCGGTAGAGGTGGCGTTTTTCGTGTCTGTTGAAATTCAAACCCAGGATGCGCGAGCCGGGTGTACTGTTGCCCAGCATACGCTCGGCGCCATTACCGAAAGGCAAAATGGTCAGGCCATCCGAGCCGACCGGCACGGTGGCAGCGGCCGCTTCCATGTCGGGGTAAGTAACGGCATTGTCGCCTACAATCTGCCGGATAAAACGGTACTGGCTGCCCGCGCCATTGATACACAGTAAAACGCCGGTGAGTGGCTGCTCGCGCGTATAATTTACATGCGCAAAACCATTGACGCGTTGTTGCTGGTCGTGCACAGGGCCAGGCGCTACGGCATACACCACGCCCGAAGTGCCACCTGTAGCGGCCACCTCGCCAGCACGCAACACATTGAGTGACAGGGCATTGTTGGGCTGGTCGCCGGCGCGATAACCGACCGGGATACCGGCGGGCAGCCCGAGCGCAGCGGCAGCGGCGGCATGCAGTTGGCCCTGCGGCTCAAAAACGCCGCGAATGTCTGGCAGCATCGATTCCGGAATACCGTAATACTCCATGAGTTTTCGCGCCGGTGTATGTTCGGCAAAATCCCAGAAAATGCCTTCCGAAAGTCCGGTGATGGTGGTGCAGATTTCGCCGGTCATTCGATAGGCGATGTAATCGCCCGGCAACATGATTTTGTGAATTTTTTCAAAAATGGCAGGCTCGTTTTCACGCACCCAGCGCAATTTGGAAGCCGTAAAATTGCCGGGCGTATTGAGGTAATGCTCCAGACAATAGCCTGACCCGATGGCCTGAAATGCCCGTTCGCCGATGGCTACTGCGCGGCTGTCGCACCAGATAATGGAAGGCCGCAATACCTCGCCTTGCTTGTCGACAGTGACCAGCCCGTGCATCTGATAGGAAATACCAATAGCTGCTACCTGTGATGGATCGGCGCCGGTAGAAGTCATCAACTTGCGCGTAGCCTGACACACAGCATCCCACCACACAGCAGGGTGTTGCTCAGCCCAGTCGGATTGAGGCGCAAGAATTTCCATCTCCTGCTCGGGGTATTGTACAATGCCGGCCGTTTGGCCGCTGGCAGCATCGACGAGTGCTGCTTTGATAGAGGAAGAACCGATGTCGAGACCTAACAAATACACGGCAAACAGATTTGGTGATCAATAACAAAGATTGACGCCAAATTCACTATGAAATCGGTTGCATTTGAAAATGTGCGACTATTCTGGCCGTTCAATCGACAGCAAAGAAAACACTTTTTCGGAGTTTGTGTACTTTTGACACAGTGTAATTTTAAGCACACGTATCATTACTGCATTCAACAATGTATTGAATACCTGATACAGCACAAAAACCCCTCAACGGGCTTTTTTCCCAGTCCACCGAATTCCGTAAATCCAGAGTGCTACTGTTAGTGCTATTTGTATAATCCAGCCCAGAAAAGTACCAAACGCTCTTCCGGATTCAAATCCGTTGGGTTGGTCTGCAAATAAATTCGCGATAGAGCCCACAAATTGCGGGATTCTGCCCAGCATGGAGAGGGTGAAAAGAATAGCAAGTACAAGAAAAATGTATCCGAGAATTTTATTGGTACGCATGAATAATACGTTTTATATGAATTGTCTTATTACTTCGTGTGGGTAAATATACAATTTACAATAACATTTCTGCGCCTTCCTGACCGACCAGTGTCCCAATGGCAACCCCCATGCCGCTTAGGCGTACGGCAACGGTCACATTGGGCGAAACCTGCCGGATAATGGGCTTTTTCACGGGCCCCAGGCCGAGAATACCCGTCCACCAGGTATCTATTTCTACTGGTTGGCCGGGGCAGATAACTGTGTGCAACAAATCTGTAAGCGCTTCGCGGATGCGCGGGTTGGCGTCGAAGTTGTCGGTTTTTTCCGTTTCCAGGTCGAGATGACGGCCGCCGCCCAGCAGGATGCGCCCGTCGATATTTCTGAAATAGAAGTAGCCGCGGTCGTAGTGGAAGCAGCCCTCCACACGCAACCCGGGAATCGGATGCGTGATAAGCACCTGATTGCGAGCAGGTTGTACATCGAGTGCAGGAAGCAGGTTGCGGGCAAAACCATTGACGGCTACCAGCACTTTGGGTACGCGCAGGGTCCAGCCAGCAGTCGTTTCGATGTCGACGCCTTGCGAATGGTCTTCCAGGTGTTTGATGTCGAAGCCATTAAAAATGCGTACACCGGCGTCGACGGCTTTCGCCAGCAGGGTTTGCATCAATTTGCCGGTATGCACCTGGCCTTCTGCCTGGTTGAGAATGAGGCGTTTTACATGATGGAAGCCGAAGGCCGGTATACGTTCATCCACCACTCGATACACTTCCGGATGGCCCGTGATTTTACCGATTTTTCGGTTAAAATCGGGCATATGATCGAGGCATTTCTGAAAAATGCCCTCTTCTTCGCTGGTAAACATTTCATATCCGCCCAGTCCCTTGTACTCGATATGGGCATCGCCGGTGAGGGCGCGCAGGCGTTGCAGGCCGGTCCAGCGTTTTTCCACGATTCCCAGCACCTCGTCTTCGCTCATGTGTGTAAGGTCGTCGAGCAATTCGGTCATGGACCCGAAGCAGGAAAAACCTGCATTACGGGTGCTGGCGCCCACTGGAAGGATACCACGTTCGAGCACGGCGACGCGGAGTTTGGGATCGAGCGTTTTCAAATGAATGGCTGCCGCCAGCCCGACAATGCCGCTTCCGATAACGGCCACATCGATGTCGCGATAAAAGGTTTCGCGCTCCCAGTAACTGAGTGTGTACTGCATATAGGGTTGATGAGGGTTGATAAAGGTTGATGAGGGTTGATAAAAGTTGATGAGGGTTGATAAAAGTTGATGAGGTTGATAAAAATCGCCTCAAGATAAGGGAACGATTTTCAATTATCGAGTGGCTAAATATCAACCCTCATCAACCTTTATCAACCCTCATCAACCCTATCAACCTCATCAACCCTCATCAACCCTCATCACTCAAAAATGCTTATCCCACCAATCGCTCACCTCTTTTCCTTTCAGGTACATCACCGGCAAGATAATCAGGGTGATAAAGGTGGCGAAACCAAGTCCGTAAATAATCGTCCACGACAGCGGGCCCCAGAAGGCCACCGAGTCGCCGCCGAAAAATATTTTCGGATCGCCGTGGGCAAACAGGCTTTCAAAGTCGATATTAAACCCGATGGCCAGCGGCACCAGACCGAGGATAGTGGCCGTCGCAGTGAGCAGTACCGGCGTCATACGAATACGGCCGGCTTCGATCACGGCTTCGCGGACGCCCATCCCTCGTTCTCGAAGGATGTCGGTAAATTCGACCAGCAATATCCCGTTTCGCACCACAATACCGGCGAGGGCCACGATACCTACACCCATCATGATCACAGAGAAATCCATATTGGTAAAGTACATGCCCAGCAGAACGCCTATGATGGAGAATATTACTTCGGTCATGATAATCAGCATTTTACCAAAGGAGTTGAACTGCGTCACGAGGATCAGCAGGATCAGTCCGAGCGAAATGAGCAGCGAACGCCCGAGGAAGGTAGCTGCGTCGATAAACTCGGCGTCTTCCCCGGCAAAACCAACCTCGGTGCCGTCCTGTTGCGGGAACTGAGCAATGGCCGATTTCACAGAATTAATCACTTCCGTTTGTTTGGGCTGGTATTCTGCCGTGATATTCGAGGAGATGGTAACAATGCGTTCCTGATCTTTCCGGCGAATACCGCCATACGTGTTGGTGTACTTCACGTCGGCCAGCGCAGCCATCGGCACCGAACGCAGCACACCACCCATGTTCATATCACGGAATGTGATATTGAGGTTCTCCACCGAGTTGATGTTTTCGCGTTGGTCTTTTTGCAGGCGAATATTGACCGGAATCTCGTCTTCGCCGTCCTTGAACTTGGTGGCTTCCTTGCCCAGGATGGCGGTACGGAATTCGCTGCCGATTTGTGCGGTGGAAATACCCTCCCGGTTGGCGCGGTCACGGTCGATCTGAATGCTGATTTCCGGTTTGGAAACGATCAGGTCGCTACGCAGTTCTTCTACGCCAGGGATCGCGAGCGAGTCGAGGTAACGTTTTACCTTGGTCGCGGTAGTAATCAGTTGCTGGAAGTCGTCGCCACGGATTTCTACCGATACGGGTTTGGGGGTGGGCGGACCACCTTGTTCCTGGTCTACCACGATTTCAGCGCCGGGTATGATGCCTTTGGTGGCATTTCTGATTTTATCCATGTATTCCACCGTGCTCACGCCATTGCGCTGGCCGTATTCCACGAATGCCACGCCCACTTTTCCTTTGTTGGAGGTAGCGGAGCGGTCGAACTGATCTTCGGATGCACCCAGCGCCACGTTGGAAATAACCGACTCTACGATCGGGTTATTCGGCCCCAGCACTTCATTTACCTTGCCTTCCATCACTTTGGTGAGTGAGTCGGTTACGGTAATATCCGTACCCACAGGCAGGGTCATGTACACAAAAATAAAGTTCGGGTCGGCTTTTGGGAACAGTACGATATTGGACTGACGCGACAGCGTAAGACCGCAGGCGCTGATCAGCAGGATCATCATGCCCAGCAGCATTTTCCAGGGATGGTGCAATACCGCGCCGAGGAATCGGGCATAAAAATCCTGAAAAGCAGGCCATGCTTTATCCTGGAACCAAACAACCGCTTTGTCCAGTACATATTTGTACAATACAATAAACAATGCACAGAAAACCAGGAAGTTGCCCATGCCAATGTACCCATTTGCATAAAAGAAAATGGTGGCCAGCGCAAATACCACATACGCGGCATACAGGCGGTTGCGCACTTTTTTATGGTCGACCTTTTTCGATTCGTCGCCTTCTTTTTTCATAAACCATACGGCAAACACCGGGTTGATGATATAGGCTACCACCAATGAAGCTGTAAGCGTAATGATGATGGTAACGGGCAGGTAGTGCATGAATTTACCAAAAATACCACCCCAGAACACCAGCGGGAAAAACGGCGCCAGGGTAGTAGCCGTACCCGACAATACGGGCAGGAACACCTCTCCGGCGGCTTTTTTGGCGGCGTGTACGATGCCCAGGTCGGCTTCTTCGTGGTATATCCGGTGGGTGTTTTCTATGACCACAATGGCATCGTCGACCACAATGCCCAGCCCCAGGAGGAAGGCAAACAACACGATGAAGTTGAGGGTGAATCCTACGCTGGGTAGTACCATGAAGGCAATAAACATCGACAACGGAACGGCCAGGGCCACGAACACGGCATTGGTACCGCCCATGAAGAACATGAGGATGAGCGCTACCAGAATAAAGCCAATGATAATGGTGTTGATCAGGTCGTGCAGCGTGGTGCGGGTGGCGCGGCTCTGGTCGCCGGTGATGCTCACCTCGAGGTTGGCCGGGAATTCGCTGGCTTTCATCTCGTCCACGATCTTTTTGATCTTGTCGGACGCGTCGATCAGGTTTTCGCCGGTGCGTTTGATGACGTTGAGCGAGATGACATTGCGGCCGTTCAGGCGGCTGTAACTTTCCTGCTCCTGGTGCCCCATTTTTACTTCGGCGACGTCTTTCAGGTACAGTTGTGCGCCTGATTGAGACGACACGATGATGTTTTTGATTTGCTCTACATCCTTGAAATCGCCGCGGATGGAAACGGAACGCGTCATGCCACCGATGTCGACATTACCGGCCGAAATCGTCATGTTTTCGTAGGCCAGTGCATTGGAAATGTCATTGAAGGTGAGGCTTGCAGCCGCCATTTTGTATTTGTCGACATTGATCTGCACCTCTTTTTCGAGCGCGCCCACGAGGTCGACGCGGGTGATTTCACGCAATTCCTCGATGCGGTCCTTGAGGCGGTCAGAATAGTCTTTCAACTTGTCGAGGTCGAAATCGCCGGCTACATTGACGCTCATGATCGGAATTTCCGAGATGTCGAATTCCGTGACAGTTGGGTCTTCCAGCAGGTCGGTCGGCAAGTCGCGTTTGGCTTTGTCGACGCCGTCTTTTACCTTTTGCTTGCACTGCGCTACATCGAGGTCGGTATTGAATTCGACGATGATGTTGGAAAAGTCCTGTACAGAGTAAGACGATACTTTTTTGACACCGCTCAAACCTTTGAGTTGTTTTTCAATGGGTTTGGTGACGAGTTGTTCCATGTCGGAAGGAGAGGCGCCGGGATAAATCGTGGTAACGAAAATCTGTGGCACCGTCACATCGGGGAACTGCTCTTTGGGGAGCGCGTTGTACGACATAATGCCCGCCAGCGTGATAATCACCGTAATGATGAATATCGAAGTGCGGTTGTCGATCGCCCACGAGGTAGGTTTAAATTCTTTCATGAATTTGTTATCAGTTATTAGTTATCTGTTATCGGTGTGATAAGCAGTTTGTTGAGCATTTGCAGGCCAGTTTCTCTGGCTGTACTATCTGTATTTTCAATCAGGTGTTTTCCAATTCGTTCGCGCTCTTGTGCCGATTTGTTCTGGCTCAGTTTTTCCTTGCCTTGCAGTTCTGTCACATCGATCCGGAAGGCGGTTAAGCCTTTTTGCATAGCAGCCTTGAATGGTTCCGGCAAATTCATCCATTGTGTAAAATATTCTTTCTCAAAGGATTGAATTTGTTTTTCCAACAATTCACGTACGGCTGCTTCTTCAGTAATCAAGGTAGCGTGCCCGTAGGCATGCACGGCTATGTAGTTCCAGGTCGGCACACTCAGTTCCTTGTCGTACAGTGATGGCGAGATGTAGGCATGCGGTTCGTTGAAAATAACGAGTGCCGTTTGCCCCTCCAGTGTTTGCCATTGCGGATTGGCTTTGGCAAAGTGTGCCAGCAACTGTATCGTGCCATCTTCCTTCCACTCTACCACAAAAGGCAGGTGCGAAGCGCAGGGCTTGCCGTCTACTTCCGATACGATGGTGGCAAATGCGTATTGGCGCATGAAAGCCACCAGGGTAGCGGTGTCGGTTTGTGTGAAGTGGTGAGGAAGGTACATGGATAGAGCGTGAGAGGGTGAGAGATGTGAGAGTGTGAGAGCGTGAGAGCGTGAGAGATGTGAGAGGGTGAGAGTTCGTAGAGTACACCGTTTCACTCTAGAATTTTTTAGTACATAGCGGTTGTAATCTACGAACTCTCACGCTCTCACGTTCTCACTCTCTCACACTCTAGAAAGCGACCGTTTCTCCATTATTCACATCCTGAAAACCCGTGGTAATCACCCAGTCGCCTTTTTTCAGACCGCTGAGGACTTCCACCTGACCGTTGTAGTTGCTGCCTTGTTTGATGCTGGCTTTTTTGGCAACAGCAGTTTTGTCGCCGGTTTTTTCAGCAATCATCACAAACTCGCCATCCTGAGCCGTTTGAATCACGTTGACCGGAATGGTAACGGCATTCGGGTTCTGGTAGTCCACAATTTTCATCACCGCCACCTGATTGGCGCGGTAGTCGGCCGCGTTGGGCAAGGCGCATTCCACCACGAACGTACGGGTCATGGGGTTGATGGTTTTGCTGACATACGTCACGCGTGTGGTGATTTCTTTTTTCAGATCAGGGAAAAACACCTGCACCTGGTCGCCTTTGCGCACTTTGGCAGCATATGCTTCCGTCACCTCGCCCTTGATTTTCAGGTTGCTGAGATTGAGGATGTTGCAAAGCGGCATACCCGGAGAGATCACCTGGCCTTGTTTGAGCACGACGAGGTCGACCGTGCCGTTGGTAGGTGCATAAATTTTGGTTTGCCCGATGTTTTCCTTGAGGGTAGCGATGCTGCGCTCGATGCTTTCCTTGCCGTTTTTGGCCTGAATGAAGGCTACTTCGGTACCGATTTTCTGATCCCACAGGCCTTTCTGGCGGTTGTAGATGTCGGTAGCGGTAGCCAGTTGGCCTTCTAGTTCGGCGAGGCTTTTCTGGAGGATGTTGTCTTCAATTTCGGCCAGCAATTGTCCACGGCGCACGTCGTCGCCGTTTTTCACATACACGCGTTTCAGCGTACCGGGCATTTTGGCTGTAGCAGGAATGCTTTCTTCCGCATCCACCTTGCCTTGCAGGTCGATAAAATGGCGATAAACACCTGTTTTTACTTCGGTAAGACCGATGGTTTTTACCCGCGCCGGCTGGCCACTGGCAGTACCGATTTCTTTTTCCAGCGCAGTAATTTGTGCATCGATGGCTGCTTTGTCTTCTTTGAGTTTTGCGAGTTGGGCAGCGGGATCTTTGACGCCGCCACCGCCGCAGGCAGACAACAGCACGATGCTCAAACCGATGCTTGCAAGAGTGAGGAATTTAATATGGTTCATGTTGAAATGTTTTAATGTATTTAAATAAGTCGACAGTCGTCGGTCGGGTCAGGGTAGAGGGGGGGGCGCTGTGTTTCTCACTTCTCGCCTCTCACCTCTCACCTCTATTTCTCCAGACCGAGTGCTTTTTTAATAGCGATGCGGGCCGTCAGCAGGTCGTAACGGGCCTGCATAACATTCTGCTGGGCAGTATAAAGTCCCTGTTCGGCCTGTGTCACTTCGAAACTGCTGCCGACGCCGGCCTTGTATTTCGTCTGGGTAGTATCATAGATACGCTGGGCCAGGTCGAGGTTTTTTTGCTGGCTGCCGACGCGTTCCTGTGCATTGACGTATTGCTTGCGGGCCGATTCTACTTCGAGCGCGATGGCGTTTTCAAGCATTTGTTTTTGTACATCCAGCGTTTGTACACCCACCAGGGCGCGCTGGCGGCGGGCTTTGCTCACGCCGCTGTCCCAGAGTGTAAAATTGATCGACACACCGGCCACGGCAGAGGGGATAAAAAACCATTTTTTGTCGTTGCCAAAACCGCCCTGAAAAGCAGGGGAGTATTGCAAAAAGCCGGCAAAGGAAGGCATCCATGGTTTGCTGTTCAGTTCGATCTGCAGGGCGCTCAGGTCGCGGCTTTTCAGCAGGGCCACATAGTCGGCGCGGTTTTGCAGGTTGAGTTCTGTGCTCAGGTCGGCGTCTGTGTAGGTATCCATCAGTTGCTGGATGTTGTCGGAAAGTGTGATCTGATTGCTGACTTGCATACCCATGGAGAGTTTGAGGGCATCTACCACGATTTCGCGCTGGCGCACCAGGTTGCTGCGTTCGCTGCGCAGGGTAGATAGCGACAGATCAAGTCGATCGACGTCGAGTTGTTCGGCAAAACCGGCCTGGTTGATAGCGCGGGTGTCGGACAGCAGTTTTTCCAGGTTCCCGATGTTTTTATCCAGCGTTGCCAGGTTGTCGCTGATGAGCACGGCTGGCAAGTAGGCGTCAATCACGCGGTTGTACACCGTGCGTTTGGCGGCAGTAAGTTGCTGGTCGACATAGGCGCGATAGTACCATGCGGCTTTTCTGGCGACGCGGTAACTGTTGCTGAAAAACAACTGGTTGTACGACAGGGTGGGCGAGAGGTTGTGCAAAGCACTGAAGGCAATTTTTTCGTCGCCGGCTCCCGGGAAACCGAGTGCGCTGGCCGGAATGCCGGGGCGCTGGATGAAATACTGGTAGCCAATGCTTCCGGATACCTGAGGCAGGCCGGTCGCCTTGTTTTCCCTGATCTGCCAGTCGGCATCCGACACCTGAAGTTGTGCCACCTGTACTTCGGGCGCATTGGCCAGGGCGTACTGGAGGCAGTCGTTCAGGGTCATGCTCTGCTGGGCATGGCCGACAAGGGTCATGCCTCCTGCTGTCAGGAGTGTTAGTAGAATTGTACGTATTTGCATGATGAGAATTTTGTGCTTTTAGAGAGAGACGGAAGAGGGGTGGATTTTACTTTTCAGCATGGCCATTCCTTTTTCGGAAACAATGCCGTAGAGGTAATGCAGCATATACTGGCGGAATACGATTTCATATTTGTATTCCTCCTGCGGGAAAAGCGCCGGATTGAAAAGTTGCAGAGAACCTGAAATGTGGAGTTTGGTGAGGATATCGACATCCAGATCACTTCGATAGATGCCTTCGGTGATGCCTCGTTCGAGGTTGTTGCGCACGACGGTGTACAAAAAGCCGCGTTGATACTCGACTACTTTTTCCCAGGCTTCGGGGTGATAGCGCTGCAGGTCGTGGATGATGTTGGTTTTCATCTGTTTCAATTGTTGTGTATCGCTTTCAATCACGATATACATCTCTTCCAGGGCATTGGCAGCGTTGGCAAACAGGAGTGTGCAGGTTTGTTTTTCCTGCTCAATGTGCCTGCTCAACAGTTTGTGCACCAGATCGTCCTTGTTTTCAACAAACTGGTACAGGGTTTTTTTGGAGATGCCGAGCTCGCGTGCCACGTCATCCATCGTGATACTTTTAATGCCGAAGCGGAGAAATAATTCATCCACTCGTTTTAACCATTTTTCCTGCTGTTCGGTAAACATGTCGCAAAGGTAAACGTAGGAAACATTTTTCGCATCAAACGTTTCCTGTGTTTACTTGGTTCACCGACGAACGAACTTTTTTTTCCTATGAGTGCTGGAAAAAACTTGCCCAAATGTAGCACGCATAAAATTAAAAACAAAAAGTTTTATTATTAAAAACAATTTATTCTATATTTGCTGCCTGAACAACAGGAAAACAGGTTGCCGTAGGACGTTCGGTTTTTAAAAAATGTCGCAAGGCTGCCTGTATATCTTCACTTTTCAAATTACTGCTCCCATGTCTGCTTCTCTGCTCGGCCTTCGCACCTGTATCTACCGCGTTACCGATCTGGCACGCGCCACTGAATGGTACAGCCGCTTTTTAGGATTCGGCCCCTATTTCAATCAACCGTTTTATGTCGGTTTTGAAGTGGGTGGCTACGAACTTGGCCTGCAACCTGTTGAAGATGATAAAAGTTCCGTCGGCCAAAACATAGAAACCTATTGGGGCGTGGAAGACATTGCCGCTGCTTATAACCAATTGCTCGAACTGGGGGCCACGGCGCACCAGCCTCCCACCGAAGTAGGCGACGATATTCGGGTGGCTACGGTGAAAGACCCCTGGGGCAATTTGATTGGGGTTATTTATAATCCGCATTTTGGGGGGTGAGACCTCACCCCCCGGCCCCCTCTCCGAGGGAGAGGGGGTGACTTCCCGCTTGGCGTTCGCTGATAAAGATGCCAAGGGTATTTGTTCCGGGAGGTTGATGAAGGGGTGAATATCTGTTTGGCTTCACATTAAAAAACACCAAAACACTAACTCCCCGACTCCCCAACTCCATTACCTTTGCCCCATCTTACCCCGTCAGCATAACAACAGTAGCGCCCTTATCTGCCTGAAAACAGATAACAGATAACGGATAACCAATAACCAGCATGGCAAAAGCGAAAAAAGATACTTCCATACCACCTACCACTTCGGCCAACCACGAGGATCATATCATCACTCTGTCGGGCATGTACCAGAACTATTTTCTGGACTATGCGAGTTATGTGATCCTCGAACGCGCCGTACCTGCCGTGGAAGATGGCCTGAAACCCGTACAGCGCCGCATCCTGCACGCCATGTACGAGCAGCACGACGGACGCTACCACAAGGTGGCCAATCTCATAGGCCAAACCATGCAGTACCACCCGCACGGCGACGCTGCCATCGGCGATGCGCTGGTGAATATGGGCCAGAAGGAACTGCTGATCGATTGTCAGGGCAACTGGGGCGACTACCGCACCGGCGACTCGGCGGCGGCGCCGCGTTATATCGAGGCGCGCCTCACCAAATTTGCCCTCGACATCGCGTTCAATGCCGATACTACCACCTGGCAACTGAGTTATGACGGCCGCAAACGCGAACCCGTCAACCTGCCCATGAAATTCCCGCTCGTGCTGGCCCATGGCGCCGAAGGCATTGCGGTGGGTTTGAGCACGAAAATCCTGCCCCACAACTTCGTTGAAATCATCAAAGCCAGCATCGCCAGCCTCAAAGGCCGCAAATCGGACCTGGTGCCCGATTTCCCTACCGGCGGCCTCATCGATGCCAGCAATTACAACGGCGGCAGCCGGGGCGGCAAGGTGCGTGTGCGTGCCCGCATCCGGGAAATGGACAAAAAAACGCTGCAAATCACTGAAATACCTTTCGGCGTTACCACCGGCGACCTGATTGAATCGATCATCAAAGCCAACGAAAAAGGCCAGATCAAAATCAAAAAAGTCATCGACAAGGTGGCCGCCAACATCGATATCGAAATCGAACTGCAACCCGGCGTCAGCCCGGATGTCACCATCGATGCCTTGTATGCCTTTACGGATTGCGAAGTGAGCATCAGCCCCAACTGCTGCGTCATCGTCGAAAACAAACCGCTGTTTACCGACGTCAACGAACTGCTGCGCATTTCCACCGAAAACACGAAGGAACTGCTGCGCATGGAACTGGCCATTCTGCAGCACGAACTAGAAGAAAAACTGCACTTCGCCTCGCTGGAAAAAATATTCATCGAGCAACGCATTTACCGCGACATCGAGGAATGCGAAACCTGGGAAGCCGTGCTCAGCACCATCGACACCGGACTGCGGAAATACGTGGTGACGCCCGATATGAAGCCCACCGCCGCCGACAAACGCCTCCGGCTGTTGCGCGAAATCACGGAAGACGATATCCTGCGCCTGACGGAAATCCGCATTAAACGCATTTCCAAATTCAATTCCTTCAAGGCTGATGAGGAAATCAACAAACTGAACGAGGAACTCACCCAGACCAAACACCACCTCGAACACCTGACGGAATACGCCATCGCCTATTTCGAAAACCTGCTGTCCAAATACGGAAAAGGCCGCGAACGCCGCACCGAAATCGCTGCTTTCGACACCATTCAGGCTACTGCCGTTGTGGCCAACAACGCCAAACTGTACGTCAACCGCGCTGAAGGATTTATCGGCATGGGCCTCAAAAAAGACGAGTTTGTGCAGGATTGTTCCGATATCGACGACGTGATTGTTTTCCGCCGCGACGGCGTGATGAAAGTGGTACGTGTGGGTGAAAAGATATTCGTCGGCAAAGACATTACGCACGTGGCCGTTTGGAAGAAAAACGACGAACGCACCACCTATAACATGGCTTATCTGGATGCCAAAACGGGGCGCTCCTTTGTCAAACGTTTTAATGTAACCGCCATCACCCGCGACAAGGAATACCAACTCGGTTCGGAGGCCAAAGGCTCCAAAATCCTGTATTTCACCGTCAATCCGAACGGGGAAAGCGAGGTAATCCAGGTCACGCTGACGCCTGCCAGCACGGCCAAAATCAAGATTTTCGACTACGATTTTGCCGAATTGGCCATCAAAGGACGCGATTCGCTGGGCAATGTGCTGACCAAATACCCGGTCAAACAGATCAAACAAAAAGAGGTGGGCAAAAGCACTATCGGCGCTCAAAAACTCTGGTTCGACGATATTACCGGCCGCCTCAACACCCAGGAACGCGGCCACTGCCTCGGCGAATTCGACACCGGCGACAGCATCCTGATCCTATACACCGACGGCTCCTACGAGGTGACGGACACCGACGTACAGCAGCGCTTCGAGATGAAGGAAATCCTGCACCTCTGCAAACTGACACCCGAATTAGTCGTCAACGCCGTTCATTTCGACGGCCACAAAGGCTGGACGATGGTGAAACGTTTCAAAATAGAAACCAACAAACTCCGCGAACGCTACGGCTACCTCACCGATCACCCCAAATCAAAACTGCTGTTCGCTTCGGTTAAGGAAAATCCGCGCATCTCCTACAGCATCAAAATCAAGGGCAAAGCCATGACGGGCGAGGTGTCGCTCGGCGATTTTATGGAACCCAAAGGCTGGAAAGCCGTCGGCAACCGCCTCAGCGACCAGGCCCTTGGCTCGGTGAAAGAGGTAGACCCCGGCGCCTCCAAACTGAGCAAACCGGCCAAAGAAAAAGAAGAACCGGCCGCAGCCGCTCCACAACAGGTCAACCTGTTCGGTGAAGTAGAAACGCCCGAACCCACTCCAGAAAAAGGCGGCAAAAAAGACACGTACAAGGCGGGAGATACGATTGAGTTTGATTGACTTTACTGGAAGAGTTATGAGTTAGAAAGTTATGAGTTATGAGTTATACTCACTTTACATTTGGCTTTGTTGATAGAGTGGCCAAAAGCAATGTGAGAATAACTCATAACTCATAACTTTATAACTCATAACTCTAAAAAATGTCCGAACCCGAACTCAAAGACCTCATCCGCCAACTCATTGCGTCTGACGACCTGGACGCTGCCCTGCAATTGCTCATCAGGCATACGGAAGACCCTGTCCAGCGCGACGGGATCATCATCCAGTTGGCCCGATACAACGATGTAAAGAAGGCCCGGGCCAATGGAATGATGTCCAATTCGGAGATCAACCACGAATTGAATAAATTGAGAGACAGTCTGTTATCTCACCTGAGAACAGAAAAACTCATGGCGCCAACGGCGCCACAACCATACAGCCTGAAAGATTTCGAAGAAACACTGGCCTTGTCACTAACAAGGGTGCGGGTGTCGGAAATATTACTGTCCAGCCTTGCACTGGAGAAAGGTCTGACGATTACTGCCATGATGTCCGAATCCAGACTGGGGAGCAGGAAACTGGTAATGGATTATATCAAAGAATTAACGACAGCCGGATTAGTAGATAAAGTAAAAGAGAGTGGAAAAACCCTCTGGCGAATCAATGAAGCGGGTAAAAAGATTATCAGAAAAAGCCTGGCGAAAGAGTAAGGTCCCGCGCTGCTACTACCTGTTAACGTCTTGAGATAGACGATTGCACCACAAGACCCCTGCCTCCGTCCAACATGAAATAGCGCCATTTCGATGGGGTTGATAACCGTACACTATGGTCAATAGGCGTACGTTCTCGACGGCTATTCCAACATCCGGTGGGCTGGGCAAACACTGATCTGTTGTACATGTGGTGTTGCGTTTAAAGGTGAACAAATAGAGCATCGGACAGCATACTCGTGCCGAAACTTTTGCATGAATGCTTTTTAAGGGTACGACGAATATAATTTTTTTGTCATTTAACTATAGATTAACGAAAAGTGCCATTTGAGGGGTGTTTTGGAGCGCTTTACGTCTTTAACTTTTTTCAAACAACCACCATACCGGCCTGCTCCTCCGCACCGGTTTGTAATTCGCCGTCAGAAACTGTCGAATATGGTTGACGGCTTCTTCCTCGCTATCGGTAAACAGCACCAGATTCAGGTCTTCCGGTGAAATCGTGCCTTGTTCGACCATGAATTGAACGTAGTCGCGGATGGGCTGGTAGTAATCCATTCCCATCACCACGATGGGGAAATTCTCCACTTTTTTGGTTTGAACCAGCGTCAGGATTTCAAAAAACTCGTCCATGGTGCCAAATCCGCCGGGGAAAATGACAAAGGCATAGGAGTATTTGGCGAGCATCACCTTGCGCACAAAAAAGTAGCGGATGGTGACAAATTTGTCGACATACGGGTTGACGGATTGCTCAAAAGGCAGGGCGATATTGCAACCCACGGAAGGGCCGCCTGCCTCGCGTGCGCCGCGGTTGGCGGCTTCCATGATGCCGGGGCCGCCGCCGGTCATGATAGAAAGGCCCAGTTCTTCCGAAAGGCGTTTGCTCATCGAGCGTGCGGCTTCGTAGTAACGATGCCCTTCCTTGAAGCGCGCCGAACCGAACACCGTGATGCAAGGCCCGACAAAATGGAGTCCGCGAAAACCGCGCAGGAATTCCCAGAACACTTTCAGGGCAAACAACAGTTCGAAACCCCGGTCGCGCGGGCCTTCGAGCCAGTTTTGTTCGGTGGGGTCGATAAATTTTTTGTTGGCAATGGTTTTGGCAATATCGGGTGGTGCGGGCATAAGACGGGTGTTAAGTCAGTGTTGCAAAGGAATACAAAAACGCGGGCAACGTAAAATTGTTGGCGGGGAGCAACGTCGGCAGCGCTTCAAGCGCTGCCGACGTTCAGGCGCTGCCGATGTTTAAAAATCCTTTCCAACCTTCATTTCCCCCATCTTCCCTATCTTTGCCCCCCTCTCACATTCTCACCCCTCTCACACTCTCACTCTCTCACCTCTCACCTCTATCATGGCTGAGCAAAACTTCGTCGATTACGTCAAAATCATGTTTCGTTCTGGAAAAGGCGGGGCGGGCAGCGTTCACTTTTACCGCGGCCCTACCACGGCGAAAGGCGGACCCGACGGCGGCGATGGTGGCCGGGGCGGGCATATCATCTTGCAGGCCAACCCGCAAGAGTGGACGCTCCTGTCGCTGCGATTTACCAAACACATCTTTGCCGGCGATGGCGAAGGCGGCAAGGGCGGACTCAAAACCGGCTCTGACGGCCGCGACATCATCGTAAAAGTGCCGCTGGGCACCGTCGCCCGCGACGCCGAAACCGGAGAGGTGCTGCTGGAAATCACGGAAAAAGACGATGAAAAAATTCTGCTACCTGGTGGCCGGGGCGGCAAAGGCAACAACTTTTTCAAAACGGCCACCCACCAGACGCCCCGGTATGCGCAACCCGGAGAGCCGAACATCGAGAAGTGGATCATCCTCGAACTCAAGGTGCTGGCCGACGTGGGGCTGGTAGGCTTTCCCAATGCCGGAAAAAGTACCTTGCTGAGTGCGGTGAGCGCTGCCAAACCCAAAATTGCCGATTATGCGTTTACAACGCTCACGCCCAACCTCGGCATCGTAAAAGTCCGCGAAGGCCAAACGTTTATCATGGCCGATATCCCCGGTATCATCGAAGGAGCGCACGAAGGCCGCGGACTGGGCCACCGATTTCTCAGACACATCGAGCGCAACAGCGTGTTGCTGTTTATGGTACCGGCCGATACCGACCGCAGTATCAAAGACGAGTACCAGATTCTGCTGGATGAACTCGAGGCCTACAACCCCGACTTGCTCGACAAGCCCCGGTTGCTGGCTATTTCCAAATCTGACCTGATAGACGACAGCCTGGAAAAGATGCTGCGCGAAACGCTACCGGATGGAATCCCGGCCATTTTTATTTCGGCTGCGGCCAATAAAAACATCCAGCAACTGAAAGACTTGCTCTGGAAACATCTTACAGCGGGGTATCTGTAAAAAACATCTTTTTTCGAAGCCCGCATCCGGTTGCGGAACCGTTTGCAATGAATAAAAAAAATTTAGAATTGTTCTGCTTAAAATGTAGCAACATTCAAAAAACCTTTTACATTTGCTGCGAAAAGCCACATGAAAGCGATTTAGGCCCTTCCGTCCGGAACCATGCGGGAGGGCCTCCTTTTTTTGTTTTCTGCCACAAAACACTACGCTTTACCCCCGGTCTGCGCAAAAGAATATGACGGAACTTGCCAATTATATCGAGCACACCATCCTTCGCCCGGACACTACCCTCGCCGATGTCCGAAAAGTGTGCGAAGAAGCCATTCAATATCAGTTCGCCGGCGTTTGTATTCCACCCTTGTATGTACGGGATGCCCGTCGCATCATCGGCGATATGTCGAAAATCCGCCTCGCCACCGTAGTCGGTTTCCCCATGGGCTACACTGCTATTGCTGCCAAAAGCGAGGAAATCAAACGGGCCATCGATGAAGGCACCGACGACATCGATGCGGTGATCAACATTGCAGCCTTGAAAAGCGACAACTGGAACCACGTCACCCACGACATCGACAGTGTGGCACGCGCTACACACATGCGCGGCAAAACCCTGAAACTCATCCTGGAATGCGGCTATCTGAGCGAGGCAGAAATACAGAAAGTGATTGAAATTGCCCGCGAAGCGCGTGTCGAATGGTTAAAAACGGGCACAGGCATGCACGGACATGCTGCTACCCCGGAAATGGTTCGTATCTTGCGGCGGCTTGGAGGAACGGCTTTTCAAATAAAGGCATCCGGTGGTATTCGCACGGCAGCCGATGCAAAGGCGCTGGTAGATGCGGGCGCCGACCGACTGGGTACATCGGCCTCTCTCCAAATCATAGGAAAATAACCCACGGAAGCGGTCCGAAACATTTTCTGACATGCATATTTTATCCGACAATACTTCGTTTGCAAGGCTGCGCGCGTGCGCTGTGGCAGTGGTAATGCTGTTGTTGAGTGCCAACCTGCATGCGCAGGAAGTGCAAATCAATGAAGACCCTGCTATTACCCAGCTGCTGCGCTCCTGGACGAACAACAACCGCACGACGCCACACATCGATGGCTGGCGCGTGCAGGTAATGGCTTCTACCGACCGGCAACAAGTAGAAGACGGCCGGATGCGGTTCAAGACCTATTATCCGGAAGTACCGGCCGACTGGGTGCATGAAAAACCGTATTACAAACTGCGGGTGGGCGCATTTCGTTCGCGGCTGGAAGCCATGGCGTTTATTGCCCAACTGGTAGAATTTCCCGGCGCTTATCCGGCCCGGGATCAGCACATTCATCCGCGCGATTTTTTAGAATAATAACATGATAACGGGCACCCGACAACTTTCGAATGCAACAGGCGGAGCCGACCTGATTACGTTGGGCCTATACGTGGCGCTGGTCGTCATCGGGTGGTTGATGATTTTTGCCGTCAACTACGACCCGAATGCCCCGCTCAGTTTCTTCGACATGAGCAGCAACATAGGGAAACAACTCTTTTTTATTGTTTTCTGCTTTGCGTTGCTTTTTGTCATCATGATGAGTGATTGGGCTTTCTGGCGCACTTTTGCCTTTTTTATATACCTTTTTTCAATTATACTGTTGCCAGGTACCCTCATTTTCGGGCGCGAAGTGAACGGCGCTAACGCCTGGTACCAGATCGGGGGCTTTACATTCCAGCCTGCTGAAATAGCCAAATTCGGCACCAGCCTGGCCATGGCGGCCTACCTGAGTTCTACCGGCGTGGATCTGCGCGAATGGAAAAGCCGGATTATAGCCATGGGTATTTTCCTGTTGCCTGCGCTCATTATGTCGCCGCTGGTGCAAAACGACACAGGTTCGGCACTGGTATTTTTCTCTTTCATGATGGTTCTGTACCGCGAAGGCCTATCGCCTACCTGGTACCTGCTTGGGTTTGGTGTAGTGGCGATGGTATTGCTGGGCCTCATTTTTGAACCGCCTTTTGTGGTGGCCTGGCTGCTCACGTACACCAATTTTCACTTGATTTCCCGGTTCCGTACCCGCACACAGGTGTGGTTCGGGGTGTGGGTAGTACTGATACTTCTCACTTTCTGGTGGACGCCGATTTTCAACTGGGTGCTCACGCAAGCGGGTGTAGATCCTGCCACCGTGAGCGATCAGGTAAGGAATATGACCGTCATGATTCCGCATGCAGCCTTGTTTGTTGCAGCATTTTTGCCCAATTACCTGAAAAAAAACACCCTGATACAGTCGCAACTTCGTTCCTGGCTGCTGATGCTGGGGCTGGGAATCGGGCTGTTGTTTGCCGCCAATTTCGCGTGTTACACCCTGCTGGCGCCGCACCAGCAGCAGCGCATCAAAATATGGCTCAAGCCCGCCGAGGCCGCTGCCGATGCGCGCGGCGCTGCCTACAACCTCCTGCACTCCAAAATGGCCATAGGCTCCGGCGGTTTTGGCGGGAAAGGTTTCCTCGACGGCAACATGACCAAACTCAAATACGTGCCCGAGCAAAGTACCGACTTCATTTTCTGTACCATAGGTGAAGAACAGGGCTTTGTAGGCGTGGCCGCCATCATTGTGGTGTTTTTCTGGCTGCTGTATCGAATTACGGTGCTGGCTGAACGACAACGATCCAATTTTTCACGTATTTATGCCTATTGCGTGGCAGGCGTCATTTTTATCCATGTGATGGTAAATGTTGGAATGACCATGGGACTTTTCCCTATCATCGGTATTCCGCTACCATTTATCAGTTACGGTGGCTCGTCGCTGATCGGATTTACCTTGCTGATCGGGGTGCTGCTGAAATTGGACAGCAACCGGAACCTGGCCTAACAAGCGCCTATTGAACATCATGAATTTTTCTCTTCTACATACCGACCCGCACAGTGCTGCCCGTGCAGGTCTTGTTCAAACCGCCCACGGCGCTATTGAAACGCCTATTTTTATGCCGGTGGGTACGGCAGCCACGGTAAAAGCCGTGCACCAGCATGAACTGCGCGACGATGTACAGGCGCAAATCTGCCTCGGCAATACCTACCACCTGTACCTTCGGCCTGGGCTCGATGTACTCCAGCAGGCTGGCGGTATCCACGGTTTCAATGGCTGGCAAGGGCCGGTGCTGACCGACAGCGGCGGGTATCAGGTGTATTCGCTGGGCCACCGCCGCAAAATCAAGGAAGAGGGTGTGACGTTTCAAAGCCATATCGATGGTTCCCGGCATACCTTCACGCCGGAGAATGTAATGGATATTCAGCGGGTCATCGGCGCCGATATTATCATGGCCTTCGATGAATGCACACCATATCCCTGCGACGAACGCTATGCGCGCAAATCGATGGAAATGACCCACCGCTGGCTGGCGCGCTGCATCGAACGTTTTGATAAGACGGAACCGCTTTATGGACATAGCCAAACTTTGTTTCCGATCGTACAGGGCAGCACCTATCCCGAATTGCGCCGTATTTCGGCCGAAACCATTGCTTCATTGGGCCGGGAAGGCAATGCTATCGGCGGCCTGTCGGTCGGCGAGCCTGCGGAAGATATGTATGCGATGACCGAACTGGTGACGGCTATTTTGCCCAAAGACAAGCCGCGTTACCTCATGGGGGTGGGTACGCCCGAAAATATTCTGGAGTGCATTGCCCTCGGTATCGATATGTTCGACTGTGTGTTGCCCACCCGCAATGCCCGCCACGGTGTGCTGTACACCCCGGAAGGAATTATCAATATCAAAAACCAGAAATGGCGCGATGATTTTACCCCGATCGACCCGCAAAGCCATGTACATACGAGCACTGTTCACACCAGGGCTTACCTGCGCCACCTGTTTATGAACAATGAAATCCTCGGTATGCAACTCGCTACCCTGCAAAACCTCGGCTTTTTTCTGTGGCTGGTAAAAGAAGCGCGCCGCCGCATACTGGGCGGCGACTTCCTGGAGTGGAAAACGCAGATGGTGCAGAAGGTGAGAACGAGACTTTGAGGGATGAGTTATGAGTTAAGAGTTATGAGTTATACTCACGTTGCTTTCGGCTTCTCCACTAGTATGGCCAATAGCAATGTGAGAATAACTCATAACTCTTAACTCATAACTCTCTCCCCAGGCAGCATTTCCAAAAGTTAAACCCTCTTTACACCCGAAACCTTTAACACATCGGCCAAAATATGATTCGCCCGGATGCCGTTTTGGGGCGGTATTTTGTCCTGTGAAGTTAAATTTTGCCAGGAGCCTTCCTAAATACGCAGAAAAATTCTTGGTGCGTATGGAAAAATGTACCTTCGCCCACTTGAAAATGAATCGGGCAGGCTTGGAGGCCCAATAAAAATTGTACGCTGTTCTCATCCAACACAATTATGGTTCGTCTGTTTATGAAAAAAACGTTTCTACACTTTTCTGTTTGCTGCGCCATCCTGCTGGCTACTGTCTCGGCATCTGCACAGGACATTCACTTCTCGCAGTTCTACCAGAGCCCCCTCAACCTGAACCCTGCGCTCACCGGTGTGATGAACTGTAACCACCGCCTGGTTGCCAACTACCGCAACCAGTGGGCTTCTATCCTCAAGAAAAATGCCTATAATACCTACTCTGTATCGTATGACCAGAAACTGCCAGTAGGCCGTTACGACTACTTCGGAATCGGCGGTACGTTGTGGGGCGATAAAGCGGGTGCTTCTGAATTCGCTACTATTCAGGCTCGTTTGTCGGGTTCCTACTCCAAAAAAATGGGTGGATACCGCAAAAAAGCCCACTACCTGGTACTTGGCGCCGACGTAGGCCTCAGCAACCGCAGCATCAACAGCGCTAACCTGCAGTGGCCACAACAGAACAACGGCAATGGCGTATTCGATCCGACCCTTCCGCCGGATGTAATTGACGACCCGAGTTTCCTGTTCGTCGACCTGTCGGCAGGCGCTCTGTGGTTCAGCGTACTGGGCAACGACAACAATTTCTACTTCGGTGGAGCATTCAGTCACCTCAACCGCGCCAACCAGTCGTTTGAAAAACAAAACATTCCGCTCTACTCCAAATTCACCTTCCATGCAGGTGGTGAGTTCATGAACGGCCGCAAATTCGGTCTCGTTCCGGGCGTTGTTACATTCTTCCAGGGCCCATCCTGGCAGGTAAATGTGGGTAACTCCTTCAAATTCCTGCTCGGCAACAGCCGCCGCTACCACCAGGCATTCCAGTTTGGTGCGTGGGCCCGTCTGGCCAACCGCCTCGACGATGGCAAATTGATGGACGCAATCATCCTGAGTACTCGTTTTGACTACGAGCAGTTCAACATCGGTTTCAGTTACGACATCAATACGTCGAGCCTGTACACGGCTACCAATGGCAATGGTTCCTTCGAGTTTTCGATGGTCTACAAAATCTGCGGACCGGAGAAACGCGGTATCTACTGCCCGAATTTCTGATAAAGTGATTACCTTGCGCCGAAACATGAGGCTGTCTCATACCTATCGGCCTAGAAATAAATGAAGTGTTTTGTTTCGTTGAGATGCCAGACCTTCCAGGTTTTCGAAACCTGGAAGGTCTAAAAGCATCGCGAACAGAGCGAAGTTTTCATTTTTTCTAAAGCCGACACTTGTGAGACAGCCGCATGTTTCGGTTTGATTTTTTATTGCGAGTGATTTCCCCTTGTATGGATAATGAGGCCCCGCGCCAGATTTTTCATCAACCATCACTTTACACACGGATAAAACAGAGAAATCTATGTTTGGTAACGGCAAAAACACGGAAGAACCCAAAAAGACAAGCCCTGCCACCCCGTCTACCGCACTCAATGTGCTGGTAAAAGGAACAGCGCTCGAAGGCACACTACGCTGTGAAAGCGACCTTCGGGTAGACGGTGCCATCAAAGGCAAACTCAACTGCCAGGCCAAAGTGATTATCGGCCCGACCGGCTCTGTCGACGGCGAAATTCATTGCCAAAATGCCGTAATTGAAGGTGTTTTCAAAGGCAAACTCACCGTCACCGAACTACTGAACGTGCGCGAAACGGCCGAAGTGGATGGTGAAATCAATACCAACAAACTCATCGTACAAAGTGGCGCGAAGTTCAATGTTTCCTGCCGGATGGAAATAGGAACCTCCAATGGCGCTGCCAAAAACTTTGAAGGAAAACCTGCACAGGATGCCGCCACCAAAGTTGTCGCCGGAGGAAAAGCGCAGGTCGGCAATTAAGGCCACCGCCAAATACAGCGGCATGGCGTTCCAACTGCTGGGCGCCTGCCTGGCCGGCGTGTTTATCGGTCGCTGGCTGGATGCGCGCATGCACCTCGAACGCCCACTCTGGGCTGTATTTCTGACTGTGCTGTTTATGATTGCCTCGCTCTATTCTCTTTACCGGCAACTGCTCAAAGAGTAGAACATGACCTCCCGCACCTTCTTCCTGTATCTCGCCGGCCTTACCGGAGCCATATCGTTCCTGTTGTTTTTGCTGCATATGCTGTTGCCGGAAACGCAGGCATACTGGAAACTTTCCATCGCATCCGTATTGTTGTTTTTGCTGATTTGTACCGGACTTTTTTATGCCGGCCGGAGTGCCGTTCAGAGCAGCAGCAAATACGCCTTCAACAACCTGGTGACAGTGTCTGTATTCGGGAAAATGGCCTTGTCGGTGCTGTTTTTGTTTTTATACCAGCAAATGGCCAAACCCACTGACAACTGGTTTGTAGGCATATTTTTGTGTTGCTACGTGGTGTACACGGTTTTTGAAGTCTGGTTTATGACCCTGTTGGCAAAAATGTGACTATGAAACGACCCAAAAAAGGGGAGTATGCTCCTTTCCACGAATATTACCTGCGCTTTGTCCCTGCTCGCGGTACTGCCAAAAGCCTGCTCCATTCCACTTTTCGAAATACCCGAAACCTGCTGCTGTCGCTCACACCCGAACAGGCCGACTACGCCTATGCGCCGGATAAATGGACGGTGAAACAAATGGTGGTTCATTTGATCGATATCGAGCGCGTTTTTTCCTTCCGGCTGCTGTCTTTTATGCGGGGCGATCGCATTGCCTTGCCCGGTTTTAACCAGGACATCTGGATGGAACAGGTAGATGTGAGCCACCGTTCGATGAAAGACTTGATGAAGGAGTGGAAAGCCGTACGCGACAATACGTTGTTTTTGCTGAGTCAATGCACGGAAGAACAATCCCGTTTTGTGGGCACTGCCAGCAACTGGAAGGTATCGGTCAGGGCCTATTTCTTTATCATTATCGGGCATCATTTGCACCACCTGGCTGCATTGCGCGACCAATATGGCATACCTTCATAGCCGCTCACAAACCTGCTCCATAACATGAAAAACGCTCCTTCCATCCTGGCCCTGCTGGTCGCTTTTGCCATCGGAGGCTGGCTTACCTATCAGTATTTTGTTCCGCGCCAAAACAAGGTCGAGAGCGCTTCCGTGCTGCTGGAAAAAATACAGGCAGTGGCCAAACTCACTACTGTAGAGGGTACTTTTTCTGAAGTGTACAACTACAGCGAATACCAGGGCTATTTTACTTTTTTGTGGGATAAAAAAGTGCTGGTACGGGTACGAGCAACAGTGGCTGCCGGCTACGACCTCGAACAACTGCACCTGGAAGCCGACCCGCTCACCAAAACCATTCGCATGAGCGCCCTGCCCGAGCCGCAAATACTCAGCATCGACCATACGCTCGATTACTATGATATTTCAGAGGGTATTTTTGAAACATTTGCCCCCGAAGACTACAACCGTATCAACCAGCGCGCCAAGGACATGATCCGTGAACAGGCCGAAAAAAGCAACCTCCTGCCTGCCGCCCGCGAACAGGCTGCCAAAATGATCGACCTGATCCGCTTTATGGTCGAAGGCGCGGGCTGGAAACTGGAAGTGCAGGGTGGCGGGAACGGGATCGGGTGATGGATTGCCTGTTCGGCTTCGCCTCACAGATTTTCAGTTATTCCTTTTCAGGCGCCGGCGCCGTCGAAAACTTCACTGCGGATTCCATATTAAATTTTTCTGGCCGCACCCCCGCATCTGTTCCCGGCTCGTATTGCATTCGAAACGAAGTATCCGTAGTCCACTCCAGGATACCGAACAATGTTTTTCCCGTGTAGGGGCCATTGTAAAAATGCCCCAGATCGATGCTGGCTGGCGAGGTCTTGCAATTCAATTCATATTCGAAAGGAACCGTATCGTACTGGCTTCCAAATCGCGTAAGCCACAAGGCTTTGCCGCCTTGCAGAAAAAGTATATCCTGGCCTTCATGGGTGGTCCAGCGCCCGGAGAGTTCGTGGCAGGTTACCTTGCCGGTGCAGTTTCCCCACGCAAACAGCAGCATGGCCAGCACCGCAATCAGGTGCAGTTGTGTAAAAAATCGTGTCATGAGCAGCGTTGGTTCGTCGTTTTAACTGTACAAATGACAAATATGTTTGCGATAAAGTGGCAGGTAAAGCCGAAAACTTTCCTCCATAGTCCGGAAAAGAAAGATTTTACTATCGAATTTGGCTCAAAAGACTATTTTTCGGGCAAATACGCCGCTCAGTAAGCATATGGATTTTACTCGTCTTTTCGAAGTGCTGGAATACCAGCAACATCGATACCCGCAACAAATGTCGATAGCAGGCAGGCAAGCCCACCAGTGGCGCAATTGGTCCACCGCCGCCTTGCTTTCGGAACGCGACCGGCTCAGCGCCGGATTGCTGCACTGCGGTTTGCGTGAAGGCGAGCGCGTAGGCATTTTGGCACATTGTGGCAGCCCGCAATGGATCATGGCCGACGCTGCACTGCTTCAGATAGGGCTCGTTCCAGTACCGATACACGCTACGGCTCGTATGGATGAGATTCAGCACATTGCGAAAGATGCCGAACTGAAGGCCTGCTTTGTGAGCAATGATGCCATGCTGCAAAAACTGATCGTAGCAGAAGTACATTTCCCTTCCCTTTTTTTCTTCGAAAACCTGCCTGAAAAGGAACTGATACCTGAAAATACCCGGTGTATCCCCTGGGATGAACTGGCCTGCGACCCCGATGAACACCTTGAAGGCCGCATCCGCTTTCTGAGAGATGGCATTCAACCCGAGCGACTGGCCACTATTTTGTACACCTCCGGTACCACGGGGCTTCCTAAAGGGGTCATGCTCTCCCATGCCAACATTGTCAGCAACATCAAATCGGTACTGGCCATCGTGCCGGTAGGCCCAGGTGTGCCGGTCATCAGTTTTTTGCCGCTCAGCCACATTTTTGAACGCATGGTCACGTACGCTTACCAGGCTGCCGGTGCGCCTTTGTGGTTTGCGGAAGCCGTAGAACATCTGCCGAAAATATTGCCCGACATACGCCCGCATTTCATGACAGCCGTACCGCGTGTGCTCGAACGCATGTACGAACGCCTGCAGGAAGAGCGTACCCGATCGGGCGTATTGCGCCGCAAAGTGCTCGACTGGGCCCTTGGGCTGGCCGAACGCTACCCATACTCGGGCGGGGGCGTATTGCCGCCGGCATATGCCTTCAAACGCTGGCTGGCCGATATGCTGGTATTCAGGCATTGGCGCAAACGCATGGGGGGCCGCATTCGCTATATCGCCGTCGGCGCCGCCGCCCTGCAACCCCGCCTCGGTCGCCTGTTTTCGGCGGCAGGCATAGAAGTACGCGAGGGATATGGTCTGACGGAAACCAGCCCCGTCGTAGCATTCAACCGATTCGAGCCTGGCGGGGTGCATTTTGGTACCGTGGGTATTCCGGCACCCGGAGTGGAAGTGCGTATCGGAGGCCCGCTCGACGAAGATGGCAACGGAGAAATAGAAGTGCGCGGACCAAATGTGACGAGCGGCTACCTGCATTTGCCCGAAGAAACGGCTGCGCGATTTACGGAAGACGGCTGGTTCAAAACCGGCGATCTGGGGCGTTTCGAGCACAAGCGCTTCCTGAAAGTGACCGGCCGCAGGAGTGAGGTATTCAAAACCACTTCCGGCAAATTCGTGGCTCCGGCCTTTGTAGAGCAGCAACTGCTGCGCTCTCCGTTTATCAGTCAGTGCATGGTAGTAGGCGCCAACCAGCCATTTGCGGCTGCGCTGATTGTACCGGAATTCGGGGTGCTGGAAAACTGGTGCCGGGAGAACAAAGTACACTGGACGGCTCCGCAGTTTATGGTGCTCAACCCCAAGGTGGAAAAACTATTTCGGCAGGAAATAGAACACATCAATGAAACCCGCCTCGGGACGATTGAAAAAATCCGACATTTTCACCTGCTGTTCGAGCCCTGGACGGCGGAAAATGGATTGCTGACGCCTACGCTGAAACTCCGGCGGGAACGGCTGGCAGAACAGCACAAAGGGGCAATCGGGAAGATGTTTAGTAATTAAGCAAGTCGGATACACCCCCGGCGGATGTGAAATTATGCGAGGTCGATACTGGTTCGAAACCCCGGGTTCCTGCCTGAAACATACTGAAACCGCATCTTCCGGGCGTGAAATTTGCCATTGTTGCCGGCAGTTAACAGTATTTTGGGTTGAGTAAGCCCCGAATCACCGGTTTGTAGCACGATATGTCCGAAAACCCTGATTTCCGTAAAAAGGCAAAATTGTGTATAGCCATTTTCCACTTCTTCAGGTATGTCGACGATGATCTCTGGATACTCCAGGGCATATTGATCCATAGAAAGATCCATCACAGGAGTTTGTTGAGTCGCATCCTGCTTTTCTGGTTGATCTTTCAATGTATTTTGAAAATTGTACAATCCCGCAGAAATGCTGATTTTTTCAGGAATCAGAATGCCGCCCGGAGCGATTTGTGGCACCAGGTTGGCGGTAATGGCTACCTGGGGTTCTTCCTGCAAGGCCCGCTGCATGGTTTCGCTCACGACGATGTGTACAGGTTGGCTGGCTTTGTAAGTAGTAGCGTCGGTACAGAGAATTTCCCGGATATACGAATCGGCAAAAAAAGAAGCCCAGGTCTGTTTCAGCATATTAACGCTGTCAGGGTTGATTTCCAGTAGCGTAAACTGTATGGTTTCGGGGGTGAACAGGATAGTAAGCGGAAGTGCAAGCGGTGCAAACGGCCCGGTTCCGGCATACAGGATGTGAAGTCGGGTACCGGGCATGGTAGCCGAAAGCGTTTCAATGGCCGCCTTGAGACCCAAAATAAATTGTCGGGTGCGGTAAAAATCCTTGATGCACATGGCTGCCCAAACAGGCGCAAGGGCTTTGCCACTCGACAAAAAGATGTCGGCACGATGGGCCGGCATGTCTGGCTCCAACTGCGCTGCGGCTGCCAGCAAATTAAACAATTGTTCGGAAGTCTGTCGCCACTGCTCCGGGGGCGCATCGGGCTGCAACAAAGCATCGGTTAACCGACGCAGTGTCAGCCTGTAATCTACATGCATACTGATTTGATATGAACCGAATATGAGCGTTCCGGCCCGGCTTCATGAAAATACGATCTCGTATCGCATGCCGTTTCCGTCGTTTCCAAGTGGTACCATAAATAAATGCAGGTCTCCTTTTTCAGGATGGATGAGGGTATAAATAGCCTGTTGGTAATATTCGTCTTTTTGTTGGGTTTGGAGTATCAGGTGGAATGGATGGCGCTCGAGGGGCGTATTTCCATGTACCGTCGATACTTCAATCAGGCGTGCTTCGAGGGTAACTTCGGGGCTAAAACGAATATGGAGTGTATGGCCGTCCAGATGCGAAAAATCTGAAACTTGTAGTTGGTCGATCATGAATGCTGAATTTAAAAGGTTTTCAAGGGATGTTTTTTTGAAAAGTTGTTTGAGTTAAAATTTCGGGCCCAAATATTAACTCAAACAACTTCTTACAATTCAGGATGCGTCTGCTGTGTGGGCCATGGCAGGCGACTTCCATTCCATCAAATAATACACCCCATGGGTTTCCTTGATTTTTTGGAAGCCGAGGCGTTCATACAGCCGCAGGGCAGGATTGAATTGTTCTACATGGATGGTTAAGGTTTTGCCGGATGCGGAGGCTTCATCCTGCAAATGACGGATCAACAAGCCTCCGATGCCCAGGTTCCTGAAATCAGGCAGGAGGGCGATATCCACGACCCGGATAGTACCCGGTATCAGATGACGCTCCACATACAGGCGGCCCGCCGGCTGGCCATCATACAGCACGATGCCGTAGTCGGAATCCGGGTAAACCTGTTTATAATAAGTATCCTGCGCCTCAAACTGATAATCGATAAAAGCCTCCTTTTGAGCATCGTTCCAGTCGGTATTTTCCAGTTCGTACATTCTGGTGCTGCCATAAATGTTGCGCAGCAGCGCCCGGTCGTCGGGCGCTGCTGTGCGAACTGCAATGGTATCGTTAAATGCAAGCACTTGCATGGTACACGGATTAAGTGCGCGGTGGATATACGCCTTGCATGGCAATACAGAAATACAAGGTCAGATACGGCTGCAAGTTGTTGTGCGGCTGGTCGCCACCAGCCGGAGCGAGCATTTGGTCGGACATTTGGACTTCCGCCGTGGTACTGAATACCGGGCGCGAGGGGCGACTCACTATTTTTCCGGTCGGATCGTTGGATTCGGCCGGGTTGGCATTGTCGATTCGTATCAGGTGGTTGTGCGAGGGTATTTCGCTTTCCAGCAGCGATACGGTTTCGGAGCCGCCGGTTTCTCCCAGGTCGTGCAGCGAAAGGCCGGGCCCCTGTCCGGGGTGCATGGGCGCTCTGCCTTGCAGGTCGGGCAAAGCGAAATTGCTTTTACCGTTTCCACCATAGGTGGTTCCGAGCAGCGAAAAGAGAGCGGTATTCTGGGAAAGCGGCAACAATTGTCCGTCGCACCAAGCCCAGCCAGTAGGAGCAAAGTTGAAGGGGAATATTCTTATTTCAGCAACAAATGGATCCATGATCTATTTTTTAGAATGTTTTTCAATGTGGTTGATCAAAGGTTTTCGACTATGTCTGCGAAGGGAAAATGCCAAAGAGCGAGATAATAAAATCGACGCACAGATAAGGCATGAAGTTGGTATGTGGCTGGCTTCCGCCTGTAGAGGTCACCATCGCTGTATTAAAATTGTTCGAGCTGTCCGAGTCTATATATAGATCGGCGCCGCTGAGAACAGCGTACAAATTATTGGAAGCAGGCGTATTGGCGGCTGAGTTCGCACTCGCCAGCATAGGGTGGGAGTGTGCAGGTATTTGATTGACAGTGAGGGTGATTTCCTCTGCTCCGCCCGTTTCTGCCAACGTGAAACCGCTGCCAAAGTGAAGCGGTAGTCGCCCGCGCAGATCAGGCAAGGCAAAAGTACTCTGGCCGTCGCCGCCATAAGTGGTGCCGATCAGGTTGAACAAGGTTTCGTATTCGGATATAGGAAGCAATTGCCCCTCGCAGAACATCCATCCCGCAGGAGCGAAGTTGCCGGCGAACATACGGATTTCGCCTACATAAGGTTGTGCCATTTGGTATGCGTTTTACAAAGTGTTTTGCACTTTGATGAAATGAATAGGATAAGAAATGTGTAAGCCCGGCGCCCGGTTTAACTCTGGCTTGGGAAAATCCCCTGCAATGCAATCGAGAAATTCAGGACCAGGAACGGCTGCATGTTCAGGTGCGCCTGACTGCCGCCGGTGTTGGTAACAGAGCCCGCTCGCATGGCTACAAGGTTGCCGGGAGGGGAGTACACATTGTTGGGAGAACTGTCGGATGGGTAGTTGTTCATGCCAATGGATGTGCGCGTTGCCGTATTGGTACTGGCACGGCCCAGGTGCGTGTGTTGTGGTAGCTCGCTGATAGACAACGTGTGCGCCTGTTCGCCGCCGCGTTCACCCAGGGTGTGTCCACTTCCAACATGCATCGGCGTGCGCCCCTGCAGGTTGGGCAAGCCGAAATTTACGCGGCCGTCGCCGCCAAACGTGGTACCTAATAGAGAGAAAAGGCCCTGGTTTTGATTGATAGGCAACAACTGCCCGTTGCAGAGTGCCCAGCCTCGTGGAGCAAAGCCGAAACTGAAAATTCGAATTTCGGACAAAAATGGTTCCGCCATGATTTTCACTTTGTTTGGTGAGAAAATAATATGAATAATGAATTGATAAACAAACGATTAGTTTGGTTGGGGCGGCGGCTTTAAAAGAGGTATTCTTTTACGTGAGCTCGGCGTACAAACAATGTTGGGACTGGAAAGACATCTCCAGAACGGGTTTTCCAGCATCTTGTTGCACGCGGATAGAGGTACTTGCTTTTTGTTGCACGAGGGTAGAAATTGAAACGCTGCCCATGCGGGTTTCGTATTGAAATGCAGCGCCATCAGGTTTGCCAACTGATACGGGAAGTAGCAAGTCGGCTACATTCAATCCTTGCTCATGAAGGGCTACAGCAGCCCGCGCCATCGCTTCAATCTGGAAACCGGTGAATGTGCCGATGCGTTGCCAGGACTGATTTTGCTGACGCATAAAAACCGGTAATAATACATCGGTGATACCGACTTGCGCATGGCGCAGGTAAACCGGATAGAAAAAGTAGGACGATTTTGCACCGGAATGAACATAGATCGAATTGCTCTCCCTTTGAAAAAATCGTTGGGAGAAGTAGGCATCCAGTGCTTCTTTAGCATGCAAATCATCGGAGGTTAGTACCCTGGGCGACCAGTATCGCCGGGCCTGAATTAACTTGCAGAACTGATTGAACCACAAGTGAATGTCGTTTCTAACGGGGCTTAATAACGGTGAAACATTGGGTTGAAATACAAAACCCAGTGCACCTGCTACCCCGGTCTGGACAAAAGTCCTTCTTTCCATGATATTAGTAGTGTAAAGTGGTGTGCTAGAAAGTCAAAGGGGAATGAAGGCAGGAATTCGGGGGGGCGCAGAAGGGGCGTGGCTGCAAATATAATCCCCTCTACAACAAACAAAAGTTTAAATATGAATAATTAATACTTCAAGTGACTTTTGCCAGTGAAAAACAATAAATAAACGCAATATTTTGTCGAATTAACAAAAAATATTTCTGTTAATTTGTTTTGCAAGCTTGTAAAAGCACTGCGATTTGGTACCTTTGGGCTCAGGAAATTTGAATTTCCTCCCCATCTAATCCTCATTTGAAAATTACGCCTTAATCTCATGGTAAAGTTTTTCATACCTGACTGCTTTTTGCAAGCAGTGGGTAAGGGGGCCCATATTCTTCTTCACGCCTTTCAGTTTGAATGGCGATCTTCTCCTTTTGGGGCCTTTTCCAATTCCTTTTCCAATTCCTGCGATTTTCGACGAATGAAGTACGAAGTGTCTGTGTTGAGCACAGGACGGCACTTTTTTTGTTACACTGTTGACCAGCCCGGATTTAAAACATCTTCTTTTTTGTAATTTCCTCAACTGATTTTATGAAACAATCATATACACGATTTCCCATACTTGTTCGACTTGGATTGATGCTTTTAATTTGCATCGGAGGATTAGCAACGCCTTTGATGCAGGCACAGGTGATCGTTCCTACTCAAACGGACGTGATCATTATCGACAATGGCACTGCCGGCCAGGCCGAGCCAGGCGATCGGATCAGGTATAATGTAACCATTCAAAATACAGGGGGCGCTTCCGGCAACAACACACAACTGAATGTGGTGCCCGATCCGCGCACCACGTTCGTACCCGGCTCATTTAAATCAAGCCCGTTGGCCGTGCCCGACGCATACGCCTGCACTGGCAATGTCGGCATCAATATTTCGGCGGCACTGGGTGTCAAAGCGAATGATTTTGACGATGACCTTACTGCGGCCACTGTAACGGCTGGTACTTTCACTACTACACAGGGCGGCTCCATTATGCTTAGTGCGGATGGCAGTTTCATGTATTCGCCGCCGCCGGGTTTCACAGGTACAGATACCTACACCTACACGCTGAACGACGCCACTCCCCTTGCGGCGCCCTGTCCGACCACCGATGCATCGGTGATCACCTTCACGGTGAGCAACCTGATCTGGTTTATTGATAACTCCTCCGTGGCTGCTACCAGCGACGGCCGACTGACTTCTCCGTTCAAAACGCTGGCAGATTTTAACGCAGGTTCCGCAGCAGCAGGCAGTGTCATTTACATCGAAAATACGGGCACCAACTATACTGGCGGTATCGTGTTGCAGGACGGCGAACGCCTCTTTGGCGAAGGCCATACCGGCGCAGCCAACCTGTCGGGCGTACTACCTTTTGCACTGGCTGCCAACAGCAAAACCTTGCCCAATATCAACGGCACCCGCCCTGTGATTACCAATGCTGCAGGCGACGGCGTATTGATGGCCATGAACAACACCCTTCGCGGCTTCGATGTAGGTGCTTGCTCAGGTTTTGCCATGAACAATACGGCTATGAACTCTGTCGGCACCCTTACGATTAGCGAGGTGAGCATCAACAACACCACAGGTGGTGGTTTTGATGCCTCAAATGGCGGCGCCCTGACGGTCACTTTCCCAAGCGTTTCTACCAATGGCGGCACATACGGCATTGATCTGAACAATTGTACCGGTACCTTCACTGTAAGCGGCGGTACCATCACCAACCCCACCACCGCAGGTGTGTATATCAAAGACGGCACCGTAACGTTTAGTTCCAGCGGCGCCATTTCCACCAATGCAGGCTTCGCAGTAGATATCGACAACCACGATTCCAACAATATTACCTTCTCCGGAAATATCACCTCTACAGGAATGGGCATCCAGGTGCAAAACTGCGGCGGCGGTACCATCACTTTTTCCGGAGCATCCAAGTCATTAAGTACGGGCGCCAACACGGCCGTAAACCTGGTGACGAATGGTGGTGCCACACTCACCTTCAGCGGCGGCGGACTGGTGATTAGCACGACCACGGGTAAAGGTTTCAGCGCCACAGGAAGTGGTACGGTAAACGTAACCGGCACTGGCAACAACATCACTAAATCCGGCAATGGCCTTGCCTTCGAAATGAATATGGTGAACGCCGGTTTGAGCGCTATCACGTTCGACTTCGTTGATGTAACCGGCGGAACTGGGACCGCAATTTCTATTATTAACAGTTCTAGCCCTAAAAACCTCGGAGATGTAGATGTGGCCCGTAGCGGCGGGGGCACCGCCATACTGGCCGATGGTGCTGGTACCCTGAATATCACCGACGGTACCATCAACTCCGGCAACCAGGTAGCCATAGACATCAACAATACAGTTCTTGGCATTGTGCTTACCAGCGTTTCCGCCAACGGCGCAGGCTATGGTATAGATGTAACCAGTACAACCGGAAGTTTTACCATCAACGGAACGAGCACAACCAATGGATCGGGTGGAACCATCCAGAATATTGCGAACAGAGGGGTCAATTTTGTTTCGGCTAGCAATATCACCCTGAAAAACATCACATTTACAAATGCCAATACCGTCGATGCAGGCGGCGCTGGCACATGTGATGCACTCACAAATACTGCGTGTAATGGGGCCTTGTACTTTAGCACGGTTACGACGATTGTATTGAACAATGTGGATGTGAATGGTACTGCAGAGCAGGGACTGAATGCAAACAACATTTCAAATCTAACGGTGGAAGGCTGTAGTTTTACCAACTGTGGCAACAACGAACAATTCGAAGGCTGTATGAAAATACGGGAATTGACAGGTACCTGCTTGTTCAATAACTCCACCTTTACCTTTGCATCGGATGAAACGGTGGAAATTATCAATGCTGTTACCAATGGTGCTCTTAACCTGACTGTAACAAACTGCACTTTTTCCGACAACTTCGACAAAACATTTGGTGAAAAAGGCCTGCATGTAACCACCTCCAACACAACTACCAACTCACTCACCGTCGATAACTGTTTTTTCCGCCGTCTCAAATCCCAGGGCGTGCGTGCCAGCGCCACTGCGGGTACTTTCAATGTAAATGTAACCGATACAGAGTTTAACAAAGACACTAAAAAATTTATGTCCGGTGTGGAAATTATACCGGCTGGTACTTCCACCATGGACATCAACGTAAACCGCAATACCATGACCCTGGCAGGCGGCAGCGCTATTCTGGTACAGGGCAATAACAGCAGTGTTTTTCAGGCTCGTATCAACCTGAACATGATCACAGGCCCGAATTCATGCAGCGATTGTATTATGGGCGGCGACCCGGAAACACCTGGCTGCAACTGCTTTGGCGACGGCATCGTGGTGTGGGCTACTAACTCCGCCTCGGGTAAAGCGGAAGTCAGCAATAACACGATTGCTGGAATCGACGTGAACGGTCGCGGTATATATGCCAATGCCCGGAATGCCGCCAACCTGAATATAAACCTTCTGAGCAACAACGTCGCCATCGCAGGCGACTCCTGGTATTGTATCGATATCACCTCCGGCAGCGGGGGGGGAGGCGAGACTGCCACTGTATGTGCCAATGTAGTGAGTAACACGGTCAGTATTTCCGGCACGGGACCACAAACCTTCTTTGCGCATTTCCGTGCGCGGTCTACTGCTTCCGGAACCACCGTCAACCTGCAAGGCCCTGGCACTACCCTCGCCACCATGTGGGATATGAAAGGCAATATGCCGCCTACCACTGCTATGTCGCCACCAAGTTTGAATTCTGGTGCTGCGGCTGGTGGTGCGGTCAACTTTAACCAGGCTGCCTGCACAACCATCACCCATCCTACGGCTATGGTAAACCCAGTGTTGCCTGGAAACAGTATTTTCCGAAACATCCACTCGGAGCATGTCTACGACTGGGCATACCTGTCGCAAAAAGGCGCTACATCCGGTTCAAAATAAAAGTATTATTTTCTGTGAATGCCTTGAATCCACAAGCATTTTAATCTAATCCCGAATTACGAATCGAACAGTTTAAAAAAAATCTTCATGGAAAATATTCTTTACAGAATTGAAAATCGGTTTTCCGCCCTCTTCGTTTTTTCTGCCTTCCTTTGCACAGGGCTGCAGGCGCAAACATTCCCAACGCCCGGATTCACCCTCCCGGCAGGCAAAACCATTTGCATCACCTATGAAGTGGATGTAAATGCCAATGCATGCCCGAATGGCGGCTTTAGTTCAAACACGAACCTTATCAACCAGAGCAATGTAAGTGGGTCCAACTTTACGACCGTACAAACGGATGATCCTGATATTGCCGGGGCTTCCAACCCTACGCTCACCCCGTTCAGTACCCTCTCAATCGGTGATCGCGTGTTTAAGGATAACAACCTGAACGGCATCTTCGACGCAGGCGACGTGGGTGTGGGAAATGTAGCGGTTGCAATATACGCGGACAATGGCGACGGGGTGCTTACTGGAGCGGACGGTTCTCCACTTGCGATCACAATTACGCTGACCACACCGGCTGCGGCCCTGGGATTTTATAATTTTCAAGGCCTTTGCCCGGGTAACTACATCCTTGAAGTTACGTCTTCAAATTTCCTGCCCGGCGGCGCACTATACGACAATACCCTGATGGCCGGACTTATTAGCAGCCCCCTTGGCGGCGCTCCCGACCCGGATACAGATATTGACAATGATGACAATGGTGACCCGGTGGCAGGTTTCGGCGTGGCCACTGCTGCTGTTACCCTGAGTTACGGAGGAGAGCCCACTACCGACGGCGATGGAAACAATAATACCAATCTGACGGTCGATTTCGGTTTCAGGACACCTACTACGGTTACCATCGATGACGTTACCCTCTCAGAAGGCAATGCAGGTACGACTAACTTTAATTTCACAGTAACCCGCAGCAGCAACACGGAGGCCTTTAGCCTTACAGTGAACACCGCAGACGGTACGGCAACTTCGCCTTCCGACTTTACGGCTATTTCCGGCGGAACGGTGTCGTTTACAGCCGGCGGCTCGCTGACACAAACCGTGACAGTGCTGGTGAATGGCGACCTTGCTGTGGAAGCCAATGAAGCCTTTACCGTCGTGCTGAGCGGCGCTCCGGGTGGCGTAGTCATCACGGATGCTTCAGGAACAGGCACCATTAACAATGATGACAACGCCACGGTAACCCTCAGCGGCGGCATTGCTCAGAATGAAGGCAATGTTGGTAATACGGTTTATACTTTCACAGCCACCTTGAACAACCCCGTGCAGGGTGGATTCAATGTTGACTATACTACTAATAATGGTACGGCTACTACTGCTGATAACGATTATGTGGACAACGATGCCTCATTGTTTTTTACAGGGACTGCCAGCGAAACCAAAACTATCACGGTACTGGTGCATGGCGATACCAAAGTAGAACCCGATGAAAACTTTACGGTAGCGTTGGGCGCCATATCGGGTACAACCCTAGGTGGCTCCATTACTACTGCTGGTTCGCCACAGACCGGCACCATCACCAACGACGACAACGCTACGGTTACGCTCAGTGGTGGTATTGCCCAGAATGAAGGCAATGCAGGTACTACCTCCTATACCTTTACTGCTACTTTGAACAATGCAGTACAGGGTGGTTTTACAGTAGCATACACCACCAACGACGGTACGGCCACTACTGCTGACAATGATTATGCAGACAACGATGGCAGCCTGACATTTACGGGTACTGCGGGCGAAACCAAAACCTTTACTGTATTGGTAAACGGCGATACCAAAGTGGAACCCGATGAAACCTTTTCAGTCGCCCTGGGTGCAGTAACTGGTGCTTTTGTGGGGGCTGCTATTACAACAGCGGGCACACCCACGGCCACGATCGTCAACGACGATGCGGCCACAGTTACGCTTACTGGCGGCGGCGCTGCAAACGAAGGCAATACAGGAACAACTCCCCGCGTCTTTACTGCTACGCTGAACAATGCGGTGCAGGGCGGTTTTTCTGTAGCCTATACTACCAATGACGGTACTGCCACTACTGCCGACAATGATTATCTCGACAATGATGCCAGCCTGTCATTTGCCGGCACTCCGGGTGAAGCCAAAACCATTACCGTACTGGTAAATGGCGACTCCAAGGTAGAAGCGAACGAAACCTTCACAGTGGCCCTGGGTAGTATCAGTGCTACCACGCTGGGGGCTTTCATCAATGCTGCGGGCTCCCCGCAAACAGGTACCATCACAAACGACGAAGTGGACTGGGGTGACGGTCCCGATTCCCTGCCAACAATCGCTTTCAATAATGGTGCACGCCACAATACGGTTCTGGGCTTCCAACTCGGCGCCTCAGTCGACGGCGACCCTGACGGTCAGGGCACAGGTGGTACACATTCCAACCTGGCCAATGGCGATGACACGGATGCCGACGGCGACGATGAAGACGGTGTAACACTGCCTGGTGTTTTTGTAACTGGTACAACGGCTACCATCACGGTAAATGCTTCCCAGCCAGGTAAACTGGACGCCTTTATGGATTTCAACTGGAACCGCGTACTGAGTGATGCCGGAGAGAAAATCTTCAATAATGTATCCCTCGTCGCAGGCAACAATGTGCTGACGTTCAACGTACCCTCCGGGGCTGTGGTGGGCTCTTCCTTCCTGCGTTTCCGCTTCAGTTCTGCTGGCGGCCTGTCGAACAGCGGTCCCGCTGCCGATGGCGAGGTGGAGGATTACCGCACCAACATCGTCAGCAATCAGTTCTCGGTCGACAATCCATCCGTGATAGAGGGCAACGCCGGCACAACGACGCTGACCTTTACAATTACCCGCACCACCAACACTACTGCATCCTCGGTGGATTACACTGTTTCGGCAGGTACGGCCACGCTGGGTACCGACTATGTTTCCAATCCTACCGGTACGATCAACTTTACAGCCGGCGGCCCCCTGACTCAAACCGTTTCTGTAACGGTAAATGGCGACCTTGTAGTGGAAAACAATGAAACGATTCTTCTGACCCTGAGCAACCCGGTAAACGGCGGTATCGGCGCCAGCCCGGGTACGGGTACCATCACCAATGATGACGTAGCAACACTCACCTTTTCCGGTGGAACTTCACATGCAGAAGGGGGCATTCCTTTCACTTTCTCTGCAAATATTGATAAAGCAGTGCAAGATGGCTTTACAATAACCTACAATACCAATGATGGTACCGCCACCCTTGCTGATAATGATTACACTGATAATGATGGTACGCTGACATTTAGCGGAGCCGCCAATGAAACGCAGACATTTGTGGTCAACTCTACGCCGGATAATAAAGTGGAATTGGACGAGACATTCACCACTATGCTGGCAGCAACGGTAGGCGGTACTTCAGCAGTACAGATAGCGGCTATTACTGTTACCGGTTCTCCGCAAACAGGCACCATTACAAACGATGATGGAGCAGTGGTGGCACTGGCAGGCAGTGTAAGCCAGGCGGAGGCACTTACTCCACAAATATTTACCGTAACGCTCTCCAACCCCGTAGACGTTCCTGTAACGGTGCAATTCTCTACGGCCAACAATACGGCGAGCACTGCCGACAACGACTACAATGGGATTGCTTCGCAAACGGTAACATTCCCTGCCGGAACCACCACCTCGCAGTCGGTATCGGTTACGATTAACGATGACAACAAGGTTGAAGCCAACGAATTTTACAATGTGAGCATTGGCTCCCTCAGTGCGAGCGGTCGCAACGTCGCTCTGGGCTTGTCGGCCGGTACCGGTACCATCTTGAATGATGATAATGCAGTGGTAACCCTCACGCCTTCCTCTATTTTGATGCAAGACGAGGGCAATACAGGTACTACCCCGTTTGTGTTTACTGCTACGTTGAACAACCCTGTACAAGGCGGTTTTACATTGCCCTACACGACCAGCGACGGTCTTGCTACAACCGCCAACAATGACTATGTCGATAACGACGCCATACTGACATTTGCCGGTACCATGAACGAACCACAAACCATTACGGTGCTTGTGAACGGCGACAATTTCGTGGAAGCAAATGAAGACTTTGTGGTGACATTGGGTGCTATTACCGGCGCTCCGGCCGGTGTAACGGTATCTGGTTCCCCACAACGTGGACTCATTGTCAACGACGAGGTCGATTGGGGCGATGCGCCCGACTCCTACGGCACCCTGCTGGCCAGCAATGGAGCACGCCATAGTACCTCCCTTACCGTGCACTTGGGTGCTTCTGTTGACGGCGATGCCGACGGCCAGCCTGGTGCTTTGGCCAATGGCGACGATACAGACGCTGAAGGTGACGACGACGACGGCGTAACGCTACCAAGCGTTTTGGTCACAGGTACCGCTGCCAACATCACGGTCAATGCCTCCATCAATGGTTTCCTGAATGGTTGGGTCGACTTCAATCTCAATGGTAATTTCTCCGACGCAGGCGATCTGGTATTCAACCAGGTTCCTGTTGTTGCAGGCAATAACAATTTGTCCATTCCGGTACCAAGTGGTGCTACAGTAGGCAACAGTTTTGCACGTTTCCGCTTCACCCAGGGGGCTGTTGCGGCAGTACCGACGGGCCTGCAAACGACCGGTGAAGTGGAAGATTACGCCATCGAAATCGTTAATACACAATTTAGCATCAACGACGTCAGTGTGATGGAAGGCAATGCCGGTACCACCAACCTGACCTTCACTATTTCCCGCACGGTAAATGCCAACGCCAGTTCGGTGAATTATGCCATCACTGGCGGCACGGCTACCTCCGGTTCTGACTATCAGGCTTTTGCCGGAGGTACCATCAACTTTACTGCCGGTGGCGCCCTGAGCCAGACGGTTACGGTAGTCGTTAATGGCGACCTGACGGTCGAGTTGAATGAAACGGTGGAAATGAGCCTGTCCATGCCGGTAGGTGGAAGCATTCTCGACGGCCTGGGTATTGGTACGATCACGAATGACGATGCTGCAATAATTACCATCAGCAGTCCGACGATCACAGAAGGCGACGGCGGTACGACCAACCTGGCATTTACGATTAACATGAACAATCCTGTAGATGCCAACGTAGACCTGAATAATTTTACTGTAGATGGTACGGCCACTACGGCTAATAACGACTATACGCTTACCAACGGTTCGCAGACCTTCACGCCTGGACAAACATCCAAGACGGTTTCCGTTCCAATTATTGGCGATTGTGCGATCGAGCCTAACGAAACGTTTATTGTACGTTTGGGTAGCCTGACCGCTAATGGCCGCAACGTCACCTTCAGCGGTGGTGGCGCACAACTCGATGGTATAGGTACCATCACCAACGACGATGCCCTGCCGGTAATTACCTGCCCCGGCAATATTACAACCAATGCTGCCGCTGGCGTGTGCAACGCTACGGTAACGCTGACACAGCCAATAACCAGCAGCGTTTGTGGCAGCGGCACCCTGGAATTCCGCTATCGTTCGGTAGATGCCTCCAATGTGCCAACTGGCCCATACAATGCATTCGCACCGGCCGCTTCCAACAGCGTCAACCTTGCAGTGGGCCGTTATGAAGTGGAATGGCGCATCACGGATGGCTCGGGCGCTTCTTCCTGCAGTTACTTTGTGCAGGTGGTCGACAACCAGCCACCGAGCGCACAGTGCGTACCAAGTTTCAATCTGAATCTGAACGCGGGCGGTACGGGCTCCGTCACGGCTGCCAATATCAATAATGGCAGTTCCGACAACTGTAGCATCGTCAATTTGAGCGTTGCACCCAACTCCTTTACCTGTGCCAATGTAGGCCCGGTAACGGTGACACTGACGGTTACAGACCCAGCCAACCTTACCAGCACCTGCACCAGTACGGTTAATGTGATTGCTTCTGCAGCCTGCACGCCTCCTGCCATAGGCAACTCCGGTGGACCGGATATTGCAGACCCATGTACTTGCCTTGGTAACGGCCGCTTCTCGGAAGAAGTGGTGATCGGCCCGACCAACCCTGGCCAACTCTGGGTGGTACAAAGCACAACCCTGATCAATCCGAATACCAATGCTCCGTATGCGCCAGGTACTGCGTTTACACAAGTGAACGTGGGTGGCGGACAGGTGATCTATGTATTGCCAGGTGTACACCTGGATGGCGTAGGTTACTCCCTGACGGCTACCAGTGTTTACTTCCCGAACAGCCCGCTGACCATTTCCAATACCTGCTACTATCCTGATCCGGTTATTACTGGTCCGGAAGGCGTTTTCTGTGCAAATTCTGCTGATGGCGTATTCTCCGGAACAGCCGGCGCGAACATTGATGGTACAGGACAGTTCTTCCTCAATGGAAACCCCATTCCAACGGTTGAGACGCCTGTAAACAGCAATAATTGGGTTACTACGCTGGACTTTAGCACCTTGAGTGCTGGAAACTATACCCTGGTATTCCAGTTTGATGCAGGCAACCCGGCAGGCTTGCTGGCGCCTCCGAATGTAGGTTGTATTGCTTCGGTTAGCCGGGTGTTTACGGTTGTAAATACTCCTTCCAACCTGGTTTGTAACGACAATTTGCACATTACACTCGATGAGTCATGCAGCCTGGAGTTGAACCCGGATGATATTCTGGAAGGCACTTACCTCTGCTATGATGATTACATGGTGCAACTCGACCGGACACTGCCTTTGGGTAACGGCCCCTGGCAGCCAGGCATCCTGGGCCCTTCGGATGTACACCATACGTACGCTGTGCGCGTTGTACATATTCCTTCCGGCAACTCTTGCTGGGGTACGATTCTGGTGGAAGACAAGCTGCCGCCGGTGCTGCAATGCCCATGTACATCTAACACGGACGATGCCTGCACATACACCTGCGCCGACAAAGACGGCATCCTGAACGGCTCGATCCTGACACCTGCACCGGTAGCGGTGGATGGCTGCGAAGGCCCGATCACTACAATCGTGACAAACCCTGCAGCACCAGGCGCGAACCTGTACAAAAAAGACGTGTTCATCGATGGTGGCGCATGTGGTGTGAGCCGCATCGAACGCACCTGGACAGCGAAAGATTCCTGGGGTAACTCTGCACAGTGCACACAGGTGTTCTACCTGGAGCCCTACGACCTGGACGAAGTGAACTTCCCGGAAGACATCACGATCGAATGCGCTGGCTGCGGCCAAACTGCGAGCACCTCACCATGCGTGACAGGTGTACCGACCGTTGATGGCAACGACGCGGACGGCGTGTACGAAATCATCACCTACAATGGCAACTGCCAGATTCAGTCTGAAGGTCTGTGCAACCTGGGTGCCCAGAAAGAAGACACGCGCATCCAGGTATGCCCGGGCACATTCAAAATCCTGCGCCACTGGACAGTACTGGACTGGTGCACGAACACGTTCATCGAACACGACCAGTTGATCAAAGTGGTGGACAACGAAGGCCCGGCCATCGCTACCCCTGGCGACATGACGGTTTCGACCAACCCAAGCCAGTGCTGCGCAACGGTGAACCTGCCGGACGTCATCGTAGAAGATGCTTGCTCTGCAACGGCTTCTATCAGCGCCATGGTAGTGGTGTACGACCAATACCTGCCAGATCAAATCATCGGCACGTACAACATCAACGGCAACACGCTGTCGACCTTCCCGGGCAACAACTTCTGGGATTGTGACACACTGGGTCGCTACGGCATCACACCATGTCTGCCAATCGGTCACCACCAGGTGATGTACATGGCAGAAGACGTGTGCGGCAACACCAACCAGATTTCGTTCTGGCTGACAGTAGTAGACGACGTGGCTCCAGTAGCCACTTGCACACAGTTCACAACGGTTGCCATCGGTGTGGATGATCCAACAGACTGCTACGAGCCAACGGAAGACTGCCAGTTTGGAGGTGTAACCTGGGTACCGGCTACGGCCTTCGACCAGGGTTCGCATGACAACTGCAATAATTTTGAAATTACAGTGCGCCGCATGCCGGAAGCAGACGGCACATACTCCGAGTGCATCGACGGCCTGTCGCCGCTGTGCGACGGCTACGAATACAATGTTGCCACCACGGAAAATGACTCGATCAAATTCTACTGCTGCGAAGTAGGTACCACCCAGACAGTGATCCTGCGTGTGTACCAACTGGACATCAATGGCAACCGCGACTACTACCGCAACCCTGACGGCAGCCCGCTGACAGATCCGGATGGTGCGATCCAGTACATCTACAACGAATGCATGATCAATGTGGAAGTACAGGACAAAATCAAACCGACCTGCCAGGCGCCAGCCCCTGTAACGATCAACTGCGAGAACTTCGAACCAAGCCTGTGGGCCTACGGCTATCCGTCTGTTTCTGACAATTGCTGCCTGGACAACACACCGCCAACGAGCGTTGATCCACAGGGGCAATCCGGCATCCCGAGTGGTACCGCTGCTATCCCGGGCGTTTGTGGCGCCACCCAAAAAGTGTACTATAACAACTTCCTGAACGCGAATTTTGATACGACCTGCAACCGCGGTGTTATCATTCGTCGCTTCACCGCATGGGACTGCCAGGGCTTCTCCAGTTCCTGCACACAACGAATAACGGTTACCAATCAACAGGCGTACACAGTGCAGTTCCCTGCCGATAAATTAGTGAACTGCGTGACCACGCCAGACTTTGGCAAACCGGTGATCACAAATGACGAAGGTTGCGAACTGATCGGTACCTCGTACAATGACGTGATTTTCACGGTGGTGCCGGATGCTTGCTACAAAATCGAGCGGACCTGGACGATTATCAACTGGTGTACCTACCTTCCTGATAATGCCTGCACGCCGGTAACCCGCAATCCGGTAAACCCGAATACAGGCCTGGCTCCTGAAAAAACATACAACTCCACTACGGAAAACTGCCTGACATACAAGCAGGTCGTAAAAATAATCGACCAGACGCCCCCAACGATAACCTGCGCTGAAATCGACACTTGCGACTACTCGACGAACAACCCACGTTACTGGAATGATGGTGACAACTGGTGGGATAATAGCACGATGCAGCACGACCTGTGCGAGAAATCTACGAACATCGCTGTAACAGCCGAAGACTTCTGCGATACGCTGTCGCCCACAGGCGGTCTGCGCTTCCGCTACCTGCTGTTCCTTGACCTGGATGGTGATGGTATCATGGAAACGGTCGTATCCAGTGCCGATATTTTTACCCGACCACTCGGACAGATCAGGTATAACAACTACCTGGCGCCTAATTACCACGGCGGAAGCCTCCAACTGCTCGATGCGGTGGCTGGAAACCAGACGTATCGTTTCGACATCGAACAAACTGCCAACGGTGCACGCGTTATCTGGCGCAATGCAGCAGGCAGCGTGATCGATCCTGAACTGGCACACGGACGCCACAAAATCAAATGGATCGCAGAAGACGGTTGCGGCAACGAAGCCGTATGCGAAAAAACATTTGAAATCCGCGACTGCAAACCACCGGTGGTGGCCTGTGCCAACGTGAACATTAACCTGATGATAGGTGGCATGGCTACGCTGTGGGCAAGTGACTTCTTCCTGTATGGAGATGACAACTGCACACCTGACCCGATTCTGGAGCAGAAACTGGCGGTTATCCGCGCGGACGAGAACCCGGGCAACCAGTTCCCAACCGACCTGCCACAGTCTATCGTAGTAACTTGCGCTGACCAGGGTACCATGGTACCAGTACAAGTATGGCTGCAGGATGCAGCAGGCAATGCAGACTTCTGCATCGCATACGTGAATGTACAAGCCAATATCGTAGGCTGCGAAGTCACTAATGCCAGCGTGGCGGGTAAACTGGCTACGGAAACCCTCGAAGGTGTAGAAGATGCAACCGTAGAACTGGCCATCAGCAGCGCAAGTAATCCGCAAAGTCTGCAAACCCAGTATTCCGACAATACGGGATCATTTATGTTTGCTGATGCCATACCCCCGGCCGGAAATTACACCCTGACCCCTACCAAAGACGACAACCCGCTGAACGGTGTGACGACCTACGACCTGGTGCTGATTTCCAAGCACATTCTGGGACTGGAGCCCTTGAGCAGCCCTTACAAAATGATCGCATCGGACGCCAATCGTTCGGGCTCGATTACTACATTTGATATTGTAGAGTTCCGCAAACTCATTCTCGGTATCTATACCCATTTGCCCAACAACACCTCCTGGCGTTTTGTGGACAAGGATTTTGCATTTACCGATCCGTCCAACCCCTTCCAGGAGCCATTCCCGGAAAATATTTCGGCTCAAAATGTAATGTGGGATCACCTGGCTGATGACTTTGTGAGTGTAAAAATTGGTGACGTAAACAATACCGTCATCGCCAATTCCCTCTTTACAGCAGAAGAGCGCGCGTCGAGTACACTGTTGTTCGATGTAGACGACCGAACCCTCGAAGCAGGCGAGGTAGTATCCGTTGCATTTAAAGGCAGCGAAACTGTACAGGGCTATCAGTTTACCCTCCACCTGGCAGACCTCGAAGTGCTGGATATTTCGGGGAGCGGCGCTATTAAATCCACTAATTTCGGCGTATTCGAGCATGCGATTACTACCTCTGTAGATGGGCCTGACAATGAATTTACAATAACCATCCGTGCTGCCAAAGCCGGCCGACTGTCGGAAATGCTGGGTGTTTCCGGCAGCATTACAAAAGCGGAAGCCTACAGCCTTGCCAATGAGCGTATGGATATTGCCCTTCGATTCAGTTCCCCTTCGGGGATGACAACCGTCGGTGTTGGTTTCGAATTGTATCAAAACGAGCCCAATCCGTTTGTCAATAAAACCATGATCGGTTTCCATTTGCCGGAAGCAAGCGAGGCAACATTGAACGTCTTCGACGAAACAGGGCGACTGATATGGACGCGTAGTGGTTCATTTTTAAAAGGTTATAATACATTTGCAGTTGACCGTCAACTATTGCCCTCCCCCGGCATGATGTATTACACGGTAGAAACCTCAACAGACCGTGCAACCAGAAAAATGATACAGTCGAGATAAGAGGCTGAAAAATTACTGTACGTGCAGATGAAACCTCTTTCAGGACGCCGGTGGCGTATTGCCTTGTTGTGGGCATGCATCACCTTGCTTCCAAGTAAAATAATTAGCCAGACGCAAGCGCCGGAAGCCCTGACGATCGAGCAGGGACTTTCGCAGGGGATGGTGTATGACGTGCTGCAAACACGCGACGGTTTTTTGTGGGTCGGCACCAAAGACGGACTCAACAGATATGATGGTTACAATTTCAAAGTATGGGTCAACAATCCCCATGATCCCTTCAGTATTTCCGATAACACCGTAACAAGACTGCTGGAAGACAGCCGGGGCTGGATTTGGGTAGGCGGCGAAAACCAGACGATCAACCTGTTTGACCGGAAAACGCAGCGGTTTTTTCACCTGGCATTGCCCGCACAGGGTGCACAGGAAAAGCAAGTTCTGTTTGATGTACTCGACATGATAGAGGATAGCCTTGGCCGTATCTGGATCGCCAACAGAGGCGCCGGGGTGTTTTGCATTACCATCCCGGCAAATACACCATCCAGTCTGCCTGACACCCCTGATTTGACCAACTGGTTCAAGTTGCAAACAATTCAATTCCCGCCGCCCTCCAAAGAACCAGGGAAGGCGCTACAGGAAGAATATGCTGACTTGTTCGAACAAACAGACGGCAGTATCTGGGTAGGGTCGTCCAGAGGTGCATATAAAATTGACTTCAATTCATTTGTCGCTAAGTCGCTTACACTTACAAATGGGCTGAAAAAGTCGGTACATACCTTGTTGCAAACAAGCAATGGGGATATATGGGGAGGGCACCACGATGGCATTTTCAGTATAAAAAATGGACAATACAGATTTTATGAATTTGGGCCTCATCAGGAAATTGGTACCACTTCAGTACTGAAACTGGATGCTGCGGGCAAAATATGGATGCTGTTTGAAAAAAAACTGTGGCATATAGACCCGCATGGTGAGATCGATTTGTCCAAACCAGCGTACAGCCTCGACAAACCAGCCAACACCCTCGAAATAGACAAACAGGGCAATCTGTGGATCGGCACACTGGGGTACGGGCTTCGGAAGATCGTGCCGCGCAAATCCATGTTCCATGCAAGTGTAAAAGGAACAAGCATTTGGGGCGTATGGCAGGACCCGCAACAGCGCATTTTGTGCAAGTTGTTCAACAAGATGGTGTATTTCAATCCGGCTACGCAGACACTTTCTTCCCAATCGGCTTTTCCGGATGCTTTACCACAACAAAACGACCTGCTGTTCGAACCTTCAGGCGATTACTGGCTGTTGTGCGGATTGAGGGAAGGGGTAGTCAATCGAAGCGAATTGCGGCATTATCGTGCCGATGGCGCCCTGGCAGCGGTCTATCCGATCGCTATTGACCGCTACCCATATGCGCGCCTGATGCGTACTTCAAAAGGACAAATCTGGGTGTCGGGCACCTCGGGGCGTCTGCTGCGTTGCGACCCTGCCACGGGTAACATAGAGGCCTATGATTTCGGAAAATTGTTTGACCAACAGGCTACTTCCGTTCAAATCATTGCATTGGTGGAAGATGGAAATGGAGATATTTGGGCAGGCACGTCACTGGGTTTGGTAAAAGGTGTGGTAAAGGCAAATTCAATTGATTTTCAATTGTTTAAAGCAGTGGGTTCGGAAAAGGAAGGTTTAAACAACAACTCTATTGCTTGTATTTTGCCCGATCCCGTTGCCCCTGACCAACGCTTATGGATAGGCACGAAAGGAGGAGGAATCAACATTTTTGATATAAAAACCGGAAAGGTACAGTATATCACGACCGACCAGGGGCTGCCCAATAATGTCGTTTATGGCATATTGACCGACCGGGCGGGGCATTTTTGGGGTAGCACCAATCGGGGACTATTCCGGCTGACCATGCGAGATGACCAGGTGGCCGATGTAAAAGTTTTTACCCGAGCCGATGGCTTGCAGGGGAATGAGTTCAATACGCAGGCTTTTTATAAATCCTCTGACGGGGCATTGCTGTTCGGCGGGGTGGATGGCCTCAACCGTTTTTACCCCGAAATGCTGGAATTAAATGACCAGCCGCCCCAGGTACGGATCGTTGGAATAGAAATCAACCACCAGGCGGCCAGGTTTTCCCCTGATGCCAATGGGTTGCCAGCGCCATCGGAGTACCTTCGTGAACTCGAATTGCAACCGGATCAAAACAATATTTCCTTTGAATTTGCAGCGCTCGACTTTACCGATCCGGCTAAAAACCACTACCGCTACCAACTGCTGCCACTGGAAAAGGAATGGGTGGAGGCCCGCGAAAAACATTTTGCTCATTATACGCACCTGGCGCCGGGAACCTACACTTTTCGGGTACAGGGAAGCAATAGCGACGGCGCCTGGAACAACGAGGCCGTGGAAATAAAAGTGGTCGTGTTGCCACCGTGGTGGCGAACCCGCTGGGCCTGGCTGATGTACATCATTACGGCCTGCGCGATCGTCTGGCTGGTGTACCGCGAACACATACGTTCCATTCGATTAAAAGCACAGGTGGCCTTCGAACAACGGGAAAGCGAACGCATCCGGGCACTGGAACAAATGAAAACCAACTTTTTTGCCAATGTTGCCCACGAATTCAGAACGCCGCTCACCCTGATCATCGAACCACTCCGACAGGCACTGAAAATGCCTCAGCAGTCGGAATGGCTTTCCAATATCGGGCTGGCAGAAAGAAATAGCCAGAAACTGCTTCAATTGGTCAATGAACTGCTCGACCTGGCCAAAATAGAAAGCGGCGCCATGCAACCCGAATATAAACCGGGATGGATAAGTGATATCCTTCGGCCGGTAGTCGATTCCTTCGTCGGGGCCGCCCTAAACAAACAGATCGACCTGTCGCTCGACCTGCCAACCGATATAAGGGGAAATTTTGATGCTGATAAAGTGGAGAAAATCTGTTTCAACCTTGTTTCCAATGCCTTGAAATTTACGCCTTCTGGAGGAGCCGTGCGCGTAGTGGCTCAGTGCATGCACGACGAACACGATGAGGCGGCGGATGAAATCACGATTCTTGTAATCGACAATGGCCCGGGCATCGCAGCAGCAGATTTGCCCCGTATTTTCGACCGGTTTTATCAGGCACAGGAATCAACGGAATATACACAGGCAGGTACGGGTATCGGGCTTGCTTTGTGCCGCGAACTGACTACGCTCATGGGAGGGCGCATCCATGTGGAGAGCAAAGCGGGGTATGGCGCTGTGTTTGGGGTTGTATTGCCGTTGCGTACCCAACCCGATTGGGTGGAGCGCTCGCCCCTCCCGGCGGTTTCGCAACAAGTACCGGTACCATATGTATCCATTGAAAAAAGCGATACAAATCTCCCTGCCGAACCGAGCGAGCGGCCCCTGCTTTTGCTGGCAGAAGACAATGAAGAATTGCGCGCATTTTTAGTCCGCACCCTGTCCGAATCGTACGAAGTGCTGGAAGCACCCGATGGTCGGCAAGCCATCGAACTGGCGCGCCAAAGGGTTCCGGATATTGTAGTGTCCGACATTTTTATGCCGCATACAGATGGCATTCAACTGCTTGACATGATCAAGCAAGGTGAAATTACCAGTCATATTCCAGTACTGCTGCTGACTTCCCGGACCGCCCTGCAAAACAGGATCGAGGGCTTGCAACACGGTGCAGATGCTTATCTCGGCAAACCCTTTCAAACCGAAGAATTGCTGGCATGGATCGATAACCTGCTGGAGGGTCGGCGCCGGCTTCAGGAAAAATATTCCGGCAAAGTAGACACACAGGGCGGGGCCGATGCTGCACCCACACTGGAATCGGATGCGCCGGCCCCGGCAGCGGAATTCTCGGCGATCGACCAGCGATTTATTGAAAGACTCCGGGCGGCAGTAGAACAGGAAATCGACAACGAAAACCTGAGTGTAGAAGACCTGGCGCGAAAAATGACGATGAGCCGCTCACAATTGCACCGCAAAATGTCGGCACTCACCGGGCAGTCGGCCGGAATATTCCTGCGCAACTACCGCCTCGACCGCGCCATGGAAATGCTGCAGGCACAAGCCGGCAACGTCGGCGAAATAGCCTGGAAAGTAGGCTTTGGCAATTCCAAATACTTTTCTACCGCTTTTAAAGAACGTTTTGGCATGTCACCCAGCGAGGTGTAAAAGCAAAATGCAACACCATCGAACCATTTTGCAACACCAGCAAACCTCTTTTGCTTCCTGTTTCCTGCAACTTTACATCCAGTGAATGGCGTCCTCTTCAATGGAAGGGGGCGCTTAAAGGAAGAAGATAATACAAAGGGGGCGTAGTAATTACGGTTCTACGAATATGAGTCATTCCGTGTGTTCGGGATGGCTCATGTTTTTTGGGGTTGATGAGGTGGGTTGAGGAGTTGAGGGGTTGAGGAGTTGAGTAGTTGAGGGGGTTGAGGAGTTGAGATTCAGCCACTCGTGTGATGCAAAATATCTCTCCTGCTGCTGAGTTGTTGAATCTCAACCCCTCAACCTCTCAACCCCTCAACCCCTCAACCCCTCAACCCCTCAACTCAAATCTCCCCCAGCACCGCCAAATAAAATCCCCAGAATTTCCGGAAACTCTCCACCGACGCCCGCTCGTCGGGGCTGTGGGCGCCTTCGATCAGCGGCCCGAACGACACCATGTCGAGGCCCGGATACGATTCGCCGATGATACCACATTCCAGGCCGGCATGGCAGGCTTCGATGACGGGCGCATCGCCGAACATTTTCTGATAGATACCCGACATCTTTTGCACGAGTTTGGATTTCGGGTTGGGCTGCCAGCCAGGATAGGCATTGGCCAATTCCACTTCCGCCCCGATCAGGTCGAACGGTGCGCGGAAGGCAGCGGCCACATCTGCTTTGCTGGATTCGACGGAACTGCGTTGCAGCGAGCCGATTTTTAGATGCCCGTCGCGCAGGCTGATTTTGGCCAGGTTGCTGGATGCTTCCACGAGTCCGGGAATGTCGGGGCTCATGCGGAAAACGCCGTTGTGAACGGCGCGGACGGCATGCAGGAATTTGGCCTGATCGTTTTTCCGCATTAGTTTGCCGGGCAGTGGCGCTTCTGTGGCGCTGATATCGAGCAGCGGTTCTACGGTTTTAAATTCCGTGCCGAGTTCTTTGGCAGCGGCTTTGAGCAGTTTTTGAAAACGCTTCTCGTTTTTCACGGCTACCCACGCTTTGGCTTCGCGCGGAATTTCATTGCGCAAATTGCCGCCGTCGAAAGCAGAAATGCGAAGTCCCGCCGGTGTGCAGGCCATGAGTACACGGGTCAGGATTTTGTTGGCATTGCCACGGCCACGGTGAATATCCATGCCGCTGTGGCCGCCTTGCAGGTTGCGTACCTGCACCAGAAAGGTTTTCATGGAAGCGGGTGCGGCTTCTTCCTTGTAGTTCCAGTCGATCAGCGTATCCACGCCGCCGGCGCAGCCGATGGTGAGCACGTGGTCTTCTTCGGTATCGAGGTTGAGCAGGAGTTTGCCTTTGAGCAGGCCTTTGCCCAGGTTTTTGGCGCCGCCAAGTCCTTGTTCTTCGTCGAGGGTAAACAGCGCTTCCAGGGGCGGATGCGCAATGTCTTTGGATGCCAGCACCGCCAGAATAGCCGCTACACCCAGTCCGTTGTCGGCCCCGAGCGTAGTGCCCCGGGCGCGTACCCAGTCGCCGTCTACATACATATCGATGCCCTGGGTATCGAAGTTGAAATCGACGCCTGCATTTTTGGAGTGCACCATATCGAGGTGGCCTTGCAGGATGGTCACGGGGCTTTTTTCATGGCCTGGAGAAGCCGGTTTTTTGATAATGACATTTCCAAAATCATCGGTGAGTACTTCGAGGCCGTGTTTGCGGCCGAAATCTTGTACCCATTTAGAGATGCGTTCTTCGCGTTTGGAAGCGCGGGGCACCGCGTTGAGGTCGGCAAAGGCGTTCCAGGGTGCGGTGGGTTCGAGTTGGCGTATATTGGTGGACATGGTGTAAATGGTATAGAATGTGGCGGCAAAACTACACTGAATTCGAGCCAATTCAAATGATCGGCATAGGAAGGTGCGTAAAGGATACAGAGTTGTTTATAATGAAAGGAATGCCTTATTTTTGGAAAAAATAAAATAGCCTCTTTACAATCACTACCTCATGAACAAACACGTACAACTACTTCTCCTGCTGCTGCTGCCCTTCACCTTGCCAGCCCAATGGACGCCGGTACAAACCGGCAGCAATGCATTCCTGGAAAGCGCCTTTGCAGTCGACCAGAACACCTGGTTTATTGGCGGAAGCGACGTTACGATGCGCAGTACCAATGCCGGCGCCACCTGGAGCATTTTCCCACTCACCGCCGATGGCATTCCTTTGTTGGGTAGTATTGTAACCGAACTACATTTTTTCTCGGCCAATTCCGGCGTCGCTACTGGTTTTTTTTCACTTGGCAATGATGAATGGGTGTTGCGTACCGCCAATGGCGCACAAAACTGGACCATTGCTTTTGAAGGCGATTCTGGCCCGTATCCGCGTTATTGCAACGACCTTTTTTTTCAGGATAATATCGAAGGCTGGGCCGTGGGCGCCAACGGTCACCTCCTGCACACCCAGAACAGCGGCGCTACCTGGTCGCTGCTCAGCCTGCCCGGCGTGGCCTGGGAACTGTACAGCATCGGGTTTTCCACTGCTCAAAACGGCTTTATCGGCGGTACAGGCGGACTGCTGCGTACGACGAATGGCGGTACCACCTGGACGTCGACCGCCATACAGGAAGCAGTAACAGCCATCCAGTTTCTGAATGCGCAGACGGGCTTCATCAGTGGTTATAATTCATTGAAAAAAACGACCGATGGCGGGCAAACCTGGACGGATGTGTCCATGCCGCCCGACGGCGCAGGAGTGGAAGATATCTGGTTTGCCGACGAACTAAACGGCTATTTACTCAATTACGATGCCGTTTACCGCACCACCGACGGCGGTCAGGTATGGGAAAAATACACCGGAGGCACGGCCACCAACGTGCAATACAACGGCTTCGCCTGGCTCGGCCAGAACCACGGCATGATTGTGGGCGACAAAGGGCTTTGTCTGAAAACCGATAACGGCGGCGGCAGCGACTGGGCGCCGATTGCGGGCATTGCACCCGGCCCCAATTTTGTGCCCTGTGCCAACCTGCCACAAACACTCGTAAACCTGACGGCCGATGTGCCTGCCTACACCTACGAGTGGTTTCTCAATGGCAACCTGTTTTCTACCGAACGCAATCCACAGGTAACATTCCCGCAGCCGGGTACTTCCTATACCGTTATGCTCGTGGCAGCGCGTGGCGCAGGGCGCGATACGGCCACCTGGGACGTTCAAATAAATGCACCACCGACCTTGGCAACGCCCGTTTTTACCGTTAGCCAGCCGGAAATTTGCCGCGGAAACAATACCAGACTGAGTACCACCAATTACCTCGAAGGCTTCGGGATTTGGGAACTGAGCGCCAATGGCATGAAAATAGACTCCAACCTCTACGGATATTTCGAGCGCTGGGTAACGCCGCTGGAAACAACCACTTACCGCCTGCATGCCAGCCTGTCCGATGTATGCGGCACCGTGGAAAGCGAAGCGCAGGTGACGATTCAGGTGACGCCGCTGCCTTTGTACAGCGAATTTGCGGCCATTCCGGAGCATCCGCTGGTTTGCGAAGGCGATTCTACCGTCATCCTGATTCCCAACTCCACTGCGGGGGCTACCTACCAATGGCAGGGCGGCACCGGCGGACAGGCAACCGGCACCGGCGGCACCCTGAGCATCCCCACGGGTGCTGTGGGATACAATGCCGTTTTTAGTTTTACGGTGATCAATGGCGGATGTTATCGTTATTTTCAAAATGCAGCCACCGTAACGGCCGATTTGGTACATTCTGTTCAAAATGCCCGCCTTTACACGGAAACTACCGGCAACCCCATTGCCATTACCAATTATTCTACCGGCGCTGCATTTCAATGGGATCTGGGTGCGGCCGCTCAACCGCCCACCTCAACTGCCCTGTCGCCCGTGGTGCAATATACCGAGCCGGGCTTGTATCCCATCCGGCTGATTGCGGCCAATACTGTTGGTTGTTTTGATACGAGTTATGCCACCATCGAGGTATTTCCCGACAACCTTTTGCCCACAGATAATACGGCTGTTTGTGCTTCCGAACCCACGGAAATGCAGTTTATAAACCACTATTTAATTGAAAGAATATTAGACACTTATACCGATGCTTCTGGAAATACCTATGTGACGGGTTACAAATACGAGCCGTTTTCGTGGTGGTCGTCCTACAACCTTTTTTACAATAAATACGACCCCGCAGGGCACCTCGTCTGGGCGCGCTACTGGTCGGCTTATTCCCACGGCAACAGCCCGTTCGATTACTACTATCAGTGCATTGGTACATCTATTGCGGCCGACAATGAAGGAAATGTGTACATCGGCGGCTCCTTTGCAGGAAAAAACATGCAAGTCGGCGGCGTACCGGTATTCACCGATGCCTTTCCCGGCGCTGAAAACGCCTTTATCCTGAAACTGAATCCAGCCGGCACACTGCTTTGGTCGGCCAGGTATTTTGGCCCGGGCGGAACCTCCATCGTAGCGCCTACCGAACTGGTACTCGAAAACGAGAACCGGCTCACAGCGCTCATCAGCGGCCGTTTTTTGAATGTACAAACCGCTTCCCAAACCATTGCATCTGACCCGAACAGCCCCATACTCCTGTATGCCATGCGCTTCGATTCGACCGGAACCATCCTGCAACACGTACCGCTGGGAAAACCCTTGCTGTTCAATTCGGACGTGTATGCCGACTACAACCCCGACCCTGGCCAGTGGCTGACCTCGCGCATTACGCGCGTGGCCCCGCGCATGCAACAACAACCCAATGGCGACTGGGTGCTGTCGGCATTTTTTCGGGGAAAAATTCAGTGGGACACGATTGTTATGGAACCCGTACGGGCCAGCAACCTGAACGCGTTCGTGTTGCGGCTCGACAACGATTTCGGAGTAAAAAAGGCATTCACCACCTTCAGCGCCGACGATACATACCAGGACGGAACCGGCTTTACCAACCAACTGATCAACCTGCCTTTCGCAACAGACGATGCGGGCAATATTTATCAGTCGGTGAGCCTCGGTACCGATGAATACGCCTGGACACCGCCCGGCAGCATTCCGATACCCGAAGCGCTCATTTACCTGAACGATACTGTTCCGGCATTTGGCGACAGGTGCCATTTTTTACTAAAATACGACCCTGATGGCCAGTTGTGGTGGTCGTTGCGCAACGGCAATGCCCATTTTTCCCACCTGGCGCCACAACCCGACGGCAGTGTTGTTGGAATGGTGAATTATGGCCATGTGCTGGGTTTGAATACCCTTTCAGGTCAAAAATTCGGAAAGACGGGCCTCGGGCAACTCGACCTCGCGCTGGTACACTGGTCGCCCGATGGCGACATACTGAACGTAATTGATCTTGCCACCACAGGGTACGATCATGGCAACTGGCTTGCCGCCACAGCCGATGGCAAACTGTCGGCGTTTTATTCGCAAGGCGGGAATTTTTTGCAGGGCGATACCGCAGAGATTCGCCTGACCGTCTTCGATCCTGCCGGTTTGTGCCCTGCTGTACCTCTAACCATTGCCGGTCAACCCTCCGATGCTCCGTTTTGCGCGGGTACCTCCCCGCAGTTTGTGGTCAGCGCGATCGGCAACGGGATTGCCTTTCAATGGCAGCAAGAAACGGGTACTGTTTGGGGAGATTTGACAGAAAGTGCTGCCTATCAAGGGGTAAACACTTCCAAACTACGTTTGAACGCCGCTGCCGCGCCGGGGCTGGACAGTGAAGCCTACAGGTGTGTACTGACCGATCTGGCCGGTAATACCGACACCACCCAGGTAGTACGACCTGTACTGCTGTCAGCACCAGACATCGTGTTGCAGCCACAATCCATCACGATTCAGAGCAACCAGACAGCCTCTTTCAGTGCGGCCGCACAGAATGCAGACGCCGTGTATCAATGGCAGGTGAACTACGGAAACGGTTGGGAAAATGTACTAAACGGTCTTGTTTTTCAATATGCACAGGGCCCGACCCTGGTGGTTCAGCCTCAGGGCAATACCACGCTGGACGGTCTCTCAGTGCGTTGTTGTGTTCAACTTCCTTCAACGGGCTGCAGCATCTGTACCGATGCTGCTACCCTGGGCGTGGTGGTCGACGCCGGAACTAGTCCGGTAGCCGCGCTGCCTTCATTGACTGCATTTCCAAATCCTGCCACAGAGCGGGTGTGGCTGCAATGGCAACAAATCCCTGACAGTGGCGCTTCGATTATCATCAGAAATGCTTTGGGGCAGACTGTTTTTTCAGAAAAAATAAACGTTTCCTACGATACTTCGCTCCCGGTAGACGTACGGTCGTGGGCGCAGGGTGTATATGAAGTGCAGTTGATGTATGGGGCGAATGGCGGGGTGAGGACGAGGGTTTTTAGGTGAGTTATGAGTTATGAGTGTTTAACATGTTGCTTTGGGTTTCTTCAAAAGTGTAGCCAAAAGAAACGTGTTAAACACTCATAACTCTTAGAGCGTGTTCGGGATTTTTTGCCGGAGGCTGGAAAGATGGATTTTTTGTACGTTTTATGCGTTTTTTCGTGCGCATAGTAGTGATTATGGAAACGAAAAAAGGTGAAAAACGTGCAAAAAAGCCGCTTTTCAGGCCCGGCGAAAAAATCCCGAACACGCTCTTAAAGTTTATTCTTCGCCAGCAGCACTTCCAGCGCTTTCCAGGCTACTTCTTCTTCCACCCTAAATTTGCGTTTCAGATAGTGGAACACGTCGTTTTCACGGGGCGTCACCACACCGTCGGCCAGAATGACATCGAGGCAGTGATAAAAAAGAGGGAGGCGCGTTTGTTCGCGAATGGCGCCGATGGCTGCATCGATAAGCGCCGAGGGGCTCCCTGCCTGTTCAAAATGTTGGGCCGCGGTAGCCACCAATTTTTCCGGATCATGGCCGAGGAAGATGTTCCTGCTTTTTATAGTGGTATAAAAAGCAGCATTGTCTTCGTCGCTGTCGAGTTCGTTGGCGCGCAGACAGGCAATGAGTACCGCCGCACAAGCCTCGGCTTCATCTGCGATGTGGAGTGGGGTAGTGCTGGCAGAAGTGGTGGAATGGAAAAAGTCCATGATACAAAAGAGCGTTGTGCAAATGCCTGTGCGGCATTGCAAATCGGTTGCAAATAAATGCAATTCGAGGCGGATACCCCAAGTTTCGGGTGTTATTTCTGTGCAGGCGTGTTCTTCACCGGGGGGGGGGGACGCATTAATGTTGAACGCTTCGTTTTTTGGACGTCGGGGGTGGCTACAGTTGTAGCAGCCGGCGTGAGGTAAGGCTGTAGCCTGGAATAACTTCGGATGTTTAAAAAAATCTTGAAGTCTATATATTTGGGGATTATACTAAGATAGCAATACCATGAAAACAACCACCGGCAATTACCCATGGGCTATTATTCCATGCAAACATATGGATCAACCTGGCGAACCTTGGAGCAAATCCTTCCTCACCGATTTTTTTCTCACGCCAGGCAAGCAAAACGTATTTGACTACTGGAAAGAAATATCCTTCGGCAACCTGAGTATGGAAGGATCCAAACTTTTCGACTGGGTACCGTTGCCCTACAACGCCAAATTTGACTTTGACCGCGACCGCGGGCAGCGGATTGTAGCCGCCGCGCAAGAGGCCGCCAAAAAATATGATCTACGATCCTATTCAGGTATTATTATCGTGTTTAATTCAAATGGTGACGGAGGTTCCGTCGGTGTTCAGGAGCTGACGCTCAATGGCCAAACCAAATCGTATGGACTGGTAAACCTTTCAGCCAATGCCAGCGCTCCCGGCGCTATGGACATGACTTTTGTACTACACGAAATGGGCCACGGCCTGGGGTATGAGCATTCGTTTGTGGTACCGACTTTGGGCGCCGACGGCTGCTACGGCAATAGAACTGACTTGATGAGCGCTATGAATGTGTTTGGTTTTCAACATATAAATAATATGTGGGGGAGCGCTGGCCCCGGGCTAAATGCCCCCAACTTGCTTGATGCAGGGTGGCTGGATATTACTTACCAGCCATATTATCTGTTTCCAGTGCCGGATGCACGCAGGGTGTTGTATGCGAACCGCAGTACATCCTCAATGGGTATCCAATTGCGTGCCTTGCATACGTTGCGGCCAGCGGATAATTACGGATATCGAATGCTTTATTTTGATCTGGATGATGACAAAACAGGTGCTTCATATCTCTCCTTCGAGTTTCGCCTGAATGAAGGCTGGGATTTCGGGTTGCCTGAGACTGGTATCGTGATACATAAAGTTGTAAGAAACACCAGTTATGTGCTCAAACCTGCTTCTAATCGCTGGATATGGCGAACAGGCGAACAGTACACGGACGCAGGAGTAGTATTTCGATTTGGACCATTTGATAAAAGCCTGGGGCTCGCAAGTTTAACCGTTGATAATCAATCTTTTATACCAGATTTTAATCGGTGGAAACGAATGCCGGGCGCACTCAAACAAATTTCTGCCGGATCCAGAGATAACATCTGGGGCGTCAACACCGGCAATGAAATTTATTGCTGGACAGAGAATACCTGGAAGAGACAAATCGGGAGTTTACAACAAATTTCGGCGGCAGCCGATGGCTCCGTGTGGGGTGTCAATGAACAAAACAAGGTATATCGACGCGATGGCACTGTTTTCTTACAAGCCCCGGGTTTATTACGACAGGTTTCGGCCGGAGCCAAACAGCATATATGGGGTGTCAATGCCGCGAACGCTGTTTTTCGTTGGTCGACGGCTTCCAGCCAGTTTGAGCAAATACCTGGTAGTTTGAAACAGGTTTCAGTAGGAAAGGATGGTGTAACCTGTGGCGTCAATCCCGATGGCGAAGTATACTGGTGGAATGGACGCTATTTTGAAAAACAGGAAAGCGCCCAATTGAAACAGGTGTCGGTGGCCAATGTTTTGAATATTTGGGGCATCAACGACGCCGGAGACGTATATCGCCATTACTTTGGCTATGAAGGCTGGGAAAAAATGAATGGAAAACTTGCTGCACTGGATGTAAGCGAAGACGGGATTATTCATGGCGTCAATACAGCAGACGAGATATTTGAATGGACAGGTTCTGAATGGAAAAAACTGCCAGGGCTGTTGCGACAGGTTGCCACAGGCAGCGCCGCACATATCTGGGGCGTAAATGCTGCGGGGCAGATATTTCGTTGGACAGGTAGTGCATGGCAAAATATTCCAGGTGTACTAAATCAGATTTCTGCTGCTTCTGATGGCGCTGTATGGGGCATTAATCCAGACAACAACATTTTTTATTTTGATGGATCCGCCTTTAAACAAGTGACTGGACAGTTGAAACAGATTTCTGCAGGGGCTGCCACCCGGGTATGGGGCGTCAACGCCGGCAACGAACTTTTCCGATGGGAAGGCCTTGCTTTTGTAAAAGTGGCTGATGGCATTGCCCATGTAAGTGCCAATGCCAATGGCGATGTATGGGCAATCGGTGCAGCCGGCAATGAAGGCATTTTCTATTGGCACCATGGAAAATTCGAGCGTTTTGCAAATGGCCTCCTGAACAAAATCTCAGTCGGCCTTCCGAATGTTGTTTGGGGAATCAATGGCAAAAATGAAATATTTCGCCTTCGTCCCGGCAGATGGTTACCTGCAGAAGGCAAACTTAGCCACATCACAGTGGGCAATGATGGAACTGTAATGGGCGTAAATGAACAACAGCAGATTTTTCTGAATACACCGAGGTATTGATGTGTGCTCTGTAAACTAAAATTCTTTATCCACTCCCAGCGCAAGAAATGCCTGTGGAATCTCTACACGTGTTTGCTGCACAGGTTGTTAGTCTGTGCATATTGCATCAGTTCTCTGCTTGTGCTTATTTTTAGTTTCTGCCGGGCATTTCGGAGGTGGGTTTCTACAGTGAGTGCCGCAATATTTAGTCTGTCGGCCATCTGTTTGGCCGTGAGTGAAGGTTCTTTGACCAACAGGCAGATAATCTCCTTTTCACGAAGTGTCAGGTGGATGTCGTCGTTGTGGCCTTCGTAGTGAATCAACTGTGCATTGGCGATGCGTGGTATCAAATCCGGAGACCAGTAAGTAGAACCAGTGTGGACACAGTGGATGGCCCTCACAAGGATTTCTTTACTTTTTTCCTTTAGCACATAACCGTGTACTCCCAGTTTCATCGCATTCAGAATGTATTGTCCATCGCCCTGCATGGTCAGTAGAATAATCTTGATATTCGGAAACTCTTTCCTTACTACTCTGGCTGTTTCGATACCGTCTTTGTGGGGCATACTAATATCCATTACTACCACATCCACCATATGATGGGCTAAAAAATCGAGCGCACCTTCACCATCAAGTGCAAATCCCATGATTTCAAAGTCGTTTTCTTTTTCCAGAAAAGAGGAAATGCCATCCAGGATGATCTGATGATCGTCTACGAGTAATAGTTTAATCTTTTTCATGGAAGGGGGATGACGTGAGTTATGTATATGTGATTCAGGCAGGTTCCGGAAAAACAGGGATGTCGATGGAAACTGTTGTGCCTCGGCCGGGCTGGGTATCAATAAATGTTTTACCATTCAGCGAATGTACACGGGCTTCCAGGTTGATCATGCCGACACCCGGTTGCTGACGAACTTTTTCCAGGTCGAAACCTCGGCCATCGTCTTCTACCAGTATATTGATCAAATTGTCCAAACGATTTACCTGGATAGTAATATGGCTGGCATGGGCATGCGTGATGACGTTCTTCACCAATTCCTGAATAATGCGGTAAATGTTAAATTCAAGGTGGTAAGGAAGGCGATCCTGGAGTTTATACAAAGACAATTCGACTTGAAGTTTACCCGGGCTTTCAATTGCTTGTCTTAGTGCTTCGAGTTGAGCCTCCAACCCAAACTTCATTAGAACGGCCGACTCCAGGTCGTGCGCCATACGACGAACATCTGCACAGGCCTGATCCAGTAGCCGATTGGCAGTCATAAATTGTCGTCGGTGTTGATCCGTGAGTTGCCCGAGGACTTCATCTACAGGCGCGAGGTTGATTTTTACGGTGGCCAATACGGTACCCAGGCCATCGTGCAATTCTTTTCCAATTTGTTTTTGCATGTGCTCCTGTCCTTCCAGGCGGGCATAATGCGTATCCAGTGTTTTATTATTGAGTAGTTCAAATTTTTCCTGAACGGCAATTTCCCGCTCTTTGCTCGCCAGTTCTTCCCGTTGCCTGGCTACTTCTGCTTTTTGCTCCGCCGTTCGCCGCTTTTGCGCATTGAGTTGGGCTCGGAAAAAAAAGAAAAGCGCTATAATAATCAGAGCAGAAGCAACTACCCCTGCATACAAACGGGTGGTATCATTTTCTTGTTTTAGCAAACGAATTTGAATTCGGTTCTTTTCCTTTTGATACCGGTTCAATTCTTCAAAGGCGCCCCTTGTTTGGTCATCATTCAGTGTGTTTAGTAATTGCAGGTATGTTTTTGTATATACCTCGGCTTCTTGTTCGCGCCCCAACTGATCCAGTACGTCCGATAAAAAATATAGTACACGCCCCTGTAGCAGGAGGTCTTCAGGCTGAAGGTTCAGCGCCTGTTGATAGTGCCATACTGCCGAATCCAGGCTCGATTGCTCGTAATAGAAGTTACCGAGTTCAAATCGGGTAGCGGCCATTTGAGCTGTATCATGCAAGGATGAAAACCCTTCCAGAGCGGCTTGAAAGTCAGATCGGGCCCGATCATATTTGTGCTGATCGAGCCAGACCCGTGCCCTGTTTTTGAGCAGGGAATAATAGTCCTTTTTCTCAATGGATGACTGCAATGAAAGGCTTTGATCATAATACGTTTCGGCTTCCTCGTAATTTCCGGTATAGTAAGCATTGTTGCCTAATAACAGCAAACACTTGCCTGCTTTTCGGGGGTTGCCCAGTGCTCTGAATTCTGCCAGGCTTTTCAGCAATAACTCCTTTGATTGTTGGTATTCGAAGCGGTTTTCCTGCAAAAATGCACCTGAATTCAATTGCAGCGTTGCCAGGCCTTCCTTGTATTCATTCAGGTTTTTTTCGCCCAACATACTGGCAATCAAGGTTGTATACAGGCGGAGCCCAGCCATAAAAGCCGTATCTGCGTTGTCATATTGCCCTGCCAATCGGCATGCCGACCCGAGGCTATTATACAAATAACCTGTATTGATATGGGGCGCCTGGTTTTTCATGAGCGCCAGCCCTTGCCGATACAACACTATGGCTTCTTCGTAGTGGCCCTGACGCCGCTGCAGGTGCCCGAGTTGGTTGTAGCAACCGGCTGCTTTTGCTATGCGTTTCAACGCAATCCGCTCATGCAGGGCACTTCGATAGAATTGTGTCGCACTTTCATAATTGCCGGCATCGGCAGCAACTATGCCCAATTGAACATAACTGTCGCTTATGCCCTCTCGATAGCCTATTTTTTGTGCGATAGCCAGCGCTGTTTGTGCATATAATTCGGCTTGATCGGATGGCGAATGATAAGCCCATTCATTAAGTGAATCTACCCGCATGGTATCGAAGGGAAGCAAGGCCAATTTTCCACGTTCAGCAGCCGATAAACTATCTAACTGCGCCGATAAAGGACCAGAATACAAACAAAAGGCTAAAAAGATAAAAAAGGCAGAACGTTTCATTGGTTGGAAAATTATCGAAGACTTTCTGTGTCCATCGGGCGCGATTTATCCTCTGCAATGGTAGTGCTCACGGTTCCTTTTCCGCCGGTTTTTGTCGTCGTTTTCGGCGGTTTTGTAGTCCTGGCTGCACTGTTATCCGGCTCTGTGACAACTCCTTTTACCTGAACTTCTATGAAGCCTTCGTCGTCGGGGAACACAATACCACCCAGGTTGATCGTATGAACAATGGGCGTGATATAGTCAAAATCGGGCAATTCCGAATCTTCCCGAAGGTGGATGATAACCTGATATAGTCCTTCTGCCAGCGTTTCGTTGTCGGGGCCGAAACCGGGCGTTTCATAACCATCTGCTACGAAGCAGGTGCGCGGACAAAAAGTAACGATATGAAGGTAGTATATACTGGGAGAATCCAGTACTAATTCCCGAACAAGTTGAATTTGTGGGTGAAAGAATTTCATGGAATAAGTTTTTATATGGAAATTGAATAGATGTATTTTACGAATAATGGAAACAAGTAACCGTTGCGAGATATGCAAAATGTTCGTTTACCACAGTGCAAAAGATAATCCACCTGTCAGTTGGAACCCATTATGAAATGCTTCCAGGGGAAAATCTTCCCGTACAATGGAAAGCAGACTGGCGGCATAATTCCCTTCGACGAAGAAATTCTTCATCCGTATTCCTGCTCCGCCGCGGTATCCAAGTTCTCCTCCCTGGAATATTTTTTTTATAGGATTACTACTGGATGGTATTCTTCCCCTTGCACTTGCAAGCCCCCCCAGTGTAAAGCCTCCCGTTAAATACAGGCCACCTTTTTCTTTAGTTGCGCCGACCTGAATACCAAAATCCATTTCCAGATAACTCAGTTTTGCGTCGATGTTGTCAAAGTTACCTCCTTTTTCAATGTACTTTAAGCCAAAAACCGAATTAATTCCATTTCCTATTTGCTTCGATGTGAAGCCACCGATGAGAAACCTCTTTTTCTTAACCACAGGCTCTTCCGGATCCAAACGCATGGAAGAATAATTGGAACCGGCATAAAGCCCTATCCTTTTTTGTGCGAAGCACATATGGGCAGTAAAAAAGAAAAAAAAGGTGATTAATAAAACCGTTTTCATGTTGAAATAAGTGTAGTTAAGTACCAAGACCTAATTAATTGATAAAATTCTTCTCGGTCTTTTGAGGCATGATCACGTTATTTTTTTCAACAAGAGCGCTGCTATTACTTCAAAAAATGCCTCATCCTGCCTCAAAACGCCTTCGATAATTTTATCAATTAATTAGGTCTTGGTACTTATGGGAGTTGAACAAAAAAGTAATGTGCATTGAAACGTAGCCATTGAGGAGTTTCTAATCAGCCGCAACTTTCAACTTCTTCAGCGTCTCTTTTCCCGCTTTCCCATCGGCGGCCATTCCATGTCTGTTTTGAAATGTACGAATAGCCTGGATGGTTTCTGCATCGAATTTGCCATCTACTTTTCCTGGATCAAGGTGTTGTTGTAGCAGTGCTTTTTCGATCGATTTTCTTTTTTTACGGGAATAACGATCATGGTAAGCAATAGCCATTTCTGTTGCGGTAGTATGCAGACCTGGTTTCGAGTTATTCCAGAAGGCATTTCCGGGCATGTAGCCAACCCGAAATTCAAAGGAAGGAACAACCCCACGATTCTTAAAAAAGACGGAACGGCTCTTTTCTGCATACCGACCATTTACCTTGCCGAATTTATAACCTCCCCCAATGGCGATATCCAGATTGACCTGTGGGAAGCGTCGAATCACTGGAAATTTCCAGCCCAATGCAATGCCGGGCGTTGTGTTTTTTGAAGATACCATGGTATAGTCTTTCTCTTGAAGAGTTGCTTTTACCAATGCCTGTCCGGCTTTTATGACAAAAGCAAAATAAGGCCCCTGCAGGCCCCCACCGGAATGTTTTGTACTCCTACCTGCGTAATTGCGGTACTCCAGTCTCCCGCCATAATTAAAATATTTTCCTCCCAACGATTCCCATAACTGTATTTTTCTGAAGCCGATACGCCCTTGCACAAGAAGGGATACGCGATCTGTCATGCGCCTTTCAATGCCTGCATCGAGGGTACTGATCAGAAAAGAACCCGGCGCAACAGAGAATGTGTACAATCGGTTCCATTGATTGTAAGGTTGTGGAGAGGCAGGTTTTGCATCCCGCTTTTGGGCTGAAAGCCCGCTTCCTGCGAACGTGAGCAGGAATATGATTAATGCTAAGTATCTCATTATCAATGCTTTTTGGTGATGAGGTTTATTAGTCGCCGGATTCAAGTACGATATCAGGAACATTAGGGCCAAAACTCATGAGCGCACTCGTCGTAGCGCCTGCAATGGAGTTTTTGGCTTTAATGGTGATTTGGCCAAACAAAGGATACCGCACATCGTCCTCGTTTGTAATATCCTTATAGGAATGATAATCATAAGCGCGCTGGCCGTCAAGTTTTTTGATATGCCAGCCTGGAGGGGCGGTGTAGTAGTAGTTACGGTCGGATTGACCGACAGCATACGTTTTACCATCACCTGTCAGTTCTTCGACGATAACGTTCATATCGACCCAGGCTTTTTTCCGGGTATTGCCGAAAGAAATAGATACGGATACCAAACAGTCTTCTCTGAAGTTGCGGTCATCGGAAAAACTGAATGGATAGGCGGCGATCATACCTGGAACCACGCGCGGGTTCTGAAATTTGACGACCGGCGGCACCTCGTGTTTTTTCACAACAAACAGGGAAGAAATAGGTGTGCCTTCAAAGAAAAGCGAGAGTTCTTTATACTGCGAAAGGGTATTGTCGTCCAGATCGCTGATATTGGCGGCTACCCGATAATTGGTTGGTCGACCTACAGGGATAGGCAAACTGTCGCCTGCGGCATTGAACAGCGAAGCGGTAAAACCACGATTCAGGAACAGGTTGTAACCTGTAAATTCGAGGATATCGCGCTGGTTCCTGTCCTGGTTCAGGTTGATGGCCGATACCGACGTATGGCAGATAAAAGGAGCGGGCAAAGGCACCGGCTCGCCTGTAATAATCTCTGACTTCATCAGATCCAGCAGGTACAATGCCTTGCTGGTAGCGGCATCGGTGAAGCAAAGGCCGGCACTGATGCCTTCTCCGGCTACGGCATCGATGATAAAAGGCACATCAAAACTGAGGGTTTTGTGAATTTCAGGTGGCAGTTTTTGCCCCAGATCTTCCAGTGTCGAATTCAGGTCGCCGATACCGCTGGATATCCGGTTGGACGCGCTGTTGATCTCGAAAATAGATTGTTCGCGAAAAATGCGAAACTGGTCAATACCCTGGTCGAGTTTGTCGCCGATATCGCAATGAACTAAACATATAGACAGGAAAAGGGCTTTTAACGGCATCATGCCAGGGTTGCAGTGTTTTCTCATGGTATTAAGTTTTTACAAGTGAAAGGAGACTGGGGCTCCCAAGGGTGCTGAACCCTGGTGCAAAGTTCGTGGGAGGCATACGTGCAGGAAATCCTTAAATACCAGCAATTGATATACCGGGAATCTGGTAGATGAAAGTGCTACCTTGGGAAAATTTCTGTGATTTTGGAGGCGCGATAGTCTGTACTTCCTCTTGGGCACCGGCATATAGTATGAGGAGAAGAGTTGTCGCAATATTGATCAGAATATTCTTCTGCCTGAAGAATAAAAGGCGCATCCCGGCAATCCAATACCCGGTAAGTACGATCGATCTCAACAACTTGTTTACATGAGGAGTTTTCTTCGGAGCCATTACCCCGCAAGGTTTGCTGGATTACATATACCGGAAATGCTTTGGTTTGCTTGTCGATTTTTATATACATTGTATCGCGGCCAGTGAGTTCAAACCTTAAACTGGCTGAATTCCATCTGAATTTGTTGTACGGGGCAGACATGTCTCTCAGGTTCCTGAATTCCAGCACATGTTTGGGATTATCCAGAATTTGAGAAAAGTAATCCAGCGGAAAGTAAAATTCAAAACCAATCCAGCCACTTCTTTTCCCGTAGACGGAAGTATTTGCTCCTTTTTTAATGGTGTCAAAACCTATTTTAGAAACCCATTCCTCCGCATTTGTATCTATTTCGACCGCACTGGATGGATTGCTTGTTCCTTCCAGGTTGTTGTATAATTCGAGTTCCCACGGAACATCATTTCTGTTGAGCAGGATTCTGATAAATTTGTAATAAGGATAACGTTCCTGAAAAACATTCGATTTGACCTTTTCTCCAGCGGATACCAACTCATTCTTATAAACACGTTTTAAGCGCCACTCGTTGTTAGTAACGTTAAATGCGCAAGGATCCGCTGCATTTTTGGGGTAGGAGAATATAGTGCGCCCGCCAGTAAAACATACAAAAACAACCCATATAGGGCATAGTACGGCCGGTATAAAAGAGATCAGGTGCTTCTTCATACGAAAAGGGATAAATAATTATGTCAGAAGCGAGGAAATGCCATCTCGCCTTTTTCATTGATTTGTATGCGCATGCCGAATACATATACCAGTGCCTTATGATTGCGGAAAGGTGTGGCAGCATCAAATCGGCACGGAATTATTTCTGAATCATTGTGGTCTACCCAGCCCCATTTTCCGTTTTGACGCACCATTACATAGGCATCGCTGATTTGCGCAAGGTCATCGTAGCGGGGAGCGATAATCTTGTGTTCGTTGACATAGAGCACTCCCATTTTACCTTTTGATCCTAAGAGTACCATGTCTTTCCCAATCGGCATGAAATGGTCGATGACGGGTAAAATAAGTTCCTTTAGATTACAATCGTAAATGGACCATTTAGAGCCGGCAGTAGTCAGAATGTAATCACCCACAAACTCTATCTTGTCATAAATGAAATCAAAGACAGTCTTGCCGTTTCGGTCAATCATACCGAACTTCTTATCGTAATTCGCCTCTGTAATAGCAGCGACTGCATAGCCCTTAAAAAAGGGCGTAGCATAAGAATAAGACACCTGTGTAAGAAATTTTCCGTTTTTGCAGAGGAAGCGGAATTGACTTGAGGATGTTTTAACTACTGCAATACCTTCCTTGAAATCAGATGCATCATCAAATTGCCACGGTATAACCAGTTCGCCCTGTTTGTTGATGTATCCCCATCGACCGTTTTTCAAGACTGCTGCATAACCATCACTGAACGCTTGTATTTGATCGTAGTCAAGTGGTAAGGTTGGCATAATCTTCCCTTTACGGTCCGTTATTCTCCAGTTGTATTTTACGCGGATGATGGAAACACTGTCGCTAAAAGCAAGAGCAAATTCATACTCATTCCACTCTGTTATTCTTTTTCCTGAAGCACTTTCTATCAAGGCCCATCTGTTGTTGAAATCTGAAACCCAGGCCACTCCATTGCTGAAATCGGTGGCAGATGCATATTGCGGGTTTACCAAAACAGAGCCGTCTAAACGGATGTATCCATGCTTCCCTTCCGGGCTGATGACAATGGCAATACCCTCCCTGAAATCGCCGATTTGTTTGAAACTGGGTTCTACGATGAGTTGCCCTCGCGAATCAACGATGCCAACTTTTCCCAATCTATCTACAACAACCGTAATGCCGAGTTCCCGATCGTTGAAGCGAGTAAAATCGAGGTAGTGGAAGGATGGCTTTATCAACCACTTCCCGTAACCATTTTTAAATCCGTAAAGTCCGTTTTCATTGTAAGGGATTACACTATCGTTCCTTGGCGAATCAATGTTGATTTTAAATAATTGCGAGAGCACGGAATTCCCCTCTGGGTCAATAAACCACCATTCGCTTCCTGCCTGCGCAAGCGCCAGGCTACCTTTGAATGAATAGTCATAATTGTCATAATTACCATAGAATGGCATGTCATACGTTGGTTCCAGTACTTCTACTCCCTGTCGATTTAGGATGCCCCATTTGTTGTCCCTTTTTACCCAGGTCAAGCCTTCACTTTCACGCATTATTTCCTGATATTTTTCATCGATTATCAGTTTGCCACTATTTAAATCGTACAATCGCCAGAAGGGAGTATCAAGGGTAGATTCTTTTATCCAAATTTGATCTCCCTGCCGAATATCGTTTTGGTAATAGACCCATGGGATAATTGTTTCCCCGTTCTCGTCTAAAAAGGTAGACTGTAAATGATGCTTTATTTGTACCCGATTATCATGAAACTCACCCGCAATAGCAAGTTCAATACCATTTTTATCAAGTTTTAATTTAAAAAGAGGTTCGCCTTTGGTATTGATATACATCCATTCGTTGTTGATAAATACGGCAGCCTTGCCTTCACTGAAACTAACCGCCTCGTCGAATACTTTTCCGAAAAGCCTTTTTCCGGTTGTATCGATAAAATAATATTGATTGCCATTTTCATAAAAAGACCCAATTACCGTAGCCACCAGAGCAATTCCATCCCGGAATTCAAAAACTTCATTTCCTTCCACAGTTACAACTTTGTCTCTCCACCTGAAAAGGCTGAATGTGGAGTCTTTTACAGTGGCTCTGTCGGAAATGCTCCCTCCCAAATGGCCATAAAACCATGGCTGATAATTGTCATATTTCGCCGGTACGACAAAAACGCCATCTGTATTGATCATACCCCATTTGCCGTTTTTCTTTACCCAAGCAAAACCATATATAAAATAATCCGCTGCTTCAAATACTTCCGTGATTTTTTGCCTTCCGGAGGTGTCGATGTAAGTCCAAAGCCCGTCTTTACGCACTGCTGCCAGGGCATTGCTGAAATTCAATACGGTATCATATGACATTTTTATGGCTGGCAAACCATTTCCTTTCAGAAACCCGAATTTTTTTCCTTCCATGCACGATCGCCTGTTATCAAATACTCCACCGACCGCATCGTATCTGGGTGGGCTAATTTCCTTTCCTTTTTTATCGATAATACCGTATTTGCCTTTATATCGGGTGATCACAGTACCATTGTACGGCCCGAAAATGGTATCATACTTACTGTCGGCAATCATGTCCGTAAATACCGCCATTTCTTCCGGACCTGCAAATGCCTGATCCAGACTCGGGCTATAAATAATCTTCGAAGGATTCTTGGCCGGTGCAATTTTGTCCGTTTCCCTGTTTGCGTCGTTGTTCAGAGGTGTAAGCCAGTAAGCGCCATGTTCCATAGGTAAAATGCTCTTATATGCCTCCGAAGCATTTATTTTTTTCCCGTTTTTATCTACAATATAATATCGACCGTCTTCTTCAACAATTGCATAGCCATACATAAACTTGGCTGGATTGGTATAGATGTAAGGGGTGATTTCGCGCCCTTCAATTGTTGAAATAGCATATCTATTGCCGTTATATTTCCAGGCTCGTACGTTTTGAACCATGCTGTCCATGACAGCGGCTGCCCTGAGGTCATTACATGCTGCGGCTACATGAGCAAACAGGCTGAAAGCAACGTATACCGAATCTTTTGCCAGAAGTGTGTAAGCCCGTTTCATAATGCACCGGCACATGCATGGCTCGTTATCGGGGCCACACAGGCTGAAACAGACATCGTTATTATTCTGGGGTTCTGCACATTGGGCGTGCAATACGTTTCCGCCGGACATTACGGACAGGAGGCAAAGGGCAATACAAATTGTTTTCATGTCAGATAAATGGGTTATTTAAGTTCCTTGCAATTCAATGCCATACTCTTTAATTCGTGCATTTTTTGAAGTGCTTCCGATTGCCCGGGTTTGATCTGATTCGCTTTCTGATAGAGGAAAAAAGCGCTGCAAGGTTCGTTGATTCGTACCCTTCCGGCAGCGATATCCATCGTCTTGGTGAACGCCTGGTCCCTTCTGGTTTCCAGTTGTCTGATTTTTTCTACAATTACTGCCTTTGAACTGGCATCCACTTCTTTCTGCAGGCTTTGTCGGTATATTTCGATAATAGTTCCCAGATCCCGATCATCGTTTTTTGCTATCAAAGATTCTGCCTGGGTCGATAATTCCTGAAAGCGGGTGTCGTCTGCTGCCAACTTCTGACATCTGCTTCTACAGGAAAGGGCTATGGGCAAACTATCGAGTAGTAGTGAGTCGTTTTGGCACCTTTGGATTGCTTCCTGAAATGAACTGAGCGCATCGACAAAACGCTTTTGGCTTTGCGCTTCCAGGCCTTTGGCGATGTTGTTTTCATATTCGCGCCGTATCAGACTGTCGCGTTGATTCAAAATGGTAGTGTTGGCATGCTGTAAAGAAATCTGTTTAACCTTCAAATCCTGATTGGCAATAAAACTTTGTATTCCAAACAGACAAGCCAGTAATAACAGAAAAGATAACCCGCTGAAGACATAGGCTCTAATTCTGCGGTTCTCCCGCTTTTTCTTCTCCCTCCATGCAATACTCTGAAGTACATATTCGTCCTCTTGGGCATTGTACCAACATTGCGGTCTATTTCGAACGTCTTCCAATTGCGCCAGCCTGGGATCGTTGTGCATCAGGAGGGTTTCTTTCCCTCCGCTTTGCCGGTAATCCGTAAGTTTGGCGATCAATTGATCCCGTAATGGAAGGTAATCCTTGAACTCATCAATCCACAACCGCAACCTGTTCCAGCTACGTATCAGCGCATCATGTGCGGGTTCTATAAATCGATCGCCTCTGTAGTCGGTGCCGGTAACCAGCAGGCGGGCATCAATGAGGCTTTCCAGAATAAGCGAAACACATTGATTTTCCTCAGAGTTTCGATAGGTTATTTCATCTGCCAGGACTCGTCTTCCAGATTCCCTGTTCTCGTTGGACACCAATCGGAGTATGACTTTCCTGAAAACGGATCGGTGTATATCATCGAAACGTTCGTAAATGTGGTCAGCGCGTTTTTCCAGGGCACCTACTACGCCACCTGTGGATTGATAATCTTTCCACGTAATGGTACGAAAGTGCTCATCATTCAACCTTCTCCCTTTAAAACACTCATATAATTCGAATAATGCAAATGACAGCAAGGGCAATCCACCGATCTTGTTCTGAACCTCCCGAATCAACTGTGCTGTCAGGTCTTTTTCATATGTGATACATCGCTCTTGCATGGGGCATAATACGATGTCTTCCAACTCAGCATACTCAAAGCCGGGTATGGGATAACGGGCTGTCCGGTTCCAGTAGGGGGATAGTGGCGACTGTTCGAAAAAAGTCTCGAAGTCGGAACGAACCGTTAATATGATTTTTTGAAAAAACCTTTGTTGTTCCAGTTCAGAAGATAAAAAAGATAAAAATGCTGTGCGTTCTGTACCCTGAACATAAGATGACGCAAGTTCTTCTAATTGATCGACCAGTAAAATAGAAGGAAGATCGCTGGGTTTATCCGATGCCTCCTTCACAGCAGTTTCAAGTGACTCAAGTGGATGCATACCAGGGCGAATCGGATGGAGCAAGCGATATCCCCTCAGTTCCAATTCTGGCATCAATCCGGCTCTGACCAGAGAGGATTTGCCTGCGCCTGAATCACCGCTGACAATCAGCAGGGAATTGTAGTTTAATACTTCCATTAAATCTTCAATCACTCGGTCTCTACCGTAGAAAAGATTGCGATGATGGTGTTCATAAGACTCTAAACCCCTGTAGGGATTGTAGTCGTCTGAATAATCTGCCAGGTGTAATTTTACTTTTGGGTTGAGAAAAATAAATTCCCCTTGCCTGTGATTCCGCAATGGAAAGAATACCGGCTTTTGAATATGAAGATGACTAAACTGAACCAATTGATCCTGTAGGTAAGCAAAAATTTCGGATACCGTCATCAAACCGTCTGAGGGACTGCGGTCACCTGCGCCATCTCTGAGTGCCACGACAAGGGTTTCTGCAAAAGGAGAGTTGAGAGCCCCTCCCACCTTTTCTCGTTGCCCGAGTGCATAATCGATGGCAACATCCAAAGCGCGTTGATGATACGCTGATGATGCAATTGCCTGCCATGCGGGTTCCTGAAGAAAATATTCATAGCGTTGCCGATAAATAGTCTTGAAGAATGAATCTCTTCCATAACCTCTTGTTTGATCCACTGCCCACTGAAAGGAACCTGCAAAGCAACAATCCAGCAAAAGGAGTAAATGCCGGCAGGGGAGTTTTTGCAGGCACATATTGAGAAATGCCATGGAAGTGAAGGAATGTTCGTCGCTCCTGCGTGCATCGACGGGTAATAGAAACCCTTTCGGTTCTGTTTGCCCCGCTTCGTCTATGGCAATTCCGTGGCCGGCAAAATAGATCAGTACCCGATCGTTTTCCTTGACAATGCCAGGGATGGTTGTTTCGAAATAAGTTTCAAGCGCCTCCTTTTCCGGGTTGATCAACAGTTCATGCACGTGGAAACCATGCGCCTCTATTTGAAGTACTTCCGCCAGGCTTTTTATGTCATTGACTGGTGTCTGTAAGGGCGCAACATACCTATAATCCTGTACCCCAACGAGGAAGGCATGGCTAGCAGGAAAGTGTGCAGTTAGTTGATTACGAATTGACTTTGCCATGATGAAAAGGTTAAGAAACTGTTTTAAAACCCCTGCCGAGGCGAAAAGGCTTGAATTTTAAGGATAGATGAGATTCATTTTTGGTGGCATAGCGGGGCCTATTCCTTTATCAATGGATGAAATATAGCCTTAAAAGACAAGTCTTTGCAGCCGGTGAGGGGGTTTAAAACAGTTTCTAATACCCACCCCAGGCGGAAGGAAGCGGGCCGTATATCGAAGTATCTGCGCTGTAATACATCGCCTGCTCGAAAGCCATTATTTGAAAATCGAGTCTATAATCATTGTCCGGATGAGCGTGTCCTAAATTATGCAGCATTTCATGAACGATGACGGCAGCCCACTCCAAAGGATCCGTCGAATACATGAACTGCCTTCGGTTAATTTGTACTTTAAAATGACCTTTGATTCTTACCCAATTGGGATCTACCCAAATAATTTTTACACATCCCAGTTCTCCTTGCCCCATTATATCACTTTTTTTATTCATGCCATAAAAATGCAGATCAGGTAGTACTGATTGCACAGACAGCGTTTTGATCTGATAGGATAAAAGATCCCAGGGGGTATAGTGCGATTGCAAATTCATTTTACAGGCTTTCCAATACCCATCCTGCATACACCAACGGGAGGCAATCCGGTATGCTTCTTCAAGAATGAAAGGTGAAAAAATATTATCAAGCATAATCTTCACTGCCCTTTCCAGTATCAGAACAGACAAATTCCCGAAATCATGGAAATAATAATGAATGATATTATTGGTTCCCGAAGCCTGTGCCGTCCCCGACGTGATTTGACTCCTTAATAAACTTGGCAATGCGAGACTACTCATTGCCCCCAGTGTCATTACCGAAAATTCCCTCCTTGTTATTGAAATAGATTTCTCAGCACCAGCCATAAGCAGGCCAGGTGATACTATATTTTTGGGGTCATGTGGGGGCGTTCCTTGTTTATTCTTTTTCATAACTACTATTATTATTTTACAGACAAAAGTCATATACAGTGTCTGTGAATAAACTACCTAAAAAGACGCATTTTGACTACCTGAAAACCCGTATCCATCCTACCAAAAAATCAGTACTACCTATACTTTTATTCCAATCTTACTTTGCACAGCGCTAAATTGCAGAATATTTTTCAAAAAATTACAATATGTATTAATGCCTACATTATATGCCCTGCTGGTTGGCATCGACCAGTATCCCAATCCTGCACACGCCCTCAACGGTTGTGTAAATGATGTTGAGCGCATGTATCAATTTCTGGACACGTACTGCACTCGTATGGGAGTAGTTTTTTATCCGCTCGTATTGACCAATGAGGCGGCCGGGCGTCAGGCGATCATCGAGGGTTTCGATCATTTCCAGCAAGCACAGGCTGGAGATGCGTGTTTGTTTCATTTCTCCGGCCATGGCTCCCGGTGTGCTGCTCCGGAAGCCTTCTGGGAATTCGAACCAGATCATTATCAGGAATCTATCGTTTGCTGGGACAGCCGGCAGCCCGATGGGTATGACCTTATGGACAAAGAATTATCCTACCTCATCTGGAGCGTTTCCAAGCATATTGATGTGCCTTTTGTTACGACCATGGATTGTTGCCATTCGGGTAGGATGCGTCATGCCGATGATGCAGCCTCCGGGGTTCGTTTAATCCGTGAGTTTGGGCCGGCCGTTCCGGCATCTGAATTATTGGGCATCGACCATTTTAAAAAAATGAAAGACGGCGCCTTGCGCCCGCCGATGGGACGTAGGGTTCACCTGGCAGCAGCACGTGATACCGAACTGGCCAAAGAAATAACTATTGTAGACAAGCCGGGCGGGATTTTCACTTATTGCCTCGTAGAAGCGCTTGAAAATACCGGCGCGTCGATTTCCTATCATAACCTGTTGGAGCGCATTCGCCAACGAATTCGGAATATAGTCCGACAACAGTCTCCACAACTGGATGCAACTTTTCAGGAAGATCGAAACCTGGGTTTCTTGTTTAGTAAGATCGAGTCCGAACACCCGTCATTTCTGGTATCCTGGGATCACTCTGCTGGCTGGGTACTCCATGCAGGAGCAATGCATGGCATTCCGCCCTCCGAACCGGGAAACCCCACAGTGCTGCAACTGCAGGAAGACGAGCACCTGGTAACCGTTGAAACCGTTTTTGCAGATCATTCAGCCGTAAGCGGCATGGAGGGCTATGATACAAAACGATCTTATGGTGCCGTAATCCGGCTGAGAGCCAAACCCAAACTCAACATCGCATTTGCTTCCGGCAGCGACTCCGAAGGGGTTTCCTTTTTGACAGCAGCAATAGAAAACCGTGGCTCTGACCTGTTTCAATTATGTAGCATGGTTATGCAAGCAGAATGTCTCGTGCACGCGAAAAACGGTACATACTTTTTGAGCAGAACACATCATGATCTGCCATTTTTTGAACCCATACAAGGGTATGGTACAACAACAGCCATATTTTTTCTTCAAAAACTGGAAGTAGTAGCCAACTGGCTGCACACGCTCAATCTGTCAAACCACAACACCCGAATACCGGAGTCGGACATTACCATTGAATTGTATCGTGTGACCGAACCGGGAAACGAATCAGACAATGCTCCTGTCGAATTGGTGGACTGGCAGACTGATATTGCCCTTTTCCGTTACACACCGGGAGGCTCCAGACCTGGCTTTCAACTTAAAATTCGCAATACGGGACAACAACCATACTGGATCGGGGTGTTATACCTCGACAGTAATTTTGCGATTAGTAATGCATTACTTCCAAAACAGGAATTGCAACCAGGGCAAGAAGTTTGGGCTACCGATGTTTTTGAAAATTACCAGTACCGAACCATCCCACTGCGTATCGATCTGCCAGACCTTTCTGCCGTGGATGAATATATAAAAGTAGTAATTTGTACAGGAGAATTAAATACAGAACCCTTTGTTCAAAAAGGTCTGTCTGCTCATTTTCCTTACTTACGGAGCGATGCAAAACGCCAACACCTGGAACAGACTGATTGGACAGCCTATACCATAAGGCTTAGCCTGGAAACGAAAGACAGTACAAGATAGCCATGAGCAGACAACATGTTGTCGTTGAAAATGCTCTACGCCACCTCCGCATTCCTGTTCACGCTTTCTACCAGTTCAATAATCCTGCTGGAAGTGTAGGCATCAAACACACCGGACAATCCATGGGCATGCAGGTCGGTAAACGGCGACTCAAACAAACGTGACGGCTCCACAATACCCTGAGAAATAAAAGAATTGATGATCGTGTCGATAAACCGGATTTGCCGACTGTTGAACTGACCCGTTTGCAGTAGCGCCGCAAAAGCCGTTTTGGCCGCGTTGGCATCCAGACCAATGATGCTTCTGATGAATTTACCCAACGGCTGATCTCCATAAGCCTGTACAAACTCCTCCCGCGTCCCGATGGCGCCCTGTTCGAACAACATCCGCTCCAGTTCGGCCAGTTCGGCGCGGGTGATCGGTACGTTCGTTTTGATTTTATGAATCACCAGGTGCTGTTCGTGCTGGAGGATGTACTGTTGCACCTTGCGCCGGTACGCATCCAGGTTGTTCACCTTGTACAATAAAGTGTGTTCCTGTGCAGTGCTTTCAAAAGCATCTAAATAAGTGGAATATACCAGCGGCTGACTCGAAGGCTCCAGAAATCGCAACAGATCGCGCATGTCGAGTCGAATGCGCTCCAGAGCCACAACATCGGCCCCGGCAGCCCAGCCTTGTGAATGAACACCGCGCAGCATATCCATCTTTTCCGCAACGGCCGGGATGGAGCCTTTTTTGGTCAGTTGGCCTGCTATATCAGCCACCTGCCTCACAATGCCTGCCTGCCGCTTGTCGCCTACGTGTGAAAACAATTGCAGGTCGAACATCATGGCATCAAAGCGTTTGGCCATTTCATGCTGCCCGGTTTCTGACACCAGGGGGGCGATTTCCCGAAAAATATCGCGCATATCCTGATCGTCCAGCGCATTCCAACGGTGCGGATCACTGTATTTTTCTACCACGCGCAGGTGCTGCCGCACGATAAAACTATCGCGGTTGAGCGCCTGCGTCTGAGCAATCAACAGATCGAGCAGTTGCTGTGCGTATTCCTGCAAAGCAGGCGCTGTTTCTGCCTGCAATACCTGCGCCAGCCTCAGGCGGGTTTCGAAAATCCGCTGACTCAATGATTTGCCGGTGCTGCCGCTGAAACCCTGCGGATGCTGGCCGAAAAACTCGAAGTTTTCACAAAAATCAAAGATCACAAAGCGCTTTTTGTGGTCGCCGGGGCCAAACAGGTCCGGGCACAGGCGCGTGCCCCGCCCGATCATCTGCCAGTACTTCGCGCTGCTGCGTACGGGCTTGTAAAACAACAGATTGACCACTTCAGGCACGTCGATGCCCGTATCGAGCATATCCACTGAAACGGCAATTTGCGGCAATTTTTCCCTGCTTTTAAACTGATTCAGCAGGTCGTACTTATATTCTTCCTGGTAGTCGATCACTTTCAGAAAATGGCCGCCGTACTGTGGATATTGCTTGTTGAAACGCCCTTCTATAAATTTGGCATGCTCGTGCGAACGGGCGAAAATGATGGTTTTTCCTAATTTGTCGCCGCCTTCCACTTTGATGCCATGCTCCATAAGGTAGCCGATTACCTTGTCGACGGTATCTTCGTTGAACAGCCATTTGTTGAGGGCCGCAGCATCTATCTCGTCCGGAAACTGCCCGGTTATCGGGTCGGCAAACTGCTCTTCATACGCCCTTTTCTCTTCTGCCGACAGATCGGCGTAACGAATGCCCTGTCGATGAAATTTCACCGGCACTGAAATGGCAGTCGGCGGCGTCAGAAAGCCATCGTTCACAGCCTGTTCCAGTTCGTAGGCATAGGTCGGGTTGTGCGGCTCCAGGCCGAACAGGTCGTACGTATCGCGGTCGCCTTCGGCCCTGGGCGTGGCGGTAAGGCCCAGCCGTATCCCGTCGAAATACCTGAAAATGTACTTGTATTTGTTGTACACACTTCGGTGTATTTCATCAAAAATAATCAGATCGAAATGCCCCGGTCCGTAACTCCGCTGCCCACCTTCCGATTCGCCATCGATCATGTGGATGATGGTCTGGTAGGTGGAAAAAACGATGCGGCTGCTTTCGTCTTCTTTTTCTTTTGTCAGGTCTATGGCGGGTAAATGCGGGAGGTACTCGTTCAGGTTGACTTTCGCCTGATGGATCAGCGCGTTGCGGTCGGCCAGAAACAACACGCGTTTTATCCAGCCTGCCTTGCTCAGCACGTCGATGATAGAGGCTGCTACGCGCGTTTTGCCGGTTCCGGTAGCCATGACGAGCAGGACTTCCCGGCGGTTTTGTTCCAGCGCTTCCCCGACGGCCCGAATGGCTTCCTGCTGGTAGTATCGGTCGGTGATGGCCTCGTTGATGGGCGCGGTCGACAGCGGCTGTCGACTGAAGCGGCGGTGGACGAGCGACTGAAGTTCGTCGCGGGTGTAAAACCCCTGCACCGCGCGGGGCGGATACCTGGTGTCGTCCCAAACCCAGGTATCGTACCCATTGGAATAAAAAACAACGGGCCGCTGGCCGAATTCCCGTTCCAGGCAATCGGCATACAATTTGGCCTGGTGTGCGCCCACGCGCGGGTCGTGCTGGCTGCGTTTGGCTTCCACCACTGCGAGCGGCAGCCCGTCGTCGCCCCAGAGCACGTAATCGGCCCTGCCTGTGCCGTCGGCGCCCTGTGCCGTCGGCATGCCCTGCACCGGGAACTCCCGCACACGCGGCGCATCCGGCTCCCAACCGGCTTCGCGCAGCAGCGCGTCGATGTAGTATTGTCGGGTAAGGGCCTCATTGGGGTCGTGCGGCGGCGGCACATACGCCTGGTTTCGGGCTTTGACGGCTTTGATGGCATCGAGTTCGGCCTGCACGCGCTGCAAGGCTTCCTGCGATTGCAGGTAGGCGGCTTCCAGTTTTTGCAGTTCTTCCTTGCTTTTGTCGGCAGCAACGGGCTGCGGCACCAGGGCCGTATTGAAGGGCGGCGCCACGAGGTCGGCCTCGTCGTAGAGCCGCACTACCCAGCCCGTGAAGTTGTACAGCAGTTTGACGGCATACAGGGCTTCGTCGGATTTGATGCGCACACTGGAATGCACCGCATTGTTGCCGATTTTGCGGATGAGGTTGATCTGGCCGAACTGGCTTGGCGCTACCAGTTCCTTGAAAGCCTGTTGGTGCAGGAGTGAATTGAGCGAGGTGTCTTGCGGCATTTCCAGCGCGTCGTCGTGTTCGTATATCCAGCGTATCCATTCCTCCAGGCTTTTGCGGCACAGCATGGCCGCATACATAGGCGCAGCATATACCTGTTGCTCGGCTTCGATGGCCGTGCGGGCCAGCGCTTGCCATGCTTCGGGAAGATAGGAGAAATTGGTCGTCATTGCTGGATTGGGTAGCGTGCAGGGTAGGGGAGTCTGGACAAAGTTAAGGGTTGGATTGTGTTTTTGCTGCAACAGGTTCTTTCGGCCTGGACACTTGATCGAGCAGTTCCAGTTTTATGGTAGTAAATTTATTCAGGTAGAAATAAAGAAACACGGGTATGGAAATGACATTGAAGATTTTTATAAAAGTGTAGATTACAGGACCAGTTATGTCTCCTGCTCTTTCAATTAAATACTTGTAGTCTTTAAAAAATTCGTCTAAAATGACTGCGGCCAAACCGAAAAACAGCATGATAAAAACAATCGCTTTAAGTAAAATTTGCGTGTTTTTATGAAATGGATGTTTCCTATACCATTTAAGCAGGGTTTTAAAATACAGGTTGCAAATCGCATAATACCAAATGTGAATGGCTACAAAAAACCAAAAGTGGAATACTCCCACAAGATGCTCTGGTACAATATGATCATTCAAATATTCCACGGCCTGGGCATAGGAGTATCTCTTGGCATTTAAGGCGCCATCAAACCTGATAAATGGATCATTCAGGGCACAGTAATAATTCGTTAGCAAAAGGCTTGCATCTGTTGCTGCAACATCTTTGAAACAGCGCCCCAATGCCGCCGAATCAAACGACGGAAAATCACGGTAATACAAGAAAGGATAAACAGAATCCCTGAAAATAGCCATACTCTTTTCCGGCCCTATGCCCTGTTGCTGTAAAAAGTAATATTCCCCTTTTACATAATCGTAAAGCCTCTGCTGGTTATACTCGCTGCTTGTAGGGAACTGTTTGCCGTGATAACGATGATCAAGGTTAATTAAACACAGCAATAGCGGAATGGAAACAAGTGCCAGATTGATATGTAATACCTTTTTCTCTTCTCTCAGGTCGAATAACCCCTTGTTTTGATAGTAGTCAACTATGTCTGTTTTTGAATACTCCCGCGCAATATCCCACCAGATGACTATCAATGGAAGAAATGGTACCAGCACCTGAAAGTAAAATGCATTCGTTCCGGGCTGTTCGGTGGGGAGCGGAAGCATCAAAACAACAATAAATACAAGTAATGTCCATACATATATGATGCGCGGATAATTCTGCACCCACAAAAATGGAGATTTGCTCAATAATGGTTTGTTGAGCCGCTCAAGCCATATGTCTATCTTACCGTTTCTCTTATTCATATTTACCTGTAAAAATGCATTCTGGTGGAACTCGATACATTCCTGAAATACATCACCGAAATATTATTCAAATAAAAGACATTCAGTACGTCCATGAAGCCGACTTCCACGGGTGTACGGATGACCATGTAAGTTCCCCATTGTGTCACATCGATCCCGGGATGTAAAACCTTCATCAATTGTATCGAAGTTACAATATCACAGCCGCATTCCACTTCAAATGTATGGAACGTTCTGTCTGTATTGATACTCACTTTTGGGCCGTAATACACCACTTTCCCTTGCTCCAGAAACAGTATCTTGTCTGCCAGGCTTTCAATTTCGTGTACGTGCTGCGAACTGACCACAATACTGATCGGGCGTTTCTGCGAACGGGCAAAATCGCGCAGGTCTTTTAGCAATATCTGCTGGCTGTTGATGTCGAGGTGCGCCAGTGGCTCGTCCAGGACCAGCAATTGCGGCTCCCGGATCAAAACACAGGCCAGTTCAAACCGGGTTTTGTATCCGCCGGATATTTCTTCCACTGTCGCATCCTTGTATTCTTCGAGCCGAAAACGATATATAAAACGCTGTGCTGACTCTATCGGATGTCCGTGAATGGCTGCCAGAAATTTGAGGTACTCCAACAGCGTTTTTTTGGGTGCAGTACGCGGCTCCTGGCTCAAATACCCAATCCCCTGTTTCCGCACATACCAGTTTTCCGACTCCGTAAAACCGTATTCCACCCGCCCTTCCGATGGCGCCCACTCCCCGGCCAGCATATTGAGCAGGGTCGTTTTGCCCGAGCCGTTTTCGCCGATCACTGCCAGAATTTCGCCGGGCATACACGTCAGGTTGATGCCTTCCAGCGTAAATTTCCCAAAACGCTGCACTAAGTGGTGCGCACGGACAATCGGCCTGGGCGTTTCCTCCATTGCTTGCGGCGACCGGTACAGGTGTTCCTCAAAACTTCTGACGCCTGGCTGCTGCTGCGCCTCTTCTTCCGGCGGCGCTTCCATATCGGCTTCTATCACCCGCAGCAGGTCGAATACCCGCAGTACCAGTTGTTCCCGCACCGCCTTGTAGGCTTCATGCCCCCCCAACACCCGGCCCTGCGGCGGAATGCCCACAAAATCCTGCCGGATCGACAAGGCTTCCCGTTGCCGCAGCGCCTGCGCCGAAAACTCCCGCGTAAAATCCATCAACTGAATCGTGGCATCTTCCAGATTGCCATGATCCGTAAACTGTTTGATCTTTTGCTGAAATTCCAGGAAAAACTGCTTGTCCATGTTCCGATGCCGGGCGCCGCACACCCCATTAGAAAAAAGCAAATATAGTTTTGAAATGATTCCCGTGAAAAAACACGGCTTATTTTATTGCAAATCAAAAGTTTGTGCGTGGTGGTAGCATGGACTTTAGTCCGTCGGGACAGCGCCTTTCAAGGCGCATGAATTATTTTGTGGTGCGCGCCTTGAAAGGCGCTGTCCCGACGGGCTATGAGTGTGTTCGAACGCCATCCAATCCTGTTCGAACGCCATATTCGCAGCCTGCTGCCGCCATGCCGCGCTTGTCACCCTGGCGGGGCCCGTCCGCTCTACGAGGGAAATTTGCTGTCTACGCGCCGTAGAGTGAACGGGTCCCGCCAGGACGACAAGGCGGCATGGCGTCTATAGGCTGCCAAAAAAACACAAAAAGCCTAAGTGACACACTTTTCTAAACACTGCCGAACACTCCCCCTGCCGTCCTTCTTTGCCCTGTTCGAACGCAATCTGAACCTGTTAGTATGCAATCCAGCCCTGTTCGAACGCAATCTGATCCTGTTCGAACGCAATCCAATCCTCTTCAAACGCCATATTCGCAGCCTGCTGCCGCCATGCCGCCCTTGTCACCCTGGCGGGGCCCGTTCACCCTACGGCGCGTATCAGCGAATTGCCCTCGTAGGGTGAACGGGCCCCGCCAGGGTGACAAGCGCAGCATGGCGGCAGCAGGCTGCTAAAGGGAATTGCAATGCCTCCTGGTGTGTGTGTTGGGCATTGGCATCCACGCCGCCCGGCTCAGGGTACCAGTTCGCCCGTAAAGGCTTTTTGGAGGAGGGATTGGAAGAGGGCGGTGGAGTGGGAGAGGTTTAGAAATGTGATTTGTTGATAAATATCTAAAATAGATTTTTCAAACTTACATTGGATATTGATTGGTGGTACTGCAATTTTTATTCTCGAAATTTGTTCTGCATTAATATTGAACTGAACAGCAGTCTGACTGGAATTTTCAAGAAATATTTTCCTGCCTCCCGGTGATTGCAACCAAGTATAGAAAAAATAGGAATTAAGAAGTTTTTGATTGAATTGCAATCTCATAACATGTGAGTCGAAAACCACATCTTCTTTTAAATTTTTAACTAAAGATGCTTTCCCCAGATGGTCAATACTACCAATTGCACGTGCTAGTACAATGTCGTTTTCTTGGAGTAAATACCTTTCTTTCTCATTTTTTTCAATAATTACCTTTTTTGATTTTTCTAAGTTAATATTTAATTTTCCTATCTCACTAACTCTAACAACTTTAATCGTACCATCAGAAGTCACGGGCTTGATAGTACCAATTCTAGGTTTTGAGGAAAAGCAATCTCTCAAAAATTTCACCTCCCACCCCTTCTCATTCTTCACCGGATCCCCAAACATCTCCACAAACACCGCCTGCGCCAGTTCATCATATTTCTGCAGCAGGGCCTGGTCTTTTCGGCGCAGCGCGTCGGCTTTGTCGAGGATGTCGGCAATGCGCTGCTGGGTGGCGAGGGGCGGGAGCGGGATGTAGGATTCAGAAACGTATCTTTCCAGTTGTAAATTTATGATCCCTGTAGTTTTATTTTGATATGATAAAGTGTTCCCAATCAGGTGATTATTAAAGAGATACCAGAATAAATACTTGGGGTACACATCTGCTTTAGGGCGTACTATGCTAGTAAAATTGTTGCACAGATAAATTCCATTCGGGTTGTCGAAATATACAACTCTCCCTACCGGTTGGCTTGGCCCACCTCCAGATTTTTCGATGATACAATCACCAGGTTTTAGAGATTTTTCTCGAATTTTTTTTTCAGAAATATTCCTTCTAACTACATTTTCAAAATTTAGACTCCCGTCATTTCTAAAGTTTGTAGTTCGAAGTACATATGTTTCTCCTTCGCCTTCTCCCCATTCGCCAGAAATTGGCTTTTCTATTACCTCCCCCAATTTCACCATTTCCCATTTCATACCAGCATCTTTTTTAATTCATTCAACAAAGCGGCGCGTTCGGCGTCGAGGGTTTCTATGTCGCGGATGATATCGGCGGGAGAAGCGTAGGTTTTTTCTTCGTACACCACTTCCTTGTATCGGTTGATACTGAGGTCGTATTTATTGTCGCGGATGTCTTGCACGGGCACCATAAAACTGCGGTCGGTGCGGCTGCGGGCGTGTTCGGCGTCGGGGTGCAGGTATCGATGCACCACATCGGGGATGTCGTTGGCTGCGATGGGCTGGCGTTTGTCGTCGAGGCTGTATCCGTCGGCCTGCATGTCGTAGAACCACACCTGGTCGGTGCCGCCGCTGTCGGTGCGGGTAAAGAGCAGCACGGCGGTGCTCACCCCGGCGTAGGGTTTGAACACGCCGCTGGGCATGGAGATGACGGCTTGCAGTTTTTGGCGTTCTATGAGTTCGCGGCGTATTTGCAGGTGGGCTTTGCTGCTGCCGAACAGCACGCCATCGGGCACGATCACGGCCGCGCGGCCGCCGAGTTGCAAGCCTTTGAGGATAAGGCCCAGAAACAGGAGTTCGGTCTTTTTGGCATCCACCACGCTCAGTATTTTGCCATCTACGGCTTCGCGGTCGAGGCTGCCTTTGAAGGGCGGGTTGGCGAGTATGAGCGATGCTTTTTGGGTGAAATCGGTATTGGCTTCGCTGAGGGCGTCTACGTCGCGGAGTTGCGGATTTTCGATGCCGTGCAGGAGAAGGTTCATGGCCCCGATACGGATCATGGTGGGGTCGAATTCCATACCCATGAACATGCGGTCGTGGAAATGGGCGCGGCGCGCTTCGTCGTACAGTTCCGTTTCGTAGTGGCTGCGCACGTATTCGGCGGCCACGATGAGGAAGCCGCAGGAGCCGGCGCTGGGGTCGCAGATAATGTCGTCGGGTGTGGGCCGCACCATATCCACCATCATACCGATGATGTGGCGGGGCGTGCGGAACTGGCCGTTCTGGCCTGCGGTGGCTATTTTGCTGAGCAGGTATTCGTACACGTCGCCTTTGGTGTCGCGGTCGGCCATGTCGATATTCGACAGCATATCCACCACTTGCGAGAGCAGGCGCGGGGTAGGAATCATGAAGGTAGCGCCTTTCATGTATTTAGTGAAGGCAGCGCTGCGGTGGCCGCTGTTGCGCAGGAAATCGAACACGCCGCCTTCGCGGGTGAAGAGGCGAAACATATTTTCCGGGTCGCTGTCCTTGAAACGGCTCCAGCGCAGGGGATATTCCGCGTCCTGGTAGATGGGCGCTTCAATGGGCTGGTGCAGGAGGTTGGCTTTTTGCTCCTTGAGGGTTTGCAATTCATCGAGCCGGCGAACGAACAACAGGTAGGTCATCTGTTCGATAACGGTGAGGGGGTTGCTCAGTCCGCCGGTCCAGAAGGCTTCCCAGACGCGGTCTATTTGAGATTTGAGTTCGGGTTGGAGCATAATCAGCGGCGCCTGGGTATGGTGGTCCGGCAGGCGCTGCAAGATCGGGCAAGAAGTTGGAAAAAGGGAAGCGGGAAAAAATCAATTCTTCTTTTCTGTTACAGAAGGTTGTGGTTTGACGATGGCGCCGCCGCCTGCTGCTGCTCCGCTGCCGCTGGCCGACACAGGGTCGCCGACGGTTACGGTTCCGCCGGAGCAGGTAGTTGTTTCTGTAATGGTGGTGGTGGAGTAGGTTTCCTTGCCGAAGTTGCCGGATGCGCGCCCGCCGCCGCCGCCGCCTACTTTCCCGACCGGCGTTTTGATTTTGGGCGCAGTAACATGCCCATGCACTTCGCCTTCAAACATGGGGCGTTCAGTGGTGGTCGTTTTTTTGGTCACCGTGGTGGTGCAGCGCGGGTCGTCGGGGCTTTCGCGGGTGTAGCGGGCATTGGTTTGTGCGGAGAGCAGTTGGGTGCAAAAAACGAAGGAGAACAGGGCGAATGATTTGAGCATTACTTGTTTCATGTTAAAAAGGTTTGATAAAAGATGATAATTACTATTTGAGATCGATGGCTTGCATATCGCCCACGCCGATAAAGCCTGCCCAGAACACAGGGTGCTCGCGGCCATCGCCGCCATCGAGGATAAAACTGCGTTTGGCGTTGGCCAGGGCGGTGTCTTTGGCCTGACCGGCTTTGAGGTTTTGGTAAAAAGCGGTCATGAGTATCATTGTCTTGTTGTCTTCTATACTCCAGATCGAATGCACAATGCTTTTAGCGCCTGCAAATGCAAAAGCGCGGGTGAGTCCGATAATGCCTTCTCCCTGTTGCAGTTCGCCCTGGCCGCTCTGGCAGGCGCTGAGTACCACCAAATCGGCATAGAGGCGCAGGTTGTACACTTCACTTGCAAACAGGCACACATGGGCTGCATCGGTGTCCTGTTTTTCATAAAATGCCAGGTAGGAATAGTTGCCAAATCGGTCATTGGCTTCTCCATGAAGCGCCAGGTGCAGGATACGGAAATACAGGGCAGTGTCTACGAATCGTTTTTTGGTGGCATCGGTTCCTGCGAGCACTTCGCCGCCGATCATTTTCCGAATGGTGTCTACTTCCGGTTGGTTGTAGTCCAGCGGTCGGAACCGTTGTCGATTGCTGCCGAATGTCGCAGCAGACATACTGGAATTGTAAGCAGGTGCTACGCCCAGAAACAAGCCGGTTGGCGGATGGGCATGCGTTCTATCCTGCATTTCAGCGAGTAAGGAGGCCGAATAGCAGTAACTGATGTTGTGCTCCATGAGCCAGTAATCATACCGGGTGAGGTCATCCGGCCGGGTCGGCATTTGAGTCAGCAGCGCTTCAAATGGCACATTGATAAGTACGCCATGTGGTACCACCATCACGGGGGCGCCTGGTGTAAGAAGGGCTGCTACAGGGGCTACCAGTTTGGTGTACAGTTGGTGGGCAGCCGAGGCATACAGTTGTACGGATGCCTGGTAATCCATGTTTTGCATTTTGCCTGCATACCAGTCTGTAATCCCCGACCGCATTTCATGTACCCAGTCTTCCAGAGGGAAATCACGTTTAACCTCCACGATTTCGTAGTGATTGGGTTGCACCACAAAAATGAAAATGCTGCTGTCGCCTGTAAAATATTCCAGAAGCGTTTGGCCGGGGTGCAAGCGTTTTTGTTGCACGGCCTCGACGGTTTCGTAGTTGCGTTCATATTTGAGTTGCTGATAGGCGGGGTACAGCGTTCCGATGTGTGCTATCAGCCGGTCGCGCTGAAGGCGCAGGTCAAAAATGTTGCCTGTTGCTTCGCCGGAAGGAGCAGGAGGCGTACTTTTCCCCGAATGATAAAAGTTTGATTCACAACGCGCTATCTCCACTTCGATATCGTGTTCGGCGCGCAACAGAGAGTCGGGTACGCCAGCAATTTTTTGGGCTTTCGAATTCTGGAAAGCGGCATGCAGCAGCCTTGCTTTTGCCTGTTCTGAAATTTCAAATGCAAACGTGGAATGAAGACCGTTTTGTTTGCACGCCACCTGAATGCGTTGTTCTGCAATTTCCTCCGAGCGTTGCAACAGTAGAAACTGATCGAGGTCTCTGAAACAATGATCGATCGCATTTTGCAGGGTTTTGTCTGCTTCATCAAAGGCGATACGGGCTTGTTCCAGTGCAAGAGCATCATGCGATGCTTCGTACAATGCCCGGTAAATTTTTCCTTTCAGCAATAAAGCGTCGATAAAAATTTCCACATCCTGTTGTCCGATATGGTCGGCAGATGACAATACTGCCGCATCGGCATACTGTATGGCTTTGTTCCAATTCGTTTTTTGGGTTTCTATCTGGGCCAGGCAAGTCAGCACGGCATTTTTGGCTTTTTGGTTTTTGCCGGTTTTTTCCAGCAGGTTCAGCGACTGCAGCAGGAGGGTCGTTGCCTCTTCGAGGTTGTTCTGGCGATACAGACAGTTGCCTTCGTTGTACCACAGCAAGGCCAGGTAATCGTCCGGTTCTCTATGGGTATTGCGGTACATTTTTTCGGCCAGTTCGTAGTGGGGCAGGCTTGCATCGGGCTGGTTGTTTTCGAGGTAGTAGTTGCCAAGATTTACGGACAACTGCATGATTTCCTGGTGTTTCAGCAGAGGGTTCCTTTTGGCTGTTTCCAGCGCTTTTTTCCCATATTCGATGGCTTTATGAAAGTTTTTCTGTATAAAATAACATTCTGCGAGGTTTCCCAGGGTTACACAATCGGCTTCCTGTTTGTTCTTTTTAAAAATATCAAGGGCTTCCAGCAGGTACTCCTGTGCATGCGCCGGTCCGGTAGCGCAGGAGGTGGCCAGCGAATTGAGCGGAATGGCGAGCAAGGGGCTGTTGGGGCCGTCTGTTTGCTTGAGCATATTGTAGCATTGGGTAAATGACTGCTGAGCCTGCTCAAAATCTTCTTTGCAGAGGTAAGCATTTCCCAGGGCGTGGTACATCTGCACATCCAGAATGCCGTGTTTGATGCCGCTTTGGTCGATGGTCTGCAAACCCCTCAAGCCATCCTGAATGCCCTCTTTGCAATGGCCTAGTTCTGCTTCCAGGTAACAGGATGCCGTGTAGGATTGAATCAGGTCTTCATACAGGTTGTAGGAGGACTGAAGTTGAATGGCTTTTTGCACATATTCCCTTGCCTTTGGTTTGTCGCCGGTATTAGAAAAAATACCGCTCAGATTTCTGTAAGCGCGCCCCAGGGTCATGGGATCATCTGCACCTGTTTCTATACATCGTTCGTAATACCGGCGCGCCTCCTGCCAGTTGCCCATGATTTGGTACGCCCCACCCAGGTTCAGGTAGGAAGGCGCCAGTCGGGTATCGTTTTCCCCGAAAAGAGTAGTTCTGATAGCCAGCGATTTTTTAAACAAGGCAATGGATTCGGAAGGCCGGGCATCCCGAATGCATGCGCCCAGCGCTTCGTAAGTATCGGACACGTATTTGTTGTTTTCACCCGCAGCAGCAACCAGTGTCGACAGCGCGATCTGGAGATACTGTTCTGACTTTACATGATCGCCGAGGTTCATGGTTGCCGTTGCCAGGTGGTAGGTTGCTACACCGTAATCCCAGGACTGCTGGCCGGTATATTGCTCATAAATTTGCCGCGACTGGAGCGCATAGGTATAGGCCTTGCTGTAATCGTTGTGATCCCATGCTGTTTTCGAGCGATTCAGGTATTCCCTGGCAACGAGTGTATCGAGGATGGTACCGGAGCAGAGCGTATCCTGTGCTTGCACCTGCATACAAAAGGCAATGATGAACAGGAGGAAAAGGTGTAGTTTCATAAAAAATTATTGCTTGGGATAAAAGGCGTTATATGCATCGGCAGGGCTGGCATTGGAATTCCACAAACGGCCGAATGTTTTCATGCTTTCTGTCGACCTTTTGTTGTGTTCTTCCAGAATGTTATCCAGGGCACGTTTGGTATCGGAAGCGGATTTGGATGGCGCGTTGTTTTTATTGCCGCTGTAAGGTTGGCAATAGGGGCACATGACAATACCCAAACCGCTGCACAAGTTACAAGTGCTTTCAACAATATTGCCGTAGCCATCCAGCCAGTAAGTATAAGGTTTGTCGCAGGGGCAATCCATGTAGCCATTTCGGCAATGGGTGCATGCGTGGCTGCTGGATTTGGTGCTTTTGGCGCTGGTTTTTTGGTAGGTAGTGTGTGTATTCGCGGTAGTTTTGTGCGCATGGTATTGTTGTGCAGAGGACACTTGAAGAAATGCTGCCAGCAGGAATGCGATCGTGAGAATACGTTTCATAATAGTGATATTTAGAAAGTTTGAAATGAAATGGGTGGGTCGCAATATCTTTCTGAACCCGTTTGATGATATAGTGGGCAGCACTTTCAAAAAAGAATCAGGCGGAGCCGATTTTTTTGAAAAAAAATTAAATGACTATCTGTATATCGTATCCTCTCCATTTTTTACGGTTGAAAAAAACTGCAAAGCGGCCAAAGTTGCGAGATATGTCAGGCGCTGTTCAGGTGGCTCACAATTCAACATTGGTGTACCATAAGCGGATAGTCATTAAAAAATAAATACGGATAAAATGATTCCTGCAAGATCCTTTATTGCACTATACTATACGATATGACGAACGCATCGCCTGCAATTTGTACGGACCGGCTTTTGGCACAGGAAATCTGCTCTGCTGTCGGCTATCAACGCGAACGCGCGTTGCAAAAATTTGTAACAAGCGCATACCAGCACATTTTCAAGGCCGTGCGTGCATACGCAAAAAGGAAAGAGTGGAAGAATTACTGCGAGGAGCATATCACAGATGCCTGTACAGATGCTTACCTGGCATTTTGCAGAAATACTGCCATGCCCGGCTTCCAGTTCTACAAAGAAGATATGTGCGGCTATATTTTTAGAATTTCCCTTCGGGTCATGTACCGGCAGTTCAAACGCTCCGAAAAACAAATAGAATCCTTCGACGCCGTGCAACACGAACAGGCAGAAACCGCCACACCACATACCAAACTGGAAGACGGCGAGCAGTATGAAAAACTGCAACGCCTGCTCCAGCAACTGCACCCGGAAGAGCAGGAAATACTGGCTTGCGTGGCGGAACAGTACAAAATGGCGGAAATCGCCTTACACATGCAAGAACACTATGCACGTATCGCGGAGGCTACAAAAAAAGCGAAACTTAAATCGGCAGAAAAGCATTTGTGGACAGAACCCTACACAAAGGTTCGCGTGCAAAGGGCTCGACAGAAACTGCTTGATCTTCTCTCCAACAACTTTTAACATTCGTAAACAGGCTTTGGGAATATGGAACAGAACTGGTACAACAAAATAGATGCATTTCTGGATGGCCTGCTTTCTACGGAAGAGCGGCTGGCGATGGAGGAGGCTATAGCACAGGATACGGCACTGGCCAGAGAAGTGCGATTGAATGCACTTCAAAGGCAGGCCCTGGACATCTTGAAGGATAAAAAAGCGAGCGCGGAGTTTCGGGAATGGACGGCTCGTCCGCCGGCTTCATTGGGATGCCGGCGCTACCTGCCGGTACTTGCACTCCTGTTGTTCTTGTTGCTTTTGGGGCTGCTGGTCTGGGTATTTAGGTCGTCCGATGCAAGTACGCCGTCTTCAGAAACACCCGAGCAGGTCGTTCCCAATTCCCGGCCTGCGGACTCTGTTGAAAAACAACGTATACCCAAAGCCGTCGTAGAAAACAGCACCCAAAAACAAACAGAAGAAAGTCCTGAACCGACGCGCCAAAGGCAACGCGACCGGCAAAATACTGCAATGGCTGCCTTGTATGCAGAGGAAGCCAGTAGTATGTTTGATGCAAATATGAGTGTGTTCAGGGGCGTGGATGACAGTACACCCGATCAACAATTATTTGCGGATGCATTGCAGGCATACCAAAATGCCAGGAATCCAGGTGAATATCAAGAGGTTGTTACACGGCTCAATCAAATCAAGGCCACAGGTAAACTGGGTGTCGATGTCACGTATCTGAAAGGGTATGCCTTGTTCAAGGCGCGCCGATTTGAAGCCGCTGCCGATACTTTTGCAGCCGTAGCGGCCACGGGGGCCTACTCCAAAGAACCGAAATGGAAAGAGGCATTGAGTCTGTATGCTGCCGGAGCCACACAAAAAGAGCGCTTGAAGGGTATTTTGGACGAGGTTGTTTCCGGGGCTTTTCCCAAAGCAAAAAAAGACCAGGCGAGCATATTGATGGAAAAACTGCGATAAGGAAGTAAAAAGTGTTTACTGGCCTTTGCTTTTATTTTACCCGCTTCACCCGCCATAGCCCGCAGGGCGAAGGCGGGCCGCCCACATAACTACAACCTCTACAGTCAAGTAAAAGCGCATCTTTCAGCCATAGCATGACAGATGCGCTTTGGGAAATAAAAAACCCGCCTACGCCTTGCGGGTTACGGCGGGTGAAGCGGAGAGAGAGGGATTCGAACCCCCGGTACCCGTGAAGGTACGCCTGATTTCGAATCAGGTACATTAAACCAACTCTGCCATCTCTCCTTTACCCGCCGTAGCCCACAGGGCGTAGGCGGGTTATTCCCTTATATTTACCCGCTTTCGCCAAAGGCTACGGCGGATATTGTATTTAGTATTACCCGCCTACGCCAAAGGCTACGGCGGGTGAAGCGGAGAGACGGGGATTCGAACCCCGGATACGCTTTAGGCGTATACACACTTTCCAGGCGTGCTCCTTAAACCACTCGGACATCTCTCCAGATAAGGCTTTTTCAAAAGCGGCGGCAAAGATAACAATACCTTCCGCAAAATCCAATATGGAGTGTGGAGAGTTTTTTTACTTCCTGGCAAATTCTGCGATTATAGCCCTCCAACATGGAAAACTGACGGCAAAACATATCTTTGCCGCTGAAATGACTTTCTCGGTATTCGACCATGCCCGTGTACGACAGGTGCTGACGATCAGCCTGTTATCCGGCACCTTGCTTTGTATTTTTCCGCCCCGGCAGCCAGCATTCCAGTGGTGGGCCGATCAGGCATTTTTTATTGCATTGGGATACCTGCTATTCGGCCTGTTTTTTCTCATTATCGACAATCCGCGGCTGATGTTTGTGTGCCTGGGATGTAGCGCTGCTATCTGCTTTTTTAAAAATGAAGCCCTCGACGATCGGATGCCCATGCCAGGCGCCCCTCCTCCCATAGAACAAGGATTTTTACAAACTCCAAAGGAAATCTGTTCGTTTCCAGGGTAGCCTCCTGGTTTTTTCTACTCGTAAACAATTCATAATCATGGGCTTTGTACAAAAACGCCTGCTCAGTTTCCGATACGCCTTTCAGGGCCTGTCCGAACTGTTTCGCAGCCAGCCCAATGCGCGTATCCACATACTGGCTTCGATCGCAGCCATTTTGCTGGGTCTGTGGTGTCATATCAGCCGACTGGAATGGGTCTGTATTTCGTTCTGTATCACTATGGTTTTGGCTATGGAAGCCGTGAATACGGCGCTGGAATTCCTGACCGATCTGGCTTCTCCCGAATACCACCCGCTGGCAGGCAAAGCGAAAGATGTAGCGGCTGCGGCTGTGCTGATTACGGCCATCGGTGCGGCAGTTGTCGGCGCCCTTATCTTCCTGCCATATTTTTTCAAATAAGCGGACACTCCGGGGAGCGAAAACTGTCCTCACGGTATCTTCCGGAAAAATCCCCCGTAACATATTTATTTCACCAAACCCATCCTTCTTATGCGGTTATTATCCTTCTTACCGGTGTTTTTCCTGGCCACCATGCTGTCGGCCCAGGTGGAATGTCACATCACCGGCCTTACTGCTACGGTTTCTCCGATCGATCCTGCCTCTTGCCAGTACGTGGTAGTGCTGAATTTTCAGCACACGGGTACCACCAATCAGTACACGGTGCATGGCAATGGCAATAACTATGGCACTTTTCCGTACAGCAGCGTACCTGTAACACTTGGGCCTTTTACGGCAGGTAATGCGGCTACTACCCGCGAATTTGTCGTGCGCGACGCTGTTTTTGAAGGCTGCTTTGCCTCTGTCGTGGTCAACATCCCTGCCTGCTCGGCAGTGACGCCTTGTAGCATTTACGACATGGTGGTGACGCCTGGCGACTGCGTTCCTGGCAGCAATAACTACAATCTGATGCTGAATTTTCAGGTGACGTCGCCTACCAATGCCTTGTTCGACGTGTTTGCTGCCAACGGACAAATTCTGGGCACCTACGCATTGAGCGCACTACCCGTACAAATCAACAATTTCCCCGCCAGCGGAAATGCCAATGATGTGATCAAGGTTTGTATCAACGACAGCGACAACTGCTGCAAGGTGAAAGAATTCCCCGCACCGGATTGCAACACGACGCCTACTTGCTTCATCGACGGACTAACGGTAACAACCGGACAGTGTACTTCCAATACTACGTATCAGGTAACGGTGAATTTTACAGCAATTTACCCAACGGCGGTCGACTCGTTCCGCGTGTTTGCCAATGGTGCCTTTTTTGGGAAATATGGTAGCAACCAACTGCCACTCACCATTCCAAACTTCCCGTACAATGGTGGCGCCAATGACGTGATTAAAGTTTGCATTGGAAATGAAGACCTCGGATGCTGCTCTACGCGCGAATTCCCGGTGCCTGCCTGCCTCAATGGTACGCCTTGCGAGATCACGCAACTGGTGCTCACCCCGGGCGAATGCCATAACAACGGCACCTACAACCTGCTGGTCAATTTTGGCGTAGCCGGCATCGGTGTGCCCGATTCTTTCCGGGTATATGCCAACAACAACACTTTTTTGGGTTCCTTCGGTACCAATCAATTGCCACTCACCATCCACAATTTCCCCTGGAGCGGTGGTGCCAACGATGTGATTACGATTTGTGTCGGAAATAACACAGCCGCCGGCGGATGCTGCCGCACCCAGCAATTTGCCGTGCCCGATTGTTTCAACCCCGGCTCTCCCTGCGAAGTGTTCAACCTGACGGTTCAAACCGGCGAATGCACTTCCAATACCACGTATCAGTTGCACGTCAATTTCCAGGTGGCATCCACCACGCCGGTCGACTCGTTCAGTGTATTTGCCAATGGCGCTTTCTTCGGGCGCTATGGCATGAACCAGTTGCCGCTCACCATTCCGAATTTCCCGTACAATGGCGGCGCCAATGATGTGATCAAAATTTGCATCGCTACGGCACAAACCGAGTGCTGCCGCATCCTGGAATTCCCGGTGCCTACTTGTATTGGCGGTGGGCCATGTGAAATTACCCAACTGGTGGTCGATCCGGGCGAATGCCACGACAACGGCACCTACAACATCATCATTAATTTTGGTGTAGCCGGCATCAGCCTGCCCGATTCTTTCCGGGTGTATGCCAACAACAATACTTTCCTGGGCACTTTCGGTACCAACCAGTTGCCGCTCACCATTCACAATTTCCCCTGGAGCGGTAATGCACACGATGTCATTACGGTATGTGTAGGCAACAACACGGCTACCGGCGGGTGCTGCCGTACGCTGGAATTTGCTGCGCCTGATTGCTTCGACCCGAGCGGTCCCTGCGAAATATTCAACCTGACGGTGCAAACCGGCCAGTGCACTTCCAACACGACCTATCAGTTGTTTGTCAACTTCCAGTTGGTTTCGGCAACGCCAGTCGACTCATTTAATGTGTTTGCCAACGGCGTTTTCTTCGGGCGCTTCCCGATGAGCCAGTTGCCGCTCATGATTCCGAATTTCCCGTACAACGGCGGCGCCAACGATGTTATCAAAATATGCATCGCTACCGGACAAACGGAATGCTGCAAAACGCTGGAATTCCCTGTTCCTCCTTGTCTGAACGGCAATCCATGCCATATTTACGACCTGCAAGTGCTGCACACGCCTTGCCTGTGCGGACAGTTTTTTGCAGTGGTCAACTTCCAGTTTGACAATGTCGGCGGCGGCGGATTTGATATTGTGGGGAATGGCCACAACTACGGCAACTTTGAATACAGCCACCCGCAGCCCATCATTCTTGGCCCGCTGCCCGGCGATGGCACCAACTATGAGTTTGTGGTGCGCGATCACCTGCACCCCGATTGCCAGGATGTGTTCGAAATGGGTGAAGTGGTGTGTATGACGCCCGTAGTAGATCCGGGTAATACGGGCTCCATGCTCCTGTCGCCCAATCCTGCCGGCGACTGGCTCCAGGCTTCCATTCAGTGGGAAAATGGCCTGCAGGCCGGTCAAAGCGATGTGCGCGTATTCAGCGCCGACGGTCGCCTGGTGCTGCAACAAATCGTGGCCAATGGCGGCAACTTCCAGTTGAATGTGTCGAATTTGCCGGCCGGAATGTATCGCATTTCGGTGTCGGGCGAAGCCGGCCGGGTGGAAGGTACGTTTGCGAAACAATGATAGAGAGTGAGAGAGTGAGAGGGGTGAGAGTTCGTAGAGTACACATACTTTACGAACGCTCACTCTCTCACTCTCTCACTCTCTCACCCTCTCACTCTCTCACTCTCTCACCCTCTCACTCTCTCACCCTCTCACCCTCTCTCAATGGAACAGCGCCGCAATCGACTTATGCTCCACCGTATTCCGGATAGCGCGCGCGAACAACTTAGCGGTAGACAGTACCTGAATTTTGGAGCATTCGCGGGTGAGCGGGATCGTATCGCAGACGATCATTTGCGACAGTTGTGATTTTTCGATGTTGTCGTAGGCTTTTCCCGACAGCACGGGGTGTGTGCAAATAGCGCGTACCGATTTGGCGCCTTTATCCATGAGCGCATCGGCAGCCTTGCAGAGCGTGCCGGCCGTATCCACCATATCATCTACCAGAATGACGTCGGCGCCGTCGACGTTGCCGATGACCGTCATGGCCGACACTTCGTTGGCTTTGGTGCGGTATTTATCACAAATGACGAGTTCCCGTTTGAAAAACACGGAGTATTGGCGGGCACGTTTTACACCGCCTACGTCCGGGCTGGCAAAAATGACATTCGACAAATCCTGGCTTTCCAGGTACTGCGAATAAATGGCTTCAGAGCGCAGGTGGTCGACCGGAATGTCGAAAAAGCCCTGCACCTGGTCGGCATGCAAGTCCATGGTCATGATGCGATCGGCGCCGGCGGCCGTGAGCAGGTTGGCTACTAATTTGGCGCTGATCGGTACCCGCGGCTTGTCTTTCCGGTCTTGTCGGGCATAACCGAAATACGGAATCACGGCCGTGATGTAACCCGCAGAAGCACGTTTGGCCGTGTCGATCCAGAGCAGCAATTCCATCAGGTTGTCGTGGGGCTGGCAAGTGCTTTGAATAAAAAAAGTGTAGGCGCCGCGTACACTTTCATTCAGAATGGTTTGCATTTCGCCATCGCTGAAACGGGCCAGCGTGGTATCACCCAGCGGCGCGTCGAAATGATAGGCAATGTCGGTTGCCAGCGCTTTGGAAGCGGAGCAGGAAAATAGTTTAACTTCGGGCATATAGTTAAGCCGAGACGGTCTTAAAATGAAAGGATGTGCAAAGGTAAGAAAAAGTCAACAGTCAACAGTCGTCAGTCAACAGTCCGTGTAGTGTACCTACCTACTTTCGGCAACTTTAACCAAGAAGCCGATATTTACCAGGTACACTCTACGGACTGTTGACTGTCGACTGCCGACTGTCGACTGTTGACTGACAACTGTCGACTGCCGACTATTTACTGTCAATTGCAAGCATTTGCCTGGAAAGACCAATAACTGTCGACTGCCAACTGTCGACTTTACCATACCTTTGGGAGCCCCCGTTTAACTGTATTTTTCTCCGTATCAAATCAAACTTGTTACTGTTCTGAATATTATGAACCTGATGTACGTCATCCGGCGTTGCCTGACGCTGTCTCTGATGGCCTTTTGGGCTGTCCAACTCCTTGCACAAACCAGTACTGCGCCGCACGAAACGGCGCTTCGTTATTTAAAAGAACATGCTGCCGACATGGGCCTTTCCGTTCAGGATGTGGCCGATTTGAAAGTGACGGACGAATACCGCAGCAAAAACAATGGTGTGACGCACGTGTGGATTCAACAACAGCATGCTGGCATTCCGGTGTACAATGCGCTCATCGGCCTGCATGTGCTGCCGAATGGAAATGTGAAATACGTATCACATCGCCTGGTGGCCAATCTGGCACAGAAAATCAACCTGACGGCGCCATCCCTGTCGGCTTACAAGGCGCTGGAACTGGCGATGGCTAACCTGGGTTTTGGGGGATTTACCACGCCCAACTTAAAAGAAAAGACCAACGAACGCAACTGGTTGTTCGAAGGCGGCGCTATTTCCAGCATGGATATTCCGGTAAATGCCTGCTATGAACCCCAACGCGACGGCTCCGTCCGACTGGCCTGGATGCTGGTCATTGCCCAGGCCAATACTTCCGATGTGTGGAGCATGCGTGTGGATGCACAAACGGGCCTGATCCTGAGCAAACACAACCGTACGGTGTACTGCCAGGCGGGCCATGCGCACAGCGGTAGCGATGAAGCGGCCGACTGCGAAGATCAGGTGGATGCTCCTGCAACTGCATCTTCAACCCTCAATGAAAACGATGAAACCTACAACGTTTTCCCTTTGCCTGCGGAAAGTCCTTCACATGGCAGCCGTGAACTGCTGCTGAATCCCGCCGATCCCGCAGCCTCGCCTTTCGGCTGGCTGGATGTGGACGGTGTGCCCGGACCCGAATACACGTATACGCGTGGCAACAACGCCTGGGCGTACGAAGACAGTGCCAACGACAACAATGGTTCTCCAATTGAATCGGCCCAGGGCAGCAACGGCGTTTTTAATTTCCCTTTCGATCCGAATCTCGAACCCGAAAGCAACCGAAGTGCCGCCATTACCAACCTGTTTTACATGACCAACAAGATGCACGACATCTCGTATCGCTTTGGTTTTGATGAGGATGCAGGCAATTATCAGGCAAACAACTTTGGCCGGGGCGGCAACGAAGGCGACCCCGTAATGGCCGAAGCACTGGATGGCTCGGGGGTAGATAATGCCAATTTCGTGCCTACACCCGACGGCTTTTCCGGCAGGATGCAGATGTACAAATGGAACCGTCAGGGCGGAAAACTGCTCACGGTCAATGCACCGGCAGCCATTTCCGGCACGTATTCCGTCGGCACTTCTTCTGGCTGGGGGGCTACCATTGGCAGCGTTCCATTTACAGGTGATGTGGTGCTGGCCGACGACGGAAGCGGCGCTGAAACATCTGCTCAGGGCTGCGGCGACTACACTGTGAGCCTGGCTGGTAAAATTGTCATGGTAGACCGTGGCGATTGCACCTTTGTACAAAAAGCCCAAAAAGCACAGCAGGCGGGCGCTGTCGCTTGTATCGTCTGCAATTTTGAAGAAGACGTTATTCCGATGGGCGGCTCGGGCGTCAATAACTTCCCGATCATTATGCTGAAAAAATCGGACTGCGACCTGCTCAAACCTTTCACCGGCATTTCCCTGAACGCATCGATTGTAGTGCCGCCGGTGAGTGGCCCGGAACGACTCGACGGCGATTTCGACAACGGCATCATTGCCCACGAATACACCCACGGCATCAGTAACCGACTGACGGGCGGCCCTTCCACGGCAGATTGCCTTACCAATGAAGAACAAATGGGTGAAGGCTGGAGCGATTTCTTTACCCTCGCTACCACCATCCGCCCCGGCGACGTGGCCGGTCAGAAGCGTGGCATCGGTACCTATGTGCAGCGCCAGGGCAATGACGGCCGTGGTATTCGCCGCTACGCGTACTCCACCGATATGTCGATCAACCCTCAAACATACTCCTGGGTAGCGCTCACGCCTGCCGTTACAGGCGACCCTACCCAGCAGTTCCCGCACCAGAAAGGAGAAATCTGGACTTCAATGCTGTGGGATCTTTACTGGGCCATGGTGGAAAAATATGGCTACGATGCCGATATCAACAATGCCAACAGTGGCAACGCGCGTGCCCTTCAACTGGTCATCGATGGCATGAAAATTCAACCCTGCGATCCGGGCTTTGTAGACGGCCGCGATGCGATTGTACTGGCCGACCTGCTGAACTACGAAGGCGTGGATACTTGCCTCATCATGGACGTTTTTGCGCGCCGCGGCCTGGGCGTGGGCGCCAGCCAGGGCTCTGCCATGGAAGATACCGACGGGGTGGAAAATTTCGACCCGATTCCGTATTGCATCAAGGAACTGAAAATCAAAAAAGAAACCACTACGCCTCTGATCGAACCAGGCGAGGAGGTTTCTTTCAAAATTACGGTCATTAACCACCGCGAAGAAGCCACGGTAAATACAATCGTGACGGACGAACTGCCCGACGGACTCTTTTTCCTCTCGGCGTCCAATGGCGGCACGTTCAGCAACGGTGTTATTACCTGGAACCTGGGTTCGGTGCCTGCCGGGCAGTCACGCGAACTTACTTACACGGCCAAAAGCGCCGAAGGTGTAGGCTCCCAGCGCCAGTTCCGCGACCCGATGGATACGGATGAAAACTGGATTTCGCTGGCCCTCGACGGCAATCAGTATTTCAGCCTGCAATCGGCGGAGAGCCTTGTTGGGCCGAGCGCATGGAAAGCAAACAGCCTGGCAGAAGTGAGCGATTTTACCCTGGAAACGCCGTTCCAGAGTTTTGTAGTCAGCGGCAACCAGCCCGTGCTGCGCTTCTGGCACCGCTACAACACCGAAAAATCGGCTGATGCAGGTATCCTGGAAATCAAGAAAATAGATGATGTGAACTGGCGTCGGTTCACTCCTGAGAAGGTGTTCCGCAATTCCTACCCGGCGTCTGTGCAGTATTCGACCTTCGGCATCCCTTACCTCAGCGCTTTCTCCGGCAATTCCAACGGCTGGCTTCAATCGTATTTTGACATCAGCGACTACGCTGGCGAGGAAGTCACCATCCGTTTCCGTTTTGCTACCGACGACAACACCGCCAACCCGGGCGACGCCTGGTTAGTGGATGAAGTGGAAGTGCTTGATATGCTGAATTACAACAGCCAGGCTTGTGTGACGGCCGATGGCAGCAACTCCGCCTGCGCTGTAGCCAAAGAACGCGGCGTGATCGTGCAGCCAGCCATTGTGGGCACTCAGGACGTAATTGCCGCCAATGCACTCGGCCTCGTTGCCCAGCCCAACCCGGCCGACGACCTGCTGCACCTGAGCACGAGTCAGGCCCTGAGCGGCGACGTGCGTGCCACCCTTGTGGCCGCCGACGGTCGGGTCGTGCTCACCCGCTCTGTCAACGGCTTGTCAGAAGGCCAGTTGCTCACCCTCGACGTGCAGCAAGTGCCTGCCGGCGTGTATATGGTGCGCCTGGAAAATGCAGCGGGTGTAGGGGCGAGGAAGGTAGTGATTCGGTGAGTGATGAGTTAGGGAGTTATGAGTTATGAGTTTTACGCACGTTGCTTTCTGCCACACAATTGGAGAAGCCAAAAGAAAAGTGCGTAAAACTCATAACTCATAACTCATAACTCATAACTTCCCTAACTCTCGCTTCCAACCCCGACCAGTCTTGCTTATCCATCACCTCCCTTAAAATCAACTTCGATCCCAAACCCACACAAACAGCCCCGGCGTCAAACCAACTCTTCAGGTTTTCCGCATCGGTCGATACGCCGCCGGAAATCATGGCTTCCGTCCAGGGGCAAGGGCCGAGGTGGGCCTTTAGAAAAGCGGGGCCCAGCACTTCTCCCGGCGCAATTTTTACTATTTCGGCACCCAATTCTTCTGCCCGGCCTATTTCCGATGAAGTAGACACACCCGGCAACACCGCCACTTTGCGCCGGTTGCAGGTCAGAATAACGTCTTCCCGCAGCAGCGGCGTGATGATGAAATCGGCGCCCATATTGATGTACAGCGATGCAGTGCCAGCATCCTGTATGGAGCCAGCGCCGATGAGCAGGCCGGGCAGATTGCGGCGGGCACGTTTTTTTAATTCAGCAAATACCTCATGTGCAAAGACCCCCCGGTGGGTAAATTCCAGTACCTGCGCCCCGCCGCGGTAACAGGCGGCTGCCACCTGCCAGGCTGTTTCCGGATCGGGGTGATAAAACAAAGGGATGATGCGGGAGGTGCGAAAGGTTTGGTAGACGTGGGCGCGCATGGATATAGAGGTGAGAGGTGAGAAGTGAGAAGTGAGAGAAGTGAGAGGTGAAACAAAAAATGGCGTAATTGCCCCGTATGGGTGACGCAAATGCCCTTTTTTGGGTGTATTTTGAAAGCCTTTGCTTATTTTCAAAACAAAATATGTCGCGATAGCCCACTTCTATTGTCGGATTAGCCACTCACGGCGTGGCGGAATCAGCCCGTACTTTTGTATCATCCATCAGATTACAAAACGAAACAACAACAACGGGTATCATCCCATCATCAACAAAACGCTCTGCCATGAAAAAAGCAAATATCGCATACTGGACTACAACCGGCCTGATTTTTCTCTGGGAAGGTGTGATGCCTGCGCTCACCTCCAACACCCAACTGGCCATCGACGGAATTCGCCACCTGGGCTATCCCGACTACTTTCGGGTGATGCTCACCGTTTTTAAAGTCATTGGAGCACTGGCGCTCATTTTACCGGCGGCTCCGGCACGGGTGAAGGAGTGGGCCTATGCAGGCTTCGGCATCACCTTCATTGCTGCCGCGGTTTCACACTGGGCAGTGGATGGTTTCAGCGGCCAAACTATTTTTCCGCTGGTACTCCTGGGCATTCTTGCCGTTTCTTATGTACAATACCACAAAAAACAGGAAGCATTTCAGGTAGTGCCAGCCTGATAAAGGGGATTCTTGCCCCACAGATTACACAACAAACTCTTCATTGCATAACATTAAAAGTCATGGTAAACAAAATATTTGTCAACCTCCCAGTTCAGGACATTCAAAAATCCATCGCGTTTTTCACCCACCTCGGATTTACCTTCAACCCGCAATTTACCGATGAAACGGCTACCTGTATGATCATGTCGGACACGATCTACGCCATGCTGCTGACGCATCCGAAGTTTGCTCAATTCACCAAAAAAGCAATTTCCGACGCCCACAAAACCACAGAAGTCCTGCTGGCTATCGAACTGCCCAGCCGCGAAGCGGTAGATACGATGGTGAAAAAAGCGCTCGAATCCGGCGCCACCACCTACGCCGACCCGCAGGACTACGGTTGGATGTATCAGCACAGTTTTGCCGACCTCGACGGCCACCAGTGGGAAGTGATGTTCCTGGATGCAACTGCCATTCCTCAAAATCCTTAATTTTACAATAACCTAATCATGCGAAAACTTAAACTGCAAGTACAAATCTCAATCGACGGTTTTATCGCCGGCCCCAACAGCGAAATGGACTGGATGACCTGGAACTGGGATGAAGCCCTCAAATCATACGTCGGCGCGCTCACCGAACCCATCGACACCATCCTGCTGGGCCGCGTGCTGGCACAGGGTTTTATCGATCACTGGGCCGGACTCGCTACCAATCCCGATACTTCCGACGCCATTTCCCGGAAATTCCATGAAACGCCGAAAGTGGTTTTTACCCATATTCTTCACGAGCATTCCTGGGCACATACCACACTGGCCCATGGCGATCTGGTAGAAGAAGTGACAGCCCTGAAACAACAACCCGGTGGTGATATAATAGTCTATGGTGGCGGTAAATTTGTGACCAGCCTCATTCAGCACGGCCTGATCGATCAGTTTTTTCTGTTCGTCAATCCCACCGCCATCGGCCAAGGCATGCCTATTTTTCAGGGACTGGAACAAAAACTGAACCTGAAACTGGTGGAAGCGAAAGCGTTTGAATGCGGAATAGCAGTTGTGAGGTATGAGTTATGAGTGGTGAGTGGTGAGTAGTGAGTGGTGAGTAGTGAGTAGGGTTTCCCTTGGCTTATCACTCACTACTCACCACTCACTACTCACTACTCACCACTCACCACTCCCAAAAAATCCATATTCCTTTTCAGCCCTTCCCATTTTACCCGTTTTACAGCCGATTTTTTAAAAACTTTACCAAAAACCTCGGCGGTGAGTTCCTGCCAGTCGCGGCGGGTCATTTGCAACAAATCGGGGTGCGGCTCGAAGGCAGGTTCGTTGTGCCGTTGAGCGAAACGATTCCAGGGACACACATCCTGGCAAATGTCGCAGCCGAACATCCAGTTGTCCATTTGACCGCGAAATTCATGGGGAATCTGATCGCGCAATTCGATGGTGAGGTAGGAAATGCACTTGGATGCATCCAGAAAATAACCTTCGGGTGCGATGGCATCCGTTGGGCAGGCATCAATACAGCGCCGGCAGGTGCCGCAGTGGTCGCGCATGGGGTCGTCGTACACCAGCGGCAGGTCGCAGATAATTTCTGCCAGAAAGAAAAAAGAACCCCGTTTGGGGTGAATGGTGAGGGTGTTGCGGCCATTCCAGCCGAGCCCGGCGCGTTGAGCCCATTCGCGCTCCATGACGGGCGCTGAGTCGACAAAACAACGGCCATCTATCTGCCCGATTTCCGCCTGCATATAAGCCAGCAGTGCCTTCAATTTGTCTTTTACCACATGGTGATAATCTTCACCATACGCATAGGAAGCAATTTTGGGCGCTTCCACATCCTCTTGCTTTTCCGGATTGAAATAATTGAATGTCAGGCAAATAACTGTTTTTGCACCCGGCACCAGCAGGGTAGGGTCGACCCGCATGTCGAAATGGTTTTCCATGTACGACATACGCCCGTGGGCTCCCTGCTGCAGCCACTGCTCCAGTCGCCGCGCCTCCTCGTCCAGCCGTTCAGCCCGCGCAAACCCCACAAATTCGAAGCCCAGCCTGTGGGCCTCGGCACGGATAAGATCGGTATGGCGTTGAGTGGACAAGGGAATGATGAATGATGAATGATGAATGATGAATTTTTGGGGCACTTTTAGATTAGTAATCCACCCAAAAATGAATTAACTTGTTCATTATCAAATGAATGTATTTTTTAATGCACCATATTCATCATTCATCATTCATCATTCATCATTCATCATTCATCATTCATCATTCATCATTCATCATTCATCATTCATCATTCATCATTCATCATTCATCACTATGAAAAACCTCCTCTTTCTCCTACTCCTTACCAGTGCTTCCCTTTCCGCTCAAAATGCCAAATACATCAGTGCGATGAAAAAAGCCATCACACAACTGGATTCCGCCAAAACGAGCGATCGGCAACTGGAGGCTGCCAACAGTTTTGCTCGCATTGCATCGGCAGAGCCCAAAGAATGGCTTCCGGCATACTATGCTGCGTTCAGCCAGTTATCGGCTGCTTTCAACCTGTTGAAAGAAAATCCGGCCAAGGCCCTGGAAATCGTTGATGCTGCTCAGGCGAGTCTGGACAAAGCCAAAGCGCTGGCGCCCAACGAATCGGAAGTGGCTGTCATGCAGGCATATATCCTGATTGCGCGCGTGTCGGAAAATCCGATGGTGAAAGGGCAGGAACTGAGCGGGCAGGTTTTTGCCGAACTGGGCAAAGCCGCTGCACTCAACCCCCAAAATCCGCGCGCACCGTTTTTGCAAGGCATGTACACGATGAATATGCCTGAATTCTTTGGCGGTGGCGCCGATCGTGCCAAACCGTTTTTTGAAAAAGCGGCAGCATTATACGGGCAGCAATCGGTAGCAGAACTCATGCCTTTCTGGGGAAAAGAAACCAATGCCTATTTTCTGGAACAGGTGAGTAAGAAGTAAATTGGTTAACATTGCAGTCATGAAAGCGGCAGTTGTCAAAAAATGGATTCTGGATGTCCTTCAGGTCGGCATCGTCGGAGGCGTGAGCATCCTGTTCATTTTTGGTAATCCTGTCGACCTGTACCACACGGGCGGGTGGCCCCTGCTGCTGTCGCTGATTTGGCGGAATGGTATTTGTACGGCTGTTTTTTGGTATGGCAATGCCTATCTGAGCGACATTCTGGACGAGCATCTTCAATGGACGGAAAAGCCCGTGCAGCGGTTCTATGTTTCCATTTTGACCACGGTGGTGTACACTTCCATCGCGTTTGGGTTTATTATCTGGGCATGGACATTCGATCAGATCGGCTGGGATGCCATGTCGCTGTTCAAGAGTTTTCGACTGCGACAGTTCCTTCCCACGCTGTTGATCACTTTTTGCATTTCCCTGTTTTTGCACGGGCGCACTTTTTTGTTGAACTGGCGACAAACCCTGCTCGAAGCCGAACGCCTGAAGCGCGAACAGGTGGCGGCCCGTTATGAGGCGCTGAAAAGTCAGGTCAACCCGCATTTTTTGTTCAACAGCCTCAATGTATTGTCGTCGCTGGTGCATCGGGATGCAGATATGGCCGAAAAATTTATCCGCCAACTATCCGATGTATATCGCTACATCCTGGACAGTCGCAGCAAGGAAACTGTGCCGATCAAAGAGGAATTGTCTATCCTCCGATCCTATCTGTTTTTGATGGATATTCGTTTTGGAACGGCCTTGCAGACAAATATTTCCATCCCCGATAATACCCGTGGACACCTGGCGCCGCTCACCTTGCAAATGTTGGTGGAGAACGCTTTGAAACACAACGAAATATCCAAATCCAATCCGCTGCATATTGAAGTATTTCTTGAAAACGAGGACTGGATCGTCGTTCGCAACAACCTGTCGCCCAAAAACATCCTTCCGGAATCTACCGGCGTCGGGCTGGCCAATATTCAATCGCAATATCAGTTGTTGAGTGAAAAAGCAGTGCTGATTACTGACCATGACGGCTTTTTTACGGTGAAAATCCCGGTTTTGAATGATGAATAATGAATGATGAATGATGAATGATGAATTTTACAGCATTTGTACATTAACAATCTGCTCGGTTCTGGTCAATTCGTGTCTTGGTAAGCGAAAAAAGAAATGATTTATCCTCATAGGCCAAAATATTCATCATTCATCATTCATCATTCATCATTCATCCCATGCGCGTTATCATCATCGAAGACGAAGACCTGGCCGCCTGGGGCCTCCTGTCGAAACTTCCCCGGGTGGATCCATCCATCGAGGTAGTGGCCACGCTGGATTCGGTAAAAGCGGCCATAGGCTGGCTACAAGCCAATCCCATGCCCGACCTGGCGTTTTTCGATGTACAGTTGGCTGACGGCTTGAGTTTTGAAATATTTGAACAGGTAAAAGTGACTTGTCCGGTCATCTTTACAACCGCATACGATGCCTATGCACTGAAAGCATTCAAAGTCAACAGTGTGGATTACCTGCTGAAACCTGTATCGCAAGAAGACCTCGCTCAGGCATTTTCCAAACTACGAACCCTGCGCGGGGCGCCGCTTGTGGACGCCGACCTGATTCGGAACATGATGGAAACCATCCGGCCCAATCGATTTAAAAACCGTTTTATGGTAAAAATTGGCGACACCCTCAGCAGCATCGACGTCCGGGATGTGGAGTATTTTTTCGGAGAAAACAAGGTGGTCTGGCTCCGCCATCGCAATGGCCGAAAATATGTGATCGACTATACCCTTGAACAACTGGAAGATTTGCTGAACCCTGAACTTTTTTTTCGCATCAATCGGCAATACATCACTCCCCTCGATGCCATCAAAAACGCTACTGCCTACTCCAACAGCCGCCTGAAAGTGATCCTGAACGCCCCCCTGAACAACGAAGACATCCTGATCAGCCGGGAAAAAGTAGATGCGTTTAAAGAGTGGATGGGGAAGTGAGTTATGAGTTATGAGTTATGAGTTATGAGTTTTTCTCACGCTGCTTTTGGCTACTCTAATAAAAAAGCCATGAGTACAGCATCATAACTCATAACTCATAACTCATAACTCATAACTCATAACTCATAACTCATAACTCATAACTCATAACTCATACCTCACTTCCCCGATTTCCACTTCAAACCACGAAAAGTCCCCTTCAGCCAGTTTCCAGGTAACAGTGGAACGAGTAGGGATTCGGACGCCTTCGAATACTTCGAAACTGGCAGGATCCATATCGATGTACCATTTTTCGAGGGTGTCGCCTTTTTTCTGACTAAAGTACCGCATGGCTTCAAAACTGCGGATGTCACCATTTTCATCGAACGTAAAAATGCCGCTGCCTTCTGCCTTGCCATAGCGCAGGGTGGCTTTGGCGGAATGGTCATCAATGGGTTCCCACTGGATGAAGGCATGGAGAGCGGCATCCGGAAACCAGCATATTTCGGCCAGGTAGCGCAACAGGGAACCCTGGTCGGTGGTAGCGCCTTTGGCATCCGTCACTGGAAACAGTGCCAATGCCTTGATAAGCATGTGCCCCTGACCGTTCTGGTACAGGTCGCGGCCTTTCAACACGACAGACGGTGCTGCTTCCACATCAGCGGTCCACAAAAATCCGGGTTGATGTATGGTGAAATACTGGGTCGCCGTGACCGGCATCCATTTGCCGTCGGGTTTGGTGCGCATGCGACCGGTCTGTACGAGATGTACCTGGCGGGTCATTTTTCGACCGATGACGCCCGAGCGTTCCATCCATTTTTGCACCACAGGGGGCATGCCTGCTATCATTTCGCGGGTGAGCACGCTGGATTCAGGCAATCCAACAGGTAAAAATGCTTTCGTTTCAGCGTTTACCATGCGGTTCCACTGCCATTGCCCGTATGCCGGTAGCACCCCTAACAACAAGATGATGTTGGCGATGGTGCCGAAACGCGCATCTTGCCATTGACTGAAAATCAGCATTTGTGACAACAGGAGACCCGCAATTGCAGGCATCCACCATATTTCCTTTTCCCATAGGAACAATCCGGCGGATACCAGCAATAACAGGGCGCTAAACAACCAAAGCGCTCCTGCAGCACGCGAGTAGGTGCCCGTCAACTGGCTGATTTCTGCGTATTTATATGCTTTTGCAAACCCCATCAAATGAATGAGGCCGTGGAACAACAAGACAAGAGCAAATACAAGTCGTAACATGGTATTGGTTTTTTAATATTCCAGCACATGCTACAAAGGTCCGCCCCTGCGGTATTTACAAAAATGATATTTGATAGTGTGGAGGCTGATGCTTGTTTTAGAGCGTGAGAGAAGTGAGAGATGTGAGAGCGTGAGAGTGTGAGAGATGTGAGAGATGTGAGAGAGTGAGAGCGTGAGAGATGTGAGAGGGTGAGAGTTTTTAGAGTACACCGCTCCGCACTAAAAATTCCAAGAACGGAGCGGTGTACTCTAAAAACTCTCACGCTCTCACCCTCTCACATCTCTCACGCTCTCACATCTCTCACGCTCTCACCCTCTCACATCTCTCACGCTCTCACATCTCTCACGCTCTCACGCTCTAAAAAACAAGCGTTGCTATCGCATGTCCTTCGATCGTCCACGACGCGGCATCGCCATTTACCCAAAGATAAAAAGGTGTAGCGGCGTCACTCTGATTCATGACGACGACCACCGTTTTGCCATCCGGGTTGCGAAAGGCCGTGGTGAGCAGTTGGCTGCGGCTGGCTGCGGCGCTGATGCGGCGTGCACCGGGGTCGATAAATTTGGAGAAATGACCGATGTAGTAGTAGGCGTTCGTGTAGATCAACTGGCCAGTGCGCAGGTCGCCGTGAACGGGAGCAAAGCAGAAGTTTTTGGCGTGGTTGGGGCCGCCGTTTTCGTCCAGCAGGATATTCCAGTCTGTGAAACCCACCATGCCGTTGTTAAAATCGTTGATCATGGAACGTGCGTATTCTTCACCCAGCGACCAGGCATTGTAGCGTTTGGGGTCGAAACTTTCGGCGCAACCTTCCGTGAAGAAGATGTTTTTATCCGGGAAGGATTCGTGTACCCGGCGCATGTTATCGTACATGGGTGTGCCCCCGCTCCAGTCTTCATACCAGTGAAAACCGATACCCCAGATGTACTGAGCGGCTTCCGGGTCGCTGAAGTAGGTTTGTGCGCGCTGGTAAATCAGGTCGCGGTTGTGGTCCCACACGATGATTTTTTTATCGCCCAGGCCTTCCTTTTTCATCACCGGACCGAGGTGGTTTTTCAGGAAATCGCGTTCTTCTTCAGCGGTGTAGATGCAACTTTCCCAGCGCTGGGTGGCCATGGGTTCGTTTTGAACGGAAATGCCCCAGATCGGAATACCTTCCTGCTCGTAGGCACGGATAAATTTGGTGTAATAGCGTGCCCAACTGTTGTAGTACGCGGGTTTCAATTTGCCGCCATGCAACATGTCGTTGTTGTCTTTCATCCAGGCAGGCGGGCTCCAGGGACTGGCAAACAGCGTCAGTTTGCCACCTGCAGCAGCCATGGCCTGTTTGATAAACGGAATTTTGTACTTCCGGTCGTGCTCGATATTGAAGGAATTCAGGTCTTTGTCGCCGTCCTTGACGTACGTGTAATTATCGCTGCTGAAGTCGCAACTGTTGATATTGGTGCGTGCTATGGTGTAGCCGATGCCTCGTTTTTTGTCGAAATGGGCCTCCATGAACTCCTGCTGCTTGTTGAGCGGCAGTTTGGCATACGTTTCGGCAGACGCGTCGGTGAGCGCCGCGCCAATGCCCATATAGGTTTGAAAGGTTTTGGAAGGATCGACAAACACACAAATCTGGGTTTCCAGCGGCTGCCCCATTTTTTTGAACGACAGCGAATCGCGGAAACTCAGGCGATCAGTGGTTTTTTCGGCAGTGGTGTACACCATCACTTTTTTTCCGGCATTGAACGGATCGAGCGTAGCAGCGGATTTGCGTGGGCCGCCACAGGCGAAGAGCGCCAGCATGGCCGCGCTCAGGGTAAGTATCTTTTTCATCTACTATGAGTTGGTTGATTTCATGACAGGCCAAATGTCGTATGTTTACGTCAGAAATTTATGTGGTTGATAAGAGTTGATGAGGGTTGATGAGGGTTGATATTCATCGGCTCGGGTATGATCAATGGTTCCGGTTTTAGAGTGGCTGAATATCAACCCTATCAACCTCATCAACCCTCATCAACTCTTATCAACCCCCATCAAATCCTCCACTCATGGCCCGTTACACCAGCATCGAGCACCTGCGCTTCCTTCTTTTCGACGTTCACGGCGTGCAGGATCTGTTTTCCTACGACTATTTCTCCCACCTCGACCGCGAACAGGTGGCACTGATGATTGATTCGGCCAAAGCGCTGGCCGATCGCGATATGTATCCGTTTTTCAGGGAAATGGACGAGCAAGGCGTGCATTACGCCGGCGATGGCGTGGTATGGTCGCACCCGCAACTGAAAACCATTATCCAGAATGCAGCCGAACAGAGTTGGATCAGTGGCGAATTTCCTTTCGACCTCGGCGGCCTCCAACTGCCCCAAATGGTGTACAATGCCGCACACCACATTTTTCAGGCAGCCAACAACGGCACCCAGGGCTATATCAGCCTGACCACCGGTGCAGCGCGACTGATACACAACTACGGTACGCCCGAGCAGGCAGCCACCTACCTGCCGCCGATGTTCGACGGGCGCTGGCAAGGCACCATGGCACTCACCGAGCCACAGGCGGGTAGTTCGCTCACGGATATTACCACCACTGCAAAGCCCACAGCATCAGGCTATTACGAGATCAAGGGCCAGAAAATATTTATTTCAGCAGGCGAACACATGGCCTGCGAAAACTTCGTGCACCTCACGCTGGCGCGCATCGACGGGGCGCCTCCGGGACTGCGCGGCGTGTCGCTGTTTATCATCCCCAAACACCGGCCCACTGCCGAGGGCGGACTGGAGTACAACGACGTGTTCTGTGCGGGCGACTACCAGAAACTCGGACAGCGTGCCTATGCCACTACCCACCTTGTTTTCGGGGAAAACGACAATTGTCGTGGCTGGCTCGTGGGGGAACCGCACAAAGGGCTTTCGTACATGTTTCAATTGATGAATGAAGCGCGTATTGGCGTCGGCCAAACGGCCTCTTCCGTGGCCATGGCCGCCTACCTCGCTTCTCTGCAATATGCCCGCGAACGCAGCCAGGGCCGCAAACCCGGCGAAAAAGACCCTTTGCAGCCGCCCATTCCGATCATCCGCCATGCCGATGTGCAGCGGATGTTGTTCACCCAAAAAGCCATTGTAGAAGGCGCGCTCTCGCTGGCAATGGAGTGTAACCGCCTCGCCGACCTCGTGCACGTGACCGAAGGCGAAGCGCAAAAACCGCACTGGCTATTGCTGGAAATTCTCACGCCGGTGGTAAAAACCTATTCCTCCGAACAAGGCAACCGTGCCACTTCATTGGCTATTCAGGTGCTGGGCGGCTATGGCTACACGGTCGATTTCCCGCAACAACAGTACTACCGCGACCTGCGTATCATGGCGATTTATGAAGGCACCACGGGCATCCAGTCGCTCGACCTGCTGGGCCGCAAAATGACCATGGAAAACGGCGCTGCGTTGCTTCAACTGGCGGAGCACATCGGCAGTACCATCAGCCAGGCTGCGGCACACCCGGCCCTGCAACCTTATGCCAATACCTTGCAAATCGAAATGAACCGCATGGGCCGAACGCTGCGGCAGTTGGGCGAGTTTGCCCGTCAGGGCGATACCGAACGCTACCTCGCCGATGCCACCATTTTTATGGAAATGGCCGGCTATGTTATCATCGCCTGGCAATGGCTGAAAATGGCTATTGTCGCCCAAAAAGCGCTGGACGCAGCCGATTTCAGCACGCAAAGCCGCTCTTTTTACGAAGGCAAAGTACACACCATGCAGTTTTTTTTCCGCTACGAACTGCCACATGCCGCCGCGTGTTCGGATATTCTGCTGGCAGAAGGGGCACTGACGCAGGTGGAAGGGGATGAGGTGTTGGACTGATAGAGGTGAGAAGTGAGAGGTGAGAGGTGAGAGGTGAGAAAACAAGCACTCATTCCCAACGTGCAAGCCCTGAAAGGGCGTTTTCGATAGCACAGGGCAACGCCCTGTGAAAAAAAATATTCCCATAAATTCAACGAGACATTCAATTCGCCACCCTTAAGTACTTATCTTATCCCTTCAACTTTTCTACGCACTTCAGCACCTCTTCCCGGTTTTTAGCCGAAGTCATCCAGCGTGGCAAGCGCGCGCCAATGCTCCGTCCCTGGTATTCCGGTACGTTTCGTTCGCGCAGTTTTGCTTCTACGTGCTGCCGCAAAAACTCCAGGTGTTCCGGATTATAGGCCCATAGCAAATTGTCGCAACACGCGATTTGCAGCCACACCGGCAATTTAAAAAACGGATCAATGGGCGCGCCAAACGTCAGATGGGGGTTGCGGCGCGATACTTTTGGAAGGTTTTTATTGTATCCACACTGGGGGCACACCACCCGTACGCCTTCAATATCGTATTTCAACTGCTCGAAATTGCCGGTGCGGACAAATGCCTGTTCGCTGCAATTCGGGCAGACCACCCAGATGTCGCGGACAAACTGATATATACTGGTATGGTAGGTGTGTTTGGTACGGGTTTCCATGATTTGATCGTTTTTTTACCAAGAAGAACACTGCGGCTGGGTGGTCAAGTTTCTGCTAAGCACCATTATTTTTTTAATAAACCACGAAGAGCACCAGGGACACAAAGTGTAGAGTGCGCCTTTTTACACTTGAACTTTGCCTGACACCTAACGGATTAGGCTTGTTACGCCACCAAACAGCGTACTCTACGCTTTGTGTCCCTGGTGCTCTTTGTGGTTTATTAAAAAAACAATAGTGGCATTTCGCCCTCAAAGTTACACCTCCATTCCTTCCAATTGCCTTTCCAGAAAAACCTGCGCCGCACGGGCGCCCCGCACAAACAAATCGAGTTTGCCTTCTTCTGAAATCGAAAAATCGAGCCAGTTGTACGAGCCCGTGTCAATGACGCCGACAAAAGGCTGAAGTTCAGGGTGTTGCACCAAAAAATCGCTGTCGTAAAAAGCCATCATCGAGCCGAGCATGGCGCCGGCGTAGGCGCCGAACGAATCGCAGGCATTAAAACTATCGCGGCCAATGCCGATCTGGATACCGAGCAAAGGTGCGTCTCCGGCGCCATCGTTTCGGTACAGCATGGACAGCGGGAAGTTGGACATCGAGCCGCCGTCGGCAAACAGCACTTTAGGCGGAATCGGACCGCGATAGTTCGCGTCGCGTTGCCAGGCGGCGCGGGCAGCATCACCATCCGGCAGGTTTTCTACTGTGAACGGGTAAAAAAATACCGGCACACTCATGCTTGCCCGCACGAAATCGGCCGGATTCACACGCCCCGGGTCGCTCCAATACAGGTGCGCCATATCGGGCAAGGCCGTTTTGGTACCCGTGGTGAGGTCGGCGGTCACCACCGAAATTTGCCGCCAGCGCTCGGGCGTACAGACTGCTCCCGTGCGCACATCGTGCAGTCGTGGCGGTGCAATGGCCCGCACAGCAAACATATCGTCGGTGCTGCGTACGCCGCGTTCGGCCAGCAGTTCGCGCATCCATTCCAGAAAATGGGTACCCGGATTCAGGCCGTAGTGGTTTTTCAGGTCGTCGAGCACTTTGGTGCTGAACCGTACTTTTTTGGCCTTGCGTGCGTCGGGGTCGAGCGCTGCATCGAGGAATTTTTGGATGTGCTCGTCGCCGTCTACAAAATCATAAAAGTCCTTGGCAGCCACTTTTTCTATCAGCCATTCCGATTTGGCCTGTGCGATGGGGCCGCCCGCCGCCAGCAGCATGGCCACGATGCTACCTGCCGAGGTGCCGGCGAGCCGCAAAAACCGGATATCGAGTTGTTCCAGCACATACAGGTAGCCGAGCAGCGCTACGCCCAGTGTACCTCCACCTTCCATGACGAGGTCGACATATTGATTGCCAGCGTCGTCGTGCAGGTTGGACAATTGCAGGTGGTGGCGCCGGCTGCGGAGTGTATCAATGATGGTCCGAACTTCCGGGTGGTTCGTGTAAGTGGCTGAAATGGAAGACATAGCAAGTGCTTTTTTTGAAGATGGCTTCAAAAATATGTCTTCGGGAAAGGGCAAGCAGCGTTTTTCAACGAAGTGCGGGGAGTTTTCAACAAAAGGGAGGAAAATACAAATAATCGACTCACTCCTTCTGTTCCGGGTAATAATGGAAACTCAAATAGGCAATTTTCCACGCCCCGTCCTCCTTTTCAAGGATGCGGGTTTCGAGCGACTTGCCGAGAAATTTATGCGTGTCTTTTTCGTAGGAATTTTGTTCAAAAGTATACCAGGCCATATCCGAGGAGATGCGAAAATTTTCGTTCAGACGCTCTTCTGTTGATCCTTTCCAAAGCGTTTCGTTGGCTTCGAACTGCTTCTTTTTTTCTGCTGCCAGGGATTCGAAACCGATGTTGGATATTACTTTTTCGGGGTATCCTTCCCAGTAGCCAAATTTGCGAAAAGCGGGCGATTGCAGGTAAGTACTTTTCCATGCTTCATAATCCTGTTTGTAGTAGGATTCGGTTTCTTTGGCAATTACCGCCTGGATGGCAGATTTTTCTTTTTCGAAATCAACCACAGTTTGTTGCCGGGTGCAATGGGCCAGCAAGAAACAAATGCCTAATAGAGGAATGATCGTTTTCATTGGTGTAGGTGTTTGTTGAATAATTGAAATGTGATGTAAAAAAAGAATGGAGTCAGGCTCTTAAATTTTTGATAATCAAGCCATTCAGCGCCACCAAAATACTCTTCCAACTTGTATTATACAAGTTCTTAAGATTTTTGGCCAGGAATTTCGAATGTATGCCATCCTGATTCCGATTTTCAATACCTTTCAGCAATTTTCAACCATACCACATCCATGCCATCTCACCTCTCATCTCCCACCTCTCACCGCTCTTTCGACTACATCATTATCGGGAGCGGCTTCGGCGGCTCCGTCAGTGCCTTGCGGCTATCGGAAAAAGGCTACAAGGTGCTCGTGATTGAGAAAGGCAAATGGTACCGGCCCGAAGATTTTGCCCGAACCAACTGGCAGTTGGGCAAATGGCTGTGGTTGCCAGCGTTGCGCTGGTTTGGCATCATGAAAATCACCATTTTCAAGGACGTAGGCATTGTGTCAGGCACAGGCGTAGGCGGCGGCTCGCTGGTGTACGCCAACACTTTGCCAGTGCCCAAAACCGCGTTTTTCCGCTCGGGCAGTTGGGCGGCGCTGGCCGACTGGCAGCAGGAACTGGAACCGTACTACCGCCGGGCGCTGCGCATGCTGGGCGCGGCCCCCAATCCGCGATTTTTCGATGGCGAGCGCCACCTGGAAACGCTGGCACAGGAAATCGGGCAGGGCGGACACCTGAATGCTACGAATGTGGCTGTTTATTTCGGCGATGCCGGCAAATCCGTGGCTGACCCGTACTTCGACGGACAAGGCCCCGAGCGCATCGGCTGCAACTACTGCGGCGCCTGTATGACTGGTTGCCGGCATGGCGCCAAAAACACCCTCGACAAAAACTACCTGCACCTGGCGCAGCAGCATGGCGCACAGATCATGGCCGAACAGGAGGTGACCGACGTGCGCCCCATCGGCAAACCCGACGGCTCGGAGGGCTACGAGGTGGAAATTCGCTCCTCGACGCGTTTTTTCAAACAAAAACAGGTGCTGCGCACCCGCGGCGTGGTGTTTTCCGGCGGCGTGCTGGGCACCGTTTCGCTGCTGCTGAAACTGAAAGAATCGTCGCTGCCTGGCCTGTCCGACATGGTGGGCCGCGACGTACGCACCAACAACGAAAGCCTGATCTGCGTCACCCAACTCGATGGTTCGTCCGACCTCTCGAAAGGCATTGCCATCGGCGCTATTTTGCATACTGATGAACACAGCCACCTCGAAATATGCCGCTACGGTGCTGGTTCGGGCGCCTGGAAACTCAGTTTTTTACCCTTTGTAGAAGGCAAAAATGCACTCGTTCGTTTTGGAAAAATGATCGCCGATGTGCTGATACACCCGGGCACTTACTGGAAATACCTGTGGGTGAAAGACTGGGCGCGCAGTTCGGCCGTCATGCTGTTTATGCAAACGCTCGACAGTACCGTCACTTTCACCCGCAAACGCTCGGGCGGTATGCGCACTACCGTGGTAGGCGCGGAGAAACCGACCGCGTTCATACCCCGGGCCATTGAACTGGCGCGGAAATTTGAAAAAATCATGCATGGAAAAGCCATGGCATTCGGCCTTACCCCGCTGATGGGCATTCCCGGCACGGCGCATATCCTGGGCGGCGCTGTCATGGGCGATTCTCCGGAAACGGGCGTCATCGATGCCAATAACCGCGTTTTTGGTTATGAAAATATGCTGGTGTGCGACGGCTCGATGATCTCGGCCAACCCCGGTGTGAACCCTGCACTGTCGATCACGGCGATTGCGGAGCGGGCGATGGAGCAGGTGCGGGGAAAGTGTTGATGAGGGTTGATGAGGGTTGATGAGGGTTGATATTCAGCCACTCGAAATACGAAAAAATTGCTCCTTATAGAGCCGATGCATATCAACCCTCATCAACACTTATCAACTTTATCAACCTCATCAACCTCATCAACCCTTACCATGAACTGGACACTCATACCCACCACTCGTCTCTCCTTCCCAACCGACCTGTCGAAAGCAGAAATTCTTCGCCGGGTGCAGGAAAAACTGGATTCTCCGGAAAATAACACGCCTCGGAAGGAATTTGATGGCGTGGTAGAAGCCGATGGCTTCGAAGTGTGGGAAGTGTACCGCCGAAGTGGCGGCAATTCCTTTTCACCGATGATCAAGGCGAACATCGTGGAAACGGACATGGGCAACGACATCCAGATTCGCCTGCAAATGCGCGGCTGCGTCTGGGCTTTTTTGCTGGTCTGGTGCTACCCTTTTGCGTTGATGCTGTTTATGACGCTTGTCTTGCTGTTTCGGGAAGGTGTAGGGGCGCTAGACTGGTCTATACTGCTGATTATTTTTATGCCTGCTTTTATGATTACCCTGGCTGTGACGGGCTTTCGGGCAGGGAACAGAGCGGCCAATGCATTTGTGCAGGATATTTTGGCGGGAAAGCACTCTTAAAACAGGAGTACTCTACGCTTTGTGTCCTTTGTGAAACCGTGGTGTTCTTTGTGGTTAAAAATTTTACCACAAGGTTCACAAAGGTTTCACAAAGGGCACAAGGCGTAGAGTGGACAGTCGTATTTTCAGTACGATCATGGTGCCAGGCCAGAAAAATCCGCCGCCGCCGTTTTCCCATCCTGCCCCAACAAATAGCCTTCCCGCTCCAACAGAACCTGCAAAATTGTTTACAACACCCACTCATGTATGCAAAATCAAATTTACGTCTACCTTTAGCCGACACAAATTTCCTTTCGCACATGAATTCCTCTTTGCTTTTTCGCTGGTCCATTTCGGTTGCCCTGGCGGGTTTTTTATTCGGACTCGATACGGCCGTGATTTCCGGCGCCGAGCAAGCCATCCAGCGCCTTTGGAACCTTGATAATTTCACCCACGGACTAGCGGTAGCCATGGCACTCTGGGGTACGGTAGTAGGCGCCATCCTGGGTGGCATACCCTCGGATGTACTGGGCCGCAAACGCACCCTGTTTATTATTGGTATCCTCTTTCTGGTATCCTCTGTGGGGTCGGCCATGGCGCCTGGCGTAGGTGTATTTATGATTTTCCGTTTTCTGGGCGGACTGGCTATCGGCTCCTCATCGGTCACAGCGCCGTTGTATATCAGTGAAATTGCGCCGCCGCAGTCGCGTGGACGCCTGGTGGCCCTGTTTCAGTTCAACATTGTGTTGGGTATCCTGATTGCCTACGTCGCCAACTACCTGTTGCGCGACATCGGTGGCGACGATGCCTGGCGCTGGATGCTGGGCTGGGTGACGGTGCCGTCTCTGCTGTTTTCGCTGGCCGTGCTGGTCATTCCGGAGAGTCCGCGCTGGCTGCTGGTCAAAAAAGGCGATGAGGCAGGCGCATTGTCCATCCTGCGAAGTATCGACCCTTCTACCGCCCAAAGCCAGATCGACGCCATTCGGGCAGGCATGCAACCAACTGGCGATTCGACGCAGACATCCTCGTTTTTCTCCGGAAAATACCGCAAACCCATTCTGCTGGCTTTCCTGTTTGCTTTTTTTAACCAGGTATCGGGCATCAATGCGGTTATTTACTACGCGCCGCGCATTTTTGCCGAAACGGGCATGGGCAAAAGCGCTGCCTTGTTGTCGTCTACCGGTATCGGGCTGGTGAACCTGGTGTTTACGCTGCTTGGCGTGGCCCTTATCGACCGCATGGGACGGCGTTTTTTGATGTATATCGGCTCATGGGGATATATCTTTTCGCTGTCGCTGGTGGCCTACGCGTTTTTTTCCGGAGCGGCCAGCAACAGCCTGCTGGTGCCGATCCTGCTGTTTGTTTTCATTGCGGCACATGCCATCGGGCAGGGCGCGGTGATCTGGGTGTTCATTTCGGAAATTTTTCCCAACGCTGTTCGCTCCTACGGCAATGCCCTGGGTAGCGCTACGCACTGGGTGTTTGCGGCGCTTATTGCCAATATTTTCCCCTGGTTTGCCGGGCGTTTCGGCGGCGGCCCCATCTTCACCTTTTTTGCGGTGATGATGGTATTTCAGTTGCTGTTTGTATGGAAAATGATGCCGGAAACGAAGGGGGTGTCGCTGGAGGATCTGGAGAAGCAACTGAAACACGGATCACACAGATGATAACGCGGATTACACGGATTTGCAACACGGATTACGCGGATGGGAACGCGGATTACACGGATTTGCAACACGGATTACGCGGATGGGAACGCAGATTGCACGGATTTGCAACACGGATTTTGAAAATGCCTCTTTCCCACCCCGATAACAAATAACAGATAACTAAAATGGGGAAAAACCGACTCGAAGCCTTCAGCGATGGTGTTCTGGCCATTATTATCACCATTATGGTGCTGGAAATCAAAGTGCCCAAAGGAGAGGAATGGGCAGAATTGAGCGCTTTATGGCCCAAATTCCTGAGTTACCTGCTGAGTTTTATCTTCGTGGGCATTTACTGGGGCAATCACCACCACCTGCTGCATACGGTCAAACGGGTGTCGTCGGGCATCATTTGGGCCAATTCCAACCTCTTGTTCTGGTTGTCGCTGATCCCTTTTGCTACCGGCTGGATGGGTGAAGCGCACTTTGCCAAAAATACCGTCATTCTGTATGCCTGTATGCTGATGATTTGTGGGCTGTCGTACTATATTTTGCAAAAAGTCATTCAGTCCGGCCATGAACCCGATGCCCGCCGCGAGCAATTGTTCCATGTGCAGGAGAAGAAAGGCATGCTTTCTTTAGTGCTGTACCTGCTTTCCATTGTATTCGCTTTTTTTAATACGGCAATATCGGGCCTGCTGTTTCTGGTGGTGGCTGTTTTGTGGCTGGTGCCGGATCGGAATATTGAGAAGGCGTTGGAGGAGGGGGAATGATTTATCATTTTCAAAAACATGAAGTTTTTTATTTTTACCCGATAATTTTTTCAAATAGTCAGACGAATCAGGGTACCTTTTTTTTGATCACTCCTTTAAGTATGAAGAAAGAATACACCGACATAGAGATCATACAAGCATTGCAGAAAGGAGGCCGCGAAAGAGAATTCGCCTGGGAATACATGTACAAGACCTGGAGAAACTATCTGGTCGGGTTTATCTGTAATAAAGGCGGCACGGAACTGGAAGCATTAGAGGCAATAGCCGACGTGGCCAGACCTTTTGAGATAAGGATTATAAAACCGGATTTTGTGCCGGGTAGAGCACAGTTGCGCACTTACTTCTCTACCTGTGTTTTATTGAGGTGGTTGAAAGTAAGAAAAATGAATTCGTCCAAAAAAGACCTGCTCTCATTCGAGGATGAGCACGTAACTGCATTTGCCGAGAACGTAGTCGACCGGATGATACAAACCGAACTGGCGATGCTGTTGGACCGAACGCTATCGCAAATAGGAGATCGGTGTAAAAAAATACTGACCCTGTTCATGAATAAGTACAGCATGAAGGAAATAGCGGCCGCCATGCTCTTTGAAAATGAAGTTACGGCAAAAAAGGAAAAGTATAAATGCCAGACTAAATACGAGAATTATCTTGCTCAACACCCTGTTTTAGAGAAAAAATTAAAGTATCTGCTTTATGAGTGAGGAACAACTGCACGATAAAATAGAACAATTCCTCCTCCTGGAATTATCGCCTGACGAGGCGACGGCTTTCGAAGCGGAGATAGAAAATGATGCGGCGCTGAAAACGCAGGTGGAAAAGCAGCGCCTGGCCCTGCTCGGGCTCGAACGCCTGGCGACGTTCGACCTGAAAGAAAAATTCGACACCTGGGAGGCTGAAATCCATACAACGGAATCGCCGGGAAATGCTCCGACGCCGAGGGCATTTAATGTGTGGAAGTGGATCAGTACCGGATTGCTGGCATTGCTGGCAGTTGCGGTATTGCTGCTTGTAAAACAGAGGCCGGACAAAGAAACAGGTCCTGTAAAAACTGACAGCCAGGATTCGCTGATCGCACTCACTGCCGAGTTTCAACGGATGAAAGACCAGCGCGACTCCCTGATGTCGGCGCCAAAGATAGCGGAGGACTCCTTGCTTCAGGTACGCCTACTGCTATTACAGGAAGAACTGGAACAAAAAGACCGGCAGATACGTGTCCTGCAAAACAAAGGCAACAGACCTAACCGGCAATACGCCGCACTGTTTGTACCGGCATTTAAAGAGTATAATACAAGGGGGGACGATGATGTTCTTATTACCAACATTAAAAAAGCCTACAACGCACAGAATTTCAAACAGGCGGACGCCTTAATCCTCACCATACCCAAAGATGACCCCAGACGGGAAGAACTGATTTATATAATCCCATACGTGTTTTTTTATGTGGGCAAGTATGAAGCAGCCATACCCGAGCTGCTGAAACTCAAGGAAGAGGAACAATATGAGGCCTCGAGGATAGATTGGTACCTGCTTTTATGTTACACTGCCGACATGCAAAAGCATGGCGTTAAGGCAGGTATGCTGTTGAAGGAGATCACGAGTAAACCCGGCCATGAATTCTATGGGGAGGCCAAAAAATTAGAAGCCAGACTGAGAGCGGATGGTGTATTGTAAGACTATATCGTCTAAATCCGACACTTGTGGGCGCATGTCAGTCTGACATAGCCCGTTTATAAACTTTTTATTCAACCCATGCTGTCAAAGTGGACGTTCCTTGCCGCTTTGAAGGCGTTATTTGTTTACCTGTTCATAAACCCTTTTTTATGAAAAAACTTTTTTTACTCGTTGTTTTTTTTGTGCCTGTTTGGCTTTTTGCGCAAGCGGTAGATACGGTTGGTGTAGAGAAACAAGTGGATAGTTTGTTACAGATTTCGCGGGATCTTACAAGGAAACAGGAGTTTGAAAAGGCATTGGAGATAAACGAGATCGCGGAGAAAATTGCGATAGAGGGAGTGGGGAGAGAGTCGAAGGCGTATGGGAGTTGTTGCCTTGGTAGAGGGAGAATATTGTATTTTAAAAGAGATTATTCTGAATCAGAAAAATCATGCCTTGAGTCAAAATCTATAAGAGAAAAAGTTTTAGGAAAAGGGCACGTTGAGTATGCAAATGTATTATTTTCTTTAGGATTATTATATTTTGACATGGCTAAATATAAGGAATCAGAATTATATTATCTTGAATGCTTAACTTTATATAAAATAAATCTAGGTGAAGAACATGCACTATATATAAGCACCTTAAATAACCTTGCCAATGTTTATTATCAGACATCTTTATATAAAAAATCTGAATCTCTATACTTAGAGGTATTGGCATTAAGAGAAAAAACGATAGGCAAAAATCATCCTAATTACATTAAAACCTTGAATACGTTATCCAGAGTTTACAATGCGATGGAGGATTACGAAAAGTCGGAATCCTTGGGTATTGAAGCGTTAAATTTAAGTGAAAAAACATTAGGAAAAAATAGTCCTAGTTATGGGCAGAGTCTCAATCTTTTAGCGCATTTATACTGGGAAATGGGATTCTATGAAAAAGCGGAACGCTTTTGTATTGAATCTATGTCCATAGTTGAAAAAGTAATTGGGAAGCAAGATCTTGACTATTTTTCTGGAATGGTTTTGTTGGGAAACATATATAATGATACTGGACAATATCAAAAGGCGGAATCAATTTATCTTGAATCTTTAATAATAATAGATCAGTCCTTTGGTAAATCACATCCCTATTTTGCAGCAATTTTGAATAATTTATCTGTATTATATTGGAAATTAGGAAATTACAAGAAGTCAGAAACACTTTTACTTGAATCGATAGGAATTATAGATACATATCTGGGAAAAGAGAATATAGACTATGCTAAAAATATTAACAATCTCGCAAATTTATATAAAGAAATGTGTTTATGTGACAAATCCGAAAAACTATATGCCGAATCCAGAGAAATATATTACAAAATATTTGGAAAGGACAATACAAACTATGCTATTAGTTTGTTTAATTTAGCAAGTTTATACTTGACATGTACTATCGATTACATAAAAGCAGAAAGTCTATGTCTTGAATCTAAACAAATACTTGAGAAATTACCAAATCATGAAAATGGAGACTATGCAATGATTTTGAATAACTTAGGAAATCTCTATCGTGAGATTGGTAAATATGAAGCATCTAAGTCTTGTTACTTAGATGCTAAGAGAATAGTTGAAAAAAGTATTGGAGTAATAAATCCTTTTTACGCCACAGTCTCAAACAATTTGGCCTGTTTGTATTGGAAGTTGAATGATCTTGGTAAAACGTCTTCCTTTGTGGTTGAAAGTTCTACTTTGAACCAAGAGATACTAATGAGATCTATTTTTCATCTATCACAACAGGAATTAAATGATTATCTAAAAACTTTTTCAGTTAATCAAGCCAGAGCTCTTTCATTTTCCCAAACCACTTATAACACCCAATCCATCCAAACTGCCCTCGACAATACCCTTTTCTTCAAAGGCTTCCTCCTCAACTCCTCCAACCAAATCAAACGCTTAGCCACCACCGATTCTCTCACCACTGAAAAATACAACCTCCTGAAATCCTACGGTCGCCGGCTGGCCGCCGAATATTCCAAATCCATTGCAGATCGCGACAGCATCCGGGTAGCCGATCTTGAAGAAAAATCCAACACCCTGGAAAAAGAACTCGTGCGAACCGTGGCAGGTTTCGGAGAAGCCTTGAAGCAGGTACACTGGCAGGACGTGCAGGCCGCCCTTCAACCCGGAGAAGCGGCTATCGAGTTCGTACACTACCAATTCCACAACCCGGATCCGCAGGACAGCATTATGTACGCCGCATTCGTGCAGTTGCCGGGCGCGAGGCAACCCGTATTTATCCCCTTGTTTGAAGAAAGACAACTGAATGCGCTGATACAAAAACGAAGCCTTGCCAGAAAAGGCTATGCGAAATCCTTGTACGAAATAGCTCCTTCGGAGAATACACCTGCCTTGTATCGTTTACTTTGGCAACCGCTTGAAAAGGAACTGGAGGGAGTGAATACGATCTATTTTTCTCCTTCCGGCTTGCTGCACCGGATCAATCTGAGCGCTATTCCTTCTTCCGGTGTACGCAAAGAGGATGGCATCAGTTTGCCTACGCTTGGAGACAAGTACAACCTGGTGCAATTGGGTAGCACGCGGCAGGTAGCAGTGCCCCTTCGCTTTGCTACGAGCAAGAAAGACGCAGTATTGTTCGGCGGAATCCGGTACGATATGGATACAACGGCATTTGCACAGGCTAACAGAAGCGTTTCGACAGATTCTACCCGGGGCCTCACCCTCTTCTCCTATTCCGACTCCACGCTACGGGGCGGCGCCTGGTCTTACCTGTCAGGAACCGATAAAGAAGTGAATGAATTAGATCCGCTACTACAAAAAAATGGCTTTCAAACCACAACCCTGAAAGGATATGCCGCTTCGGAAGAGGCATTTAAAAACATAGGAAAAAACGCTTCCTCCCCGCGTATCCTGCACCTGGCCACCCACGGGTTTTTCTTTGAAGATCCCAAAATAAAGGCAGATAGCCGCACGATACTTTCCGATCAGGAACCTGTATTCAAAATAAGCGAACATCCCATGATCCGCTCAGGACTGGTGCTGGCAGGCGGCAATTATGCCTGGAAAACAGGCAAATCGGTTCATCCAGATATGGAAGACGGCATACTTACGGCGTACGAAATCAGTCAGATGAACCTTTCCGGCACCGAACTGGTGGTGCTATCGGCCTGTGAAACCGGACTGGGCGATATTAAAGGCAACGAAGGCGTCTTCGGTCTGCAACGTGCCTTTAAAATCGCCGGCGCAAAATATCTGGTCATGTCGCTCTGGCCTGTGGACGATCAGAAGGCTGTCGACTTCATGAATACCTTCTACCGCCACTGGCTCACGGATGCCATGCCGATACCCGATGCATTCCGAACCACGCAACTGGAAATGCAGGCAAAATATAAGGACCCGTATTTGTGGGCAGGATTCGTTCTGGTAGAATAAATTCGCAACAACAATTAAATTATTGGTAATCAATTAGATACTATCGTATTTTCGGAATTGTCCGTTCCGGAAACCCAACTTTTTTAGGTGAATGCAAATTTTTTTATCCCGAAGAGGGTACCATTTTCCGGCCGGAGCCTTTAATCGGGTATCAATCAACAAATTTCTGCTCATAGAAATACCGATACACTTCACCTAAACTATTCCATCATGTCAATCTTCCGTACTGCCGCCCGTTGCGGCCAAGCCACTCTTTTGTCTTTTCGCAACCTTTTAGTCGGGCTGGCACTGCTCATGGCTACTTCCGTCCACAGCCAGGGTATCAGCAGCGTCACGATGACGCCCGATCCGGCTACGACTTCATCTTTTGTAAAATTAGTCATGAACGGCTGGTACCCAAATCCTTGCTGGAGCATTGCCGGCACTTCGGGTACCTGGGCAGGAAATACAATCAACATCTATATTGATTTTACGCCACCTTCGCTGAATTGCCCGGCAGCCATCACAAATTTTACCCAGACTGCATTACTGGGCACTCTGCAAGCCGGCACCTATGTCGCTAAGATTTGGAATAAGGACACTAATGCCTTGCTCTCTACCTACAATTTTTCCGTAGGTTCGGAAGGGACGGGCTCCGGTTGCGCTTCGCCGATTACGCTGCAATGCGGCACGCCCTATAGTGGAAACAATGCAACCAATGGCAGTAGCAATTACACCACTTACACTATCGGAGGCGTCACGTCGACCGGTTTGACAGGAAAGGAAGTAATTCACCGCATTATTTTGGATCAGTCGACCACTGTGGAGCTGACCCTTAAAAATCTGTCGCAGGACCTCGATCTTTTTCTAATGAGTCAGTGCGGGAATACGCTTGGTCTGGCCAAAAGCGAGAATTCTGGCATCCAGAACGAGACGATCCTCCTTACCCTCAATGCAGGCACCTATACGGTTATTGTTGATGGCTACCAGGGCGCCGTTAGCAATTATCTGTTGTCCTTAAACTGCTCGACTCCTTCTTCCTGTGGAACACCTTCCGGTTTGCAAAGTAATTACATCACGCAATACACGGCTTTTCTGACGTGGACAGGTGTATACGGCGCGCAGAACTACACTGTTGAATACAGGCCCACCAATGGAATCTGGACACCCTATTCCACTACCAGCAATACATACGTGACGCTTGGAACGGATCAGATCAATGGAAGTCTCGCTTCCGGCGCCGGCTACCAATGGCGGGTACGGGCGAATTGTTCGGGTGGTCAGACAGGATACTTTGCTACGGCATCCTTTACCACGCTTCCCGGCTCCTGTACCGCCCCTTCCGCTAATCAGTTGTCTGTCACACTATTGAGCAATACATCTGCCAAAGTAACTTGCTCGGCAACCGGCCCGAGTTACCGCTTTCGGTACCGCAAAGCAGGTGTAGACGGTGGTTGGTCATGGCAGTCCAGTGCTTCCAGTTCCAATAACAGAACGTATACGGCTTTGCAGCCTTGCACCACGTATGAAGTGCAATGCCAGTTGGGATGCACCGGTGGCGGAGTGAGCGGATTCTCTTCCTCTCAGTACTTTTCTACCGGCGGATGCACATCTTACTGTTATCCTCCAACGGTCAGCCAGTTGTTCGCCACCAATGTTACCGCCACCAGTGCGCTCCTCAATTGTGCGGCTATCGGATATAATTACGGTTGGGCATATCGCCAGTTGGGCGCTTCTACCTGGATCAATCTGCCGAATACAACCTTTAACAATACCAATATTACAGGGCTTTTACCTGGCACCACATACGAATTTCAGGTTCGTGTATTTTGCAGCAGCGGTAATGCATGGAGTTCCTGGATGTCCACAACATTCACCACATTGTCGGCTACGAGCCTCTCTAATAATGAACCCTGTGGAGCAACTACCATAAACCCTTCCAGCACATGTGTTTACCAATCGCTCAGCACGATCGGTGCTACTGCTTCAACGCTGCCTCCTGCCCCGATATTCGATGGTTGTTCCACGGCAAATATGAAAGATATCTGGGTAAAAATACCGATGCCCGCTTCGGGAAAGATTTTGGTGACTACAACTGCCGGAACCCAGGACGACATTGTTGTGACGGCATACTCAGGTACTGGATGTACTGCTCTCACCGCTTTTGGATGTATAGACGACAATGCCTCGAATGGCGATTATATGCCCGACTTTACCATTACCAGTGCTTCGCAGTACATATGGTTACGCATTTGGGGGTACAATGGCGCTACCGGGACATTCAATATTTGCGTGCAAACGGTAAACGGTTTTGCGGCTAATGGTACCGGAGAAGGTTTAAGGGATAATGAAACGGCGTTGGTCGAACGCAGCCAGGAAATCACAGGTACGGCAACTGCTCTGAAGATATATCCGGTACCTGCCAGAAGTATTCTAAATGTTGAAATGCCATCGGAAGAGAATACACTAGCCAATATTTCCATATATGATCAAAACGGCCGCCAGGTGTTAGAGCAGGATAATATAGAATCCACCGACGCCGGCATCAATGAGACATTGGACGTATCCGCTTTGCCGGATGGTAATTATATCCTGCGGGTTTCAACAGAGCAGTCTGTTCAATCTGCCTTGTTCATTAAAATAAAATGACGGCTAATGCTCCGAGAAAACTTCTTTCGCATTTTTTAAAATTGAAAACGTGAGGGATCATAATTGGCTTATACCTTTATCCTTTAAAGGTATAAGCCAATATTATCACTTGTAATTCAATGAATCTAATTTTAGAATTAAAATTTCGGGCAAATGTTACGAATGCAACAATTCAATTATGTCATCACATTCATCTTCACTTTTTTTCTATCTAACGGCGTACTAAAAAGTCAGGGTTGTGAGGGCCTGAGTTTATCAACAGGCACCCTCGCCGGCTGGGACTTTTGGTATGCCAATCGAAGTTACAGTGGTGCAACAGGCGTATTTACACCGGTTAATCCCCCTAATTCGAATAGAATTCGCATTCATTCGTCGACTGACAATGAATTTATTTATACAAATGAAATCTGCTCGGTAAATATACCCTGGGTTCCGGTCGGATTTGATTACTCATTACAAATAGGAAATAGGGCTGTCGGTTCGCAAGTAGATCGGGCAGCGTATACCTTACACGTAGACTCTACCAATTCACTAATTTTAATGAATGTGTTTGTGGCATTAGAGTATGAAGAGGACCATAGCAGTGATGTTCAGCCCAAATTTGAAATTAATATTTTGGATGCAAATGGAGAGGCCATTCCATGTGGTTATTTCAAAGTAGTGGCAGGGAACGCCATTTCGGGATTTGAGGTACAACCTGGAAATGTTTGTACCAGTAATAAACCGATTGAGTATTTACCGTGGAAGCCAATATCGATCGATTTGACTGCACAAATTGGTACGGATGTAACATTTATGTTTACCGCGTATGATTGCTCGCATGATGGACATTTTGGTTTTGGAGCAACCACTATTAAATGTATCGAGGCAAAAGTTAGTGCTTCTTCTTTTTGTCCCGGAGTAAGCGACAGCATTACACTTTCTGCTCCGGATGGATTCGGGGTTTATGAATGGAGCAATGGGGCCAACACTAAAGATGTGACCATTTATGACCCGATTCCCGGTCAAATGGTATGGGTAAAATTTAAACCTTTTTCTAGTCTTACGAGCTTGTGCGAATCTTATCTGGAATTCAAAATTCCAGATGGTCATGATATTTTACCGCAGTCCATCATCAAATTCTGTGAAGGCACTACAGCTGAAGTTGTTACAAATGCGCCTTCCGGAAGCATATTTCACTGGAGCAACGGGCAGGAAACGCCTGCTATTGAAGTGTCTCAAGCGGGAGAATACACAGTCAGTGTGAACTCAGGTGATTGTACGTTTCGAGATACTGCTCGGGTAGAGCAAATAAAACTGCCCCGTTATTCACTAGCGACCACCTCTACAAGTTGCAATGGGTATACAGATGGTACTATCTGTGCAGTAGCCGACTCTTTGCAACAAGAGGTAACTTTTGCCTGGAATACAGGCCAAAACACACCTTGTTTAGAGGATATCGGCGCAGGAGCATATGTTGTGACGATTAGTACTGTGGAGTTAGGTTGCACTTTGACAGCTAACATGAATGTATCTGAACCATCAGCCATTTTGCCTCAAACGACTATTCTTCGTTTACCACTTTGTCGTGACTGGGAAACTGGCCAGGTAGAAGTCACAGCAAGCGGAGGTACGCCTCCTTATCAAATGGCATGGTCTAATGGTGAAGTTGGATCAATTGCACAGGTGTCGGGCGAAGGCTTATACAAGGTTTCGGTTAAGGATACAAATGGGTGTCAGGTGCTCGATTCGGTACAGGTGTCTACTCTCAAATACTCCATTCAAAAAAGGGATAACGGATGTATAAACGACAGTAAAGGCGAAATTTCCATCCAAATTCAAACAGGTATCCCTCCTTATCAATTTAGTTTATCGGGAGGGAACTTTAGCAGTGATTCCATTTTTTTTAGTCTGGTTTCCGGACTTTATAATTTGGACATTCGTTGTTTTGGATGTGAGATAACTGATAGTGTAGAAATTATAGATTTACAGTCTGAGCCGTTTTCTATTATTCCAACCCCATTATCTCAGGAGGTAGATTTGGGTAATCCCGTTTCTATTCATTTGAATTTTAATGTTCCGCCGAGCGAAATTCAATGGGTATACAAAGATTCTTTCATTGGCATTAGTTCTGATAATTGGCAATTTCAGGGCATTCCCGGTAATTCAGATACCATGAGTATTATTGGAAAAGATGGCTTTGGTTGTGCTGATACAGTTGAAAGTGAATATATTGTAAATAAAAATTACAAGGTGTACCTGCCCAACGTATTTTCTCCGGGTAGTACAATGGAGGCGAACAAACGGATAAAGCCATTTTTTGATCAAGCCCAAGTTGAAGAAGTAGAAATTTTTCAGGTGTTTGACCGGTATGGAAGTTTGTTGCATGAAGAAAAAAACAAAGTGGAGTTATCGGGATGGGATGGCAGCTTTAGAGGAAACGACTTACCACCAGCTGTATTCGTCTATTTTGTGCAGGTACGATTTATTGATGGGATTGTGAAAGTTTTCAAAGGTGATGTCATGCTTTATCGATAAAAAGGAGCCCCAAATCTAATACCCCTCCCCTTTCGCCACTTCCTGCACCACCACGCTCGCCATATACAGCCCGAAAATGGCCGGGATGTACGAAATGGTCCCGTAAAACGACTTTTTATACTTGCTGCCGTCGGTGAGCATCATATTTTCCTTGTGTACCAGTTCGCAGGAAAATACGGCTGTGACGCCCCGGCGCACGCCTTTCCGGCGCAGTCCCTTGCGCATTTGCTGGGCAAAAGGACAGTTGTACGTCTCAGAAATATCGGCTACCTGCACCTTGGAAGGATCGAGGCGGCCGCCTGCGCCCATGCTGCTGATCACGCGAATACCTTTTTGTTTGCAAGTAACGATGACGTACTGCTTGGGCTGTACCGAATCGATGCAGTCGAACACATAATCGTAATCGGTAGTAATGAGATCGGCCACGGTGTATGGCGTCAGAAACTCCTCCCGGATGCTGAGTTGCAGGTTCGGATTGATGTCGCGCATGCGTTCAGCCATCACTTCCGTTTTGGGGCGGCCGACGGTGCTGTGCATCGCCGGCAATTGCCGGTTGGTATTGGTCAGGTCGACCGTATCGCCATCGACGATGGTCATGCGGCCCACGCCCGCACGCGCGAGAAATTCAGCGGCAAAACTGCCCACCCCACCCAGTCCGATCACCATGACATTCAGGTTGTTCAGGCGCTCGAGCGCTTCGGAGCCAATCAGGAGTTCGGTGCGCTGGAGCCAGTGCGGGCCTTCGAAAGTTTTATCAGTTGCGATCAAAAGTCAATGCAAGTTGGAGTTTTATCAAATGATAATCAATGATTTATAAGAAGCAAGAAGCATATTTTTACTTATAAAAGAAAGAATACCCCCTGAACAGCGGGCCGAACACCGTGTGTTGTGTCAGCAAAAACGCTTCCCCGTTGTTGTAGTCGGTAAGGTAGCGGTGCACGTATTCCGCATTATTAATGGTGGTATAGCCTGTCTCGATAGGCCAGAAACGCACCACTTTTTCCGAGCCATCCGTTTTTTTGAGGTTGATGATAGCGAATGGAACAAGGCGGGTAATGGAATCGCGCATAGGATTTTGGGTTTCGAATGCTTCAGCGCCTTTTCTTTCATACTGAAGGAGATAGGACTCAACGGTTCCTTTTCGGATTTCCGTATTAAATCGCGTGGTGGTACTGTAAAATGGTACCACTGTGTAGGCTCCTTCTCCCTGTTTTTCCAGTCGGAACGACTCGCTTTTGGTGCGCGGATATTCCACGGTAATGGCCTGTATATCTTCCGGTTTTTCTTCAAATACAGTTCGGTCGCGCCAGGCGTCGTCGCCCAGCATGTAGCGCACGCGCACCGTGCCCACAAACCCTGGAATGTGGCAGATATATGGTTTTTCAGCGCCGTCCATGATAAAAATGGTGCCCTGCTCATCGTTCGTAACGCCGCCGATGTAGTAGGATTTTATGCGTTCTCCTTTTTTATCGTATATCTCCACCTTGAGGCCGTCAGAGGCAATTTCACGTATCATGGATGGTTCCGACAGTTTGGTGGGGATGGTCAGCACGTTGATACGCTGAATCGTTTCCAGCAGTATCTGCATGGCCGTGGCGCGTGCCCTGAATTTGCCATTGTATTCCCAGTAGCCATTTTTGCGAACCAGCGTGGCGCTCTGGCCGGTACGGTCGGCAATGAATATTTTACCGATATCATCGGTGTTCCGCACGGCAAAATCCATATCGGGGGTATTGTGGGTGCCCGACTGGTTTTTCCGAACAGACCAGGCATACCAGGCGCCTGCTCCGAGTACCAGAAACAGGGCGGCTAAAAGCAATGTACGACGATTCATAACTGTTTAGTGCTTACTCGTTTGAAGGGGGCAAAAATAAGCGGATAAGCCGACAAGTGTGTGCCGGCATGTGTCCAAACGATTGAATGCCCGGATTTGAAGGGTGAAACGAGCATTATGCCGCCATTACAGCACTTCGACGTAAAAGATAAGTTCCGAATCCTTGGGAATTGTTGGCGGCGTTTCTTCACCATATCCGAGAGCAGGGGGCACAAAAAGATAAGCCTTGCTGCCATGGCGCAATTGCAGCACACCTTCATCAAAACCTGGAATCATCTGGCCGACGCCCACCGGAAAAGCAAGCGGTTCGCGTCGTTCGAACGAATTATCGAATGTACTGCCATCTGTCAGAAAAGCAAAGTAGTGCACCTGCACTGCTTCCTGCGCTACTACGTGCGCGCCATTTCCGGGTTCTTCCACCAGTATTTTGAGGCCGGAAGCCGTTGTGGTAATGCGACTATCGAGTCGGCCAAGGGTGTAATCCTGTACGACGGTTTCAACCTTGGTGCGCACCTGAATGGCACGTTCGCGTGCCCGCTGCGCCATACGTTGTTTGTCTTCTACACTCTGAATACCAACCAGCACAATGTTAAAAGCAAGTTCCTTTTCATTGCGTTTGCCTTCGGGAATAAATTGCCGCATGTAGTCGTCAATCTTCTGGTATATCGTGGCGCTGTCGCCTACGCTCATCATCAGGGCGGCTTCAATGACGGGCGTTACGTGGTTGGTTGTCGTGTCCGGAAGATCATATAGGTAAAGTCCCGAACCTGATTTGCGCGAACTGCTGAGCAGTTGATCGCCTACCCATACATCGACGTAAGTGGATACTGTTTCGCCGATCTGGGGCTTTTTGCTGCGCTTATTGGTATGGTTGATAAAACGGTAGCCGTGCGGGGTCGGGATACTGCGCGACTGAGCAGAGAGGAGGGCCGGCAGCAGCATAATGAAAAAAAGTAGCGCCGGGTGGTTCAACTTGAAGGTGTGTACCATGACGTTTGCGATCATTTTATATAGATTTATGAGGCTGTTTCATAAGTATCCAATATGCAGTACTTATGAAACAGCCTCGAAAATCTTACAGCACTTCTACGTAGAAAATCAATTCCGAATTGGCCGGAATTGGGCCATTTTCCTGTTGTCCGTAACCAAGTGCCGGCGGAATGAAGAAGTAGGCTTTGCCACCGTGGTTGAGCAGCATGGCGCCTTCGTCGAAGCCCGGAATCATCTGGCCCACACCGACCGGGAATCCCAGCGGTTCGCCGCGTTCGTAGGAGTTATCGAACATAGCGCCTGTTTTCAGGGCGCCGTAATAGTTTGTCTTGATGGCTTCACCCGTTTTGAGGGCGGCGCCGCTGCCTTTGTCGACGATCAGCACTTTCAGGCCGGAAGCAGTGGTAGTCAGTTTGGCATTCAGTGCGCCGGAGTTGTAGTCGGTGATAATGCCTTTAACAGCACCTTCAACGGTGGAGAACTGCGCTTTGGCGGCTTCCTCTGCTTTTTTCTTCTCATCGGCGGTGATGATGTCAACAATCACTACTTCATAACGCACTTCTTTGGCGTCTTTGAGTGTGGGCGGGATGAATTTTTGCAGGAAAGAGTCGATTACTTCCACAACGGTAGCACTGTCGCCTTCGCCCATCAGCAGGCAGGCGTCATAGATAGCGGGCACGCGTTTAGGCAATTTGTCTTTTTCAAACAGGGCAAACTCGCGTGGTCCGCCGTAGTTTTTCTGTGTGCTGGCCATCAGCGAGTCGCCGATGTAGGTATACGTTTGCAGCAAAACGGTTTCACCAGGTTGCGGTTTGACGCCACCTTTATCCGTGTGGTTGGTGAATTGGTAGCCGTGTTCTGTAGTGATGGTGTTTTTTTTGCAGGCAATCTGGGTAGCCAGGATGGCGATCATTGCCAGGAAAAATAATTGGCGCATTGCGTTAGAAATGAATGAGCGAAATGTGTGAATTGGTGTGTATAAAGGTGTTTTCGTGTTTTTGGGTTTTCGTGTTTTTGGGTTTTTGGGTTTTGGAGGTCTCACCCCCTGGCCCCCTCTCCAACGGGTGAGGTTAACCCATAAGTCAGGGGGATTTGAAAAAAGTGTAGTTCATTGACATATTGAAACCATCTACTAAGTTTTGGAAGTAATTCCAGCCAGCCCAAATAGACTGCCACCCCGGCATTCCATA
>JAIUPL010000045.1 GCA_020160935.1 Bacteroidota bacterium | reverse complement strand
CGATAATGCGACATCTGTTCGCGTATGATTGGTTCTAAAATCATTGCTTAACAACTTTAGATGGTTTCAGTCTGTCAAAGAACTATAACTTTTTTCAAATCCCCCTGACTTATGGGTTAACCTCACCCCGTTGGAGAGGGGGCCGGGGGGTGAGGTCTAAAACACGAAAACACCAAAACACTCTACCCTGCTATCGACACCCCGATCAGTCGCCCGATCCCAAACGTAATGGCCGCGGCCAGCAGTCCGAATACGACCTGGCGTGTACCTGACACCCAGATGCTTTTTCCGGTAAAGAGGGTAATAGCCGAGCCGATCACAAACAATCCGATGGTGCTGGCCACTCCGCTCCATATGATCGCATTGTAACCGCCGCTCCAGAAAAACGGCGCCAGCGGAATGATGGCCCCAATGGCAAACAGGATGAAAGATGCGATGGCTGCTTCCCAGGCCGAACTTTTCAGTTCTTCCGGGTTGATGCCCAGTTCTTCCTTGACGAGCACTTCGTGGGCGCGGCTGTGGTCCGACATCACTTCCACCGCCATATCGTGGGCCTGTGCTTCAGGGATGCCTTTGGCGATGTAAATGAGCGTTAGTTCCTTGATTTCGCCTTCGGGGTTGCTTTCTATTTCGTCCATTTCGAGCGCCATCTGGCGTTCGTAGAGTTCCTGCGAACTTTTCACCGAAATCCATTCGCCGAGCGCCATCGACAGGGCCCCGGCCAGCAGTCCGGCCGAGCCGGCGAGCAACACGGCCGATTGCCCGCTGGTAGCGCCGGCTACGCCCATTACAAGGCTCATATTGGACACCAGGCCGTCGTTGGCGCCCAGCACAGCGGCGCGCAGGGCATTGCCGCCCACGGTTTTGTGGCGGCCTTCGATGCGGGAAAGTTGTTCGCCCGACACCTTGTGTTTATTGGCCAGCAGCGACTGCAGGATTTTTACGTGGTTGCCTTCGTCGCCTTTCAGGGGCATGTTTTCGTTGGTTTTTTGTTGCACCACGGCCCGGGCAATGTCCTTTTCGGTGTCCATCATCACACCTATTATATAGTCGTAACCGAAAATTTTCCCGATACGATCCAGTACCCGCGCGCGCCACGACGGGCCGGGCATGCTCACGTGTATGCCTTGCTGGGCCAAACCGCGCAGCATGCCCTGTGCGTGGCCTGCTTCTATTTTCGATAATTCGCGGAAAACGCTGGAAATACCGGGGTCGGGTTCGGCGGCTGCGATACACTCATAGAGGTAGGCGGCGTCGACTTCTGTTTGGACGCTGGCGGCAAAGTTGCGGGTGGTAGGGTGAGCCATAGTGTAGAATAAAGCAGGTTGGAAATATAGCAGTAAAGGTAGACAAATACGGAAGTGTAAATGTGTGCGCACGCATAGTTTGTGTAGCATGACCAAGGTCATACAGCAACATAAGCACCGTCAGCATGGCCCGGGATCGAGTGCCGGTAAATTTGTCTCAAAATCCAACGATCATGAAATATAAACTCTTATTACTTGCAATCTGTTCGATTTCATTTGCTTTCGGACAATCGAACTACAGAATTTCCAATTATTCTTTGGTCGTGAAAGGCACTTCCAATCTGCATGATTGGGAATCCAACGCCAAGGAAGTACGGGCCAACGGCAATTTCACTTTTACTGCCGGCACACTCAAATCCATCGATGCCCTGTTTGTGGAAATACCGGTTAAATCGATCAAAAGTGCCAAGGGATCCATCATGGACAACAAGACCTATGACGCCCTGAAAGCAGATAAATTCCCCAATATCGGTTTCAAACTGGGCAAGGTTAGTTCCATCGTAAAAAAAGGTGACGCGTACGACATCAATGCCAGCGGTTCGCTCAGCATCGCAGGCGCCAGTAACTACATCGATCTGTATGTAAAAGGCAAAATCGGCTCCGATGGAACGGTCACCTTCAGTGGTTCCAAAAAACTGAAAATGACCGACTACAATATAAAACCTCCTACCGCTCTTCTCGGCACACTCACCACCGGCGACGAAGTAGAAATCGTTTTTCAGGTATCGCTCAAAGGCCCTGCACCAGTCAGCCAATAAACCAACAACCCTGAGAGCCGCATTCACGCACACACATCTAATTCAAAACTAAATTTCTATTATATGAAAAACCTGGTCCTCCTTTCCAGTCTTGCGCTTTTCCTAAGCGTCCATCTTGCTGCACAACAGCCCAACATCCAGTACTACCGCCCATGGGATAAAGAAGGCATCAATGTATTCGAACCTTCCAAAAAAGCGGAACAACCGGAATTTACGGGTTTCAAAATTCGTATCGGCGGTGCTTTCACGCAAGATTTCCAATCCCTCAAATCCTCCAACACCCCTACATACGTTGCTACTTCTGCCACCAATGCCGCTAATAAAAACCTGCTGTATGGTGTGGTAAAAGCAGAAGACTCCACCAGCGCAACCTTGTCCGGCTTCAACCTGGCCATGGCTAACCTGAACCTCGACATGCAGATCGGCGACGGTATCCGCGTAGCACTCGAAAACTACATGTCTTCGCGTCACCACTCCGAATTCTGGGTGAAAGGCGGTTATATCCAAATCGACAAACTCCCGATGTTCGGTAGCCCGCAATGGTACACTGACAACTTCCGCGTAAAAATCGGTCACTTCCAACCCAACTTCGGCGATATGCAGTTCCGCCGCACTGATGGTGGTAACACGATGTTCAACCCCTTTGTAGAAAACCTGATTTTCGACGCATTTACCACAGAAATCGGTGGTGAGGTGTATGTTTTCCCGGTAGACGGCTTCATGGGTATGGTGGGTCTGACCTCCGGCTTCATCAATGGTAATATCGACAACTACCCGACTACTCCGGTGGCTCCAAACGTAGAACCTACTGAGAAAAAACCGTCAGTGTATTTCAAACTGGCCTACGACAAAACGTTTACCGACTTCCGTTTCCGCCTCTCTGCTTCCATGTACAACAACAGCAGCAGCGGCCGTAACACCCTGTACGCAGGCGACCGCACAGGTTCGCACTACTTCATGGTGGCAGAACCTTCCAGCGGCACCTATGCTGCCAACAAAGACTCCGGTCGTTTCACCGGTCTGGGCGTGGCCAACAAGGTAAATGCCATCAGTATCAACCCGTTCCTGAAATACAAAGGCCTGGAAGTATTTGGCGACTATCAGATCATCAAAGGCCGCACAAATGCCGAACGCGACGGTTCCGAACGCAGTTTCAACCAACTGGCTGTTGAAGGTCTGTACCGCTTCCTGAAAAACGAGCAAGCCTACCTCGGCGCCCGTTACATCTCGGCAAAAGGCACCCCGCAAGGCTTTACCAGCGAAATCTCGATCGACCGCGTAGCCGTGGCTGCCGGCTGGTTCCCGACCAAAAACATGCTGCTGAAAGGCGAATACGTAGTTCAGAACTACAAAGATTTTCCGACAACTGACTACCGCAATGAAGCAAAATTCAGTGGCTTCGTAGTAGAAGCAGTGATCGGTTTCTAAAAACCTTACTGTGAAATGCTCCGTAGCCTGTACAGGCTACGGGGCTTTTTCATTCCATCCGTCCCGTCTTACATTCCCTCTTCCTCCCTATGTATTGCACAAATTACAGGTGGTTATCATGGCTCTTCATCTGCACGACGGGTTTTCTATTGATGTCGGCCACCACCCACCACAGCAACCCCGTCAAAAAAAGGTACCAGATCGCTTCCGGCAGCCGCCTGTACTTGAAAGGCACTTCCAATGTCAACTCATTTACCTGCGATTGCGACCAGCAGTACCAGGAACAAACGCTCGAAATTGACCGCAATGGCGGATACGCCCGCTTCAAAAATGTGGACCTCGCCATCCCTGTCAAACGTTTCGATTGCCACAACCGGAAGATCGACCACGACATGCAAAAAGCCCTGAAGGCCGATCAGTATCCCCATATCCGCATCGCGCTCGTCGACACCCGCCAAAACGCCCAATGCCTCGACGGCAACTGCAAGGACTGGTTCGATGTGCAGGCGCGGGTGAAAATTACCATCGGCCCCAGCACCAAGGAACAGCCGCTTGCCGGAAAGGCACGCAAAATCGGCCCGCGCCGTTTCCAGTTGCGCGGCGAACAGGCGCTTCAAATGAGCGCTTTCGGAATAGACCCGCCCGAAGCCATGTTCGGCCTCATTAAAGTGGACGACTGGATCACGTTCCATTTCGATCTGCTCATCGACGTAGGCGAACTCCAGTAAAGGACGGGCATGAGGGGCACTGGCACATGAGGGCCACGGGCAGCCACGAGGGCTGCCCTTACCAACGGAGGTTTGGGCGAATGCGTCCACCACTCACTACTCACCGCTCACTACTCACCATTCACTACTCACTATGAAAAGATTTTTATTAAAAGGCATCATCGCAGGCGTCGTCCTGTCCGTATTCAGTTACCTGGCGCTGTACCTGGCGGTCATGCTGTTTCCGAAAATTGCAGAGGAATACTACGACCCGATTTTCAGTTTCGACGAACAAAAGGGTATGTTGTATTTCATACACCCCTTTATCCTGAGTTTTGCGCTGGCCTGGTTCTGGCGGCGTTTTAAAGGCCTGTTCCATGGCTCTTTCTGGTGGCGTGGCCTTGAAATGGGCCTGGTGTATGCGCTCATTGCCACCCTGCCATCCATGTGGCTGATTTTCAGTTCCCTGTCCGTTTCTTTTGAAATGGTGCTGACCTGGTTTGTTTACGGCGTGTTCCAGGCCGTGGTCGTGGGGATTATTTTTGCGAAAATGAGCCCGTAGGGCAAGAGGCAAAGGGCAAGGGGTAAAGGGCAAGGGGCAAGGGGCAAAGGGGCAAGGGGCAAGAGGCAAGGGGCAATAATGCTACATTCCAACGCAATCATTCGCCTAAGTTACACACCTACACCAAGCACTTGTCACCCTGACGGGGCCCGTTCACTCTACGTGCGTGTAGCAAGCAACGCTGCTTTCCAGCAAAATCGTTTGCCACAACCACGCACCAACGCCAAGCGCTTGTCACCCTGGCGGGGCCCGTCCGCTCTACGGCGCGTAATAAACCATGCCAACTACCCAAGATGCCATTCGCCTAAGATACGTACCTACACCAAGCGCTTGTCACCCTGGCGGGGCCCGTCCGCTCTACGAGGGGGAAATACGCTGTTACGCGCCGTAGAGTGAACGGGCCCCGCCAGGGTGACAAGTGCTTGGTATTGATGTGTAACTTAGGCGAAGGGCATCTTCTACTCCTCTCCCACCATAAGCCGATCGTGCAGGATGCGCTCCCGGATATTTTTGGAGACGAAGGCGTCGTGCTCTAAGCAATTTAAAATCAAAATCTTTGCTTTTAGGAAGTTGGCGAGTTGATCAAGAATTTCTATGGGAAAAACGTTGACCTTGACATAGTTTTCCAAAATGTCAAGGTTAAGATCAAGGTCAAGGGCATGGGCTCGAGCTAGGCCAAGGACAAAGTCATAGTCATAGACTTGGTCATAGTTAAATCTAAGGTCAAGAGCTCGGTTAAGATCAAAGTCAAGGACTTGGGCACGGGCACGGGTATGAATACTGGCATATTCATGGACAAAGAAACGGTCAAGGTCAATGATAAAGTCACGAGTCTGCGAACGGGCATATTCAAGGATGAGGGTAATAACTATTGCAATATCCCTTCTAACAATGTCCGGGTAGCGGCTCTTGTTTTTCAGTAATGCCCCTTCCGCTACTACCATCAACTCCTTGATCTCCTTTACCTTCAACAATTCATTGTTTTTTCTCTCCATCAAAATAAAAAGTTCCTCCGCATTGTCTAGCATGCCTGCTACCAGCAAAAACACCTCCTTCCATTTGTCGTCGTACAGGTGTTCGTTCACCAGCCTTTCCAGGGTGCCTTCGCGGGCATTGTCCACGATGTACTTTGCGGTAAAATACTCCTGAAAAGTAAGGTGCGCGAAAGAGTGGACTTTCTTCGCCCTTTCTACAAAAATACCGTGCTGGGCCTCGATGGATTTCAGCACTGCCTGGCTGTCCACATCCAATTCTTCGGGTTTGAACCCAGGCAGATGTTCAATGTATTTTTCTATCTGTTTGGTCAGTATCCGCTCCGGCACGAAGTACATATTCTCCGTGAACGTGCCCCAGGCGATGCGCGCAAACATGGATTTTTTGCGGGTGATGGAAAGTTGTTTGTACACATCATCGCGGCTGATTCGGCGCGTAGCGTCCCAGTCGCGCAGCAGGGCATCGATGGCTTCCTCATACAAGTTGGCGCGGTTGGGCGGGAAATTGTTGCTGCGGTTATACACGATGCAAAGCAGGGTGAGCAGCAAGGGCACGGAGGCCAGTTCCTTGAGTTGGGGGCTTTTTTGCAGTTTTTCCCAGCATTCCTTCCCCACTTCCGGCTCGGCGTGAAACCAGTTCCGGATGAATTGTTCTATTTGGGCTTCGTTAAAATCGGCCATTTCCACATCGGAAAAGCGCTCGAACCAGCGGTTGTACGCCGCCACCCTGCAACTGATGATAAACTGGTTTTTGCCGTATTTGTCCGAAAAATCCTTTATTTCCTGAATAATGCCGTGCTGGTTGGCCTCCTGACTCACTTCATCGAGGCCATCGAACAACACTACGCAGTCGCCGTTGCCCAGCACCCGCTCCACAAAAGGCCGCGCTTCCTCGAACCCGCAAATGTCGAACTGCTCCACAATGAAATCCATCAGTGGCTTTTTCCGGTCGGCCCACTCGCGCAGGGTCACAAACACGGGTAATTTACGTTGTTCGATCTGGCTGAATGGCTGGAGCATCATCAGCGTCAGGTAGCGCAGGTACGTCGTTTTGCCCGCGCCCGGCTTGCCCAGCACGATGAAGCGCTGGAGTTGGTTCACAATGAGTTCCCCGTCTACCGTTTCAGCGATTTTGCCAAAGGTGCGGCGGTCGAGGTCGTGGAATTTTTCCAGTTCTTCGGCGCTGAGGCCCAGTTCTGCCGTGATTTTATCTTTCAGGATATTGGCACGAACGAAGAGTTTTTCCAGCGGCTGCGGCTCGCGCATCGTCAGCACCTTGATGGTGCTGTTGCGTTCGAGCAAGCCGCCGATGTATTTGCTCGTCGCCGCACCCCAAAAATCGCGCGCTTTGCTTTTCTCTTTCAAAAACGAATACCCCGCAGCCACGATGTCTTTCATGAGGTCGACGCCGAGTTCGACAGCAACTTGGAAGTCCGACATAAGTAGTTGGTTTTTAAATGGTTGTAAGGTGTGCCTTTATTGGCAAATATAAGGCGCCTCCTGCTATATCACAATAGCCAGGGGCGAAGGTGGTGGTAGTATGGACTTTAGTCCGTCGGGACAGCGCCATTTATGGCGCTCACAATAAAAATATTCTATGCGCCATAAATGGCGCTGTCCCGACGGACTAAAGTCCATACTACCAAAAGAATCACCCTCCCTTCCTCCGCAATAACCACCCCGGCCTCATCTTCCACGGATTTCGCCACGACTCCGCTGTTTCCAGAAACACGGTGTCTTGCTCGGCATGCGCACGGGCCAGCGCCGCCTGCCACACCTGTTCGGGCAGCAAAAAATAATGGCTGCCGAGGTTTTTAATCCGCTGCAAGTTATGCTCCCCTGAAAAATATTGCAGCGTGGGCAGGTGCACGCCCGCCGCGATCCGCCACAAACGCGTCGAATCGATGGTGTACTCCGGCAGCCAGGGCATGGCGTCCGTGCCGGTCGTGAAGGTGAAATATTCGGCCAGGGCATTGTGCGCAATCACCAGTTCGGGCCGGAGTGAATTGCCGAAAAAGGCCTGCGTGCGCAGGGTTATTTTTTCAAACTGCGCATAATCAGGGTCTTGCAGGGCAGGCTGGTAACTTTTCCAGGAAAAAAACGAGGCCAACAACAGCAGCGCAGCGCCCCAGACACCGGCTTTTTTTCCAAACGGGAACATGCCCGCCAGCGGCGCCAGCAGCACAAACACCATCCAGCAGCGCCAGGCCAGTCCCGTGCTCGACCATTCCATAAAAGGAAACAGTAAAGCCGCGCACAACACCAGCATGGGCAGATTCGCCGTCTCTTTCCGGCGAAAGGCCACCACCAGCGACCAGACAAAGAAACCCGTAACAGCAGCGATTTCAAACAGCCACCACGGCGACATGCGCTGCCAGCCCAGCGTTTGAACAAACGACCAGGGCGCAAACTGCGGCGTCGGGCGCAACAAGCCACCCAGACGCCCCAGGTCGGCCAGGTGTGCCAGCCCGGGGAATACCTGGCCCGCCAGCAGAAACAGAACGATTGCACCCACAACAGCGAAGGCCCATTTCCGGAGCGCGGCTCGATCGAGCAGCCTTGTTCCATATTGGAAAAACAGGAACAAAACGAGGTACGCCACGGACAGTCCGAAGGTCATGCGGTGGCCGAAATAATTGAGCAGGAGCAGCGCTGCGGGTACGAGCCAGGCTGTTTTTCCGGGAAATGGTCGGTGCAGGCTGCGGACAAAAAAGAGAAACAGGAGCAGGCCAAGGAGATTTTTGGGGTATTGTGCAGCGAAATAGGTGAGGTGGGGAGAAAAGAGGGCCCAAAGTGGTAGTATGCGCTTTGGCGCGTCGGGATCAGCGCCCTTGAGGGCGCAAGGCGAAGGCATAAATGCCTTCTGTCCCGACGGACTAAAGTCCATGCTACCAAGAAGCGCTACCCATAGGCCGCACAGCGTAGCCATGGCCCATTTCATGCCGGTTACATAATCGCCTGTAATCCAGTAAAATACACGCAGATACGGATAAATAAGCGAGGCCTCCGGCGAGTGCATGTGCCCCGTCGTTTCCAGCGATTTGAGCTGTACGAGGTAGAAGTAACTGTCCCAGCCATTGGCATATGGTGTCTGGCTGAAGGCATGATACCGCAACATGGTGGCCAGCACCGCCAACGCCGGCAGCCACAGGTACCTTATTTTACCCAAAACGTACCGATCATTTTAGCGCCCGACACCTTGTCCGGCGTCACAGTCAGCACGTCTTTAAAAATACGCGTGATTTCCTCGCGGCTGTTGCCTTCGTAGTAGGAAGCCAGGTTGGTCTGGCTGAACCATTTGCCAAAAACCGTGAGCGTCGCGCTGCCGCCAGCCGCCTTGTTGAGTTCCCAGTTGCCATCGGCCAGGATCTGGTCGCCCGTTTCGTCGGTGACGCTGTACATCACAAAAGTGCCGTCGGAACGCAAAATCAGCGATTGCTTGATGATTTCGGCATCGTCGGTTTCATTGCTGATACGCCGGTCGAGGATGCCCGCGAGCGGCGAGCCCTGGGCGCGCGTGCGGTTGCTTTGGCTCAATGTTTCCGCAAAACCGGTTTTCATGGTAAAAGCCTGGTCGCTGTCGTAAAAAAGTATATCGCTGATAGCCAGGTCTTTATACGTCCTTCCAGGGTAAATACTGGCAATTTTCAACTCAAACGTTTTACCTGTGGCCGCCGCAGTAAGGTCGATTTTCTGGCCGGCACGGCTGTCGCGCAGGGTGTAGGCATGCGACAGTCCGCCTTGTACGCCAAAAGAAAAATCGCGCACCCGTGCATTGGCCTGAAAATGCTCGGCTGAGCGCTGGTAGCCGTTCCAGATTTCGAGGGCGGTGATGTGCACGTCGCGGTCGAATTCGAAGCGCAGCGTTTCATTTTCACCTGCCGTGGCGGCATTGCCCTCCACCCAGGCAAATTCCTTGCGGCTGTCGAACAAGTTGGCGCCGCCGAAGGCCGAGGCTGGTGAAAGGGTGCTGCTGGCAGTAATTTTTCCCGGCACCTGCCCGGGCGCTACGAGTCGCAGTTCCTGCCCTTTGTCGTCCCAGCATTGCAGACCCAGCACGCGGATGGAGGCATCGGCGGGGAACTCACTGATCGTAGTTTTCACGTCGTTTTTTACCACATCCATTGCTGCTTCCTTGCCCGTGGCATTGAAACGCAGGTAGAGCGACTTGACGGGTGTGTTGTCCAGTTGCACCTTCTGGCCCGGACCCGTAGCGGGCAGGGCGGTGCCGTTCACGTACACCTGCATGGCCGAGGGAGCGGGCGCAGGCGCAAAACTGTTACCTTCTGCCTGCAATTGCAGGGCCGATAACTGCACCGGATTGCGGAAATACAGCATCAGGCCTTCGTCGGGGCCGGCGCCGGGTTTGGTCTGCCAGAAGTTGTTATTTTCCGCATCAAACAGAAATGCCACATCGCTTCCCGGCTGGGTGGAAGTGGCATACACGCCTTCCAGCAATACGGCCGGGCGGGTGTCGGTACTGACCGTTTCAGGTGGCGGCGGCGTTTGTTCGGGCTGTTTTCGGTCATTCTTGCAGGCTGCCAGCAGCACCAGAAAGCAGCATAAGATGGGCGTTCGTTTCATTTCAAAAAGTTTGTTTGGCAAATGTAATCAACGCGGAGCAAACATGGGCCGCATGTGTAATTCCTTCATTGTCAAGCCTCCAACTTTGTCCTTCAAGTGGCAAAATAGTTATGAAACCCTAAAAATGTTAAGGAAATTGCTTGCCCGAATACAAAATACTCTACTTTTGGCGTTCGCAAGACTTCAAAAGAAAACAATCGGTTTCACCTGTAAACAGCCTTCCGTTCTTATGACACTGAACGCCATCCTGACTTCCTTTTTCTTTTTGCAACTAACGACCAAAACGGCCGACATTCAACATACTGAATCGAAAAGCCTGTTCGATATTATTACCGGCAGCAGCCTTTCGGGCCAGGTCGTGATTTCGATCCTGTCGCTGCTTTCTGTGTATGCACTATATATCATCATTGAGCGCTACCTCACCATCACCCGTGCCGGTCAGGTGGATCAGAATTTTATGAACAGCATTCGCGCCAGTGTTGAAAATGGAAACCTGCAGGCTGCCAAAGCGCTGTGCCAGAGCGTGGATGCGCCGATGGCCCGCATGGTGGAAAAAGGCTTGGATCGCATCGGCAAGCCGCTCGACGACATCAACCGCGCCATTGAGAACGTGGGTAACCTCGAACTGCTGAAACTGGAGAAAAACCTCTCTACCCTGGCCTCTATTTCGGGTATCGCCCCGATGATTGGTTTGTTGGGTACGGTAATCGGTCTGATTATCTCATTCCAGGATATGTCGAACGCCGAAACGGTCACCCCGAAAGTATTGTCAAACGGTATCTACCACGCCCTGACGGCTACGGCTTTCGGTCTTTTTGTGTCAATTATTGCCATGGCCGGCTACAACCTGCTCGTGTCCAACCTCGACAAGGTTATTTTCAAAATGGAAAATACGGCCGTTCAGTTCATGGATCTGCTGCAGGAGCCTTCCCGTTAATTTTTCAGGCTGAGGTGCAGGGCAAAAAAGGCCAACAGGATGCTTTCAGGTATCCGGCTATGCCCGAACACCGCATTTCCCAACGCATAAAAATCAAGAAATATGGCACTCAAACGTCGGAACCGCGTAGAACCCGAATTCAGCCTGGCAGCCATGATCGACGTCATCTTCCTGCTGCTGATGTTCTTCATGCTCACGTCCAATTTCGTTACCACCAACGCCCTCAACCTGACGCTCCCGTCGAGCGCCTCCAAAACGATGGCCTCTCCGGAATCCAGGCTGGCCGTTTCCATCACTTCAGACGGAAAATATTATCTGGAAAGAACACCTAAAACGGAAGCCGAACTGGAAGCCGCGCTCCGCGCCCGGGTAAAAACCCTGACAGACGACGTTTCTAAAACCACCATGTCGGTCAGCGCAGCAGAAGGTGTACCCATCGAATATGTGGTCACGGTGCTGGACATTGCCAACCGCCTGAAATTGAAAACCATTCTGGTTACGAGCCCGAAAAAGATCAATTAAGAATACATTGAGAGGACGGTAACATCCGGCAGGCATGAAATTTTTCTGCCTTTCGTTTGTGTATAAAGGACGACATCGACATCCTTTCTCAAAAATCAATGATCTATGAAACAGACGGTCAGCAATGAAGAGAACAACACCAAAGCAGCGATAGGCAGCCTGATCGTGCATGCCCTGCTGCTGGCGTTTCTCATATTCTATACCTTCCCGGCTTCCGAATTCAAGGAAGAAGCCGTCATTCAACTCGACTGGGGTGGCGGCGGCGACGATGCAGCGGCAGGACTCCCCGATGAAGGCCAGGGCAACAACCCCGCTCCACAAGGCCAGCAAATGGAAGACCCCTCTGTAACGGAGCCTGTGGAAAACCCGACTCCAACGCCTACGCCTTCCAAGCCCGCTCCATCCGAGCCTGTAAAAACATCGCCTACACCACCTGTAGTAACGGGCGACGACCCGGATGTGGCAGCTGTTAAAAAACAGCAGGAAGCCGAGCGTCAGCGCAAAGCCGAAGCCGATCGCGTCCGCCGCGAACAAGAGGCTGCCGCTCAGGCAGAGGCCGACCGCAAGCGCCGTGAACAGGAAGAACTGGCCAAGAAAAAAGGTCAGTTTGGCGGCAGTTTTGGCAAACCCGGCAGCACGGGCACCGGTCAGGGCAATACGGGCAAACCCGGTAACCAGGGTATTCCCAGTGGCACGGGCAGCAATCCATTCGGAAAAAGCAACGGCTCCGGTGGTGGTACCGGCGGCGGCGTAGGCACTGGCTCAGGCCCCTCTATCGGTGGCGGCTTGGGTGGTCGCGCTGTACACCAGCGTGGCGCCATCAACGACAATTCACAGAAACAGGGTAAAGTCGTCATCGAAGTATGCGTCGACAGCGATGGAAACGTGATCAGTGCCGACTACACCCAACGTGGTTCCACCACCAGCGACAGCGAACTGCGCAACAAGGCCCTGGCAGCCGCCCGTGGATATAAATTCGCTGCTTCCGATAGCGCGAAGGAATGTGGAACGATTACGTTTAACTTCCAGTTGAAATAGTGAGTGGTGAGTGGTGAGTAGTGAGTGGTGAGTGGTGAGTGGTGAGTAGTGAGTGATGGTGGTGTACCCTTGACTTTTCTATTTGGGATACAAAGGGTACACCACCACCACTCACTACTCACCACTCACTACTCACCACTCACTAAAACTCCAGCACAAACCGCGCCCCGCCACCTACCGACGCTCCGGCACGAATATCGCCGCCATGCAATTGCATGATCTGGCGGGAAAGGCTCAAACCGATGCCTGTACCAGTGGGTTTGGTGGTAAAAAACGGGATAAAAATTTCCTCCAGCAATTCCGGCGCAATACCCGGCCCGTTGTCTTCCACTTCTATAAATGCCTTGCCTTTCGTATCGGCTCCGGCCCGCAGGGTGATACGGCGCTCGCCACCGCCCGTTTTCTGGTCAAATGATTCGCGGGCATTTTTCACGAGGTTAATCAAAATCATTTCCAGTTGGCCCGCATCCCCCTTTAGTTTCAGGTCTTCAGGATCGACAAACATTTCTGTTTTGACTTGCTGTTGTTTATTGTCGGAAGCCGTAAGCGAGAGTACGCGTTCGAGCAGTTTTCTTACATGAATATCTTCCATTTTGGGGTCGGGAACCGATGTAAAGGAGCGATAAGCCTCCACAAAATTGACCAGCCCCCGACTGCGTGTAGCCACTACCTCCAGCGCTTCAGACAGGTCGGCAGAGGCTTCCGTAGAGGGCAGGTCGCAACGCACAATGTCTTGTGCCGTTTCCACCAGCGACACAATAGGCGTAATTGAATTCATCATTTCATGGCGCAGTACGCGGGTAAGATTGCGCCAGGCGTCTACTTCCTTGCGTTGAAGTTCAGTGTGGATATTTTGCAGGGTGAGCAATCGCACCGCGCGTCCTTGCAGGTTCAGTGCCACACCTTGCACCGACAGTTGGCGGTTGGTTTCAGGCTGGTACAACACCTTTCCCTTTCCATTCAGTTGCACGATCAATTGTATCAGCGGACGGTGCCGCTCGGGTAGGTCGCTGAGGTGGTGCAATCGATACAAGCCCAGCAATTGCAAGGCTGCGTTGTTGGAAATCAGCACGTTGTTCTGGGCATCAAATGCAATAATCCCGGTGCTGAGGTGCTGCACCATGGCATTGAGAAACAGGAGATTGGCTTCTTTTTCAGCCCGGGTCTGGCGGAAAGCCTCCAGCACTTCGTTGAATTGCCGGTTCACCGCCTCAAAAGAATCGCCTTTTTCTTTTCCCGATGAAAAACGGATGGCAAAATCGGAGTATCGAACGCTTTCAAAAAAACGCGCCAGCCGCCGATTGGTATCGTTCACGTATCGGAACAGATTGAAACTCAATTGCACTGCTGCCAGCGCAATCAGGGAAGCCATCCAGTAATTGGGGTGCTGGGGCCATGCCACGGCTACAGCAACCCCCAGGGCCGCTATAAAAAGGCCGGCAATGCGCCAGGCCAGTCCGGAGGAAAACGATCGTGCAACTATCATAGGTTATGTAAATCTACTTCCTTTCTTTCCAGATCGCATAGTTTTTATCCATCGACGGCAAATCTTCGGGTATAGCGCGCAAAGGTTCGCAAGGCCGCAAGGTGTCGTGGCATTGTGCCGGCAATTGCTGGTACAGGCGGGTGCCTTCGGTTTTCCAGGCCAGCATATCATCGCTGACGCTGCGAATGATTTTTCCGGGATTGCCAACGACCAGGCTGCGGGGCGGTATTATTTCACCGCTTTTGATAAAACACAATGCTCCAACGATGCTTTCATCGCCGAGGTTTACCTCGTCCATCAGCACAGCATTCATACCTATCAGGCAATTGCGCCCTATCTGTGCGCCATGTACGATAGCGCCATGCCCGATGTGTGCGCCTGCTCTCAAAAACACCGTAATGCCCGGAAACATGTGAACAGTACAGTTTTCCTGCACATTGCAGCCGTCTTCTATCACTATTTGTCCCCAGTCGCCTCGTATGGCTGCACCGGGGCCAATGTATACGTCGCGTCCAATGATGACATTGCCCGTCACGGCCGCTTGCGGATGAACGAAGGCCGTTTCGTGCACTACAGGGCGGAAACCGTTGAATTCGTAGGTCATAGTTTGGTTATTTGTTATCGGTTATTGGTTATCGGGGCTTTGAAGCAGGATTTTGGTGATTAGAAGGATTCTCTACAGGATGCCTAAATTTAAAAAAATTAAATCACTATCCACATATTTTACCCTGTCCTTTTTTGTAGTTGGTAAGAACCTTGACAGCGACAAAATCAGTGAGATATACCGAATGCTGTTCAGGCGGTGGTATGGGCTTTAGCCCAATGTCGTTGACTTAAGGAATTTCAAGATGCTCTTCGATAGTTTTTGAAGGTTTGATATTTTCCATTCAGTCGTCGGACATTTTGGGGTCTTGGGTAATATCTACCTGGCCTGACAAGTTCT
>JAIUPL010000012.1 GCA_020160935.1 Bacteroidota bacterium | reverse complement strand
TGGGTTGAGCATTTAGTGCGCCCCTCATCCCCTCATCTCCTCAACCTCTCAACCTCTCAACCCCTCAACCTCTCAACCCCTCAACCTCTCAACCCCTCATCTCCTCAACCCCTCAACCTCTCAACCCCTCAACCTCTCAACCCCTCATCTCCTCAACCCCTCAACCCCCTCAACCCCTCAACCTCTCAACCCCTCATCTCCTCAACCTATCATCCCCTCCCACACTCATATCATGCCAAAACAAGCCCTCACGCCCAAAAAAGTATCCGAAAGCCGTACGGTCATGACCGAACTGATCATGCCCAACGACACCAACCCGATGGGCAACCTGATGGGAGGATACCTCATGCGCTGGATGGATATTGTCAGCGCAATCTGTGCCGGCAAACACTGCGAAGCGCATGTGGTGACAGCCGCAGTCGACCATATTTCCTTCCAAAATCCGATCTTTCTCGGCGATGTAATTACCCTGGAAGCCAATGTAACCCGCGCATTCAATACCTCGGTGGAAGTGTATGTTGAGGTTTTCGCCAGCAATATGAAAGGCCAGCAACCGCGGCGTTGCAACCATGCCTATTTTTCATTTGTGGCCCTCGACGACAAAAAGAAAAACCCTATTTCCGTACCGCCTGTGATACCATTGTCGAGCGAAGAACAACAATTGTATGAAGGCGCCGCCCGCCGCCGCGAACTGCGGCTGATTCTTTCCGGTCGCATCAAACCGAAGGATGCTACGGAAGTGCGCAAGTTTTTTGCTGATCTGGAATGATTTTTAAGTCCTAAGTCCACAGTCCTAAGTCCACAGTCCGTAGAGTTGACCGCATATTTTTAGGCTTCCATTCAAACTGAGATCAAAAAGTACGCGGTCAACGCTACGGACTTAGGGCTTAGGACTGTGGACTCAGGACTAATTAAAGTTACAATATGAAACACATGAACTTCCTCGGCCGACACTCTTCGACCGTGTTGCTTTTCCTTCTGTTTTGGTGCCTGGCACAACCCGTTTTTGCGCAGTTCCCTGGTGGAGGGCAATTCAATGCAGCACAGGCCAATGTGGGTCGATTTTATGGAAAAGTGGTAGACGAAGCCACGGGCAAAGGCATTGGTTATGCGTCGGTACAACTCACGGCGATGCGTTTCGATTCGGCTGCGCGCTCGATGAAACCAACAGTCGTTGCCGGCCAACTGACACAGGAAAATGGCGAGTTCAGTTTGGAGAATTTGCAGGTTTTGGGTGAATACACCCTGAAAATCAATTACTTGGGATACGCTATAATTGAACAGAAAGTGTCGTTCAACCTGAAAGGCATGATGGGCGGTGGCAATCGGCCGCAAAACAACAACTCCGGCAACCCAGGCAGCGGCTTTAGCGCTATGGCAGGCATGGTCGACAAAGACCTGGGAAATATCCGGCTGGCTGCCTCTTCCCAATTATTAAAAGAAGTGACGATACAGGGAGAGGCCGCACAGGTTACGCTGGCGCTCGACAAAAAAGTGTACCGGGTGGATAAAGACGCCATAGCGGCCGGCGGCTCGGCGGAAGATGCCTTGAAAAACGTGCCTTCGCTGAATGTCGATCTGGATGGCAATTTGACCCTTCGCAATGCCGCACCACAATTGTTTGTAGATGGCAGACCCACACCGCTCACACTGGACCAGATCCCGGCAGATGCCATTGAAAGTGTGGAAGTTATCACGAATCCTTCTGCCAAATACGATGCTTCCGGCGGTGGTGCCGGTATTGTCAACATCGTATTGAAAAAAGACAGGCGCGTGGGCTACAACGGAAGTGTGCGCGCCGGTGTGGACATGCGTGGACGGGTCAATCTGGGTGGCGACATCAACGTGCGGGAAGGCAAAATCAACTCTTTTCTTTCCGGTAATTTCAACCAGCGTCGCTCTATTGGTGAAGGGCAGACAGACCGGAATAACCTGTTTGGAAGCCCACTGACAAATGTTTTCCAAACCGCACACTCCGTCAACAATGGTTTTTTTGCGATGGGACGTGGCGGTATCGACTGGTTTATCACCAATCGGAATACCCTGACACTGGCAGCCTCCTACAATCGCGGGCAGTTCAATCTCGATGACGACCAGAACATCCTGACCGATACGCTGCTCAGCACGGTACGCCGGGGTACATCGCTCCGCAATACCGACAACACACGCAATTTCAATAACCTGGGTTCACAATTGCTGTTCAAACACCTGTTTCCAAAAGAAGGAAAAGAACTGACCGCCGATGTGAATTTCAATCGGGTGCGTTCCGACAATGAAGGCATTTTTAATACTACTTATGGCAACGGGGCGCCCGATACGCGCCAAAAACAGGCAGGGGATGGCGGAAATGAGTTTGTAACCGTTCAAACGGATTTTGTAAGCCCTCTGAAAAACGGTTTGAAAGTAGAAACCGGCATGCGTGCGGCCATTCGAAATTTCCGGAACAACAATGCCAGTTACCAATACGATTACCAGGTGCAGGACTACGTACGCACGCCCGGTTTTGCCGACCGATACGAGTACACCGATCAGGTGTATGCAGCATACGGCACATTCAGCCAGTCGTTTCGACAGTGGGGGTATCAGGTGGGCCTGCGTGCCGAAAGTTCGTTTTATGAGGGGCTGCTGCTTGAAACCGACTCCACTTTTGGCATCGAATATCCTTTTCAACTGTTTCCCAGTGCCTTTCTGACCTACAAACTGAACAATGAAGACAACCTCCAACTGAACGTAAGCAGGCGTATTAATCGGCCGAACTTTTTTCAGTTGATTCCATTTCCCGATTTTTCCGACTCGCTGCTGCTTTCTCGTGGCAACCCCGCCTTGCTACCCGAGTTTACCAATTCGGTGGAATTGTCGTACCAGAATATTTTTAATAAAAACCATAACCTGCTGGTTTCGGTGTATTACAAACGGGCTACCGACCTGATTACACGGTACCAGTTTTCGGAATACAACGATTTTCTGGGTCGGGAAACCATTGTTTCCACGTTTCAAAACTCCAATTCCAGCACGGCATATGGAGTGGAAATGACCTTGAAAAATACGTTCTGGAAAAAAATCGACCTGACTTCCAATATCAACCTGTACAATTCGATTGTAGACGCGAGCAATATCGAATCGCAACTGGAAAACAAACAATTCACGTATTTTATCAAGGAAAATCTGAGCGTTAAACTCCCGAAAAGTTTTACCGTGCAGGTAAATGGTTCCTACCAAAGTCGCACTGCTTTTGCCATCGACGGCGGCGGTGGCGGCCGTTTTGGTGGCGGCGGTGGCTGGGGAGGCGCCCCTTCCAGTACCGCACAAGGTTATTCCATCCCGGTTTGGTTTGTCGATGTGTCTGTCCGCAAAGATTTGTGGAAACGCACCGCAAGTATCACACTGAGTATGCAAGACATCTTGCATTCCAGAAAATCAGGCTCTTACACCGAGTCGGCTTACTTTATACAAAACTCCTGGCGCCGCCGCGATCCTCAATTTATCCGGCTCAATTTCTCTTACCGCTTTGGTAAATTCGATGTCTCGTTGTTTCGTAGAAAAAATAACAGGGTGGAGATGGAGGGAATGGAGTTTTAAAAAGTCCTGAGTCGACAGTCGTAAGTCCTAAGTCCTAAGTCCTGAGTCCTGAGTCCGTAGAGTACACCTTCATGCTCTTGGCATAGTTATTTGTGAATGCCAAGAGCATGAAGGTGTACTCTACGGACTCAGGACTCAGGACTCAGGACTTACGACTTAAAAGTTTTTCATAGAATTACAGCGAAAATCAACAAAATGTAGTACCTTTGCGGCCCTTTCAAAATACGTTCTATTAATCGGGTATTTAGTGTTACTTATACCTGTCCGCTCTCCTCTTTATGTACTTCCCAGTACCAAATTTCATGTAAAAGTGCCGCCAAACGTTTTCTAATGCAAACGTTTACTTGAAGTTACATACCATTAAAAATTATATATTAAATGTCTACGAACAAACAAAAGTTGACCCGCATAGGAGTTTTCTATGACGGTAATTATTTCTTGCATGTCAGCAATTATTACGCTTACCACCATGAACGCCGCAGTCGCATCAGCATCGCAGGATTGCATGAATTTGTGCGACAACACATTGCCGATGAAGATGACAAGGATTTTGCCTTGTGTCAAATCGTTGATGCGCACTACTTCAGAGGCCGTTTGAGTGCACAGGAAGCCAGCAACGAGGGCAACCGCTTGTACTATGACCGCCTTTTTGACGACATCCTGATGATGGAGGGTGTAACCACCCACTACCTGCCCGTTCGCACCGTACAAGGGTACCGCCAGGAGCGCGGCATCGATGTATGGATGGCGCTGGAAGCATTTGAACTGACCTTGCACAAACAGTTTGACGTAGTGGTATTGATCGCTTCTGACAGCGATTTTGTACCGCTGGTGCGCAAACTGCACACCCTCGGCGTGAGGGTGATGGTTCTTACCTGGGATTATGAATTTTACGATGAAGAAGGTCGACGTCGTAGCACAGTTACTTCGCAGTACTTGATTGAAGAGGCTACCTACCCGCTTGCCATGCACAGCATCATCGACAAAGGGGAAGAAAACGACGACATTTTTCCAGTGAGCCGCCTATTTGTAGAGCGCAAACGGAATTATGCCAGCGAGACCGGAACACCTATTGAAACAGTACCGCTGGAGGAAGATGGCGAAGTGCGTACCAGTACAATTTTCAGCCTGAAAGATGGATACGGATTTATCAGTTTCCCGCAAACCAATAATCTGTTCTTTCACTTTTCATTCCTGGTCGACACCGATTTCAATGACTTGCGTGAAGGCGACTCCGTAGAGTTTACCCTTGGTAAAAATGAACGCGGCGAGCCGGTGGCTAAAAACGTTCGGCTCATTCGATAAAAAAGTTTTCCACAGACCGGAGTTGCGGCAGGGATTAACTAAAATTGGCATGATGTTTTCTACAATTTAGTTGTCCTTGCCGCACCCTGTCGGCATATAATCTTATGAACGAAGTTTTTAATCATCCCTTGCCTCGCAAGAAATAGTAGGCCCTTTTTCTTCGGAAAGAGGGCCTCTTTTTTTAGTCCGAAGTCCACAGTCCTGAGTCCTGAGTCCGTAGAGTACACCTGATTGCTCTTGGCATTGAAATATAGGAAAGCCAAGAGCAATCAGGTGTACTCTACGGACTCAGGACTCAGGACTATCGACTCAGGACTAAAAAAAACGGCCCCGACACTTTACAGCATCCGGGCCGGACATCCTTCTAAAAACCTTCTTGCTAATTCTTTCAGTTCAGCACGATGTTTTTCTGATTGCCAGCGGGCTGGCTTTCTTGTTGAGGGGCGGTTTCGCAATGCACGAAATCCGCATCGTGGAACTTGTATTTATCTTTAAATCCGTTGAGCATCACCTGCACATTTTTCTGGGGCGCTTTTTGAGCGGCGTATTCACGGATAATTTCCAGTACATCAAAATCGATATAGGCGGTATCGGCGGCATCGATCAATACCTTTGAATTGAGAGGCAGGGTTTCCAGGGTGTTTTTGATGGATGCTTTGTTAAGAAACGACACTTCCTGCGACAGTTGAATGCGAATCAGGTCGCCTTCATGGTACTCTTCGCGGTGAAAGAGGTACGAGTTGTTCAGGTTGCCCCACAAGATAGCGATGACGCTGGCCACGAGCCCGATACCCACACCTGTAAGCAAATCGGTGAACACGACAGCCACCACAGTGATGGCAAAGGGCCACCACTGAAACTTCCCGTTTTGCCACATTTCCTTGAAAATGGAAATTTTCGCAAGTTTGTAGCCTGTGAGTATGAGCACGGCTGCCAACGCAGAAAGTGGAATCAGGTTGAGCAGAGAAGGGATCAGTGCAGCGCACACCAGCAACAATATACCATGCAAAATAGCCGACAATTTGCTACGGCTGCCGGCATTGATATTGGCTGAACTGCGAACGATCACAGAAGTGACAGGCAGGCCACCGATCAGCCCCGAAACAATATTGCCGATGCCTTGTGCCTTGAGTTCCCGATCGGGGTTGGAGTTCCTGGAATATGGATCAATTTTGTCGACCGCTTCCAGGCATAACAATGTTTCTACGGACGCCACAGCACAGATAGTGAGCGCTACGGTGTACACTTTCGGGTTGGTAAACTGGCTGAAATCAGGCAGGGTAAACTGGCCTATAAAGGCGCCAAAGTTTTCGGCAATGGGGATATTTACCAGGTGTTCTGTGCGAATCGCCCAGGGATCGCCCCATGTTTTCATTAATTCGTTCAACAACACCCCGGTTAGAACCGCCACCAGGGCTGCAGGTATAGCCCCCAACCGCTTTTTAATGGCTGGCCGCTCCCACATCAGCATCAAACCGATCGAAATAAGGGCTACCAACGTTGCGCCCGGATGTATAAAATTAGTAATAGATTGCCAGATAGAAGAAAATGTATTGGCGCCGTCTGATTCCGCAAAATACATATCACCTTCAGCGTCCTTGTCATACCCCAGCGCATGCGGAATTTGTTTAAGAATAATAATGATCCCGATGCCTGTCAGCATGCCTTTTATCACGCTTGAAGGAAAAAAGTCGGCTATAGAACCGGCTCTCACAAAGCCCAGTATCAACTGAAAAATACCTGCCAGCACTACCGCTGCCAGAAAGGTTTCGAAAGAACCCAATTGTTGTATGGCTACCAGTACAACCGCCGTAAGGCCTGCTGCGGGTCCGCTCACGCTGGTGTGCGATCCGCTCAGGCTGCCAATCACAAGGCCGCCTACTATGCCAGCGATCAAACCGGAAAAAAGAGGTGCACCCGATGCGAGGGCAATACCTAGGCACAGGGGCAGGGCAATAAGAAAGACTACAAGGCCCGAAGGGGCATCGTAACGAAGATTTTGGAAAATATTTTTTGATTGCATGAAGGAATGCATGGTATAGCGTAAAGAAGAATGACTTTTCGCGGTATTTACACCGGAAACACAAACATGGGGGGGCCTGAAACAGTTGTGAAATAGCGCAGATGTGCAGGAGCGCCTTGATTCGAGGCACTTAAGCCCGAATACAACAGCGATTGCCCTGGGTTGACATAAGCAGTATAGCCGACGCTGAGGTCGTGCTATCAAAAAGGCAACCTTAAATCAGCAGAAATTGGGAGGCGGAGAGAAAATGGAAAGAGGCGCGCAGGAGTGAAACTGCTTGGAATAATCCTCAGGGGTGCCCGTGTGGTGAACGGAAGACAAATTGGTCAGGCTGAGTAATTGTTCACTGATTTTGATCTTGAACGACTTGCCCTGAGTATCGTCCTCTTTGCTTTCTTTTTTGGCGTCTTTTTCTCCTTCATCGCAGGAAAGAATCTCCATGCCTTCGCAAGAGCCAAAGCATTTGTACACATCCTCCGTGACCAGGCTGGCCAGTGCAAGGACGGTGAAGATTTGAAGGAGAAATTTTTTCATCAGTGTTGAAAAATCGAAGACTAAACACAAAACTTGCCTTCGGGTTTGTGCAAATGTACTTTTTTTTGGGAAAATTCAAGGGCTTTATCTGCTTCTTGATTGTAATCCGTTGAAAAAGAACATTTTAGAGCCCGTAAAATATTTTTTATGAACGCCTTACTCCTCCGCCAACTGCACCAGCCGCTCGAATACAGCGACTATGAAGTCCCGCATCCCGGCAAAAACCAGGTGCTGGTCGACTTGTATGCAGCCGCCCTCAACCACCGCGACGTATTCATCACACAGGGGCTGTATGCAGGCATCAAAATGCCTGTTATCCTAGGCTCCGATGGGGCAGGGGAGTACCGTGGAAAACGGGTGCTGCTGTATCCGGCGCTGGAATGGGGCGATCAATCGGCGCATCAGGGAAAGAACTTTCGGGTGCTTGGAATGCCCGACAACGGCACATTTGCCGAAAAAATATGCATCCCCCGCCGAAATCTGTTTGACATGCCTGCTCACCTGAATTGGGAGCAAGGGGCTGCACTGCCATTGGCCGGACTCACTGCCTGGCGGGCACTTTTCAGCCGTTGCCGGGTAAAAAGTGGTGAAAAAGTGCTTATCACGGGCATTGGCGGCGGTGTAGCGCTACAGGCACTGCAATTTGCGCTGGCTGCAGGGGCGCAGGTAGCAGTTACTTCCGGTTCCGAAGAAAAACTGGAACGTGCACGTGCACTCGGCGCACATTTTACGGCCAATTACCGGGAGGAAGGCTGGGACAAAAAATTGAAACAGGAGGCCGGAGGTTTCCATGTCATCATCGACTCCGCAGCAGGCAACGGTTTTTCAGCGCTGGTCGGACTTGCCAACCCTGGCGCTCGCATCGGCGTGTATGGCGGCACCCTGGGCAAAGTGGACGGTTTTTCGCTACAACCTGTTTTCTGGAAACAAATCAGCATCCTGGGCTCTACGATGGGTAGCCCGCAGGAGTTCAAAAAAATGCTGGATTTTGTAGCCACACACAAAATTGTGCCTGTTGTGGACAAGATTTTCGACTTGAAAGATGGTAACGCCGCCCTGGAAAGGATGGAAAAAGGGGAGCAGTTCGGGAAAATTGTAACACGGATTGCGCGGAAATGAAGCGGATTTCACGGATTGGATGGGTAAGAGGGGAGCATTTCTACTTAATTATCATTGATCCTGTGCGGTTCTTATACACATTAAATTGGCAGGAATGTATCATACATACCCATCCAATCCGTGTAATCCGCATTACCTCCGCGCAATCCGTGTTACAAGTAACAGCAACAAGCCCGGCAAGCCAATCCACACCAATTCACTGACAAGCACCTTCAAGCCCCATTCGCTGAAAAAGGCGCCGGCGCCTAGCGGCGATACGACAATAGGCCGCCAGGGGAAAAACAGTCGTTCGGCAGAAAACGGCCACCACAGGGCGCATCCTCTTCCACCATCTGTCAGCATGTCGAGTAAAGGATGCGAAACGGCGCTGAGTACAAACCAGGAGACGATGAAGATACTTTGCCGAAGGGCTGGTTTCTTTTGCAAACTATTGAAAATCAAGCCGGTAATGAATCCGACGAGGATGGTAAAAAACAGCGAATGCGTCCAGCCACGATGCCCCCATTCACTATTGTACGGAATGCCAAAACGAAAAGCCAGCACGTCCAGATCGGGCATGGCTGCCAGGCAAGCGGCGATAAAAAATGTTGCCGGGCGCGCCACATTCGGAAACCCAGCCTGACCAATTGCCGCTGCTGCTGCGGCATGCCCGAAGATTGATGCCATGGTATTTTACGTTCAATTGATGGTGTTTTGAATTCGGCTGTGGTATTTTTGCATGATAAAAACATAACCATGCCCAACTTTTTACTCCCTCCCCCTGCATCCCAATATCCTTCTCAAAGGCTGCGCATTCTGGTCAGCCTGGCACTTATGGTATTGTGTATCAGTCAGTGCCAATCGCAATTTCGACCGCCAGAAGTGGAAATCACGGAATCCGATACGGTTGGTTACGCTTTTTTGCAACAGGAAGAGCATGTTGTGGAAAACGCCTCTTACCTGGAACCCTTGTTCAAAAAACTGTACCTGCAGCGGGTGCAAGGTGGACAAAAAATCAATATCGTTCAAATTGGCGACTCGCATATTTTGGGTAATTACCTTTCCCGGGAAGTACGCGAACGCCTTCAGCGCGCATTTGGCGATGCCGGCCGCGGTCTGGTTTTCCCGTACAAACTGGCCGGCTCCAACGGCCCGCGCGATTTCCTGGTGGAAACCAATGCCCGCTGGAACGGCGCCAATTGTCAGCGCGACATCAGCCCGAGTACGAGTTTCGGTGTTTCCGGTTTCAAACTGGAAACCTACAACCCGAAAGGAGAACTGACTTTTCGTTTGCGCGATACCGCGACTTCCGAAACGCGCCTGTTTACCAAAATAACGATTTTTCAACACCGTACTCCTCTTCAATATGAAGTCGAGGTGCGCGACGATATTACCAATCAGGTGGCACAAATCTACGTACAGGATGAATATGCCCGCTCCTACTACTTCGACCGCCCGGTAGGCCAGGTGACAATCGCTGCCAAAAAAACCGATGCCAAACAGAAAGTACTCACCCTGGATGGCGTGGAACTGGAAAACGAACTTTCAGGTATCGTGTTTCATTCAATCGGCGTGAACGGCGCCAAATTCCAGGATTATGTGCGTGCTGAATACTTCGCCAAACAGGTAGCGCGCCTGCAACCCGACCTGATTATTCTTTCCATGGGTACCAACGAAGCGCAAGGACATACTGAGCCCTCTTACATGTACCGCACCATGCGCGACCTGACTGATAACCTGCTCAAGGAATCGCCCCAGGCGCTTATCATGCTCACTACACCGGCGGACTCCTATCTGAAAGGAAAAAGTTTTAACCCGCATATGCCTGATATGAGTGGCGTGATTCGCAAGTTTGCCCGCGAAAAAGGATATGCCATGTGGGATTTGTTCAATTTTACGGGTGGCGCCAACTCGGCCGCCAATTGGAAAAGCAGCGGACTCATGTCATCCGATTCCGTGCACTATTCGAAGGCCGGTTATGCTGCACAGGGCAAATTATTGTACCAGTCTATCGTTAAAGGTTACAACGAATACGTCCTCTCCAAACAGCCATAATCCCTCTCACTTCTCACCTCTCACTTCTCACCTCTATCCATGTCTCCCATCGGCGTTTTCGATTCCGGCTACGGTGGCCTCACGGTGTTTCGCGACATAGAGCGTAGGCTGCCGCAGTACGATTATATCTACCTGGGCGACAATGCCCGGGCGCCGTATGGGCCGCGGGACTTTGAGACGATTTATCAGTACACCCTCGAATGTGTGCAGCACCTGTTTGATATGGGATGCCCGCTGGTCATCCTGGCCTGCAATACGGCCTCGGCCAAAGCATTGCGCAGCATCCAGCAGCAGGATTTGCCCGGTATGGCGCCTGGACTGCGCGTGCTGGGCGTAATTCGGCCTACTGCCGAGGTGGTTGGGCAATACACGCAGAGCCGGGAAATTGGGGTGCTGGCTACCCGCGGTACCGTGCTGTCGGAATCTTATGTGATCGAAATTGCCAAATCTTTCCCGGATATTCGGGTGTATCAACAGGCCTGCCCGATGTGGGTGCCGCTGGTGGAAAACAACGAACACAACAGCCCGGGCGCCGATTATTTTGTGCAAAAATACCTCGACGAACTCCTGCGCCAATCGCCGAATATCGACACCATTGTGCTGGGCTGCACGCACTATCCCTTGTTAATCAACAAGATGCGGAAATATTTACCCGATTCCATTCAGGTGCTTTCGCAAGGAGAAATTGTGGCCGAAAGTCTGGCCGATTACCTGCATCGCCACCCGGAAATGGAAACCCGATGCAGCAAAAACGGGCAGGTGCAGTATTTTACTACCGAATCGGCGGCTGATTTTGAAGCCAAAGCGGCGATATTTATGGAAAAGCCGGTGAAGGCACTGCATCTGGCGCTGTGAGTACTTATCGGAACGATATTTCCTGAATGTACAAGTAGTCGTACATGTTGGGATCTACGGCGATTTTCTCACCTGTTTGCCGGTTTTGGATGATTACAAAATCGTGATCCCTGAAAAAAGGTGTGCTGAAAAAAGGGTGAACATTCAGGCCAAAGCATAACAACTGCCCAATATGTTGGTGAGCAGTCCATGTGTCGTCCATGCCTTTTTCTTTAAAGAAATAATTGCAGGCTGTGGTGAAAAAAGCAGCATAACCGACGCAATGCGCGGCTTGGGTTTCGTACAAGCGGTTGGGGTCGACGGAGTTATTTGCGGCCGTGAAGTGGAGGTGATCTGCGGTGAGGGTCAATGCCCTGTTGACGATCTCTGTTTCGGAGCAGTGTTCAGACAGGCAGGCATGCGCATTCAGATAAGCCTTCAAATCAGGGTTGGTGATCGGGTAAGAAACACGGTGCCCAACAGTTTGATAAACAACTACTTGTCTGAAAATGTACCCGCGAAGCAGCACCAACATTACCACCAATATGAGGCTGATTCGTATAAACTTCTTCATTGTGCAGGTACTGAAATTAACTGTTTCTCAAAACAAACGCTGTTCTCGACATTGGCGTATTGCCCATAATTCGGAATAAGCGCGTACCCGTTTTTTTCATACAGTCGAATGGCTTCCGGCTGCCGTTTGCCTGTTTCGAGCCTGGCTGTGTGGAAGCCCAGCGTAGCAGCCCATTTTTCCAGTTCCGACAACACGAGCGAGGCGATGCCTTTCGAGCGATGCTCCGGGGGTACGTACATGCGTTTTATTTCCACCGTTCCGGGCGCTATTTCCTTGAATGCGCCACAACCCACCGGCGTTTCATTTTCATACGCCACCACCACGTTTCGCAAGGCATCAATTTTATTGAACTGAGCATAAAAGGCGTGTTCGCTGCCATCGCGTTCGGCCAGTTCGCGGTCGAGGAACTGCACGAGGTGGATGAAGTCAGTGTTAAAAGATTCCGTTTTTTCAAAAGAAAATGGGTGAAGGTTTTCTTTCATATTAGCCTAAAATTGAATGGTTAAGGCATAAAACTACATATTTCTGCCTTTAGTTTCCAGGATTGGTGCATGGTCGGGGCTTTCACGTAACACGTTGCAAAAATCCGGAATTGGATACTTCTCGTACATGAGAAATACTTGTTCATTAAAAACCTGTACAAATGATCCAATTTTTCAAACGCACCCTTTGCCGCTGCGTACCCCTGTTAGCCCTGGTGTGGGTTCAAAGCAGTCCAGACGTCTTTGCTTCCAGTCACCGGGAAGCGCCGTTGATTGCAAATGATCCACTGGCCGACAACACAGACCTGTACGCATTCCGAAGCCCGGACAACCCCAGTACGATTACAATTATTGCCAATTACATTCCGGCAGAACTGCCTTTTGGTGGGCCCAATTACGCATCTTTCGGGGAGAACATTCAGTATCTCATACACATCGATAACGATGCAGCAAACCCTGGAGATGAAATTGTGTATCGATTCATGTTTCACAAGGAAAATGAAGACCCCTCCACTTTTTTTAACCTCAGGCTTGGTTTGCAAAACCTGAAAACCACTTACACCCTGGAGCGCAGCCTGGATGGTGGCAACACCTTTACCACGATTGTGTCTAACGGTATCGTGCCGCCTCCGAATATTGGACCGCGCTCTATTGAATCGGCCGTGGGATTGGGAACAGATTATGAAGCCCTCATCAACGGGTCGATCAAACTGGCTTCTACCGGCGAAAAAGTGTACTGCGGCCCGGCAGATGACCCTTTCTTTGTTGACCTTGGTGGAATTTTCGATTTGGGCGACGCGCCCCGTCAGAATGGCAACTCGCGCGATGGTCTTGGCCGTTACAACGTACATTCCATCGCTATTCAGGTGCCGATTCTGACACTTCGCAAGGCTGGCGCTCCTTTCACTCCTGACAATATTCTGGATGGCGATTTTGTCATCGGCGTATGGGCTTCTGCCAACCGCCGGGCCATACAGACCTTGCAAGCGGGCGGTGTTGCTCCGAATGAAGAGGGCGATTGGGTTCAGGTTTCGCGCCTGGGTATGCCGTTGACCAATGAGGCAGTAATCCCTGTCGGACAGAAGGACTTCTGGAACCGCCTCACGCCATACGATGAAATTTCTGAGACAACCCTCGATGAATATTTCTACAATCCGGAACTGGCCCTGTACATGGACGATTCGCAATTCGGCACAGCCGTACCTGCGTTTTCTGCCCTGCGCATCCAGCGGAATTCCTTGCAGTCCTTTGATTTCGGCAATGGCCACGATGGCTTGTATGGCTTGAAAGGCAGCGCAGTAGTAGCCGGAACAGCCCTCGATGACGCTGTTTTTGGCAATCTGTTGTTACCGGCTCCGGGCAAACCCCGTTCGGTCGACCTATGGCCCATCTTTCATACCGGAGTACCCAATGTGCGCCCTTACCAACTGGCTACGGGTAAAAACGGCAATCCGCTGGCAGCCGGCAAACCTTTTGTCAACAACTTCCTGCCCAATGGCGGCGATATGCTTCGCCTCAACATGGCCGTTCCGGTTACACCGCGCGATGACCCAAAATTCAGTTCTATGGGCTTGATTCAGGCCGCAGTGCTGGGTCTTACGGATCCTGCTTACAATCAGACTACGCTGCTTCAGGAAATTCCCAATATGGACGGTTTTCCGAATGGACGCCGCCTGGAAGATGATGTGACGGCGATCGAACTGCAAGCCGTGGCAGGCGCTGCACTGGCCGCCATCGGTCTTTGGTACGATGATTACACAGCGGGAGGCGCCAACCCGGTCACTCAGGATTTGATCGATGTAATTACCTATCGCACAGGTGTAAACCAGAATGACAAACCCTTCAAAACCACTTTCCCCTATGTCGCATCTCCCTGGAGAGGCACCGAGGTAGGACAGTAATGGCTAACAATGATTCTGTCGGCCATTCCAATTCTTCACGACTAAAATCATCCATGATGAATTTTCAACGCATAAAAAATGGCTTGCTGGCCCTCGCTTTGTGGTCGGTCTGCCTGCCTGCCGTGCTGGCATCCAGCCACCGCGAAGCGCCCATGATCTCGAATGATCCCCTGGCGGACAATGTAGATTTGTACGCTTTTCGAAGCCCCGATAACCCTAACACCATTACCATTATTGCCACGTATGTACCCTTGCAACTGCCGCAGGGCGGCCCGAATTATTTTTCTTTTGGTGAAAATATTCGGTACGAAATTCACATCGACAATGATGCATCTGTATCCGGAGATGAAATTACCTACCGGTTTACCTTCCACAAGGTGAATGAAGATCCATCCACTTTTTTCAATATCCGCCTCGGGCTTCAAAACCTGAAAACGACCTATACACTGGAAAAAAGTACCGATGGCGGTATCAATTTTCAGACAATTGTGGAAAATGGCGTCGTTCCGCCACCCAATATCGGCGATCGTTCTATCGGCTCGGCAGTAGGTTTGAATACGAATTATGCAGCCTTGATGAGCAGTGCGATTACCAATGCCACTTCTGGCGAAACGGTATTCTGCGGCACTTCCGACGACCCGTTTTTTGTCGACCTGGGAGGTATCTTCGACTTGGGAGATGCACCGCGCCAGAATGGAACGCCGACGGATGGACTTGCCTGTATGAATGTCAGCACGATTGCCTTGCAAATCCCCATTTCCGCTTTGCTGAAAGAAGGTGCACCGGCTACACCTGCCAATATCCTCGATCCAAATTACGTCATAGGTGTATGGGCTTCGGCAAGCCGTCAGAGCATCCGAACCTTGTCTGCAACGGGAAATCCTGCTTATTCTGGCGACTGGATTCAGGTATCGCGCCTGGGCATGCCGCTTACGAATGAAGCCGTTATTGCCATTGGAAGCAAGGATTTCTGGAATTCCATCACACCGTACGATGAAATTTCGGAAACGAGCCTCGACGAGTATTTCTACAATCCGGAACTGGCCTTGTATATGGACGATTCGTTGTTCGGCGGCGCCGTACCGGCGTTTGCTGCCTTGCGCATCCAAAGAAATTCCTTGCAATCATTCGACTTTGGTAATGGACAGGACGGACTGTATGGGCTGAAAGGTAATCCGGCACTTGACGGGACTGCCCTCGACGATGATATTTTCGGCACTTTGTTGTTGCCCGGGCCAGGGAAACCTCGTTCGGTCGACCTGTGGCCCGCATTCCATACGGGCGTACCTAACCTGCCTCCATATCAGTTGGCTACCGGTAAAAATGGCAATCCGCTGGCGGTTGGCAAACCCTTTGTCAATAACTTCCTGCCCAATGGCGGCGATATGCTTCGCCTGAATATGGCAGTGCCCGTTACACCGCGCAACGATCCGCAATTCAGTTCGCTCGGACTCATACAGGCGGCCGTGCTCGGCCTCACGGATCCGGCGTACAACCAGAACACCGATATTCAGGCTATTCCAAACATGGATGGGTTCCCGAACGGGCGCCGACTGGAAGACGATGTGACGAGGATTGAATTGCAGGCCGTGGCAGGCGCCGTACTGGCTGCTGTTGGCCTTTGGTACGACGATTACACTGCCGGAGGAGCAAATCCTGTTACGCCCAATCTTTTGAGCGTGATCACATATTCAACAGGGGTGGAATCAAATGATGTAGCGTTTAACACCACTTTCCCCTATGTGGCTTTGCCGAAAAGCGGCACCAGCGAATGTGGTGGTTCTGTTGTCACAAGTACCAATGATGGTTTCCAGGGGGGCGTTTTGGGGCTTACCCAGCGCCCGCTGCTGATGAAAAACTACCCCAATCCGTTCACGGTACAAACAACCTTTACACTTCAGGTGAATCGCGCCACCAAAATTACCTTACGCGTGTACGACCTGCAGGGAAAATTTGTAGCAGACGTGTACCAGGGTTTCCGTCCGCAAGGTGAGTTTACCTTCGATTGGAACACGTCCGGCCTGGTGCCGGGTACGTATGTAGCATACGCAATTGATGGAAATGGAGGGCTTTTACAGACAGGCAAATTGATTAAACAATAAAATAAGAGAGGAAACCAGCACCCTCATTCGCTTGTAAAAATTGCAAGTTGGGTGGTGCCGGTTTCCTCTCCCTTTTTTGTCACTTTTGAGTGGATTCCTGACATGTATGGCAATACATCGATTTCACATCGCTATCCCTCAACATTTGAAAATCATGCTGGAGCCATGTACACCACTTGGCGGGATTGAGCCGGGCGGCCGAATCAAGTATTTTCAGGTATTCTTCTTTATTGTGCTCCTGTTCATACAGGTTCATGGTTTGAGCCAGGATAAAAATGCCCTCTTCGCCTAATTCGTTCCTGCGATATTTGGGCAGCAGGTAGTCGATCGTCATGTCGTACATACTCCAGTAATTAAAAAACAACACCAGCGCGACATCATCTTCGGCATTCAAACGGTGCTCCCTGAAGTACTGATTGATAAAATTGAACGACTGATTGATATTCTGTGCATCATTGATCTGACCGTAATATTGAAGATATGTCAGGTGCAAGTTGAGCATGAGCGACTGACTTATGGAAGTCGATTTGGTCAGTTGATCCACTTTTTGAGGGTGAATCACTCTGGAAAGTCGTTCAGAATCGGTGTCCCAGTCGTCCAGCAGTGCGTGACCAACGAGTGTGTACAAATGCAGCATATTGAACCGCGCGTCCTGTTCCAGCAAGTCGCTTTTACCGGCCCAGTTGAAAAGAAATCGTGCCGCCAGATATGGATCGTTTCGACAGACCCGTGCCAACACCGCCGCGCTGTTCGTGGCTACTTCCGGATGCAGGCAACACCAGTCGAAAACAGATTTTTCGTAGAGCACGTCTGTATTCAGCGAGTCACGCAAATTCATGAGATACAATGCCTTATTGGCCAGGCGAACATCATTGTTGCGCACGGCGGTGCGCAGGTTCATTTCTTCCTGTTGCAAGCCCTCGGTGGGCATCGTGCCCTGGTAATGAATTGTGGCCGTTGAAGTACGTTGATCGTACAGCATCTCTTTCCAGGGAAGCGTTCGGTCGCCGGAAGCAATCCGTTTTTTGATTGAATCATGCGAAATGGCAGCAAGGTTTTCATTTCCGTAATAAGCCAGTTGAAACGCCAGAAACGGCCAGTTTTCGCTTGCAGAAACAGAAAAAACAGAATCCGGGGCATGGGTTTGCGACTGAATGTGCTTCTGGATATACTGAGCGCGGCCTTGATGCAGGCGGTCATTTTTCAACGAATCCCCTTCTACTGAACTGTAGGCATTTATTTCCACTGCTACGATGCGGGCGTCTTCGGGCAGAATCACGGGCGGGTGAACGGGTTTTATTTGATTGGTATTAAACTCATATTCAACCTGTTGTGATGCCACGATTCCGTTTTGCAACAAGGAAATATCTCCCGGATCTTTTGCAACGGGCTTTATGGGGCGCAGGGCGTAATACTTGTGCGGGACAGTAGCCGGTGAAAGATACCTGCATTCTTTTCCGTCCTGAACGAGTATCAGAGAGGGAGAAAGCCGGTCAAGGTTTATGCCAGGAGGGATATGACCAACAATGGTAATTACCCGCACGTCGCTTTTTGCTTCATTGTTCCGAAGCAGTTCGTTGCGATAAACTGGTTCGAGCAGCACTCCGTCGTACACAGGCGAAATATCCAGTTGATTGGGCTGCCCGCAGCGCAACTGATCTGCGGAAATGAGGTCGACGGCGATACCATCATTGGAGCGTTGAAAAATCCGCTTGAAATAACCGATGTCGTAGTAGTAGAATTTTATTTCCGAGCCTTCTATGCGCAAATCGTTACCCATGCTGGCTATCAGGTTCGGAAACTCCCTGAATGCCAGGTTGCATTCAATGGGTGCGGGCGTCAAGCCGAAGGCGTTGTACGATAACTGACCAGGTATGCTGACGCCTTTTTTCCCGAATACCTGTGTGGCATACACGATTTTTTTGCCAGGATGCACCTGAAAACCAAAGTCCCCAAACTCGTATTCCGGCTTAATCATATTGGCATAATGGCCGGGTGATTTTTTCCATGCCAGAAACATTTCCTCCGCCAAAGTTTTCACATCATTGTCGTCAAGTGGAAAATGTTGAGGCCTGGAATAGAGGACATTTTCGCCGACTAATTCGAAGTTATGGCCGCCTTTTTTGAGCACCCTCAATTGTGGTGTAGCCACGTCGGCAGCAGTTTCCTGGTGCGTCAGGGTGTCATTTTTTGCCATGTAATTGCTGTGAAAAACGGCTGCCGCTTTCAAAACATCATCAAAGCGAAGCGGGCGTGCGCCCATATCTATTCGCAACGCATTTACTTTTTGTGCCAGTTCTGAACGGAGCAATTGAAAATTGTCTTCAATGGATTGCGCATTGCCAGCCTGCGTAGACAATAGTCCGATGAGGCACAGGAAGATTGTTTTCATGGCAAATTTGTGAGGAGTTTATTACAAAAAAGCAATGTGTTGCAGGCATTCCATCAGGAAGAGCAACTCGGAATCAGACGGGATGGCGCCTGATTTATTTTTTCTTTTTACTCATCTTTTCCTGCACAGCCGCCACCCTGAACTCCACAATTCGCTTGATCAAATCCAGCGGCATGGGTTGATCGAGCGGAAATTGCACCGAACCTTTTCCCTGTTTGTAGGGGGCCAGGTCGGCCTTAAAGGCTTCCATACCCACGGGAGTAGGGTAGAGGCCGATATGGTTTTTAAAACCGGCAAAATGAACGAGGTGGTCTTTCCCCACATCGAAAGTAGGAATGCCGTAACTGATACATTCTTTGGCGTCCGGGGCTAATTGGCGGATATGCGCGCGCACCTGCTCCAGCACTTGTTGTACTTCGGGGGGGAATTCGGCGATGTACTGATCTATTGTTTCGGGTTTGGTTGTATCCATCTTTAGAAAGTTGATTCGGGAATAAACGTACAAAGAATTCGGGTTATTGAAGGCCGTTGTACTGCCTAAACCATTCCAGCACAATTCCTTCCGAGTAATTGCTGGCAATGGTTTCAATAAATCTGGGAAAATCCAGTTCCGACGATTCATTGGCAGCATCGGAAATGGTGCGAATGACAGTGCAGGGAATCCCGAATTCATAACATACCTGCGCGACGGCTGCGCCTTCCATTTCCACACACTGCACGGAGGGCAGACTTTCCTGTATGTCCGTTTTATGCGCGTGCGCCGACACAAATACGTCGCCGCTGGCAATGTCGCCCAGCACGATTTCCGGTTTTGCAATGTGGAAACGGGCTTTTTCCTGCTCGGAAACGTACTGATTCATGCCTTCAAAAAAACGCTTCGCAGCCGCCAGGGCCCGGTCCGTTTGTGCGGGTGCTGTTTCGAAAAAATGTCGACCCAACAAGGGGATTTCAAAACGGCTCATGATGGGCGTCGCATCCATATCGTGCTGGTACAAATGCCGCCCCACCACTACATCGCCGATGCGCAGATCGGGATGCAGGGCGCCTGCAACGCCGGTAAAAATAATTTCCTCCACGCCGTATTCCAGGATCAGATTGGTGGCAGTAGTGGCGGCGGCTACTTTTCCGATTCGGGAAAAAACCAGTACCACAGGTGTTCCAAGCAAAGTCCCCTGGTAATATACCCGCATGCCGGACTCTTGCTGGCGCACATTCTGGATATGCGGGATCAGGTGCCTGATTTCTTCGGGCATGGCGCCCATGATACCGATCATTGTTTGACGAATTTAATAGTAATCCAGCCGCCTGGTGTTTCGGCCGTCAGCAGGTAAACACCATTTGCAAGTTGCCCGATAGCGATGGTTGTCTCGGAATCATGAACGGGCATTTCCAGCATTAACTGGCCGAGCAGGTTGCTTATACGCAGCCTCCCACCGGGTTTGTTTTCGCCTGAAATAACCTTTAGCACGTCTTGTGCCGGGTTGGGAAAAACGACCCATGAATGGTTGGAAGCAGGCGTTTCCACAGCCACGGATGTACTGCAGTCGCCAGCCATATTTTCCAGTATGGCCCTGTATTTCGGCGCTGGTATGACGGATGTGTCCTGATACATGTTCTCCAAAATGCCCCAACTGCCGTATTGTGCGCTGCGCTGCCCGATAAAACTGAAGTTCATCAGCCGCAGCGGTTCGTCGCCTTCCTGCAAGGTGCGCAGGAAATCGAACCATTCATTGTACAGGTTGTAAATGGCCGTATCGCGCTGAATGTCGATCAAGGCCTGTGCGTAGGTGGGCATTACACCAAAGGGCGTGGGGGTGATGTGCTGGCCGCCTTCGTAAAAGATCATGGGGATGTGCAGCGAATCGGCAATACTTTCCTTTTGCATTTGCAGCCACACTTTTTCGTTGTTTTCGCGGGTTTGCCGCACCCAGTAAGCCACATCCGTCACGGTAGCGCTGGCGCCCAGTTCGTCGAGCGTGGCATCGCCGGTTTCTCCCAGTCCAAAGTAACAGGCCGGTGAAAATGCGTCGAAACTGCCCGGTTCCATGTTGAAAACAATTCGGTTGGACACGTCTTGCCAGGCCGCCTGCACGCCTACCACGCGTTCGATGCGTTGCAACTGCCCGGCATATTCTTCCGACCAGATGTCGAGGCAGTTTTGCACATACGGCACCACACATTCGGGCCAGGGAAGGCCTGTAGCCGCCTGGCCGTAGTGAAAGCACCATTGGGCCTGCCCGAAAATCCAGTTCCAGACTTCATTGCTGTATTCAACGGTAAGTTTTCTCGATGGCTCCAGGCGCTCGCGAAATAGCAGTGCCATTTGATGTATGTATTCGTCGCTGGCACGGTGCGGCACACATACCCAGCCATCCACGTCGTAGTCATTCATCAGGCGAATCATCATTTCATACGGAATACCTTTGTGGTCGGCCCAGGTGTAGTGGTTCATTTGCTGGCGATCCTCCCAGTCGAATAGTTCAGGTGAATCCCAGCCCCAGGATTCTGTTTGGCCCCAGTTGTTTGTCTGGCCCCAGTCCATAAATCGGAACGCTTTGAATGTGAGCGCTTTATCCAGCCAGGTGGGGTTGAAAGGCTGGGTTTCGTACGTGTTTTCCGACCCAGGCATCAACACGCGGATATTGCGTATCGGATCGTCGATGGACGAACTGGCGATGGTCATCTGAATGGTGGCATTGGAAGCGTTGTTCAGGGTAAAAACGATCCGGTGCGCCGAAGTCTGCGTCAGGTCGGTGAATCCGCCCCAGAATTCGAGTGCCCCTGTGCCGTCATACAACACCACGTATTGTCCTTGCGGCCAGCCGGTGGTGATGGCCCAGATGGTGGAAATTTTCTGTGGATATTGCCTGCCTGGTACCGTTTGCGGGCTGTGCGTCGGGTAGCCGTCCGGCCGGAAGGTCATGCTGTCGGTGGCTTCCGTATTGAATGGGCCGCCGTTGGGGTTGCCGGAATCCTGCGAGTAAAACACGCGACTGGAATGCATCAAATCTACAAAAGGCAGTTCGGTGCCATAGTCGGAAATGCCTCCGAGGTTGGTTCCGATGTTGAGTTTGCAGGAGTCAGGGAGTTGTGCGGCGCTTCGGTGAACGAGCAGCAGCATAAGAACGAAAGCGGTACCGATTATTTTAAATTTCATATATGAATCAATGTTTCTTTTCCTGTAAAAAGGCCAGTACATGCCGGTTTATTTCTTGTCGCTGTGCGGCAGTGGCCTGATCGCACATGGAGTTGTGGGGCATATCGGCCAGCGCAACGATTTTCATACCATACAAAGCCTGTTCTTCTGCCGTTGGCAATACACCTGCATCGGCTGTCTGGTCGCTTGATCGCAGCGAATACACACGGGGCCGACTGCTGCGTGGAAGTGCCATTCTCCGGTTATCAAACGTGATAATTTTGTCTACGATGCCCGGATATTTTTGAGGAAACAAGGCGCTCATATCTCCGCCATTGGAATGACCGATCAATGTTATTTCCTCAAAGCCGCGATCCGGGTATTTTTGCTTGATCTGCTTGATAACGAATAAGATATTGTCGGCGCCACGCTCCCAAAACGGCCGCCGCACCACCTGGGGAATGCCTGTCATGGGAATCAAACTGTCGGTTGGTAATTCGTGCTGAATACTGACAACAAAATATCCCTGCCGGGCCAAAAACTCTGTCAGAAAGGTGTAATAGAGGTAGGCATCGCCGCTGTTTTCTCCGTATCCGTGGCTGACAAGCACCATTTTTTGATGCCGATTCCGTTTGCCATTTGTCTGATATACCGCCACAGGTACGTCGCGGTGCCGGGCCTGATCGTACAGGTGAAAAGTGTCCAGGGAAACGGCCGCCTCTGTCCGGTTGGCCGCCGCATGTGGCTTGCATCCGGCATGACTTGTCAGCAGCAGTGCCAGCGCTGCAAACAGGGTTGTTTTCAGGTAAAAATTCATGTTGTGATTTGTACCGCAATTATCGGTTTTTTCGATGTAACCCAAGTCCAGGTTCCTGTGAAATTTCCATATATCCGTCTTTTACAGTGAATCCACCGGATAAGAGGTCTTCCACCAGGTCGAAACTGCCGTCCAGATCGAGGTAGCGCGTATTGGGGCATGCATAGGCTGCATGAAGGGCCGCTGCAATGCTGACAATGCTTTCGTCGTTGCAACCCCAAAACAACGAAATGCCTGCATTGCGGGCGATGTCGGCTATTTCAAAAGCGCTTGCGATGCCGCCACATTTCATGAGTTTGATATTGAAAATGCCAAATGGCATGGGCGCACGACTCAGTGCCAATGCCGCTTCGGGGCCGTGCAGGGATTCATCTGCCACGAGTATGTTGCGCTGTTTTTCTTCCAGTGTCAACAATTGCTCTTCATGGCCGGCTGGTAGCGGCTGTTCGATCAGTTCGAGGTCGATATGCGCGGTGGAAGACAGGAATCTGCGTAAATCGGACAAGGTATAACCCTGGTTTGCATCGACGCGCAAGGCCATGTTGCCTTTGTAGCGTTCATGCAGTCGCAGCACGCGCTCGATATCTTCTTCCACCTGCAAACCCGTTTTTACTTTGAGCGACCGGAAGCCTAATGCGTGAAAATTTCGCGCCGATTCCAGGGTTTCCGCCACATTCATGATGCCAATGGTGACGGAAGTCGGCAGGTTGGGTGTTTTCCTGCCGTAAAAATCGGCCACTGAAATGCCTAGAAACTGACCGAATGCATCGTGCAGGGCAATGTCGACGGCTGCTTGTGTGCCGGGCAGGTTGGGAAAGTGTTGTCGGGTTTCAAAGATAAATTGCCGAAAATGCCGGATGTCGCGACCCACGAATTGCTGCAAAAAATCGGATTGCAGGTGTTGCAGCGTCTGGTGCGGATTTTCTCCCACTACTTCTTCCGACGGGCTGGCTGAACCGAGTCCTATCATGCCGTTTTGCAGTTCGATTTCCAAAAACACCAGCGTGGCATCGGTACAGGTTTCGTACGCAATGGTGTAGGGCGTGGTGAGGGCCAGGTGTTGTAAAAAGGGCCGAATGGCTGTGATTTTCATGCGAACGGTGGTATATATCGAATACACAGGGCGTTGGTGGTATATATCGAATATATATCGAATATATACGAATACACAGGGCGTTGCCCTGTGCTATTGAATACGCCCTTTCAGGGCTATCTTATGGTGGTAATGAGTGGCTTATTTTCTCACTTTCTCACTTTCTCACTTTCTCACTTTCTCACCCTCTCACTCTCTCACCTCTCTCACTCTCTCACCCTCTCACTCTCTCACCCTCTCACCTCTCTAATTATCCTTTCCACGCCTTCCTGAATAGGCAGGAGAACGGGTATTTTCAGGAGTTCTTCATAATGTTTTTGAAAATGGCGGTATTCTTCTTCGGTGCAATCTTCCGTGTTCAGCGCCAGGGCAATGACGCGGGAGCCAAGTTTTTCGATGAGTTCGATTTCTGATTCTACTGAGGGGATTTCACCCCAGTGCGGGTCGTTGTCGAAGTATTTCCGTTTGGGAGCATGCACCAGCACGACCTGGCGCGCATTTCCGGAAATCAAAAACTCCAGACCGCAGGGGCCGCTTGGGTTGCGCAAGGACGACTGCCCTTCCAGCAAAATCAGGTCAGCGCGGGTCTCTTTCCAGCAGCGTACGATGGCGTGTTCAAGTTCGCCTGATACAAAATCATTCAGGGTGGAGTCGAAAATGAAGCCATATTCACCGCCTTGCAGCCAGCCTGTTTGGCCTGTGTAAATCATCTGTGCGTTGATGCCTGCCGCTGCGCAGGCTTGCCGGATGAGGCGCGCCGTGGTGCGTTTGCCCAGCGCGCAATCCATTCCGATGACGGCAATGATGGACGCTTTTACCTGATAGATTTCACCCGTCCAGAAATGCAGGTCTTTTCTGGATTTTGGTTTGCGTACGTCGATGAGTTCTACTTCGTTTTTCGCTGCAAGTGCCAATATATCGGGCTTTTCCGACAGATATTCGTGCAGGCCGTTGACGATGGAAATGCGATGCTGTATGGCTTGTTTCACAATTTCCAGCATATCGGGTGGCAATACGCCGCCAACCGTGGCAATGCCGATAATCAGGTACTGCACACTTTGCAACTGTTCCAGCGCCGAAGCCAGCGAATCGAACACTGGTATGCCCCGGTGTGTGCCATCGAGCAGTTCACCGGCGTCTTTTCCTGCTGTGGCAGGACCGTCGATGATGCCTGCGATGTCGAATCGCTCGGAGCCGCGAATGAGGCCATGTGCCGTTTTGGCGTCGTTGGTGTGCAGCAGGCCATTGGTAAGTACGAGGGCTTTTTTCATTTTCTTTTGATCAGCATGCCCGGGTATTTCCCCGTGGGTTGTTGGTTTTGATAAACAATGGTTCCGTTGATCCACACCCGTTCGATGCCGGTGGAAAGGGCTTTTGCATTGCCGATATTGGCATTGTCGATCACGGTTTCTGGGTTGAACAGTACCAGATCGGCGTAGTTTCCGGGCACGATGGTACCCCGGTCGGTAATGCCCAGGTGTTCAGCCGCCAGCCCCGTCATTTTGAAAACGGCTGTTTCCAGCGGCATGATTTTTTGTTCGCGCACATACCTGCCCAGCACCCGCGTGAAAGCGCCGTGTCCGCGCGGGTGTCCGCCTGAAGAGCCGTCTGAACAAATATTGGTGTAGGGCCATGCGAGAAAATGCGCCACATCTGCATCGTCCATCGACTTGCCCATAATGGTTTCAATACCATCGTTGTAATCGGGGTGTTTTGCTTCAAAATCCTCGGCAATGGCGATCAGGTTCATGAGTGTTTGTGCGGGTGTTTCTTTTCGCATAGCGGCTACCTCGGAAATGGTTTTGCCGGCATACGATTTTTCCGGCGCAAAACGCACGAGCACCGATTGGGCAGGGTCGAATAATTGTTGCACGGCAAATTCCGCGCTGGCGGGATTGGTGTAATCGCGGTTGGGAAACAAGACCCGCAGCGTGGAATTCCAGAAGTTGTACGGATAGCAGTCGGCCGTAATATCGATGCCTTCCTCCCGTGCCTGCTGGAGCCGGGCGAGCAGTTCGGGCGCCTTACCCCAGTTGTCTCTTTTGGCTATTTTGATGTGCGATACTTGAACCGGAATACCGGTGAGACGCCCGATGTCGATGATTTCCTCGATGGCTTCGTCGAGGTGTATGTCTTCACTTCTGACGTGGCTGATGTAGCGGCCTTTGTATTCGGCGGCTGTTTTGGCCAGTTCGATGACTTCATCGCGGTTGCAAAAAAAGGCTGATTCGTATTCAAGTCCGGTGGAAAGACCCAGCGAGCCTTTTTCCATTTCTTTTTTGAGCAAAACCTTCATTTTTTCCACTTCGGCGGGTAAAGCGGTGCGGAACAAGTCGTGGTCGCCCAGCACGGCTGCCCTGAGCGTCGACTGCCCGGTGTAAGTGGCCACATTGACCGCTACGGGGCGCCTCTGCATGCGGCTTTGCAGCGTATCCATATCGTAACTGGAGCCATCCTGACCAATTACAATGGTTGTAATGCCTTGATTTACAGTGGGAATGGCTTCAGGCACCTCATCCAGTCCGCCGAAATGGTGGCTATGTGAATCGATAAACCCGGGCACTAGTACGAATCCCTGACCATCGATGACGGTTTCGCCCGGGAAGGGTAAGAGGTCGCCCGTTTCCCAGATTTTATCGTCTTTCAGTCGAAGCGATTCGCGGCGTGCAGGCAGGCCGGTGCCATCTATAAGTTGTACATTTTGAATGAGTTGGGTGACGGGTAGGCGGGGCGCTTTTCCGGCTTTGATGTCCTGTATCACTTTTCGATAGGTGCCATCGGTCGAGTTGCTCAGGACGATGAGCGTTGTATTTTGCTCGATATTTCTTTCAATGATATTCAGGAAGCCGACCCAGCCGCCAGTGTGGCTCAGTATGCGGCCATTTTCGCCAATAAACCAGCCAAAACCGTATGGATATGTGTTGCCATCGTTGAGGCGCACTGGCGCGGTGGCTTCTTTCCAGGTGTCGGCCGACACGAGTTTTCGGGTATAGAGCGCCTGGTCCCATTTCAGAAGGTCTTCCGCTGAAGAATAGACATTTCCATCTCCGATGACGCCATCCAGCCGAACGAGGTCGTTTGGCTCGTATTTTCCATGAACGCGCTGGATGCCAAACACGCGATTCGATGGCGATGATTTCATCCTCAGGCAGTAAATATATGTGTCGTTTAGTCCGAGCGGAGTGGTGATTTGCTGCCTGAAAAAATCCTCGACAGGCATGCCCGCTGCCTGCTCGATAATGGAGGCCAGCAAAACGTAATTCGTATTGCAATAAGTCCATTTTTCGCCAGGCTGAAACTCCAGCGTCGGCTGGCGTTCTTTCAGCAATGTGAGCAACTTATCGTTGGTCAACGTATCCAGTGTGTTGTTGTATCGAATAGCCAGATCGAAGTACTCCGGCAATCCGCTGGTATGCGTCATCAAATGCCGGATGGTGATGGCAGGGTAGGGGAACCCGGGCAAGTGTTGTTGTACCCGGTCGTCGAAGCGCAGTTTGCCTTTTTCTTTCAGTTGCATAACCATCATGGTCATAAACTGCTTGGAAATGGACGCCAGGTTGAAGGCGGAATGGGTAGTAACCGGCGTTTGATTTGTCAAATCGGCTATTCCGAGTGCCTTTTGGTACGTGGGTTTGCCATTTTGGGCCAGTAAAACCACTCCGTTAAACATGCCTCTTTGGTGCAGGAGCGTGAGCGCCGAATCGAGGGTTCCAATTTGGGATTTACTGATTTGGGCCGACGCTTTCCACCCGCTAAGAAACAGGCAGATGACGATAAAAAGATGTCTCATAAAAAACTGCTGGGAAGAAAAAAAGCACTGCGCGTCGTGTGCCCAAAAGGGGCGCCGACGCGCAGCAAATGTGGTGAATTATTTCGGTTTGAAGCAGTAGTTTATTGGTGGCGGCTTCCAGGTGGCGCGGTATCCGGTTTCTCTCCGGTATCGATAATGGCCCATCCGATTTCGGGCCGCAGGGCTTTGGTTTCACTATTCTGACGAATGCCGAAAAAACCGGCCGTGAGTTCCATTTTATGCAGGGTGCCATTGTCGTCGATATTCAAAATAACACTGCAAACCCCGCTCGGCACGTCTGCAAAGGTTACTTTGGGGCCTTTGTACTGCACGGTGTACGCGTGGTTGTTGGAATTCAAACTCGATAGAGGTACGAGAAAAGTGTATGTGAAACAGGCGCGACCGTATTGATGGTGTTGCTGTTATTGTTATCTATTGATATATTTTTGTGGCCCTTGGGGTATGCAATAGTTCGATATTCGATATGCGGTGTTCGAAATTCGTTATTTTTTAACATCGAATTTCGAACACCAAATATCGAACTGCTACATACATCCTATTCCACCACCACCTTCACGCTTCCTTTGCCTGTTGCAGTCATGATTTCCAGCGCATACATTCCTGCTGGTAGGCGGCTGCAATCGACATCCAGCACGGAAGTGCCCGATGTAACCGCGAAAGATTGTACCAGCCTACCCGTAGCATCCCACATACGCAACACGCCATCACCGCTCACAGGCTCCGCAAATCGTACCTGCAGTCGCTCGTGCGCCGGATTGGGAAATATGGCCATGGAAAGCGTATTCAGGTCCTTCGTACCGATGGTACAGTCGAAATTGGGGTTGTACACCACCAATTGGGAGAAGAAATTGGTGCAGCCGGTAGTGAGGTCGGTCACTTCTAGCCCGTAGGTACCACTTTGCATAGCACAGTACCAGAAGCCGGTTTCGCCGGGGAGCGCTTCGGCGCCGTTGTACCATTGCAGGCCATAGTTTTCGGGCAAAGCCAGTGTGTCAAACAGCCGCAGCGAGTTGTTGTAATTGTAGAATGCAGGCGATCCCGGCAACTCATAAATGGATACTGCTGCTGCTGGTGAAATAGCAGTACAGCCATTTACATCACTTACTTGCACCTGATAGATGCCGGATTCTTCGGGTTGATACAAAAATTCGTTCGCCTCGTCGATGGGATCGCCGTTGAGGAACCACTGATTTCCGGCGCCATATGATGATACCAGTACCACTGTACCAGAACCTGCGCAGGCTTCCAGGCCGTCAGGCGCTGTCAAAACAGGTGCAATAGGTACAGGATAAACGATTACCGTATCCTGTGATTCAATTTCTTCCACAGGGTGCTGGATATTCAAAATGACCTTCAGGCCGCCTGCCTGCAAGGTATCTCCACTCAGAATGTTGAATGGTACGGTACCACAGTCATCGTCGCTGCCTTTCAAGCCGCTGTCTTCATCGGCTACAAAAATCGAGTAGTTCCCTTCTCCCAGAGGCAGGCCAATGGGGAAGGTGTAGGGTAGGGGTGTGTTGTCGACAGCAGGAGAAGAGTTGAATAAAACGGTGCCATTGGGCGCTTTTACAAGCAGGTACAGATCTGGGGTGCCTACGCCCAGTTGGTCGACACATTCCACCTCCAGCACACGTACACTTTCCAGGATGTATCCGGCAGTGTCTACCGTAGCATGGTAAGAAACGTAATAGGTGCCAGGTTCGGTGTAGGTATGTGCTGGCGGGTTTTCTCCTTCAAAACCCGTGTTGTCGCCAAAATCCCAGACATACGAGAAACCGTCGGCGCCATTGGAGGGCACATTGTTTTCAAATGATACTTCTGTGCTTCCGCAACCTGTAAAATTGGACATGGAAAAGCCGTCCGTCGTGCTCACTTTCGGCGCGACGTACATACGCATCGGGAACGACTTTTCCTGGGTCAGAAACAGCACCGTAGCGCGTACCGTTACTGTCAGCACAAAGGAATCCGATTCAGTGGGCGTGCCGCAAATCTTGATACAGCCGTCGGTTTCGTCGGCCGTCTGGAAGGTCCATTGGCTGGGTTCCCAGTATAGCCCTTGCGGCAGTCCATCTACGGATACAATTTCGATTTTGGAAATGGTCAACCCGGGCGGTGTGATGCTGTCCACAGCATACACAGGAGTGGTGGTTTTGGGCATTCGGAAGGAAATATCCTGGCTATATGCCAGGCCATTTTGTCCGTCGGGTATGTCTTGCAGGAAAAGGGTGTCTTCAGGAAGGTTGGCAGGTAGGTTGGTTTGGCATCCGGGGCAGCCCGACTGGGCGTTGAGGGTCTGGATAAAGAGCAGGAGAATGCAAATGGAAAAGAGGTACAGAAGTCGCATAGACAACCGGGTTTTATTTGTGAAAAAATACGCTCCGCGGCGATAAATCGGGATTATTGGTAAATATTGGGCGTACGTGGCGGGGAACGAACTTTTCAGAGGGGCGGTGGTTAAGGGGCAAGAGGCAAGAGGCAAGAGGCAAGAAGCAAGGGGCAAGGGGCAAAGGGCAAAATTTGAAATATGTATTAGGCTGGCAAAATCATTTTGTCTCTACCTCTTGCTTCTTGCCCCTTGCCCCTTGCCTTTTGCTTCTTGCCCCTTGCCTTTTATCTCGCGACAACCATTACGCGGGACACCTTTCCTTCCTGATTGCTCAGGGTGTAGAAATAAGTGCCGTCGGGCAGGTTGCCTGCGTCGAAAGTAAACTGGTTATTGCCCTGGAACAAGCGTACAGGCTGCTGGTGCATACGTTTGCCCAGCAGGTCGAATACTTCAAACTGGAAGTCGCCGGTAACCACCGATTCTACATCAATGGTGGTCTGCTGGCTGAACGGATTCGGCTGGTTTTTGATGCCGATGATCTGGCTGTTCAGGTCGTAGGCCGAAGAAGCGCAGTTGTTGGCAGCATTCAGGATCAGGAAATAACTGCCCGGAGCAACGGCGCCCGGGAATGTAATCGGCACAGGGCCGATGGCTGAGTTGATGGTAGCCGCAATCGCCAGGCTGAACGTATCAGCCGTATTAGCAGCTGTAGGCGTGCCGTACAGCAGGATACAACCCAGGGTATTGGCATTGAACACGCAGTTTGGCGGATCGCAGAGGTACGTGATACCGGCAGGCTGGCCCGACAGCGCACCCGAAGTAGCAATAGAGGCGCTTGTAATAGGCAGCGTAAAATTCTGGTAGGTAAACGAACTGGGCACCTCCAGGGTAAACGACTGGATGTAAGGCTGCCCAATGCAGGCCTGTGCCAGCGCATAGTACGGATAGGTGTCTTCCGTGTACGGGCGAGGTGAAATAATCACCGAGTCGTTTTGCAGAACGGAAGAGTCGCGCACACAGGTTTGAGCCTGTACTGCGCCGAAACCTGCCACAGTAAGGAGCAAGAGTAATGCTTTTTTCATAGTTAAGTTGAAATTTGTGTGGAAATCGGGTTGGGTTAAACGCCGTGAATTTCGGGCGTTTCCTTCATATTTTTTTCTTTTCAGGGTGTTTCATTCTCAGTTAATTGTGATCAGGATTGATAATCAGGAATTTACACAAAAAACGATCTCGGTTATTTCCCTTTCCCCCTCCATTCAATCTGTGAAAATCTGTCTTTCATCCGTGAAATCCGCGTCTGGGCAATAAGAAACGGGGAACTGGTACCTGACCAATTCCCCGTTTGGGTATTTTAACAAATCAATTGCAAAAAACGACTGTCAACTGAAGACTGTCGACTTATTTCTTTGCTGCGTCCACGATGGCTTTAAACGTAGCCGGGTGGTTCAGGGCCAGATCTGCCAGCGCTTTGCGATTCAGGGTGATACCCTTTTCGCCGAGTGCATGGATGAAACGGCTGTAGTTGATACCCAGCGGACGGGTAGCAGCATTGATACGGGCAATCCAGAGGCGGCGGTAGATGCGCTTTTTGAATTTGCGGTCGCGGAATGCATACTGCCAGCCTTTTTCAAGGGTGTTTTTTGCAACAGTGTAGACTTTGGAACGGGCGCCAAAATAGCCGCGTGCGGCTAACATGATTCTTTTCCGGCGGGCGCGAGAGGCCGGGTTGTTGGTTGCTCTTGGCATACTTTGTTTTTTAGTGCGACTTCGGGACGGTCTAATGCCGTGCTTTTGCCAAAGTCCTCGTTAAAAAATAGGTGTTTTCTGCATTCAGAAAACGGGCAATCAGGAAAACAAAATCAGATCACCAGCAGGCGCTCGATACGAGCGTGTTCCGACTGGTCGACAACTACGCTGCCGCGCAGGTGACGCTTCTGTTTTTTCGTTTTCGTGCTGGCGATGTGGCGCAATCTTGCACGGTTGCGCTTTACTTTCCCTGTACCAGTCACCGAGAAACGCTTCTTGGCGCTGGAGTGGGTCTTCATTTTCGGCATGATAAAACGACGGTTGTTAAAAAATGGAGCGCAAAGGTAGTCTATTGCGGTAAAGCGCAAAAGAAAAAAGGAAAATAAAATCAACAGGCAGTTAGCAAAAGGCAAGAGGCAAGGAGCGAATCTTACTTTTTCTCTTTGCCTCTTGCCACTTGTTCTTTGCCTCTTGCTCTTTGCCTCTTGCCTCTTGTTCTACTCCTCCTTCTTCTTCGGTGCGCCTTTTTTCGGCGACAGAATAACGCTCATGCGTTTGCCTTCGAGGCGTGGCAACTGGTCGGCAACGCCGTATTCTTCCAGTTCTTTCATAAAACGCAGCAGGAGAAGTTCGCCGCGGTCTTTGAATACAATTGCGCGGCCACGAAACTGCACATACGCTTTCACCTTGTTGCCCTCCGAGAGGAAGCCTTTGGCATGGCGCAGTTTAAAATCGAAGTCGTGATCACCTGTCTCCGGTCCGAAGCGGATCTCTTTGAGTTCCACTTTGGCCGCATTGGCTTTCATTTCCTTCTCTTTCTTTTTCTTCTGATAAAGGAATTTGTTATAGTCGGCAACGCGCACAACAGGTGGTTCCGCGTTCGGCGTAATTTCAATCAGGTCGAGGCCCAGTTCTTCGGCCCATTTTTGAACCCTGGAGGTAGAGTAAATACCCGCTTCAACGGTTTGTCCCGCTACTTCGCTGATCTCGGCCAGGTTATCGCCTACCAAACGCACCTCCGGCACCCGGATGAATTCGTTGATGCGGTGTTCTGGTTGGGCTTGCTGACGCGGTTGGAATGGGCGGCCGCCTCCCGGGCGTGGGCCGGACGAAGAGCCGGCGGGTTTAGGACGGTAAGGTTTAAATGCCAATTAGTATTGTAAATTAAGTGAAAAAATAAAGGCAGCGTCCTGGCAGAGGAGATGCCTTTGGGCAAAAGTGGAGCAAAAATAACACATTTTGTGGATTGAAGTTGTTTGCGGTATTGTATTTTTTTAACACAGAGACTTATGGTTTTACCACAAAGGCCACAAAGGTTTCACAAAGGACACAATGCGTAGAGTGTACCTGTTGCAATGACACATAGCAAAGTTAGAACACTCTACGCATTGTGTCCTTTGTGAAACCTTGGTGGCCTTCGTGGTAAAACCATAAGTCTTCGCAGTAAAAAACAACTCTTCTGACTCAAATTGACCCACAAATAACTCTTTTTACTCCTTCTTTAAAGAGTACAGCATTGAAATTGATAAGCAAACCCAGTTTACAACCGGACAAACGCAGATACGTCAGAATTTGAGCAAGATGAAGGTCATTAATGGCTTCCACTGATTTGATTTCAACAATAAATTTATGGTCAACCATCAGATCAACCCGGTATCCAACTTCCATTTTTACATCTTCATACACCAATGGCAAAGGTTTTTGTTTTTCTACGAAGATGTCGCGCTTTTTTAGTTCGTAATACAAACATTCTTCATAAGCGCTTTCCAGCAACCCCGGCCCCAGCGTCCGATGTACCTTCAAACCACATTCGTACACCAGCATGGCAATTGTATTTTCAGTCATGTCGATTAAAATTTGATAAATGAGCGATGCACAAATATCCAATTTTTGTTTTAAAACTGTATCGTTTAAAACAATTTATTCTTCATAAAATTTTACCTTTACGGCTTAACTGTGGATTTTTTTATCACAGAGTTTTTAACCACAAAGGACACCAAGGTTTCACAAAGTTCACAAAGTGATGAGTATAAACCCTTTGTGAACTTTGTGAAACCATGGTGTCCTTTGTGGTTAAAAAACTCTGTGGTAAAAAAATCTGCGGTAAAATAATCACCGTGTTAAAACATCCTTGTTAAAACATCCCTGCGTTCAGCAATCAAACATCCATGTACGCCGACATCATCCTTCCCCTCGCGCTGCCCAAACGCACCTACACCTACTCCGTCCCGGAGTCGGCCCGCGCGCTTGTGCAACCCGGCGTACGCGTGGAAGTGCAGTTCGGGAAAAGCAAATTGTACAGTGGCCTGGTTGCCCGTGTACATACGGAAGTGCCTGCTTATCAGGTAAAACCGATCATTTCCGTGCTCGATGAAGTGTCGGTGGTGACGCCCCGGCAACTGGCCCTGTGGGACTGGATTGCCGACTACTACTGCTGCACCCTCGGAGAAGTCATGTCGGCCGCGCTGCCTGGGCACCTTAAACTTACCAGCGAAACCAGGCTCGTTTTCAGCAATATCTTTGGACACGATTTTTCCTCGCTCGATGCCGAAGAATACCTCATCGCCGAAGCCTTGCAGATTCAGCAGGAAATCACAGTGGATGACGCCCGCAAGATTCTCAATAAAAAGACCGTTTTTCCGGTCATTCAGCGCCTCCTCATCAAAGGTGTGTTGTTCCTGCGCGAAGATTTGCAGGAAAAATTCAAGCCGCGTAAGGTGACGGCTGTCCGGCTCGCCGAGCCCTACCACACGCAGCGCGATTTGCTGCGCGATATCATGTCCAACCTGCAAGGAAAAGAGCGTCAATTGGAAATCCTCATGGCGTTTCTGGCCCTCGAAAAAAAACAGCCCTTCGTACGCAAACAGGAACTGATGTACAAAGCCGATGTATCGGAATCGTCGCTCAATACCCTGTTTAAAAAAAATATACTCGAAAAATACGCCCTCGAAGTAAGCCGCCTCAGCGGATACGAGGACGAACTGGCCGAAGTAGACGACCTTTCCCAACAACAACAGCGCGCCCTGGATGAATTGCAGGCACAACTTCCGGAAAAAAAAGTAGCCCTCTTGTACGGCGTCACCGGCAGCGGCAAAACGCGCATCTACGTCGAACTCATCCGCGAAGTGATGCGCCGGGGCGGACAAGTGCTGTACCTGCTTCCGGAAATTGCGCTCACTACCCAGATCATCCATCGCCTGCAAAAAGTATTCGGCAACGACGTGCAGGTGTACCATTCCCGCGTGAATACCCAGGAACGAGTAGAAGTGTGGAAAGCCGCCGTGTCGGGCAAACCGGTGTTTCTGGCAGCCCGAAGTGGACTTTTTCTGCCGTTCCAAAACCTGCAACTGATCATCGTCGACGAAGAACACGACAGTTCTTTCAAACAATACGACCCCGCGCCCCGCTACCATGCCCGCGACACGGCCATTTACCTCGCCCATCTGTATGGTGCGCAGGTGGTGCTGGGCACCGCTACGCCTTCCATCGAATCGTGGTACAATGCCCAAACCGGCAAATACGGCCTGGTGGAAATGCCGCAGCGTTTTGGCGGACTCGAACTGCCCGAAATTCGTACGGTCGACCTGCGAGAACAGACGAAAACCAAACAAATGCAGAGCATGTTCGCCACGCCGTTGGTAGAACAACTGCAATTGGCCATTCAGAAAGGCGAACAGGCCATCCTGTTCCAGAACCGTCGCGGCTACTCGCCCATGCTCGAATGCCAGGTATGCGGCTGGAATGCGCAGTGCCGCCATTGTGATGTGAGCCTGACCTACCACAAATTTTCCAACCGCCTGCGCTGCCATTACTGCGGCTACGTGCAGGAGCCTGCTACCATTTGCCCGGCCTGCGGCAGCGGAAAAATCACCCTGCGCGGTTTCGGCACCGAAAAAATAGAAGACGAACTCAAACTTTTCCTGCCCGAAGCCCGCGTGGGCCGCATGGACCTCGACACGGCCGGTTCGAAAAACAACCTGACCGCCCTGCTCAACGATTTTGAAGAACGCCGCCTCGATATTCTGGTGGGCACGCAGATGGTCACCAAAGGCCTCGATTTCGATAACGTAGCCCTCGTCGGGGTGCTGGGCGCCGATCAACTGACGAAATTCCCGGATTTCCGCTCCGGCGAGCGCGCTTTTCAATTGCTCACCCAGGTGGCGGGTCGCGCTGGCCGCAAACACAAACGCGGTTCGGTGCTCATTCAGGCTTTCGACCCGAAGCATCCGGTGATTCAGGAAGTGCTGAACGGCGATTTTCGCGGTTTTGCCGAGCGCGAACTGAAAGAACGACAGGAATTTAAATACCCGCCATTTTACCGCCTCATTGCTGTCCAATTGCGGCATAAAGATGCCCAAACCGTACACGTCGCTGCTGCCGAATTTGGCAAAATGCTGCGCAAAACGCTGGGTGAGCGCGTGCTGGGCCCGGTCATTCCAAGTATCGCCCGGGTGCGTGGCTACTATGCCCAGGATATTCTGCTGAAATTAGAAAAGTCGGCGCCGCTGCTGAAAGACGCCAAAGCGCTGATCCGATATTCCACAGAAATTCTGATCGGAAAGCCGGGTATGGGGCAGGTGCAGGTGGTGACGGATGTGGATCCGATGTGATGTACCCGCCGTGGCAGGATGGGAGAACGGATGAAGCGGATTTTTCCGGATAAAGACGGATTTTTTATGGCCTTACGGCCGTTGCAAAGTGAAAGTTAATTCTTGTACACTCTACGCATAGTGCCCTTTGTGAAACCTTGGTGGCCGTTGTGGTTAAATTTTTACCACGAAGAACACTTAGGTTTCACAAAGGGCACTATGCGTAGAGTGTACCTTTTTCAATAGAAAAATCCGCTGCATCCGTTCTCCCATCCTGCCACGATACATACAACAATCGCTCTACTTTCTCATTTCTTTTTTCAAAAAAAACGCCAATTTTAACCATATTTGCCCAAAATTCCAATATGCATAAACCCTGCCTTTTCCTCCTGCTCTTTACTTGCTTGGCCGCCTCGGCGCAAAAACGCATCGACATCGATGCTGGCTGCGCATTCAATACCGACGCCAAAAACACCCGCCCCTATGTGTTCGACGCCGACCCGCAGGCACAGCAAATCGTTGGCGACGTTTGCCGCGCCATAGGTATTACCCAGCGATTTCAGTTGCAGTCGGCCGATGTGAAAAACGCCCTGGCCTGCGAACGCAACGGCACGCGTTATATCCTGTACAACCCCGATTTTCTGAAAGACATCCAGACCGATGCTCGCACCAAATGGGCAGCCTACGGCGTGCTGGCCCACGAAATCGGCCACCATGTAAACGGCGACCATTTCGATGAGCCCGATTCCGAGCGGCGCAAGGAACTCGAACTGGAAGCCGACCGATTTGCCGGCTCGGCGCTGCGGCTCATGGGCGCCACCAAAGACGAAGCCAAATCGACCGTAGCCAGCCTGTTCAACCAGGATGAAACCAATACCCACCCGCCGGCCCGCGCCCGCAATGCCTCGGTGGTGAACGGCTGGAACGACCAGGACACCCGCCTGCGCAACATGGGCGTGACAGGTGTGAACGACCCCGGCAATACCTCCGCCACCCGAACGGTAGTGCGCGACCGTGATGGCGACGGCGTTCCCGACGGACAGGATGCCTGCCCCGATGTGCCCGGCGAGGCTATTCTGAACGGCTGCCCCGATGCCGACGGCGACGGCATTACCGACGATGCCGACGAGTGTCCCTACAAAAAAGGGGAGGGCCGCTGGAAAGGCTGCCCCGACTCGGATGCCGATGGCATTCCCGACAACAAGGACAAATGCCCCTACGTGTACGGCGAACTAAAAGACAATGGCTGCCCGCCTCCCGACGACGACCTGGACGGCATACCCAACAGCGCCGACCGCTGCCCGCAACTGGCAGGAACGGCCCGCTACCGAGGCTGCCCGGATACGGATGGCGACGGCGTGCCCGACCCCGATGATAAGTGCCCGAATGAAAAGGGAGACCCCACTTATGAAGGCTGCCTTGCGCCCACCCGACCCGCTGCGCCCAATACGACCGCACCTGCCTCCAATACCGCCCTGCAGCAACTCATGGGCAATCGGAAATCGGGCCTGCTGATGAAAACCGTAGAAGGCGGCACCTACACCATGGGCAGCCCGACCACAGAAAGCGGCCGCGATGCGGATGAATGCCAGCACTCAGAAACGGTGCGTAGTTTTAAAATTGGTGTATATGAGGTGACCCAGGCCGACTGGCAGGCCGTGATGGGCAGCAACCCTTCTAATTTCAAGAACTGCCCGGATTGCCCGGTGGAATCAGTTTCCTGGGATGATATCCAGCAGTTTATTACAAAACTTAAGGAAAAAACAGGCCTGCCCTTCCGCCTGCCCACAGAAGTGGAATGGGAATATGCCGCGCGTGGCGGGAAACAGTCGAAAGGATACCTGTATGCAGGCGGCAATACATTGAATGAGGTAGCCTGGAATTACAATAATTCCGACAAAAAAACGCACCCAGTTGGTGGAAAACAGGCCAATGAACTGGGGCTTTATGATATGAGCGGCAATGTATGGGAATGGTGCCAGGATACCTACAAACCTTATTCTTGTGATTCAAAGACGAGTGCAGATAGTTCGGTTCGAGTTCTTCGCGGCGGTTCCTGGGTCAATTTCAATTCCAGTAACTTACGTGTCGCGGAGCGCTTCAACTATGCTCCTGACAGACGGTTGTGGCTTCCGATTGGCCCAGGACTGAATATTACACTTTTTACTTTTACCCTTTTAACATCACGGGCGTAAAAAAGACTTCGGCGAAGCCGAAAAATTTTAGAAAAAAATATCAATTTTGTTCGTCCTGGTACAAATCAGGATGGGAAGTGTGCAATTCGGTTCGAGTTCTTCGCGGCGGTTCCTGGAACAATAACAATACCAGTAACTTACGTGTCGCGGAGCGCAACAACAATGAACCTGACAATCGGAACAACAATAATGGCTTCCGTTTGGCCCAGCACTATACACCATACCTCAGGGTACATGGTATGCCAGAGTTTGGTCGCCACAATCGGGTGTCGACCAGAGTGTGCAACAGTACAGTCCAGCGCACTTCCCGTGCCTCCGATGGTTCAACCCATCGGAAAGCCGAACATACAAACCGCCTGATAGTCTTTTTGTATAAAAAAGGCTGTCAGGCATTTTATTTCAGGCTTTTCAACCACCCGCCAAGCATACGACCTATTTCATCCACCTGGCGCTGAAGACGTTCGAGGGTGGAGAATGATAAAATGCCTAAATCGTGGCTCAGGCGCAGGTATCGGCGCAGGAGTTCAACTTTCAGGTTGGCATTTTGAATCATGGAACGTTTGTTTTCGATGTTGCCTGAAGTGAAATAGGCTTCGACGACGCGTTCCATAAGTTCGGATGATAAATGTTGTATTCGGTCGCCTAAAACAAATTTGTATTGTCGCGGAAATTTGCCTGCCAGGGGCAGGATTAGTTTCCAGAAATCATAGATTTTGGTCAGTACAGTATCGTGCATAATGTGTTAGAAATAAGGCAAATAGATATTTACTGGCTATGTTGTAGCCACTTTATGGCTTTTTGGGCATTCGTGGTCTTTCCAGCACCTTCCACACGCCGTCAGGTGTTTCAGCGATGTTGATGTGTTCTTCAAAAAATAACTGGTGGAGAATTTTTTTTCGTAGTCGGAAAGTATCCGCTTGTTTTGCGTGCCCAAGCCAGGCATTAAGTTGTTGTTCCAGTTTATCTGGATGTAGTCTGCCTGCTTTAAATGCTTTTATCCGACGGCGAATTCGTTTCCTAAAACGACGTATATTCTCATTTTTTAATTTTTGGTGCGTTCGAAATACTCGTTGACCAAGAAATGTAATCCCTTTCTCACAAGGCGTGATATGCGTTTTATCTGGGTGAAGCCGTAGCCGTAATTGTTGGGCTAAAAATCCTTCAATTAGATGGCGAGCGTTGGCGAGCGTTTTTTTATCGTTTGCAAATACGATGAAATCGTCTACGTACCTGACATAACGCAGGCGTAGTGTATCGGTTACAAAATGATCGAGCGGCGACAAGTAGAGGTTGGCAAAAAACTGACTCGTCAAATTACCCATAGGAAGCCCTCGCCTTCTTTCAAGAACAGAAAAAAGATTATCGCCTGCGAAATAATCCGGCACAAACTCTTGTGGATTAGAGTTGTCAATGATTTTGTAAATAAGGTCAAGGGTATCGGCACAGGAAATTTTATCGGAGATTAATTTTTTTAAAATGTGCAGATCAAGGCTTGGGAAATACTTCCTGATATCTGCTTTTAATACAAACCTGTATTGACGCAGGAAATCACGACAACGCTTGATTCCCTTGTGGGTTCCTTTTTCCCGACGATTGGCATAAGTATCTTGAATAAAAGATGATTCGAAAATGGGTTCTATCACATTGCAAATGGCATGGTGAACCACCCTGTCTCGAAAAGGTGCAGCGGATATTAATCTGATTTTTGGCTCGTAAATAAGGAATGCACGGTATTGTCCCGGTTGATATGAACGAGAAACAAGTTCCTGCTGCAATTGAAAAAGTTGTTGTTCAAGACAAGCCTCAAAACAGGCAATATTGGGTGTGTATGGTTTTCCTGTTTTTGCTTTTTTGAAAGCAAGGTACAGATTTTGGAAATCGGAAATTTGTGGAAAAAGAGTGCCGTCCACAGTATTAAATACACTCAATAATACTGATCGTTGCCACACAAATCCGCTGGTACTCTCGCCGCGATTCTTCCACGCTCAGGCGGCCCGTATCCGTATTCTTGCGTAGCAATGTGAAGTTGTTTTTCAGCAACAATACATCATTCAGAGCCGCATCGCCGGTATCCCGAGCACGTATTTTTTCTTCCAGAAAATCCAGCAGCGCAGGCATTTCTGCGGCCACAAAGAGTTCCAGCGCCCGGCGGCGGTTCAGCGCTTCCGGGCCTTCTGCCTGTCGGAGCAGTTGGTCGGCATGGTTGCGCAGCAGGGCTTCATTGGGCAGGAAAATGCTTTCTTTTTTGAAAAAAAGTACGCCCAGCACGGTACAAAGCAAGGCTTGCAGTGGCAACAGGTAGCGCCAGGAACGGCTAAAACCTTCTTCCAGACTCAGGCCTGCCGACCCACCCGATATGCCGAGCAGGGTAAGCAGCACAAACACTAGTACGAGTGCAGCCAGCGCCATGATACTCCGGTACACCCAACGCAGCACCGTTTTGCCGGTGTGTCGGCGCGCCAGCGTGGCCGCCAGCAGGATGCAAAGCGCTGGCAGCAATTGTGCAAACACCCAGCCCCAGGCAGTGCCTTCGATGCCATCGTATTTGCCGTGTTGCGCCTGTACCAGAAAAAACAGCAGCAAAACAACAGAGAGGGAAAGCCAGAGCAGCAGCAGTTTTTTACGAACGTCGGAGAGCAGCAGCATAGAGAAATGTTGTTGGGTGGGTGTCATTTACTTCAGCCAGGCATCCAGCCTCGTAGCGCGCAGGTGGGCGCGTGCGTCGAGGTGGCAGGGGCAATGTTGGGTGGGGCGATGGTTGGTTTCCGGCACTTCAAATTCATACACCAGTACATCTACCGAGTAGCCTTCCGAAAAAGGTTTTTGGGCGACGGTTTGGGGCAGGCGATTGAGGCCCCGGCTCACCCACGACTTGGCAATATCCTTGGGCACCTGCTCGCCGGAGGCGGCATAACTTTGTTGGGTCACCAGCACTACGAACAAGCGCAAATACGCTTTGCGCGGAAAAACCAGGCTTTTGAGGTAGTCGAGTGTCAACGAAAATGTTTGAGCCGGCGGCAATTCCTGCCAGCGATAAGCAGGGTCTCTGAAAATATGCCCGTCGACTTCATACTGTTCAAGTTGGGTCACAACGGCAAAACCTTCTGGCTTGCCCGTTTCATTGGGTACCGACAAAAAACGGTAGGGGTAACCTTTTTGCCCGAATGCCTGGCCAATGCTGTTGGCTACGTCGCCGAGCGTGCGGCAGGCAGCAAAACTTTCCTTGCGCGACAAGGCCACAAACTGAAAGCAGGGCGGCGGCGGAAAGGGAAATTCCGCTTTCTGAAACCGGTTCCAGTCCGGGTCGTTTTCAAAAGCAAGCGCGGATACTTCGAGGGATTTTCGCGCCCGATCATAACCTGCGGATAAGGCGCTGGCCCGGTCGTATTCACCGGAGGATTTTGTAAAAAAATCAGGAAGTCGTTTCTGCACCTGACGAAACGGGAAGTTTTTCATGCTCAGGATATAACCCATAAAAAAGTCTGCTTCCTGTTCTTCTATCTGTTTCAAGGCAGGTGTCAGGCTGTGTTTTGCCAGGTGGTGGCCTATTTCATGGGCGAAAGCGGCGTAACGCAACAGGGTATCGGCCGTTTCCCAAAAATCAGGGCTCCACAACAGGTAGCGGACGTTGTCATTCACCACGGCTGTTACGTTGTCGACATTGGATTGAACGAGGGTGAAATTTTGGGTGTCTTCCCCGGCTGTGCGCAATATGTCGGCGACGAGCATAGGTACATCCTGCGCTTCGGTTCTGAAGGCGTACAATTCCTCATCCGGATTTTCCTTGTTGAAAATACAACGCTTGTCGAGGTTCAGGCGGAGCAGTTGCTGCGCTTCGCTGTGTTGAATGAGAAAAAGCGAACAAAACGCAAGGGTGAATCGAAGGTGCATGTGAAAAGGGGCAGATTTTGGGCAAATATAACCCAAAAGAGATACGGACGCGCTCCTTAGCATTATTTGCACACTCTACGCATAGTGCCCTTTGTGAAACCTTGGTGGCCGTTGTGGTAAAATTTTTACCACGAAGAACACCAAGGTTTCACAAAGGGCACTATGCGTAGAGTGTACCGGATTTTTCAGTAGATTTAAAAAAAAAAATCAGTTTCCATCCGTTCACCTATCCATCCTCGCCCCCTCAACAATCCACACAACACACTTCCGGCACCGCCGTCAGCGTCGATGTCCGCAGCATCCGGTAACTGCCCAGATCGTCGGACAGCGGGCGGGCCAGCAATTCTTCCGGCGGCGCCTGCGCCATGGCCTGCGAAATCTGCAAAATAGCGCCCGTGTTCCGGATAAAATCCAGTGCGCGGCCGGGCTCGTCGATTGTGCGGGCCAGGTGCTGATAACTTTCCACGTATTCGCGGCGCATCACGAAATGTTCGGAGCCGGGCATCATTTCCACACACAACACACTCAGGGGGCTGTCGGCGGGCAGGCCGTAGTTTTTGAGCAAGGCGCTGATTTCGGCATTGCTCCATTCTGCAAGGGAGCGTTGCGGCGCGTCGTCATCCTGTGCAAGCAGCAAGGCGCCTGCTACATCGAAACGTGGCATGGGCCGCATAAAGCGGTCGTCGAGCAGGACATTGCGGTTGTCGCTGTCGTCGGCCATGCGTACCTGCGCATACAGAAGCGCCCACATCTGTGTGCGCACGGGTTTGCCGGTCACTTCTCGGCCGTCGAACACCGACTGCGCATGTGGCGCCGAAACGCGAATCCGTGTTTCATTGCGGTCGGGCGATGCAATCAATTGAGGATAAGGATGTTGTACGCCTTGATAACTCAACGCCCGCCCGAAGCGGCCTTGTGCAGTGCTCCAGCCGTCGCGGTGCCCCACGCGGAATTCGTAGGTGAAAAAACCGAACAGTTCCGGCGATTCCGGGTGCAGTCCCGGTGGCAGCGGCACCAGAAAATGCCGCTTGCTGCCCGTGGCTGGAATCAACTGCTGCATGGCGTTCAGGCCGCTTTGATTGTCGCTGTGACCCGGACTGATGATGCGAATGGGCTCCGGTTCGATGGCCAGCGGCGGCTCCTGGCGTGGTTTCATCCAGTCTTCCGTCCATTCGGCCAGCAAAGGATCGGGGGCGTAGGCCGTGATACGGCCGAAATAAGCGTCGCGCGGGTTGTCCAGCGGCTTTTCAAATTCCACCCAGAGGTAGCGTTGCCGCGCCTCGGTGTTGGCGTAGGAAGGATCGCGCTGGTAGCGGCTCATGGCCATGCCTGCGCTCACAATGTTGGGCATTTGCGCAGGCGGGGTCGTGATGGGCAGCAACAGGCTCAGGCTGAGCGGTGCATCCACGGTCAGTTCCGGGTTTTCCTCCTTGAAACGCGGCTCGATGCGATATTCCACCATGATTTCATCGGGAAACAAGGTCGGATCGGTCGATTTGGGCTCTACGGCATCCAAAAAACACAGGAACGTCTGGCTGCGGTCGGCGTTGCTCAGCGCCTGAATATTGATGCCTTTTTTCAGTTCCACGTCGCCCACTTTGATTTCATCCTCCCAGTCGTCTGCCAGCGCGAATTTTTTTCTTCGGAAAATATCGATGCTGTCCGGCTTGATACCGTCCCAGGACCAGTCGCGGTCGATCAGCAGCGTAATAGGCACCAGCCAGTGGTTGATCAGGTCGTCTTCCGTGGCGATGGTGATGCTGGTATTGTCGGGTGCGAGCGTGTGTCGAATTGCGCGGGCTGCGCCAAATTGCCAGCGTTGCCCGTTTTTACCCATCAGCGACATGCCTTTGTTTTGCACATCGATGGCCGTGGCAAGGCGCTGGATGAGGGTAGGAGACTGCTCGGGCGTGGCTTTGGAGCCGATGAATACGTGTTTGATCTTGGCTTTTACCTTCGGCTCTTCCGTACGGCGCAGGTAAATGCCGCGAATCATGGTGGGCGCGCCGGTGGGTTTGAAAAATGCCGTTTCGCTGGTGGCGGCCCTGCGCGTTACGATGCGGGAAGGCATGCCGGTAATGGAATTGCCATGAGCATAATAACCTTCTTTTTCGCTGCATTTGGCACGTACCGTGATCTGAATATCGCGGTGTGTTGGTAAAACGAGTTCCTGCAAATCGTTGATAGAAAGGGTATTGTCCGACAACCCCAACGCTTGCAGATCGCTGGAATTGCTGAAATTCAGCACCGGCCGATCCACGAACACCAGCGGAATATTCAGGTCGCCATTCAGGTCGGCCGGAAATGCACGGGTAGTGGTGTACAAAATGGCGAAGTGATCCTGCGGCTGGTGTTTCAGCACCGTCGTGTCCATATCTAAGGCGCGCACCGCCACCTCGATTTCCAGCCGGTCTACATCCGGGTCGGCGATGCCGATGTCGCGACTGCCGAGTGCAAGGTCAAAATCTGCTTTGAGCAAATCCAGCGCATTGGGGTAAGCGCCGGTAAACAATACGCTCGGGTAGCCCAATAATGGCCGCTGCACAACCAGTTGGTTTTCAGTAAAATATGCGCCGTCTGTTTCGGGTAAAACATGCTGCAACCGTACCGTTTGCGGTATCGCATGGCGTTTGAAATGATGCGTAGCCACAGGCGCTTCGGCGGCGTACACGGGTTCCTGGCTGGCCGCCGGGCCGCCGCCGGTCATATCTGCAAAGCGGGTACGGAATTGATACTGGCGGCCGTACAGCAGTGGTACGTTTTCGAGCCCAACAGGGTCGTACATCAGGTTTTTTACAGCCGCCTGCGGTGTTCCATCCTGTTGGGTGTTTTGGTCTTTCCGGAAAAGATCGATGGCATCTTCATCCTGCAGCACGAGGCTTTTTCCCGTCCAGTAGGCGAAATAAGCCGGCAGCCAGAAATGTTTGTTTTTGCGGCCATCGGGAATGGAAGGGTACACTTCGACGTTCAGTTCGCGTTGCTGGTTGACCGAATCGATGAGCGCGGCGCCTATCGCCAGGTCGGTTTTGTTGCGCACTTCGCAGAGTGAAGTCCAGGCATTGGGATTGGCGTCATCGGCACTCCGTTCGCGCACATCGATGCGGTAGCCGAATACACCCATCGGCGCGTCGTCGCGTTCCTGTGTGCCGGGTTTCTTCGGATTTTCCTCCATTTGGCGGTTCATCCAGATGAGCAACTGCTCGTCGTCCCAGGCCAGGCGGATGCCTGAATCGTTGGTGACTGGAAATTCCGGATCGTGCGTTTCTTTCAGCATGTGGTCGCTGACGGGCTGTTGGGCGTGTACGATTTTGGCAAAACCGTCGTCGTACATGCTGGATTCCACCAACAGTTCGTCGTAAGCGGAGGGCATCTCGGGGTTGAGGGGCGGCGGCGTCATGTCATCAAGGCGCACGCGGAATTGTACGGCGGCGAACAAAGGCCGGTTTTCGCCTGCCTGAATTTTCGGGAGCCGCGCGGCATAGCGTTTCACGGCCGTCATGTCGGCAAAATCATAAGAGGAGCCCGCCTCAAAATCGACAAATAACCAGCCGCCATTGGCCAAAAAGCCGGGTGTCAGGTCTACAAAAGCCTCGCGGATGAAGCCGCATTTGCGCGCAATCGCCGGCTGGCGCAGGCAAAATGCAAACACCTGCCCCCAACTCACCTGGTCGTTGTCGGGCTTAAAATCGCCTGCCGGTTCTTTTTCCTTGTCGAGCGCACAGGCATAACTGTCGTCGATGGCCGCCCTGTCTGTACGCGGGCGGGTAAAATGAAAGGCATCGCGGTAACTGAGCGGCAGGTATTTTCGAGCAAAATGAGTAGCCTTGGGCGCTTCTGCGGTCGCCGTGCTGCTGATGTCGAAACGCAGGGCCAGGGTATTGAAAATTTCCGTGGCATCCGGGTCCGTAGGCATATCGGGTAGCAACACGTTGAAGGCCGGCGCAGGGTTGAGCATGGGGTAATCTGCCAGCGAGTCGGACACGTATGCGCGCAGTTGCAAAGTGGCATTGACCCAGGCGGGCGACAGCGCCTGTATCGGATCGTCGAGCAAGGGGTTGAAATTGCGCGGTATGACCAACACATTGAAATAAAGTCGTTCATTTTCAATGCGTTGCGGAAAAGTGAGTATGCTGATTTTGGCTTCCATATATCGGCGAGGGGGTTAGGCGATTTGACGATTTTCCTGAAAACTCTTTGAAAAACTGATATTGATCACGAGGAAAATACTGATGTCGAGGCTGAACGTTACCTGCGCCACGCAGTCGGTACGGCCCGCTGCCAGGTCGCGCACCACCTTGCCGGCGGCTTCAATCTGAATCTGAATGGTGACCAATCCGCCGATCAGTTCGGCGCGACCACGGAACAGGATGAACGCGCCCACCACAATCACCCGGCTGTCAATAGAAATTTCCACGCCCGCTGCATAGTACACGCTCACATTGCCGATGACGGGCAGGCCGACCATGAGTTCGACGCCGAAGCCCATTTTCATCGACAGTCCCGGCCCGCGGACGGTGTCGGCGCTGATGCGCAGGTTGCAGGTGCCGACGGCATACACAGTTGCCGCAGCGACGGACAGGCACATGACGCTGAGTTTGGCGCCGAATTCGATGAATGCGCCGCCACTGGGCATGGGCATTCCGGCGCCAGGCGGCAGCGGCATGCCTACGTTGAAATAACAACCCAGTTTCATGTAGGCTTCGAGCCGCAAAGGCACCGCAGGGCCTGCTGCACCGGGCGGAAAACGCAGAACGGGAAGTTCTTTGTCGGCCTGAAACTTATACTCCCAGTTGTTGGGGCTGTTGCTCATGGCAATTTTCAGCCCCTTGTTGAGCGCATCGCCGTAGTTGCCGTCGCCAATGGATTGCAACACCTGCAGGATGTCGACAATAGGTTGCAGGTCTTTGCCAAATTGGAGTTCAGGGCCCGTGAATGCCGGCGCTTTGCCTTTTTCGGTATCGAATTTTCCCCGAATCAGGAACAGGCGTTTCATGTCCAGCAGGTCGATGACGACGGTGATATCGTTCATCTTGTTGGCCCAGGTGCCGAGGGCGCTGTCGAGGCCAAAGTTGACCGTGCCGTTGCCCAGTTTATTCCCCTGAATATCCTTTTTGGCGTATTCGGCGTAAATTTTCACCTCTTTTTCGTTGATGAAATACACCGGGCCGTCGGGCAATACCTGGTCGAGCACTTGCGCGGGATCAATTTTGTGCAGCAACTGATAGCCTTGATCGATGATATTCAGGTTGAAATCGGCCAGATCGAGCCGGGGCAGGTTGTCTAATTTCGGGAAAATGCCTTTGCTGTTGAGCAGGCGGTAGGCATCGGCCAGGTCGGGTTTCGAACTTTGCAATTGCTTTATGCCCGTTTCAAAAAACGGATTTCTGAACAGCACTTTTTGCGTGTCGGTATTTTGCAAAAAAGCGTACTGCGTGGCCCGATCTTCGAGGTTCAGGTTGAACAAATCGGTCGGACTGGCTAATTCCAGCGGGTTGTTGCTCGCTGTGCCATGCAGGCCGCGGCGGATGAGCGGCACCACCGAATCGCTGATGGGCAGCACTTCTTTGCTCGCTTTTTTGTGCATCACCACGCTCCAACTGCCGTCTTTGGGCAAAATGGGCGTTCCTTTGGCGGCTGTGACGAATACCAGTTGCCCACCGTTCATGGAAGGCTGGATTTCCACCCGGCTCAATCGCATGTGCTGTTTGCTGTCTGCAATATCGATGACACAATCTACCGGGCCGCCGAGTCCATTTTGGAACAGCAACAGGTCGCGGAACATTTCTGCGGAAATGGGTACGCCGCGTGGGGCCAGTTGCAGGTAACCCAGCATACGTTTGGAAGGGGTGCGGCCGTTGACGCCACCCTGAATGATGCCCTCAATTTCTACATCAGCATCAAAATACACAGGCTGCAATTCCACATCGAGCGGCCAGCCGGCGCCGACAGATACGGCCAGGCCGTCGTTTTCGTCGATGTAGTAGCCGTAGGTTTTGGTCCATTTCCTCTCAAACGGCGCCAGATCATCGCTCTCTACGATATTGCGCACATTGAAAACGCCTTTTACAATACCGGAATGGAAAGCGTATCCGGGCGATTCGGCGCGCTCCATATTGGATTTATCGAGCACCACCGTGCTGAAATCGTACACGCCGTCGCTTTCGGCGCGCCAGCCGCTGTCGATGCGGTACACCAGGCCTGCGCTGTTGCGGAACATGGTAATGGTGCGCACCACGCGGATGCCCCAGGGATAGAGGATGCTGCGCACCTGGATCACTTCATGGGCGGTACGGCCGCGCCACACGTCGAATTTGGCCTGCGAGGTTTCGGCGATGCGCGCGCGGTCGTTGAGCCAGTGGCTGAACAAATTGGCGCCGTATCCGCTGAAATCGTAGCGTTCGACAGGTACGCCACGCTGGCGCAGTTTGCCGGAGTTCGGCCCGAATTCGCGGTTGAAAATTTCCGTCACCGTTTTGCTGAGGATGCTTCGGTCGAGGGCTTGCCCCAGCGGGTTGTACAGGTTGTACAACTGATACGTCATGCCCTCAAAATTCCGGTTTTTCTGAAAATCGGAATAGTAGCCTTGCGTACTGATTTGCAGGCTGGTTGCTATGTCATTTCCGAAACTTTCGCGGATAATGTCGATGCGGGCGCCTTCCGAAGGCGGGTTGTTGCCGATGGTCAACTCCTGGTTGTAGCGGGCAATGCCGAGCATGCCGAAGGGCAGGGTAAAAAAACTCCAGGCTTTAAAATCCTTGTCGCGATAACCCTGTTCGAGGTACTGCGCCAGGGGCAAGGGCGCAATGGGCACGGGCTCATTGCCAGTGTTCCCGATCAGTGCAGGAGGGCCATCGTCTTTGAACAGCAGCAGCCCTTCGGGCGGGTCGTTGGCAAAACTGGTCGCCGGCGCGGTATTCAGCACAGGTTCCCAACTGATCTGCGGTGTGGTGAAAAGCCGCACCAATTTGCCGGAGGCCACTACGTCCATGCCGTCGGCAGACAAAGGATTTTGGGCAGTTTCTACTGAAAATCGCTGCTCAAAAATAAACGCTTCATCCAGGTAACCCAGGTCGACCCCCATCCAGTCGGCCGCCGTACTCACATCCAGCAGGCTGAAAAAATGGTGATTTCGGTATTGGTCGTTGACGCGGATATTGATGTCGTATTCTTCGGGCCAGTAGTTGTCGTTGCGGCCGCGTTCCAGCCCGGAGTGCTGAGAAAAAAGGGCGCTTCGTTTGGCAGCGCGGTTGGTTCTGTTGTTGTTTTCTTCACTCAAGGCCCGTTGCAGGTCGAGCAGCGGGTTGAGATGTATGAACATATTGGCTTCATTGCCCACCTGATCGCCGAAAATAAAACGCGTATCAGGCGCTACGCTGCTCTGCCAGTGCATGGTCCCGACCAGCAGGCGCTGTATCTGACTGAGCCGATACACGCCGTCCTGACCTTCCAGTTCGTGGTGCATCCACTTGAACAAACCTTTATTGGCCGCGTACGGGTCAGGCAAAATAGGCATGTAACCAACCAGCCCGAATCCATACAGCAGGCTGGCTTCGGTGAAATAGTCGGCTTGTGGAGGCATTTCTGCATTCAATAGAAAGGCATTGACGGGCGAAACGGTCAGCAAGGCGTTGTTCAGGGCCAATGCGCGGCTTTGGAACGTCAACTGATCAGCGCCGACTTCCAGGCCATTGACAGGCGCTGCATTGTCGCGGATCACGTTTTCATCGTACAGCACGAGGTAGTCGCTCAGAGCGCCGAATTGCCGCAGGTAGAGGGATGTTTTGGTTTCCAGCGGGAAAGGTTGCTGATCAACCCCCAGCGGGCGGTCGAGTTTGCCCGAACAATTGGCTATGGAAATAATAGCCTCCGTTCCGGCGGCATTCGACTGATAAATAAAGGGGAAAATGCCTGGATACTGCAAATGCAGTTCATTCCAGCGTGCATCCTTGTCCATCCACATCCGGAGTGTTTGCCGCGTCTGTTCCGTGGTGGTTTCCAGTGCGATCACCTGAATTTGCCCCGGCATGCCGGTGATCCAGCAGCGGTTGATGTGCAGGGGCGCGGAATTGGCCTGATTGGCGTCGAGCACGCCCGTGGTGGAAGCAAGTAGCCCTTTCTGCGTCCTTACAGACAACATCCCTGCGCCTTCGGCAGGCAGGAGGTTGGCAATTTCGGCAGCAGGCAGCAACCAGTCCGATTCATCTACTTTGGTAGCGCCGGAAGGGTAAAATACCGGAGATGAGGCCTGCAGGACGTTCAACTCCGTTTGATTGACAGTCATCGGGATCGAAACCGCACTAAACAGGTAATTGTACGTTGGGGGCATTTGAGCCCAGGAGAATGCCTTTTCTTCTCCATAAAGTGTCCAGCCTGCATCCGCCACGGCTGTCAGGTTGCCAGTCGCCGGTTGAATTTGCATGTCAAAACCTTTCGGCATGCGGAACTGCGCATTCCAGGCATCTGTTCCATGCAGCACATCTTCCGGGTGAAAAACTTCCTGTGTGCGCAGCCTGACACTTAGCACCGCTCGAACAGCGCCCCGCATGACGAGTTGCCCGTGCGAATTTTGCGCTGTCCCGTTTTGAAAACTCACTTCTGCTGATTCTACCAGCAGCGGGCAGTACAGTTTTTCGTCGACATTGGCTACGAATTGCCGCGCCTGCACCCAAATGGTACCCCTACCAATAGAGATGGCTCCTACTTGCGCTCCATTTACCACCAAAGGCTTATCCGGCCCGAGAATAATGACCGGGCGATTGGTATTGACAAACCCGATAGAGCGTACCTGCGTGACAGGCGCATACACGTCGAGCCAGAAACGCCGCCCGTCGCGGTTGAGAATGGGCCCAATCGAGTCCATTAGAGCGGCGGCACGCGCCCAGGCAGGAATGCTGCTGCGCAGGTACGCGGCGCGCAAGGGCATTTCCCTTAAAAAAACGCGCACCTGTTGCGACTGCCCTGCCACCAGGGCAGTCTGCTCCTCACCGAGAATGTGGTTCAGCAGGTCGCGGTCTTCCGCGTCGAGGTATTGCGTGCTGAAATGGGTAATTTTTTCAAACTGAAAATACTCCCGAATGGAGTCGGCCGACTGTCCCTGCACAAGTGCCTGGGCAATGCGACGCAAAAGGGCTTCTCTCAGAGGAGCGCCGGGCAGACGGTGGTAGAAAAAATCGCCCACGATCTGCGCAAAGATCATCAGTAATGGGTGTTCCTGCATTTGGTAGAGGTAGGATGGTGGATTATAATGTTTGTTTTTGGGGCATCGTGAACCGGCGTCGGCAGCGCTTCAAGCGCTGCCGACGCTTATACAATAATATCCCTTACAAACACTTGTCCGCCGGCCTGCAAACGATACCGGTATTGTCCGGGCGCCACAAACCAGTCGCTGGGCTTGAAGAGCATGATGTAACTGCCTGTATTCTTGTATTCATTGACCATTGTACGCAGCACATGGCCTGCGGAGTCAAGCAATTGAATCCGCACCGGGCCGTTTTGCATCATGGAATACTTGATTTCAAACACGCCCGGCAGGGTAGGGTGTGGGTTGTGTCCCAGCAAGGCGCATTTCCCGTTATCGCCCAGCGCAGGCGGAATAGCGGGCACAAGACCCCCGAGGTTGGTTTGAGGCTGGCCCATCACAAATTGTACCAGTTCGGGGCTGTTGCCCATCCAGTCCTGTAGAACGGTAGCATACACATCGCGAAAATCGACGCTGAATTCCGGGTCGGTGTAAGGGTCGGGATTGCTCAAATCCTGATAGGCGCCTGTGAAGCCATTGCCAATCCCGCCACCAAACAACAGCATGGGTGTGCCCCAGCCGTGATCGGTGCCTTGTGAGCCGTTTTCGAAGATCGTGCGGCCAAATTCCGAAAATGTCATGCTTAGCACCTTTTCCTGCAAATTGTTACTGCCTGCGGCGAGGTCTTCATAAAAGGCCTTGACAGCCGTGGCCAGTCGATTCAGCAGCACGGGATGGCGGTCTATCTGATCTGAGTGGGTGTCAAAGCCACCAATTTGCACCATAAAAACGCGGGTGCCAAGGTTGCCTTTTATCAATTTGGCTACAATGGCCAATTGTTCTGCCAGGTAGTTGTCGGTGGGGTAATCTGTCTGGTTTTTGCCCCGCGCATAGGCTTCCTTAATCGTTTGAGCGTATCGGAAGGCGGCATTGGCGGTCTGGCGCACGTAAGCCAGTTCGAGTTCGCGAGGAGAGGTGCCCAGTGAAGCCGTTTCATACAGCAATCCGGTTTGGGCGATCTGGTAAAACTCCTCCGGACTGCTGATGGCCAGCGCCATATTGGCATTGTCGGCTTTGAAAACCAGGTTGGACTGCACGCCGATTTGCAAGGCGGGTGGCACCGTTGGAGGCGCTTCGAGGAAGGCTGCGTATTCGTTGTCGAGAAAACGACCCATCCAGCCTGTATTGACCACTTCTTCCGAACTGCTGGCCGAAGCCACAATGTCGTAAGAACGGAAATGGCTGTAATTGGGGTCGGGATAACCCACATTAAAAATCACTTTCATCATCCCGTCTTCCCACATGGGTTGCAGGGCACTGGTCGACAGCGGCATGCCATATTCGTTGCTGAGCGCCCAGAGGTTGTTGTCGGGAATGGCAATATTCGGTCGGATATTGTAATAAAACGGGTTGCTGCGTTCAATCACGGTATTCACGCCATCGTTGCCGCCATCGAGGCGTATCAACACCAAAATGCGGTCATTCGGACCATTGGCCAATGCCGCCATCATGGGCGTGGGCTGAAAGGCATGCACCGGCAATTTGCCCAGCAACATGCCCCCTGCTCCTATGAGGCCGGTAGCAGACAGAAAATCTCGACGCGACCACAAGCGATGGTCTTGTTCGTGGGCCTGTCGGTTGTCGAGCGTGGTGCCGGGACGGGAGTTGTTATGTTTTTCGCACATGACGGATTGGTATGAGTGGATGAGGGGTGATGGGGTTGATAGGGTTGATGAGGGTTGATAAGTGTTGATGAGGGGTGATAAATAGCGGCTCGGGATAAGGGTTGTTTTTTCCATCTATCGAGTGGCTGAATATCAACCCTCATCAACACTTATCAACCCTCATCAACCTTTATCACCCCCCTCACGTCAACTGATATTCCGGCATTCTCACCAGATAATACAACAAATTCACAATCTGATCGGGCGCTTCATCCCAGTAAAGGCCCCAGGAACCATCCTCAAAATAATTTTCCGGAATACCGGCCTTAAAATTAATGATAGCGCCTTGCTGATAAACGGGATCGAGCGTTTGACCGGTAAAAAATGCAATCAGGGTTGGCACAATAACCGCCGGATCATTGCTGTCATTGGTCAGCGCAATGGCTGCATTGCGCAGGTTTTCGCGCAACTGATCGTCCTGGGTAAGGAAATAAGCAGTCACCGAATTCACATTCCAGCGCGCTGTCAGTGTGCTTTCATTGATCCAGGTGTGGTGTCCTTTCCAGCCGGCCACATTCGGCGGATTGAAAATTTCCTGCCCCAGTTGGTACGACCAGTAAGCGATGGCGTCCCACCAGTCGGGTAATATCTGATCGGGGGTAGCGCCGGCGTTTTTCAGTAAGGGAATCATCGATTCCAGCGGATTTTTGATCCGGGCGTTGATGAATTTCTCTTCAAAAAAGTGCTCGCTTTTGAACAGTTGTTTGAGCATGGGCATCAGTTCCCAGTTGCCGTTTTTAAACGTATCGGCCAGCCCGGCAATGATCGTCAGGTCGGGCTGCTGGTACACATAATTCTTGTAAATCTTGGTGGTAATAAACTGCGACACCTGTTCGGAGCGTTCCGAAAAGATCAGGTTGTGCGCCGTGGTAAAACTGAAATTGCTGGTTTGCCCGAAAATTGTTTTCGACTGGTTGTCGTGCAAATTCGCGTTGTAGAAAGCCGGCGTACAGAGATAGGCCATGGCTTGCCAACCGGTGAGGGCGCGCGCCATTTCCACGATGTCGGCCTGCGAATATCCATTGCTTTCGCCCATGGTAAACAGTTCCATGAGTTCGCGGGCATAGTTCTCGTTGGGGTTGCCCACTACATTGGTATTGCCGTTGAGGTAATCGAGCATGGCGGGGTTTTTACCCATTTCCCTTGCAAAAACACGGAAATTTCCGAAGGCATATTCATGCAACATGGAGTAGTAACTCCACATGTATGAATTGCATTGATAGACTTGCAATTCCGTCACAAAATGGTTGTGCCAGAACAGGGCCATTTTTGCCCGGATACTTTCCGACAGCATATCGCCCAGCCAGCGGTGGCGCAATTCGCGGCGGTGCTCTTCCACCAGATCCTGGTCGCCGTTGTAGTCGGCATTGGTGTAGCCACCCCAGTAGGGTGGCGCCGGAATATCCAGTTCCATGGCTCCATCGAGCAGTTGGTCTACCAGGTCGGAAGGCGACATCAGCAGCCCCTGTTGTATTTGTTCCAGGGTAGCGCCGAATCCAAGCCGCCGATACAGGTGCATCACGCGGGCGGCATTCCAGGGCTTGGCGGCCGAGGGTGCATAAGGTTGGAGGCTGTCTGTAGGCGGCGGCGCTGTCCCCCGGCTTGTTTTTTCTAGATGATCAGCGTGAGCGGGCATATTGCAAAAAATAAAGTCGAAAGAATGCCATCAAGGCGAAGCAAGATTAAAGAAGTTTTTGCGATTTCCGGGTAATACGGTGGATTAAATTGCTGACTTTTTTTCTTGCTGCATAAAACCCAAAACACGTGTTTGTAAATACGCAGATTTACCTACCTTTCACGTTCAAAATATCACGTTTAAAACCATCGCCATGCGCCTGCGGATCGTTGCCTTTTTCCTCCTGGTTCTTGCCGTCCACACTCTCCGTGCACAAACAGTCTTGTTCTCGGAAGATTTTAACGACTGTGCCCTGCCGGCTGGCTGGCAGGTGAGCAGCGTAGGCAATCAAAATCCGGTGTGGCTGGTAGGTTATTCCACCAACAACGACGCCCTGGGACAAAGCATCGACAGCACCTGCTGCCTGATTATCGACGATGATGCTACGGGCGACAATACCGCGCCGTATGTCATCAGTTTTACTTCGCCGGCATTCGACGCATCCCAATTCAGCACCATTGAACTGACCATGGACGTGCACTACCGCGACTGGGCGCCTTCGCAGGAATATTTTGATGTGCTGGTGACCGACGGGGTGACAGAACATCGCATCGCCCGTTACGACGAGCATAGAAGAAACGGCGCTTTGCTATCAGACCATTTTACCCTGAAATACGACCTTTCGCTCATTACCCATTCACCACAGACACGCATTATTCTGCGCTACGACGATGCCGCCGGGTTTGCCTGGTGGGCGGCGGTCGACAACATCCTCGTACGTGGATATGGAAATGGTACCAATGTCGTAGCGGAAACTTTCAACGACTGCCAGAAACCTGCCGGATGGGAAACCCAAATCGTGGCAGGGGATGCCGACTGGCAATTCGGGTTGGTAGATACTGCTTCCAAAGGGTACAGCAACGGCAATTCGATGGACGGTACCTGTTTCGCACTCTTCGACGACGACCTGGTCGGTGAGGATGCTCCTTATTCCACTGTACGACTCGCTACCCCTTGGTTCGACGGATCTGAATATGCCAGTTATGAACTCAATTTTGACATCATCCTGCGGTATGTGAAGGAACGCGTAGCCGTTATTGTACAACACGCCAATGGCGATGAATTTATCGTGCGCGAGTCGGACGGTGATGTAGGAGGGCCTTATTTTCCGCAGTACCTGCACGCCGGGCTCGACCTCTCTCCCTATCGAAATCAGCAAATGCGGGTCATTTTTGAGTACAACGACGGCAATGCCTGGGGCTGGTGGGTTGGTATCGACAATGTCAAGATCACCGGCAGCGGCGAAGCCAACGACCTGTGTGCCAACGCCATGGAAATAACTACCGGCGCCAATTGTGTACTCGATGATAACCTGACGGCCTTGTTTGATGGCCCTCCCGCGCCCTGTACACCTAAAAGCATTGCCGGTGTGTGGTTCAAATGGCAGGCGACGTTCAGCGGCCAGGCGCGGGTGACTACCCAATCGGATTTCAACGATGTGACGAGTATTTTCACCGGTAATTGCACCAACCCGCAATTGCTGCTTTGTAACAACCATGATGAACATGGTTTTACAGGCGAAACCACTTTTTTCACCGCACAAGCGGGTACAACCTATCTGTTCAGGGTAAGTGGCCAGGAAGGTGGTTTCGGTGTGCCACGCGGTCACCTGTGCATTCGGGTAGAGCAGGTGTCTTCGCTGCCTGTTGTTCCGGCAAACGACCAGTGTTCCGGTGCGATTGTACTGACAGAAAATACCAATTGTGTAACAATCAACAACCTGAATGCACGAACTGCACAGCCCCTCGTGTCGCTCGATACCCTGGCGCGTGCAGATGTCTGGTATTCCTTTACAGCACCGACGCTGGCGGCCAACGAACGCCTGGAAATCAGAAGCAATGCCGATTTCTCGGATGTGATTTCGGTTTACAAAGGCAGTTGCGGCGCATTGGAAGAAGTGGCCGGTACGCATAAGGGTGGGTTACTCGAATTGCCCATATTGACTGCAGGAGATAACTATCTGGTTCAAATTGCTGGCAATTTTGCCACCATCGAAGGCCATCTTTGTCCACAAATGCTGCGCAAACAAGTGCAGGCGCCTGGCAACGACGACTGTATTTCGGCAGTTTCGGTAAGCATCGGCAGCCAATGCACGGCCTCTGCGAATCTGAACGCTACGTTTTCCGGAAGACAACCTTCCTGCGTCGTGCAGGCCGACCGCGATGTGTGGTTCAAGTTCACCGCGCCGAGTTCCGGAACGGTGCGGATCAACACAGGCGCTACTTTCGAACACGTGTTGACGCTTTGGCAAGGCAACTGCGATAACCTGCAGGAAGTTTTTTGTGCCAAAAACCCTTTGCGCTGCAATGGCTTCGTAACAGTGGGAAGCCTTTCGTCCGGGCAAACCTATTACGTTCAGATCGCTTCGTGGAATGGCGCCGCAGGATTGAACAGCGGCGATATTTGCCTGAAAATCCAGAACGGCCTGAATCCGCCTGAATTTCAGCCGATGACCCTGACAGTCAATGAAAACTGTATAGGCGCAGGACTTGCACGCCTGCATGTGTCGGTACATGACGGCGTCGCTCCATACGCATACCAGGGCACACCTGACGGGCAAGTGCTGAACAGCGGGGATGTTTACCTCGTGATCGTGAAAGATGCTATCGGCTGCGAGCAATCGCTGCTGGGCATCGTCGACGAGTGTCAGGCTAATGATTGCAATGTCATTGCCTCCGTTTCGGTACAAAACCCTTCGTGTTTTGCCAGCAATGACGGCGGCCTCACGGCCAATGTCGTAGGTGGCGTTGAGCCATACGCCTACCAGTGGTCCAACAGCGCCACGACGGCCAATATTTCGGGTTTGACAGCAGGCGTTTATACCGTAACTGTTACAGATGCCGTGGATTGTGAAACCGTTCTTACACAAACCCTGACAGAGCCGCTGCCCCTGAGTGTAGCACCTACGAGCATTCTACAGCCCTCGCAGGGCCAAAGCAATGGCTCCGTTTTCGTGGATATTTTTGGTGGAAATGGCAATTATCTATACAACTGGCTGCTCAATGGCGCCCCGTTTGCCCAGTCAGAAGACCTGACCAATGCGCCTGCCGGGGAGTACCAACTTCAAGTGACCGACGGCAGTGGTTGTACGGGCGTTTTTGATATTACGCTTACCGAAACAGTGGGAACCAGTCAGCCCGACGAACAGGTATTTGCCGAAGTATTTCCAAATCCAGCCCGTGAAAAAGCCACTTTGGCGGTGGCATTCCCGGCTACGCGCTCCCTGTTCTGGAGTATTGTGGATGCCAACGGCAGAATATTGAAATCAAAGGCTGCCGGATCGGTCATGGAGCAGAATATTTCCCTTGAAATCAAGGATTTGCCTGCAGGCTCCTATCAGGTGCGGATACTCACCGAACACGAACTGTTGATGCAGCCGCTGGTAGTGGTGAAATAAGGCCAGACTGTTGTTTATTGCCACTTGCTCGTATCGAGCAGTGCGGCAGCCTTTTCCAGCAGGGCTTTCATTTGATCGCTGTTGTTGGCGTAGATGTGCAGGTTTTTTTCATGTTCCTCCATGGTAATACCATGCAATTCAAACACTTGCCGGTTGTACACCTGCATCAGGCTGTCTTTGTCATACCCGGCAATACCATTGGTGGCCGCGTCGGCAATCGCCAGATCAGCCATAATACGCGCCATTTTTTCTTCTGAAACAGAAGGTTTTTCTGCCGAATTTTGAAACTGGCAAGCCCAAAGGCTACCCAAAACAAGGAGCAGGAACAGGGGAAAACGCATGTTTGGACGTATTTTAAAAGCGCATTTCTTTTGGAAAATAATGAGCAGTCACCTTGCTGTTCCCTTCGTACACCTGGTTCCAGCGATCGGCTTCCGATACGATCTGAACGATGCCACAGGTAGGTACGTTGTCTATAAACGTATCAGTAAATGCATTGGCCACCTCCGTGAAAGTAGGGTTATGCCCAAACATCAGCACCACCTCCGCAGTGTCGGGCAAGGCGCTGATGATCCGAAAAATTTCGGAAGGATTCGCTTCGTAAATATCCGGCTCTCGCAGCACAGCATCTTCCGGGATGCCAAATGCCTCGGCAAAAAACAGAGCGGTTGTGAGCGCTCTTTTGGCGGGGCTGCTCACTATTAAATCAGGCTTGACGCCGGTTTCGCGGAGTATCAGAGCCATGCGGGGCGCTTCTCGGAAGCCGCGTTCGTTGAGCGGCCGGTTAAAATCGCGCAGCCCGGGGTTGTCCCAACTCGACTTGGCATGGCGGATCAAAAATAATGTACGCATAACGGCAAAGGTAAGGCTGCTTAATTGTTGAACACAAATCAAATATTCGTATATTTGAGGTTTGATTTTTTAAAAGCCCTTAGAAACTGCACAACTTACCATGCAACAAAAACGCTGGCTAAAGGATTTTGAGCACCACATCAGTTCGCAGACCTGGAATACAGCGGAAGCGTTGTTGCAGGCTGGTGCGGTCAAAAACCTGCGCGAGGTGGAAAAACATTTCTGGGTGGCCCTTGTCACAACTGATGAAGGCCATTTTGAAACCGAAATGATTATTTCCCCTCATAAAATCAAGGCCTTCACCTGTGAATGTTTTGGGGAGGGGCGCCGGCTGATGTGTGCCCACGTGGCGGCTTCGCTGCTTCGGCTGCGCCAGTTTCTGGAACAACGCCAGGAGGAAAAGCGTGCAAAGGCAGAACAACAGGAACAAAAGGAACGCAGCCGGCTTACCGTACAGGATGCCCTGCAAAATGCCACACCTGAAGCCATAACAGAGTTTGTGCTGGAATATGCACGCCGCGACCGGGATTTTTCCCTGGCGCTGAAAACCTGGTTTGCAGGACTGATAACTGCGTCTGAAAACCCGTACCTGCTGGTGCTCGATTCGGTGATTCCCAAAGGGAAAAATGTGCGGGAGCCCGAGTTTCGCCGTTTGCGAAAAACGCTGGACGATTTGGGCATGCAGGCGGATACTGCGCTTGCACTATCCAATTTTCAGACCGTTTTTCTCATTAATACTGCTGTTTTGCGCAAAATCGGCGGGTTTTTACTTCAACAGACCGACAACCGCTATGCACTGCTTTTGCAGTCTTATCAATCTGCATTGCACCCATTGTTGAACTGGGAAAAAGAACAGGTAGCGCAGGCTTTGCGCGACCATGTATGGGATTTGTTGTTCGAAATCGGCAGTGCCGGGCAAATACCACCAGAATGCAGCCGCGACGTACTGAAATACCTGGCAGAAGCAGCAAAAGAGGCTGTTAAATTTGAACGCATCGACCGCTTGTTCGACGAAACACCCGCACCGGCCCCTCCTTTCGTGTTGCAGTTGTTTCTGGTGGCATTGGCCGAAAGAGGGTCGGCTGCAGCAGTAGCCCGGGTGCTCAAAGATTACAGCCCATACCCCGAGCAAGTCAGGTCGGCCTTGCTTGTGTTGTATTACCTAAGATACAGGGAAGCCGTGGTGCTGGCCGGAGAGGCATTTTTGCAAACCCCCGACCTGCCGACAGGATGGCGCAAGGAAATAGAAGATATCCTCCTGTACCTGGCCGAGCAGTCGGGCGATATGGCTCGCCAACGCGAAATTCTTCAGCGTCGCTTTCTGCAATCGGGCAGTTTTGAACAGTACGAAAAACTAAAAAAAGTGGCTGCTGCAGATTGGCCGGCCCTGCGTCGCGATCTGGCAGAACAGTTGCAGGCAAAAGGCGAACGCTCCAAACTGGCATCCATGCTAGCGCTCGACAATGACTGGGAGGCGCTGGTGGCCTGGCTGGAAGAAGAGCCCGATATCCGACAGATTCAACGTTTTGAAGCACAATTGCTGCCGGAATACCACGATTTTTTGAAAAATCGATATATCTCCTTGCTCCAACAATATCTGATAGAGCACTTTGGTCAGCCCGCTGCCGCCTATGTCCGCCAGCAGTTGTCCATCCTGTTGCAAAAAGGCGCTACAGAACTGGTGAAGGAAATTGCACAGGTGCTGACGGCACAATTTCCCGACAGACCTTCCTTGCCGGAAGAACTGGCGGAATTGTTTCCGAAAACAAGAAAACGGGTGTTGTTGTAGTTCAATCCGGTTATTCTGCTTTTACAACCTTGCCTTTGAACACATAATTGTCTTTGCGCACCATAATTACATACATGCCTGGTTTCCAGGCACTGGCCGGAATCAGAATATCACTGAATTTGCCCAATGCCTGACGACCCGACTGGAAAACACGCCCGCTCATATCACTTACATTCCAGTCCCATTCGCCCGAAAGTTCCGTGGCAAAGGATAGCCGCACATAATCCTGCACCGGTTGTGGAAAAATGCGCAGTTCCCTCGGTTCCCGTGGTGTCAGCGTAGAGGGTGCCGGGTTGCTCACCAGTTCAACACAATAATCTTCCACTTGTCCGTAGTCGAATGATTCACAAGGCTGGGGCAGTGAATTGTTCAGGTTTTTAAATTTCATCATCACACGCATCCGTGTCAGGCCTTGTGTGAAAAATAGCGGCGTGTAAAGTTGTCCCGAGATGGCGGCATCATGCGCATAGCCGGGATCGAAAGCGAGTTCTCCAGCGTCATCAAAATCGCCATCCATATTAAAATCAATGTAAATGCGAAAAAATTCCTTGTAAGTTAATCCTGCATAGCCGGGAATAATGGTCACCGGGTGGTAGCAGAGCGGAGCAATTTGCAATAAATTATTCAGATCTCCGGTAAAGTTCTGAAATCCCGAACCCGCTGGTCCGGATGAATGGCTCCAGTCGCCGATGGAAACATGTTCGATCCATTCGTAAGTAGATTGTACGGCGCTTGCCGGGCAATAATTGGCATCCATACACGAACCACATCCGGCTGTCTGAAAGAAAATCGAAGGGCTGTAAACCGTACTTCCTGTATCGCAAACGGTTAGCACCTGCACCTCGTACATCGTGCAGGGCAACAATCCATATATACTATAGTTGGTCTGAGTAGTTTCCCATTCATCCCAAACAGAACTGTTTATTTCCTTGATCCTGTACTTGTAAGATGTGGCGGCTGTTACCGGCTGCCATGCGCCCGAACAACCGGTAACGGATGTGCCAGTTATCTCCAGACCTGAAGGTGGTGCGCAGCAGCCGTCTGTGGTAAAGCCGAATGGAGCAGCCCATTCACTCCAGGCATTTGTGGATGTGCAATAAGCGGACAGTGAAAATTCATAGGAAGTACAGGCGGCAAGATTGTCAAGTTGAAAAGGCGAACTTGCCGAACTCACTTCCGTCCATTCCGTGTCGGTTAGTGCCCGCCATCTCAGTTTAACGGTTTCGAAATCGGCAATCCCGATCCAGTGAAGGAGAGCAGCCTGTGTGGTCAGGTTATCGGCATACAGGTTGAAAGGAGTGGGGCAGTCAGAACACTGGCTTTCGTAGTGCTGAAGCATTTGGTGCAAATGCAGGGCTCCGTTGCTCACCGTTCGATTGTCAAGGTCGGCATTGGGCGCCACGCTTTGCAGAATGATGTCTTTCACAAGAGCGGCTGCAGCGGCAGGTTCGCTTTTGGCCAGTGCAATCAGGTGGGGGCAGGGAGATGAATACAGCAGTCCTACCGCGCCGCTTACTTCCGGTGCGGCAAAAGAGGTGCCGGAAAACAGGCCATATCCGGAGTCGCCGCTTGCGGTAAATACATTTTTTCCCGGCGCACCCAGGTCGATGTGCTGGGCGCCCCAGGCGGCATTTTCGGCTTTTATATTGTTATGATCGAGGCTGGTTACCGCAATCATGTAATCACTGGGGCAGGTGGTGGGAAGGTCGCCCACTTCATCCACATTTACAGGAATATTGGCTGTGGCTGCCACACTGAGTACCCCGGCTTGTCCCAGCGTGTCGAGGGTAGCGCACCAGATGGGGGCTTCGTCAGGATTGCCATAGTTGACGCCCCAGGAACAATTGACTGCCACGACAAACGCCCCTTTTTGTCCATGCGTCTGATTGTAAAGTTTGCGTGCCTTATATATATAGTCGTATGATTCCAGAATAGAGGCTTCCGACCCGCTACCGGCTACAAACATAATTTTGATATTCCAGTTGACACCTGCCACGCCGCTGCCATTGTTTCCCTTTGCACCGATCAGGGCACTGACGGGTGTACCATGGGTAATGGAGTTTCCTTCAATATGATCGGTAGAAGTCCACACATTCCAGCCACGGTAATCATCCGTATACCCATTGTTGTCATTGTCAATTCCATCGTTGGGGATTTCGTTCAGGTTGTACCATAAATTCTGCAGCAGGTCGGGGTGTGGAGCAACCCCTCCGTCGATGACAGCCACAACGATGGTATCGCCGGCAGCGGTAGTACCGCCTGTTGTAATATCCCATGCTGCCGTTGCAGCCATGTCGGCGCCGGGCAAGCCGCCGCTTTGTCCCGAATTGTTCAATTGCCATTGCTGGGGAAAGAAAGGATCGTCAGGAGTAGTGTTTCTGCATGTGAGCAGGTGGTTGAATTGGGCCAGCAGTACTTCAGGCTGACGGCGTAGCCACTCCAGCAATTCCATGGTGCCTGTTTTGGAGGGCTGTGGGCGGATGAGCCAAACGTTGAGGGATTCAGATACTTTTTTTTCAACAACCGCCGAGGGGTGCAATGCGCGTTCCCACCGGTCCAACAAAGATGCAGGCGTATCATGATCTTTCAAGCGTACGAGCAGCCCTTCCGAGTGTTGAGCCCGGGTTTGCAAAAAAGTAACAAAAAATAAAAATAAAGTTAAAACGCCAGGCAGCGTTTTAAAACCAGGTTGTCTCTGCCACGAACCCGACTTGCGTAATACGAATACCGCTTCTATTTGTGCTCCCAATTTTTGCATTCTTAACTTCGTTTTCCAACGGCAAAAATACCGTTTGAATGAGGGAGCGGTGTTAAAATTAAATGGAGCGTACATTTTTGTCAAAATATTGTGATCCGTTTTTTACTTTGCGGAGGCTTAACAAAAACTTATTCTCCAAATAACTTTTGGGCTAACACTATTTTTTTGCGTTGCTGACAAATATTCGAAAATACGAATGCCATTCAGCCAAATTAATTGCCGATGCTTAATTTTTGGAAGTACATGACTTTCACCCAAAAGAGTTCGTTCCGCAGCTGGAAACTCATTGTTTTGATGCTTTTCTATTATTCCAGCGCACTCCTTGCACAAACACCCTGTACTTGTACCAACTGTCCGCAATTTATGCCTGACGGTTTTACCGGAAGTTTTTTCCTCAACGTACAGAATGCCTGTAACCCTATTCTTGGTCAGAATGGCCAGGGCGTTTGCGGCGTACGTTTGCACCTCGAACATGAGTACATAGGCGACTTGCGTATTACGCTGACATCTCCTGGTGGACAGTCGGTAACGCTGATCGGGCCTGTTGGATTTTTCGGTGGTACTGACTTTACCGACTGGGATATCACATTTGTACCTTGTAGTGCCGCTGCCGCACCAGATCCGGGCTTTTCCGCTACCTGGAACAACAACCAGCCCTGGGGTTTGAACGGCAACTATTCTGGTTCATATCATCCTAGCGTCGGGTGCCTTGAGAATTTTACCGGCCCTGTAAACGGCACCTGGACCCTTACAGTATTTGACCAGCAGGCGATCGACGTGGGTACTTTTTTTGATTATGAGATCATATTCTGCGACCCTTCCTGTATAGACTGTTTTACCTGTGCTGCGAATGCTGGTGCATTGACCCAGCCAGACGTAACAGCCTGCGAAGGCGCCAGTACCCTCAACCTCAACCTGCCACCTACTTATACGGCGCCGAATGTGGCTCCTCCTGCCAGCGAATACGATTACACCTACGTCATCAGCCAGAACCCGGGCGGAACGATTATTGGTTATGATCCGGATGCCGACCTTTCCGGTTTTGCACCTGGTTCCTACACCGTTTGCGGTTTGTCATATCTGGAAGGTCAGGAACCTCTTTTCCCTGCTCCTGGCAGTATGACAACAGCACAATTGCTGGCTCAGTTAAACTCCAGTTCGCCGCCATTCTGCGGGAAAGTAACCAGCAACTGTGTCAATGTTACCATCAATCCCGGTGTACAAGACATTTTTGTTACCAAAGACCTCTGTGCGCCTCAATGCACCACGTTTTATGGTACAACATATTGTGCTACAGGTACATATGTGAAAAACCTTACCCAAAACGGATGCCCTTACAAAGCCACACTCGTTCTGAATGTTATTCAGCCTGTAACCATAAATATCCGCGATACCATCTGTGAAGGCAACTGCTCCATCGAGCCTGGGTTCCCAAATGCCTGTGCCACGGGAGTATTTACTCGTTTGCTTCCTACCACACAACCGGATCAGTGTGATACGACCATTCGACTGACTGTCGTACAGTTGGTAACCAATGTCGCTATACAGCCACCACAACAGATCACATGTACCCAACCAACTGTAGTGCTAAACGGCACTGGATCGAGCCCGGGCAACTATATGTGGACGGCCAGCAATGGGGGACATATTACAGGGGGCACTACCGGAACGACGGTCACCGTTGATGAACCCGGGACATATAAACTAAAGGTGTGTCGAACAAACCCCAGTGGGGCGGCCTGTTGTGATTCCGCCATGGTAACTGTCACTGAAGTGGTGAGTACGCTCAGCGACCCCACGGTGATCAACGGACCCGCTTCCGTTTGTCAGGGCGCTTCCGTGACATTTAGTACGCCGGCCGTAACAGGAGCGACATCCTATACCTGGACATTCCCTGCCGGCGTGACGGTTACTTCCGGCGCCAATACTAACTCTGTTACGGTGTTGTGGAACAATACAACGGGCGGAAACGTATGTGTAAAGGCGGTGAACAGTTGCGGAATGAGTGCTCAAATATGTATTCCGGTATCTGTTTACCCAACAGTTACTTCCTCGCAACCACAAGGTAGCGCTGCTGTTTGTGCCAACTCCAACGTCACCTACACCATTCCGAGCAATCCTAATGTAACTACGTACACCTGGACGGTTACAGGCGGTACCATTTCTACTGGCCAGGGAACCAACACTATTACCGTGCATTGGGGAACAGGAACCAGCGGCAATGTATGTGTCAGTGTGCAAGGTGCTTGCGCTCCCAGCCCGAATGCATGTTTACCCGTACAAATAACCAGCGCACCTGCCATGCCCAATATTATTGGCAATGCAACCGCCTGCGCTACCGGAACAGGTGCCTATAATGTGACAGCGGTTTCCGGCGCCACTTCTTATCACTGGTCTATTACGAACGGTACCATCACCAGCGGGAATGGCACGGCCAATGTCAACGTAACCTGGGATGCCAACGTTTCTTCGGGAAGTATTTGCGTACGTGCAGTCAATACCTGTGATTCCAGCGCATTGAATTGTTTCAATGTGACACTCAACTCTCCGCTACCCGCACCTGTTGTGACGGGTAATGCGACCTTGTGTTCCGGAACAAATGGTAACTATTCCATTACCGCTGTACCTGGCGCCATCGGTTATGCCTGGACTGTTACAGGCGGCACGATCGTCAGTGGCCAAAATACCCTCAATCTGGTTGTAAACTGGGGCACTGGTTCCGGTGGCACCGTCTGTGCACAAACCCTGAGCACATGCGGCCCCGGCCCGCAAGGCTGCTTCCCGGTTCAGGTAAAAGCAGTACCCAATGCCAATGCCGGTAGCACTGCTTCTACCTGCGCGCTTACCATAGGCCTGAATGCTGTGAACAGTGTTACTGGAAGTACAGGAGCCTGGACAACTGTTTCAGGGCCGGGAATTGCCACTTTTGCGAACCCTTCCAGCCCTACTTCCAGTGTCACGGTGAGCGCTACTGGACAATATGTTTTCCGTTGGACAGAATCCAATGGCAGTTGTGTAGACGATGCAACTGTAACCATCAACTTCAATCCAAATCCAAGCGTAGGGCAGGTACAAACAGCCTGCGAAAGCACGAACCAGTATTACACTGTTTCGTTCCAGATCAATGGTGGCACGGCACCCTACACGGTGCCGGGTGGAACCGTGAGTGGCAATCAGTTTGTGTCTGATTCGATTTTCAGCGGTACGCCTTACTCATTTGTCGTGACGGATGCCAACGGTTGTTCCTCTCCAGCCACTACGGGCACGTTTAACTGTGCCTGTACCAGTGATGCCGGTCAAATGAGCCTGCAACAATTGTCGGCCTGCGAGGGCCAATCCATTTCAGCGCAACATCTCGGTGGTGAAACGCTCGATGGCAATGACGTGGCTTCCTATGTGCTGCATACCAATTCGGGCACCACACTGGGCAATGTGATTGCTCAGAATACAACCGGAACATTCAGTTTCCAGGCGCCGATGTTGTATGAAACAACTTATTATGTTTCCTACGTCGTAGGTAACAATGTGGGCGGCGTACCAGATGTGGCAGGCGACCAGTGCCTTTCTGTAGCACAGGGCCAGCCGGTTGTTTTCCACCAGAACCCTGTTTCAAATGCAGGCGCAGATAATGAAATTTGTGGCCTCACCATTGCACTTGCAGGAAATGTAGGCCCCAATGGCACCTGGACGGTGACTGGAGCACCCGCAGGAGGTACTATTACCTTCAATGACCTGCACAGTAATATCAGTAATATCACCGCTACGACTTACGGCACATATACCCTGGTCTGGACGCTGGACAACAGCGGATGTACCGATTCAGATGATGTAGCCATTACCTTCAACAGTACACCCGTAGCAGGCACTATTACCACGGCATGTGATTCTGCCAATGAATATTACACCGTCACGATTCCGATCAGCGGTGGAGAAACGCCTTATACGATAAACGGATCGCCCATAACAGGTAATACCTATGTTTCGGCGCCTATCCTGAACGGACAAGGCTACTCATTTACCATTTCCGATGCCAACGGATGCACGGCTCCTGTTCTTACAGGGGTGGTCAATTGTGCCTGCACTTCCGACGCCGGACAAATGAGCCTCACCCCTCAACAGGCATGCGAAGGGGAAAGCATAACGGCAACCCACCTTGGCGGCGAAACGCTGGATGGAAATGATGTTTCTGCTTATGTGCTGCATACCAATTCCGGCACCTCGCTGGGAACGGTAATTGCCCAGAATCATACCGGCATCTTCTCCTTCCAGGCAGGTATGACTTATGGAACTACGTATTATGTTTCGTTTGTGGTAGGCAATAACCAGGGCGGATTCCCCAACCCGACAGATCTATGCCTCTCGGTTGCACAAGGCCAGCCGGTTGTGTTTTATCAAAACCCGATTGCGAATGCGGGTCCTGATAATGCCGTGTGCGGTTCGGTTATCACCCTTGCAGGAAGTGGCACAGGAAACGGCCAGTGGACAGTAGGCGCAGCACCTGCTGGCGCAACGCTCACGATCGCTGATCTGCAAGACCCTGTTTCACAGGCAACGGCTTCTGCATCAGGTCAGTACACTGTAACATGGACGCTGACGCAAAATGGGTGCACCGATTCCGATGATGTAGTGCTTACATTTAACGACAACCCTTCTCTGGCAGATTTGGCAAGAGATTGCGACCCTGCCAATGAGAACTACACAGTGACGATCGATATACAGGGCGGTACTCAACCTTATTCTGTAAATGGAACTCAAATCAGCGGCGCCACTTTCGTTTCGGCATTGATTCCAAACGGAGATCCTTACCTGTACACCATTACCGATGCCAACGGCTGTAATATGCCCGATATTTCCGGATCATTCAGTTGCGATTGTGCCACCGATGCCGGAACCATGTCTCTTTCAACTCTTACAGCATGTGAAGACAATACGGTGCAGGCTATTGCCAATGCAGACCAGGCGCTGGATGGAAACGATGTGATTTCCTATGTCTTGCACAATGGTTCGGGCCAGGCACTGGGCGATATTTATGCACAAAACACTACGGGTATTTTTGGATTGCAGCCTGGTATGTCACTTGGCGTTACGTACTACATTTCCCGTGTAGCAGGTAATCCTGGCAGCAATGGATTCCCCAATCCGCAGGATATTTGCTTCTCTGTGGCGCCCGGACAGCCGGTTGTTTTCCTGCAAAACCCGACACCCAATGCAGGTCTGGATGCTGCTGTTTGTGGAAACAGTTTTGATTTACAGGCAGTTGCAAGTGCTTTCGGCGGCGTCTGGACGCAGGTGAGCGGCCCGGGAACTGCTACTTTCTCGGACGGCAATGACCCCAACAGTAATGCAACTGTGGATGTTCTTGGGGTATATGTATTCCAGTGGGAAGAAACCAATTCCATTTGTGTCGCATCCGATCAGGTAGAAATTACGTTCAACGAATTGCCCGTTGTCAATGGGCTGGATGAAACCTGCAATGGTACCAATACACAATACACCGTCACGTTCAGTGTTTCAGGCGGTACTGCTCCTTACACGGCTTCCGGTATCGGCGGCTCGTTTAGCGGCAACAACTTTACTTCAGTATTGCTGCCCAACAACTCGGCTTACTCATTCACTGTAATAGATGCCAATGGCTGTGAAAGCGAGGTAGTGACGGGTATTAAAAACTGCAATTGCCAGACGGACGCCGGTACCATGAATACTGCGCCTGTCGCATTCTGCCAGGATCAACCCGCAACGGCGGTGTGGAACAACGATGCGACCACCGATGCCGACGATATTGTCCAGTTTATTCTACACAACCAATCCGGCTCTACGCTCGGTACGGTATATGCTACTTCCGATGTGCCGACCTTCTCATTCGGACCCGGATTGCAGACAGGTGTTACGTATTATATTTCTGCGATTGCAGGTAACAATGTAAACGGAAATATTGATACCAACGAGCCATGCTTCTCGGTTGCCAATGGTACGCCGGTTCAGTGGCGGCCACTACCGGCAGCCACGCTGGCGGGAGATGCTACTATTTGCGCAGGCAGCAATTCACCCTTGCAATTCAGTGGTACAGGCACTTATCCGCTGACAGTGACGTATTCCGATGGTACTACCAACAACAACACGGTTACCATAAACGGACAACAGGGCACCACGATTCAGGTATCGCCAACAGCCAATACCACTTATACCCTGATCAGCGTTGCCAGTGGAACCAACCCGACCTGTACAACCAACCTCAGCCAGTCTGTAACGGTAAATGTAAACCAGACTTTATCGGCCGGAACGCCTAATGAACCGGTTCGCCTCTGTCAGGGCACTGCATTGCCCATACAGTTGATCAACCTGCTCACTGGCGCAGACCCGGGAGGTACCTGGTCGGAAGTATCGAGTGTTCCATCTCTGGCAGGTGCTTTCAATGCACAAACGGGAACCTTCCTGACGAACGGACAGCCTGCCGGAACGTACAGATTTAAATACACGCGTACAGCGCCTGCGCCTTGCCCATCCGATGAAGCAACTGTAGAAGTGGTGATCGACCCACTTCCTGTTGCCAATGCAGGAGCAGACAAGCAACTCAACTGTCTTGTTTTGTCGGCTACGCTTGGCGGGCCTGGTACCAGTTCGGGAGCAGGTATTGTGTATGAATGGCGCCGTGATACAGGATTGATCGGAAATACCATCAACCTGATTACAGGAGAAGCCGGTGTATATACCCTGCTGGTAACCAACAGCGCAGGTTGTACCGCTTCGGATGCAGCAGTGGTGACGGTGGATGATGAATTGCCTTTTGTCAGTGCAATTTCAGTAAAAGATGTCCGCTGCTGGGGCGATAAAAACGGCAGTATTACTGTAGATTCCATCATTAGCACGCATCCGCCTGTATTGATTTCGCTGAATGGCGGGCCATTTACAAGTCAACGCATATATTCAGCCTTGTTGCCTGGCGACTATACCATCACCCTGCAGGATGCCAATGGTTGCGAATGGACTTCCGATAATCTTCAGGTTGTTGAACCACCTCAATTGGTCGTCAATCTGGGGGCGGATATTAACGTGGCACTCGGCGACTCGGTACACCTGGAGGCCTTGATCAATGTTCCGTTCTCATCTCTGGATACCTTGTACTGGAATCCGGTGTACGATACACTCAAAGCCGGCACGCTGGAACAGGATTTCCTGCCCTTGTCTTCGCATTTTATCGATTTGAGGATCGTCGATACGAATGGATGTGCTACCAGTGATCGCACTTTCCTGGTAGTCGATCAGGAACGGCACGTCTACATTCCGAATATCATCAAGATCGGCAGTGCGGAGAATGACGTGGTTACAGTATTTGGCGGCCGGGATGTTGCAGAGGTTGAACTCTTCAAAGTATTCGACCGTTGGGGCGACCAGATGTTCGAAGCGGGACCATTTATGCCAAATGACCTTACCAAAGGCTGGAAAGGTAATTTTAATGGAAAAGAAGTGAACCCTGGTGTTTATATTTTCACTGCTGTGGTCAGGTTTATTGACGGTGAACGCGTTTTGTACAAAGGTGATGTCACGGTCTTTAAATAGAATAATCGGAACGTTGAGATTGTTTCATAAGTATCGGTTTGGAAGAAAGTAGGATGTTTTACTTGATTGAGATGCCAGACCTTCCAGGTTTTTAAAACCTGGAAGGTCTAAAAGCATCGAAAATAAAATAAAATTTTTCACTCTTCCTCGAGCCTATACATTTGATTCAGTCTTGACAGATTGCATAAAATCTCATTTTGCCACGAATAAACAATTCGCATCATACGAGATGCGGTAAAAAATTCCGTTTTTTGCCGTGCCCCAATTGATTCTGCTTCCCTCCAATGAACCGCCTCATCCGAGCGTGAAGGCATCTCCACCCAATTACATCTAATCAATTTGTTTTACACGTATATATCCGACTGTATGCCCTGCATTCCAGTCGTATATTTCTTTTGTCCTGTTTAAACGGTTATCCAAACTGCGGTTCTCATGCACAAAAAATTACTCCTTACTCTCACTGCTTGTTTGTTTTTTTGGCTAGAAGTTAAATCTCAAATCTCCAATCCATGTCCTAATCCTCCTCCTCAGGGGGCCAGTGCCTGCAATCAAACCTGTGTATACTGCGACTTCGACGGATATATGGGAACCAGCGGTGGCACGCCATCAACGGGCAATCTCATATGTGGTCAGATTGTCGTACACAACGACCAGTGGCTTGGGTTCGTTGCTACGTCCAATAGTATGGAAATTGTAGCGACTGCTACCAGTTGTCAAATGGGAGAAGGTATTCAAATTGCCTTTTTTGATGCCTGCAATGCCCCGGACGCTGTTGCCTGTAATCCAGGTATCGTTAATGGAGAAGGCATTCCACTTACCTTGTCTTATGATCAGTTTGTACCAGGACAAACATACTATCTGATGATTGACGGTTCGTTCGGCGACGTATGTGATTTTGATATAGATATTACTCAAGGTTCTGTAACCCCCCCTGCTCCCGGTGTGCCTGAACAACCGGAAGGCCCCACACACCTGTGCCCGGGCGCTACGGGCATATACACCATTCCACCTGTTGACAATGCTTCATGGTACCGCTGGACCGGCCCTCCAGGATCGCATATCAATGGCTCAGCCGGCAATTCGGCTACCATTGCTGCGCCAGGTGGTACTACTGTTACCATTACTTTTGGGAATACACCGGTGAACGGAACCGTTTGTGTGGCCGCCGGCAACCCGTGTTATGCGCCCAATCAGGCTTGTTTGCCTGTACAGTTGACCTTGTTGCCTGCTACGGTAAAACCACCGCTGACCCTGTGTTACGAAGACCGCGTATTTACCAACCCGGAGGCGCCGTTTACCACGACAACACTTCCGGTTGGTCAAACAACGCTTACTGCACATTATACATCTTACCTGAATTGTGATAGTACGGTCAGACAGGTCATAACCGTATTACCCCAAAACTTCAAGAACCTGGGCACCAAGTATATATGTCAGGGCTCGTGTTATGTGTTGAATGGAACCAGTTATTGCAATCCGGGCCCGCAGCAGCAACAACTGATCTACAATAATACCTGTGATACTATCCTCACTTTTACGGTGGTAATTGTTCCCGCAGTTGCCAATATACCGGCAGTACCGCAGATCAATTGTACCAATCCAAGCCTTACCTTGAACAGTACGGGGTCGACAGCCGTAGTGACATCCAACTACAGGTGGACAGATGCTGCATGGACGGTGATTGGAACCGGCGCCAATCAAAACATCGTGGGGCCGGGTACTTACAACCTCATTATTTCCAATACCGTTTCGGGTACTACATGTAGAGATACCGCTACGGTAAATGTTACCTCCACGGCTGCATTCCCGGGCGCTACTGCCAGTGGGGGCACTGTTACCTGCGCAGCGCCCAATGTGACGCTACAATCCAGTTCGCCCACATCTGGTGTCAATTATCAGTGGGCGGGGCCGGGAATCAACGCTTCCAACCAGTTTTTACAAAACCCGACAGTAAGTGCAAGTGGAACTTATACCGTTTCCATTACCAATCCGGCAAATGGCTGTACATCTATTGCCAATACCACTGTAGTTCCAAATAACACTTTGCCTACTGCTACGGCGGTCGGCGGCACGATCACGTGTACACAACCCTCGGTTATCCTTGATGGCGGTTCCAATGCAATGCCGGCCAATTATTCCTGGAGCGGGCCAGGTATCAATGCCGGTAACCAGCAACAGGAAAATCCGACGGTGAGCGCGCCCGGATCCTATATCGTCACTGTAATCAATCCCGCCAACGGATGTTCACAAACGGCGACCACCACCGTAAATCAGAACAATGCACCTCCTGTTGCCAATGCCGGCGCTGACCAGACGATCAACTGTCAGCAGTCCAGCGTCGTCTTAAGTGGGTCTGCCAGCGGAGCCGGTACTTTCCAGTACACCTGGACAGGTCCTGGAATTACCGGGGCCAATCAAAACCAGCAATCTCCAAGTGTAACAACCGGAGGAACCTATATTCTAAATGTGTTGAATACCGGAAACGGATGCTCCGACACGGATACGGTACAGGTAGCGCAGTTAACCACTCCACCAACCGCCAGTGCCGGTGCCGACTCCATTTTGAATTGTAGTATATTGATGACCACATTGAATGGTTCGGGTTCATCCCAGGGCGCCAACTTTACCGCCATATGGTCGGGGCCAGGTATTAATGCTTCCAATCAAAACTTATACACGCCACAAGTAAGCCTTCCAGGTACATATACTATTACTGTTACGAATACAGTAAGTACCTGTACGGCCACGGATGTAGTGGTGGTGACTCAAAATATTACTCCGCCGACGGTAAATGCAGGTAATGACCAGATTCTAACGTGCTCTTCTACCAACGGCGCTACTTTGAACGGGAGTGGCGGCCCTGCAGGGGTAACGTTCCTGTGGACGGGTCCGGATATCAATGCGGGTAATAATTCTATTCCAAATCCGAATGTCGAAATTCCTGGTACGTACACGTTGCAGGTGATGAATCCTGTCAACCATTGTACCGCAACCGACCAGGTAGTTATCTCTCAGGATGCCAATGCGCCTGTGGCAGCGGCAGGCGCGGATCAATCCCTGAGTTGTACTGTGACAACAGTAACGCTGGGTGGCGCTACTACCAGTTCCGGCGCAGGTATCACTGTTTTGTGGACTGGCCCGGGCATCACGGCTGCCAATCAAAACCAGCCGATGCCAACGGTTTCTTCCGGGGGCACTTATATTCTGACAGTCAACAATGCGAACAATGGATGCTCTACCAGCGATACCACGCTTATCACAGACCTGGTGGCTTACCCAACCGCTCAGGCAGGTAATGACAGCACCCTGAATTGTACGGTATTAAGTGTTACATTGAACGGTAGCAACTCGTCGCAAGGCGCCGGATTCAGTGCAGCCTGGATCGGACCCGGTATCAATGCCGGAAACCAGTCCTCCTACACTCCGCAAGTGAACGTTCCCGGTTTGTACACCCTGACAATTACCAATACAAATAACAATTGTACGGCTACCGACAATGTTACCATTTCACAGGATATTGCCAATCCTACTGTGAATGCAGGTTTGGACTCCCTGCTATCCTGTACCACTCCAAACGGTATTTCCCTGAATGGAAGTGGCAGCCCGGTTTCCATTACATTCCATTGGACTGGCCCGGGTATCAATGCTTCCAATGAAACTTTGCCTAATCCGACCATTGTCGACCCGGGTACCTACACCCTTGTTGTGACCAACACGGTCAACCATTGTTCTGCTTCCGATCAGGTAGTGATTACGGAAGATTCCAGTGTGCCCATGGCGAATGCCGGGACAGACCTTGTACTGAACTGTACGGCAACCAGCGTAAATATTGACGCTTCCAATTCATCTACCGGCGCCAATATTCAATATCTCTGGTCGGGCCCGGGTATCTCGGGGGCAAACAGCACGGTTTTAAATCCGCAGAATATCAATTTGCCGGGTACCTATAACCTGACTGTTACCAATGTGGCAAATAGTTGTACCAATACGGATGAAGTTATTATTACCATCGACACCTTGGGGCCCATTTCTGTGGCAGGCGCCGATCTGACTTTGAACTGTTATAACAACCATATAGATACACTGGATGCAAACGGTTCTTCAACAGGAGCAGGATTTACCCTGTTGTGGAGCGGCCCGGGCATTACAGCAGCCACCCAGAACCTGCCGCGCCCGGTGGTGAACCAACCTGGTACCTATGTGCTGCTGATTACCAATACCGTTAACACCTGTACCGCAACAGCCGAAGCGCTCGTTGTGTCAGATACGATTGCACCGGTAGCAGATGCAGGCGTCAATCAGATCATCGATTGCGCGAACAGTTCGGTTCCGATCGGCGGTAATTCTTCTTCAGGCGCGAATATTAATTACCATTGGACCGGCCCGGATATCAATACCGGCAACGAGGCATTGGCCACCCTCAATGTGGCCATTTCCGGTAACTATCAACTGCAAGTGACCAATCAGACGAATGGATGCTCCACGCTCAATGATGTAGACGTATCGGAAGACCTTAACTACCCGGTGGCAGATGCAGGCGTCGATACGGTGATAACCTGTCAGAATCCGTTGATTATCCTGGACGCAAGCGCGTCAAGCAGTGGCAATGGCGTTCAGATACAATGGACCGGACAAAGCATTACACCTGTTAATGAAGCCTCGCTTACGCCCGACGTATCGTTGGCCGATGCCTATATTTTGACCGTAACGAATACTGTAAACAGTTGTGTTTCAAAAGATACGGTAATTGTACTGGAAGACAAGGTAGCGCCCATAGCCGCAGCCGGTACCGATGATCGACTGGATTGCCAGAAAACCAGCATTACCCTGGATGGAAATGGTTCAACTGCTGGCCTGGATTATTTCTGGACGGGTCAGGGCATTACTCCAAACACTGAAACACAGCAGAATCCCGTTGTTTCGCTGCCCGATACATACACCCTGCTGGTTACCAATCCGGTCAATGGTTGTACCGCTACCGACGCAGTAGTGATCGATCAGAGTATTACTCCGCCGGTAGCAGATGCCGGTGCAGATCTTGTGCTTGATTGCCTTAATCCTACGCAAGCCATAGATGGCTCAAATTCAAGTACCGGAACCGGTATTGAATACCTGTGGCAGGGCAATGGTATCAACTCCAGTAATTTCAATGTTATCAGTCCGATGGTATCCGACTCTGGTACCTATATCGTGACGGTTACCAATATCGATAACCATTGTACGGCAACAGATTTGGTGTATGTAGGCCGCGACGCTGTTCTGCCAATCACTTCTGCAGGTGCGGATCAAACGCTGACCTGTGCGATCGATACCATTCAACTGGATGGCGCATTATCGCAGAGCGGTGCTGAATTTACCTATCAGTGGTCTGGCCCCGGTATTGTCGCGGGAGAAGAAACACTGAACTCACCCAATGTGCATCTTATTGGTAATTATATCCTTACAATCACCAATACACAAAACGGCTGTACCAATACAGACCAGGTAACAGTACTGGAAGATGTAAACCCGCCATTTGTTTTTGCAGGGCCTGACCAGACGCTTACTTGCGCCAACAGTAGTACAGGTGTAACCTTGCTTTCGACAGGATCGAGCAGTGGGCCGGATTATACGATCACATGGAGCGGCTCGGGAATCAATGCAGGCAATGAATCTGCAGCCAACCCGGTTGTTACCGGCGTCGGCCCGTACACCCTCACCATCGTCAATAACCTGAATGGATGTAGCGATACCGATGATGTGGAAGTGCTGCAGGATCAAAACCTGCCGGTATCTTCCGCAGGGGCAGACCAGACCATTACTTGCGTCATAACACAGGTAACACTCGATGGAAGTGCTTCCACTTCGCCAAGCGGACAACTGGAATACACGTGGTCGGGTACGGGCGTACCTACTGGCAGCGAACACAACGCATCGATTTCCGTCACTGTTTCCGGTAATTATATGCTTACGGTTGTCAACCCGGTTTCGGGTTGTCAGTCTACGGATAATGTACTGGTTGAATTGAATACGACGCCGCCGGTAGTAAGTGCTCAAGGCGATACCATTACCTGCCAAAGCCCCACGGGAACCCTTGCTGCTACCAGTTCGGATCCCGGTTCTCTGTACGAATGGGAAGGCCAGGGCATCAATGCAGGCAATGCAAACCTGCAAACACTCGATGTCAACCTGCCAGGAGCATACAGCGTGACAGTGACAGCCACAAACGGTTGTACGACGGTTGCCTCTACACAAATGAATGTAGATGCCAATTTCCCGCTGGGCACTGCCGAAGGCGACGAGTTGAATTGTACCAACGATGGCGTGGGTAGCATCACCGGTAATGTTATTACCCAGGGGGCAACCTTCTTCTGGTCGGGCCCGAATGGCTTTAATGCCACGACCCCAACGGTGACTATTTCTACTGCCGGTACCTACACCTTTAACGTGGTAGCCAGCAATGGATGTGTTAATCCGATTCCTGTCAATGTATCTGCCAATTTCACCGAACCAACGGTTGTAGCCACTGTACCCGGCACGCTGAATTGCAGCACCACGTCATTGTCTATCAATGGAAATGGCACCTCCACCGGAGGTTCATTCTCCTATGACTGGACGACCGCTGGTGGCAACATCGTATCCGGCGCCAACACCCTTTCGCCAGTGGTCGATGCTGCGGGTACATATACCCTCCTCGTAACCAATCTGTTGAATGGTTGCACCAGCACCGAATCGGTACAGGTTGCCATTGATCCGAACGTACCTACCTCGCTCGATCTCACGGTGCGCGATATCAAATGTTTTGGCGACGAAAACGGCGTCATTGCTGTTACCGGCGTTTCTGGCGGTGTGGAACCATTTATGTACAGCCTCAATGGCGCTACGGCCAGCAGCATCGATCAGTTCAATAACCTGAGCGCAGGCGAATACACCATTTCACTGGAAGATGCCAACGGCTGTATTCTCGATACACTGGTCAACATCGTTGAACCCGGCGAATTGTTTGTAGAACTCGGCCCGGACATGTTCGTTCACCTCGGCGACAGCGTAACGGTTCAGGCCACCATTACCAATGAAACGCCTCTGTTAAACGTGAAATGGAACCAGTCGCCCAACCGCGACTCGGCCGAATGCTGCACCTTCGCTTACCTGCCTTTGCAGTCGAACCGGCATATCGTGACGGTTCAGGATGTGAATGGATGCGTAGCCACTGATGCACTCAATATCACCGTCAGAAAAGACCGCCAGGTGTTCATCCCGAATATTTTCAACATGAACAGCGACGACCCACTCCAGTCTGTGTTGATGATTCAGGGTGGAAAGGATGTGGTTAAGATCCACAAATGGCTGATTTTCGACCGTTGGGGTGATGCAGTGTTCGAAGTGCAGAACTTCCTGCCCAACGACCTGACCAAAGCCTGGAATGGTACCATCCGCGGCGAAAAAGGCCAGCCGGGTGTGTACGTTTGGGCAGCGGAAATCGAGTTTCTGGATGGACAGGTAGAAACGTTCAAAGGCGATGTGACCATCGTACGATGAAGTCGATATGAGTAAAACACGATCCCGAATTTTGGTTAAGGCCAGGATTCGGGATTGTGTTTTTTGGTGGTAATATCGCGTAGAGTATTTTCCCTTAGAGTAGTTTCCCGCAGATGGCGCAGATTTACCCGCAGATTTCCGCAGATCGTAGAGTGTAAAACGTAGAGTACACATTGTTAACGCTTTGAAGAAATTGGTGTACTCTATGATCTGCGTAAATCTGCGTGTATTCTGCGCAAATCTGCGGGAAACTATTCTACAGGAAACTATTCTACAGGAAATTGCGCTCCAGGAAATGCGACCACTAAAACAACAACGGCGCATTCCCCAACACGACCTGCCAAACAAGCGCCACTACACCCAAAGCAGGATAAAGCAAACGCCGAACCACCCATTTCACCTTTGATCGATCGAGGTGAATATTCATTTTTTCCAGTAAATCCGTGTAAAATATTCGGTCGCCCTCTTCGGCCAGCCCATGGTGTTCGTTCATGAGGCATTTTCCGAAAATGGTAAATTGCAACATGACGGTCGTGTAAGCAGCGATACACCATTGCCAGGAAAAAAGAAAAGGTGCTACCCAGGCCAGGATGGTTACGAACAGGTGGAGCGCGAAAACAAACGTGGATTTTAGTTGTACCGACATTTTGATTGGATAAACTGTGAAACCACAAAAATCCATATAATCCGCACAATCCGCACCATCCGCGTTGCTTTTACAATGAGTGAGGCGAAGCCGAACTTCATTGCCCGAAAAAATCCGAATGCTAAAACTCCACTTCCATATCCTTGATCACCCGCCCGTCTTTGGTTTGCATCCGAACAGTGTATTTGCCGGGCTGAAGATTCCATACCTGAAGTTGAAGCCCGCTGCGATGTTCTCCTGCCACCATTTTTTCATCTTTGGAAATGTTTTTCACCAGCGCGCCCGACCCATCGAGCAGTACCATGCGTACCATTTCATCCTTTTCAAGAAAATACTGAAAATTACCTTCCACTACCAGGGCTTTACCCAGATCGGCTGTTCTTCCGGGCACTGATTCCACTTTTTCATGCCTGATGCGATAGTTGGGCGTTTTTTTCCCTAATTGCAAGGCTACAAACTGGGTAAGTTGCGGATCACCGATACTGCCCAGACCCGAACCACTGGTGACAGCCCAAACGGCTGCCTGCGCTGCCACATCTTCTGTTTTCCCGTGTTCAGAAATGTATTGCAGCACTTTGCAGAGGGATTCAGGCGCCAATGCGGCTACTGAAAATGCCGACCCGCGGGTAGGAGAGAGGTCGCCGGCTTGGGTACAGAATGTTCGCAACAACACCTCAGCCGGCTTTTTGGCCGACACGGCCAGCCATTTTTCTTCCGCCACCACCAGCGTTTGCTGACTGGAGTCGGCAGGCTCCATTAATTGTCCTTGCGGGAAATGCACACGTATTTGCTGCGTTCCCAGGTTATTGCAGGTAATTTTCAGGCATTCGCCATGATGCCCACCCAGGCCGCTTATTTCCACTCGTATCAACTTTCTTTCCAGGGCGTCTCGCAAATCTACATTTCGGGAAGAAGGCGGAGTGGCCTTTTGAGCAACAGCAGGTAGTACGCCTGACAGCAAAAAGTACAGAAGAAGTGATTTTCTCATGCAAAACAGTTTTCTGAAAAAACGAAAACTGCCCGGATTTCATATTTGAATGTGTTTAAAATGCTTCTCCAAAAGTCAGATAAAACCCGGAATTGCCCGGAAACTCCCCCCAGCCGTAGTCGAGCCGCAAGTGTTGCTCTTGTTCCCTGTCAAATTCTACCCGCAATCCGATCCCGCCGTTCGGCCGCCAACGGATGCGTTCGTGTGGCGTACCGAATATGGCGCCTGCCGCTGCAAACGCCACGCCCTTGAAACGCCAGACAAGTGGAAAGCGCAATTCATGTTGCATCAACACAATATGACGATCGCGGTATTTAAAATCGGGATATCCTCGCAACCTTCGGTTGCCTCCAAGTGAAGGCAATTGAAAAAACGGTGCATGCGGTGTGGTAAACTGCGTGTACACCTGCGTGGCAAGCACCCAGTTGCCTCCCAGCGACTGATAATGCGACGCATCGACCAAAAAACGCAGGTATCGGAATGTACTCAGCGTGAGCGGATGCTCGCCCGAGAGTGTCGCCTCCACATACCATCCATTGCGCGGGAAAAACTGATTTCTCCTTGTGTCCAGTAATGCTACAACGCCGAGCCCAGATGAAAAACCGCCCTCGGCTCCGATCACTTTGTGCTGATCCAGTTCCTTGCCGGCTTCTTTTTCGATGATGCGATATCCTTCTACATATGAACGAATGCCTGCCGAAAACCGGCGGTTGATGCTGCGTGTAGCCGTGATCCGCAACCTCGGATATTCTGCCTTGTAATACTCCACATAATCGTTGGAGTAATTGTTTCCCAGGCCAAAATAACGATAGGTGTAATGAACCCAGCCGGCCTCGCCATACACACGCCAGTTGCCATGTCGGCCATACCAGGCAAAAGGAAAGACTGCCAGCCATTGTTTGCGTTGAGTATAGGTGAGACTGAACGTCACACTCGAACGAAGCCGGTATCCAGGGAAAGTAAGCACCCCGCCTGCCCCTCCGCCCCATTTGGTATCCGAACTAAAAAAAACGAGCGGGACGCCAAAAAAACGCACCGAGGAATCCTGTGTGATTTCCTGCGCTTGCGCACGGGCACCAAGCCATAGCAAGAGGTTGCAACAAAACAGCAATCGAAGAAAGTGCATGCCGAAACATACGAAACAAGCGGGTATTTGGAAATGTTGCCGGCAAAAAGAACACGCAAAGAATGATATATTATTTTTTCGTGATGCAATACTTTTGACTCCACTCCCGCCGTTCAATAACTCTTCCCCCAAAGCCAGTATGTTTCAGGCGCGAAACTTCTGATTTTGAAATAAATAATTACAAAACCCTGATTACCCGGTATTTTATTTATTTTCTAATCACCCTCTTTTTAATATGACTTACACCACCTCCCTTTCGGAAACCCTTCAAAACCTTGCCGGAAATGGCTACCGCATCACAGACCTCGATCAACTCAACCTCCCGGAAGACGCTATCCAGTCGCACGACTGGCGGCTCGACGCCCTCCACCACGTCAGAAATGGCAACCACCAGTCGCCGCATACACTGGTAATTGCGGTATCCAGTGCGCACAAACACCTCAAACTGGCCTTTGTGCGTGAAATGCTTTCCAGACAGGATTTTTCGCCACTTACCTTGTTGAAACGACTCTTCCCGTCGCAGAAGAGGGGGTAGGGGTGTGTTTTGGTGTTTTTGTGTTTTGGTGTTTTTGTGTTTTTGTGTTTTTGTGGGCTTCGCTCTTAGTATCTGAATTAGGGAAGCCCTTATTTTCAAATACCAAGAGCGAAGCCCACCAAAACACAAAAACACAAAAACACCAAAACACCAAAACACCAAAACACCAAAACACACTAAAAAACACTCAACTCCAGTGGAAAAGTGCAATTGCAAATCCACAAGCCCGTCGTACCTTGGCGCCTTCATTTTTATATAAGTAGCCATGGCAATTCAGCATAAACATCCCTCGAAGGCATACAGTATTTTTTACCTGAAATGCCCGCGCTGTCACGAGGGAGAAACCTTTTCTACCGGGAGTTGGTCGTTCGTAAAGCCTTTCGACATGATGGAGCGTTGCCCGAAATGCGATCTGAACTATTTCCCTGAGCCAGGTTATTACTATGGGGCCATGTTTATTTCCTACATCTGGACGGGCTGGTTTTCGCTGTTATTCGTAGGCATTTTTACCTGGGGAATGGGCTGGAGTATCAACAGCGCATTTGGAATGTTGGTGTTGTTTATGGCCGTCAACTTCGTGTATATCTTCCGTATTTCAAGACTGATGTGGCTCAATATCAATGTGAAATACGACCCGCAGGCCATTGAGAAATTCGGCAAAACCGATGCGGCTGCCGGCCATCAGCATTGAACTGCTTCTCGTTCCAGATTTTTCCTGGCCAGTGCTTCCAGCCGTTCAAAAAAATAATCGGTTTTATAAATCCGCGCCATGTCCAGAAAATGACGCACCACTTTCTTGCGTCCGGGCCGATACAGTAAATCGGGATAGATCGCGTATTCTTTACGAACCGCTTTGCAATATGCTTCGTAAACCGATTCTTCCTGGCCCAGGATGGACAAGTCGGCATCCGTAAACAAGTTCGTATCCGGATCACTGCTCCATGTATGCCCCTTGGTGGCGAGAATATGCGCAGCACAGCGATCTATGCGCGCTGCAGGAAAACCGAGGGCCGACAGACACGCACGTGCCCTTTGAGCACTTTTTTCCTCGTTGTCGTGCTGTGTGACCTGATATACCAGATCGTGGTAAAAAAGTGCAAAACAGACTGCATCTTCGTCTTCCAGCCGTTCCCTTACAGGCAGTAACTGCGCATACAAGTGTTCCAAATGCCCGATGTTGTGGTAAAAACGTTTTTTACCGGCATATGCCTGCTCGATTTCATTCCAGAGCGTTTCAATCAGGACAGCATCCTCCGAGTATTTTTGAGCAAGTGACAGGAACAGTGCACGCATGAACTATTGGTTTCCGTGTTTTTCCGGATTCAGGCAAAGTTATCATGTAACGTACCTGATTTACAACTTGAAATGCAAGCCCAGCGAAAGCAGCGAATCATCCTGCCGGAAATTGGAATCCGAGAGATTGAGGCTTTTCATCAGTTGTAATTGCAACTTGATTTTTTCAAGCCCGCCGCGCAGTGTCAGCGCCGGTTCGATCAGAAAACCCGAACGGTGGTCTTGCAGGTATTTCACCTGATCTTCATTGTCAAATATCAGGCTGCCATCGATATTGGAATAATGCAGGCTCAGCAGTCGTGCCGATCCGGAAACAGAAAAATACTTTGTATGAAAAGTCAGTCCCGGCTGTAAGCCCCAGCGTGCGAGGCCGGCAGATATTTTTCCCGTAGTCGAAGGGTTAGCCGATACAGTACCTGGAAAATGGTTTTCCATATGGCCGATGCCTCCGAGGGCATACACATCGAATAGCAGGCTTTCATTCAGGTTGTTGTAATAGCCGATTCCTGCTTCCAGCATTTTTCCGGAGCCGCCGTTTCCATTGTCTTCATTTTGAGGAAAAACATACCCACCATTTAATTGAACGGCTAGTTGCCCGGACACCCCAACTGCACCCTGCAATTCCAACTGGTTGCCGTTGCCCGCAATGTTGATGCGCGTTTCGCCTTTTGCTCCAATGGCAGGTACATTTTGCGTATTGGGAATGTAGTATTGCGGGCTGCACGCGCTGAACGCCAAAATAGAAAGTGCGAAAAGAACTGTAATCTGGATGTTTTTCATAGGAGTGGTAGTTTAATTGGTTAGGAAAGACACAGTATTCATAAAAAAAGTATACCCGAATTTGTATTCAATAAAATTTCATGTGTTTGCAGGGAATAGTCAATTCCACCCAGCCTGACAAGGCCTGCACCTTTGTGCTGTAAATTTTCTGACACATGAAAAACACACCATTTCCATTCGTTTTGCTTGCATCTTTTTGCATCGTATCGGCCTCCGTATCGGCACAAAAAAATACCTTGAGTTTCACCCCCTTGCCTCTTACCGGAAAACTGGGGCTTCAATACGAGCGGAAAATATCGCCCTGGCAGACCCTGAGCTTGGAATGGCAGCACTGGGAGAGCAGCAAACGCAACAACAGTGGCTTCGCTTTTTTCGGATTTATTACGTCTTCCTCTAATGTGACCACTATTTCCGGCAACAGGCTGCACCTGACAGGGCGATTATATGCAAAAAAAGGAGCAAAGGGCTGGTTTGCAGAGGGCGGGCTGTACACCGGAAAATTCGATGTGGTAAAGAAAGAATCTTCCAGTTCCTGGAGCGTCTGGGGATTTCTGGCAGGTGATTTCTTTGGCAGCGAATCGCATAAAGTTACGCGTTTCGACAACGTGAAATCGCACGGGTTCAAACTTGGCGGCGGATACCGCTGGCAGAAAAAATCATTTCTGATCGATTACTCCGCAGGATTTGAACTGAGCGACACCCGCGCCGATGTAGAAAAAATAGCACCGCGATTGCGTACCGGCGCACCATACGCCCGCATACAAATGGGATTTCAATTTTAACCCCTGCTGGCTCGTATTTCTTCCTTACTTTGCGCACTTTCTCGTCTCAACGGAAAAAGCGCCATGAACAGCAGGTTTCGCATCCTCTTTTGTCTTTTCCTGTCAGCCCTTGCAAGCCGGGTCGCATACGCGCAATGCGACCCGGTTTTCAAGCACCCGCTGAGCCAACGCCCTGCCAACTACGAGATACATGCCTCTCTCGACGATGCGACGCACTCGCTGGATGCCACACAGACGATTCGTTTTGTCAACACCTCGCCGGTACCTGTGGGCGAATTGCGGATGTACCTGTATCTCAATGCGTTCAAAAATACCAATTCCTCTTTTCTGAAAGGCGCGACGAAAATTTTTGGGCAGTCGTACCTGAACCGGCCTGCCGACGAATGGGGCTGGATCGACGTGCGCACCATTCGCCGGGAAGGCGGCGCCGATCTGACAAAAAATATGAAGTTCATTTGTCCGGATGACTGGAACCCGGACGATCAGTCGGTGCTTCAAATTCCGTTGGATCGCCCCATCCTGCCGGGAGAAACGGCCGTTTTTCAACTCGACTGGCGGGCCAAAATGCCCAAAACCATTTCCCGGGCAGGGCATAGCAAGGATTTTTACATGTTCTGCCACTGGTTTCCGCAATTGGGCGTATTCGAACAAAACAGGGCAGGGGAGTGGGGCTGGAATTGCCATCAGTTTTTTAGAACCACCGAGTTTTACGCCGATTTTGGTGTGTATGATGTGCACATCACGCTCGACCCCAAATTTGTAATGGGCGCTTCCGGTTGTCTGGTTTCCGAAAAAAACAACGACAACGGCACGATCACCCGACATTATCATGCAGAAGATGTGATTGATTTCGCCTGGTCGGTTTATCCTCGTTTTCAGGTATGGGAGGATCGCTGGAAAACAGTACAGATACGCCTGCTGGTGCCTCCCGAACACAGGGCTCTGGCGCCGAGGTACCTGCATGCGCTCAAGTACGCCCTTTCTTACCTGGAAGAACACGTGGGCAAGTACCCGTACCCTGGCATTACCGTTGTGGATCCACCTTTTCACGGGTTGCATTCGGGCCTGATGGAATACCCCACGCTGATAACGGTCGGCACGTTTTACGGCATGCCTCGCTCGCTTCGTATGACAGAGTCGCTGGTCGTACACGAGTTTGTGCATCAATACTTTATGGGCATGGTGGCTTCCAATGAAAAGGAAGAAGCCTGGCTCGATGAGGGTTTTGTGACCTATTTTGAAGACCGGATCATCGACGCCGCATTCGGGCAAAAATCTTCGCTGGTGGATGTATTCGGGTATAGTTTCGACAACCGCGAATTGACCAGACTCGAATATACCACGATGGCCAACCCGCGTGAAGGCGCTCCGGATCGCCCGGGCTGGTTTTTCTCTGAATCCAATTTCAAGGCATTGATTTACAGCAAGCCGGCTACTACGCTGCGCACCTTGCAGGAACTCGTCGGTGAAGCAGAAATGGATCGTATCATTAAGGCTTATTTCGAGCAATGGAAATTCCGGCATCCGCGTGGTACCGATTTTATGGCTACCCTGAAATCGCAACTCCTGGCTCGTCAGGACGCTGCGCGTGCGATGCAATTGTACCACTTGGTAGAAACCGGCATTTTTCAGGCAGTCGTGCTGGATTATGCCGTGACCCATATTTCCAACGATGAACTGCCTGCGCCCCAAGGAATTTATGGAAAAACAGAAAGTGTTTTTGAATACCAGGATGGCAGCGGGCAGCGTACGCTGTTGTCGAAGGTGGAACTACAACGCAAGGGCGACTGGGTTTTTCCGGTAGAAGTGCTGATTACATTTGAAGACGGAAGCACCAAACTGATGCATTGGTCGGGAGAAGAAGGCTCGCATACTTTTGAATTTATGGGAAGTCATAAAATCGTTTCGGCACAAATCGATCCCGGTTTGAAAATAGGCCTGGATGTCGACCTCAACAACAACAGTATGACCTTGCAGCCTGCCGCTTCGCCCGGCTGGAAATATGCTGCCAAGGCCGTTTTCTGGGTGCAAAACCTGATGCAATCCTCCAGTTTTTTCCTATAAACAGTAAAAAAATCGCATGATACGCGTTCTTTCCCGGGCTTTCACAACAGGCATGCAGCAATGGCGAATCGCCTTGATCGTATATGTCATTCAGTTGTGCCTGGCTTTACCGATTGGTATGGAGGTACGCAACGTCCTGGTGGCATCGATTGGTAATTCGCTGGAATTCAACAAGTTACTAGGCCATTATGACCACACGGTATTCAGCGATTTCCTGAAAGTGCATGGCGCTTCCATCACGCCGCTCATTGGTCAGTTGCGCTGGCTGTTTCTGGTGTGGGTATTGTTTTCTGTTTTTACAGATGCCGGTTTGCTGAATGGCGTCACTACATCGGGCCCTATCAGAGGCCGGGTGTTTTGGGAAGGAGGAGCCTGTTATTTTTTTCCGTTTTTGAAAATAGGGCTGATTTTACTGGTGCTTTGGCTCGTCTGGACGGTTGTGATTTTTCTTCCGGTGGTATTGCTGGTTCTGCCTGCCCTCGAAAATTCTGTCACGGAAATTGGTCCTGTTTGGACTTTTCTTGGACTACTCGGATTGTATGTGGCAGGACTACTTTTTATTCAGGTATGGTCGGTGGTGAGCCGCCTGCAACACATTCGTACCAGTGCATCCGTACGCCTCAGCCTTCAAACAGGGCTGCGTATACTGAACCGCCACAAGGGGAAACTGATGCTGTTTATGCTTGCTTTTTTTGCAGTGCAGGTGCTTCTTTTTGCCATTTACTGGTGGCTGGAGTCGCACAGTGGAATGATAACTCCCATACTGATTGTCATCTTTTTCGCGATACAGCAAGCCTTCGCATTTTTCAGGATTCAACTACGTCAAATGGCGTATGCAGGCATTGCCTTGATGACAGAATAAGGGCGTTACAACTTCTTTCTGTTTAAGGACCTTTTATTACGCAAATAGGCATGTCGCCATTTGAGCGGCGAAATGCCAAATTCCTTTTTAAAAACCCTGGCAAAATAAGCCGGGTCGCCAAAGCCTGTTTTAAAGGCAACGTGCGTAATGCTCAGTTGTGGATTTTGAAGCAGTTGTTTCGCCCTGTTCAGGCGCAACAAACGAATGAGTCTAACCGCCGAAATACCGGCTACTGCTTCCATTTTACGATACAGTTGTGATGTGCTCATGTGGATGGCCTTGCAGAGTTTTTCCACATTGAAGTCCATATCATCCAGATGGGCTTCCACCACTGAACACACATCCTGCATAAAAGTGTTTTCTCTCGTTTTCATCGGAAGTCGAAAGTGGAGGGTGACTTTCAACGTCGCGTGTCTGATCAAACAACAGAGAAAATAAATCGGTTTCCGTCTGTTTTTCCTTACAATAATACGAAAAAAACTTTTCAAATACAACATAAAAAAAGCAGAAGCCATGTTACTGACTTCTGCTGATAAAAGTAGGGGGATTCCTGTCAAAAGTGCAAAATGACCGTACGGATTATAATTCGGCCATTGCTTTTTCTGCGCGTTTATACGACTCTTTTTCTTTCCATTTTTTCCACTCGGGCCCGGCAATTTTGTTCATCCCTTTGTCTACCACGAAATGTCGGGCAATGTTGAACAAGCCACGTGTCATGATAAACGGATTGTCAATCGATCGCTGGCTCAACGAAAAACCGGCATCCACATATACGATGTAGTGCCACCAGAGCGCTGGAATAAAGAGCGTTTCTCCATGGGTCAGCACGGTTTCATAACCGATGGCGCGATCCAGTGCCGGGTATTTTTCATAATCCGGCTCGAGCGGATTGACCGGGCTTTGCACCGTAAACGGATGTTGGTACAACAATCGGCCTTGTTCGGGGCTGAACAAAACGATGTGTTTGCGGGTCAGGAAATGCGTGTGAAATACATGCGAACAATCGATGTCGTAGTGCATGCCCGTAACCGAACCAGCGCCGCCGTAAAACATAAACGGATAATTGTCGGCCCAGCCATCACAAATGGTCGGAAACGCTACATCGTTGGTCAGCCCTTTGGCGTGTTCCATGATATTCCACAAAAAGACGCGCAGTTTGCTCGGGCCTTTCTGAATTTCAGCGAGGTAATCGCGAAATTTCATCGTCCGATGGCTTTTCATGTAGTGGGCGCCCGGCAGGTGAAAGGTTGGGTCGACCACAGGCACATCCAGGTCGCCAAAATTCTCCGACAGGTATTCAAAGGTCCATTTTTTGGTAGCAGCCCAGTCTTTTGAAAGGTCTGTAAAAACGACCGGCTTGCGGGGTTTCAGGTAGTTTTCGATAAATTCTTCTCGGGTCAACCCCGTTCGACGTTCAATTGGAATAAGTTTGAGCATGATCGTACGTTGCGTGACAGTGTGAAATTGGCATATTGTTAGGTAAGCCGCAAAGGTGACGGGCTTGCCATTTCCTGTCAATGATTTGTGTAGATCGGGAAGATGATTTTCGTCAGCATCCGTATTTGGGTGTTTCGCGGACTACTTACCTTCGTTGCCGTTAACAAAACCGCCTGCCTTGTAGTATGGAGCAACAACTTGCCGATGAATTTATCAGTCAGTCCATTTTCCGGATGGATGAGAGCACTCAACGAATTGGCCGATGCCTGGAACTGCTTCCTGAAGAAGCCGTCTGGAAACGCCCCAATGAAGCATCCAATAGTATCGGCAATCTTTTGCTGCATTTGAGTGGCAATATCCGCCAGTACGCCATTTCTAGCCTGAGTGGCGCGGGCGATGTCAGGGTACGAGATGCCGAATTTGCAGCAAAAGAGGGTTATTCGAAAACGGAATTGCTGGAAAAACTGACCACAACGGTCGAGGAAGCAAAAAAAAGCATGCTTCGGATGACACCTGCTGAATTACTCCGAGTGCATTCGGTGCAAGGTTTTGCACTTTCCGGAATCGGTATCATGATTCACGTGACGGAACATTATTCCTACCATACGGGCCAGATCGCTTTCTGGACGAAGATTTTACAGGATGAAGCGCTCGATTTTTATGCCGGGGTGGATTTGAACGTGAAAAACGGGTAACACTGATTGCGCAGATTGTAAAACGGATTTTCACAGATTATACTGAGAGATAAGGGATTATTTATTGCTTCAAATTTCCCTTATCCTCCCAATTGATCTGTGAAAATCCGTATTACAATCTGCGCAATCCGTGTTGCAATCTGCGCAATCAGTGTTGCAATCTGCGCAATACCTGTTGCACCTGCTCCCGATGCAGCCACAAAGTGCCTGCACAGCACACAAAAACAGCCACTGCCAGATAAAACAGCAGGCCGCCGTCGCCTTTTACTTCGATACCCAGCACGGCCAGGTGCGATACCAAAGCACCGCTGATAACGCCCAGCCCAAGCAGAGCGCCCCAGGCTGCCGTTCCGGGAATCAACAGCAACACTACTGCAATGAGTTCGGCTACGCCCGATCCGTATCGGCCGGCGGGCTCCATGCCCAGCGTACTGAAAATGTATTTGCTTTCTTCTGCCCCTGAAAATTTAAAAAAGAGGGTTTGGCCCAGGATAATGGCAGCAATGATGCGCAATACCCAGGAAAGTGTCATATTGGTTTTAGACATGACAAAAAATAATTAGGTGAATAGTTCGCTCGTAACCAACGGCGGCGCTCGTACTAACTAACTATCGGCTTCCACAGCCTCCTGTGTGCGCCGATGCTTCAGCGTAGAAGGCGCGACACCCAGATCCGGATCAACCGGCACTTCCGGGAAATGGGCTTCCAGCCCCATTCTGATAATAGCCAGGTGGTGCACCGCATGGTCAAATGCATACTGGAGTTCGCGCCCGATGCTGGACATGTATATCGGGTGTTCATCATCCATTTCCGAAAATTCACTTTGTACTTTTACGGTACGGCTTGTATCCAGTGTCTGGATAGCAGTAGTAACCGATTCCAAAATCCCTTTGGCAACGCAGGGATCTTCTGAAATGGCTTCATTGCGCTTTCGGCAGCCATAATTTACATAGTCGGCGCTACTTCCTTCCAGCAGGCAGGTGTAAAACTCCAGAATATGCCGAAAGTGTTGCCCAACCGTGCTGCCATGAAACAGGCTGACCGGTCGTGTGTACACATATCTCGGAATTCTGTCCAGCAAGGTAAACATCTGGCTGGTGATCAGAAGTGTCCCTTCGCGCGCATCCATATGCAGTGAATGTTAGGTTTTAAAAATGCGGTGTCGTCGTTGGTGCTGCAAAAATGACAATTTCGCACTGATATTGAGCGAAAATTCAGTTTAATTCCCTTTGTAATGTTAGGGCGCGGACATCCTCCCGCTTATTCAACAGGTCGAAATACTGCATTCTGGCCTCGTCGGCAGCGCATACGACTTGTGTAATGCTGACCGTACGCACACGTTCCTGTCGGTTCATTACATAGTTGTTTTCAGGGTCGCCTACGCTTCCTGTCCGATGCAATTGCAGCAAATCTTCAGCCCTGGGCGCCTGAACGTGCTCCGAAAGCCAGTTGCGAAATACGTGTTCTCGTTGCGCCTGCATATCGGGTGGATACAGCGTAGCCGAACACCAAAAATGCGTCTGGTTGCCTGGCAGGGTTGCCATATGCAACCTCGATTCATCCCAGCGCATTTCCAGTACGGTATTGGCCCTGAAAAACAAGAGGGTAAAAGGTTCGATTCCTGAAAAATCATAATTCTCCAGGAATCGAACCGGGTCCGGCGCCTCAAAGCAATCCAGCAAAATCAAGCCACGGCTACGGCGGTAGGGTGGTTGATGCGGGTGCTTGATAAATGCGCCGTTCAGCAGACAGGCTACCTGTCCTGTATCATCGGCAGTAATCCAGGTACCTCCGGCGCCCGTATCTCGCGGAAACACGTAGCGTCGGTATGAATTTCCTGCATCCGTTATTTGTTGCGATGCGCGTTTGGGCGCTTCATCGCGGTTGTGGGTCAGGATAAATCCGGTTTTTCCGGGGTAATACGTGACAGTGCACATGCCATTATTTGTGGATGAACATGCTGTCGAGGGTCTGATCGTCGAAATTGCCTGTTGGCTTCTCACATACGTGGTTGTACATGGCTGCCAGGAAGATCGTTTCAGCAGTGGCAATAAAGGTGCTGACAAATGCGAAAATCAGGATGCCCAACAGAATGGCCAGGAAAATATTGATATTGAACAGCAAAACGACCACGAGAGCGGCTACTGCCAAACCCAGCAAATGGAAAATGCCGAAACTGATATTGGCAGCCAGCGATTCGCCCCATTTTTCACGGATCAGTCTGCCGGATTCCTTGATGGTATCCATCACGCTTTTATCCTGGAAAATGAGCACTGGAACGGCGAAAAATGTCAGAATCGACCAGGTAACACCCAGCAGGGAGGACACGAACTGCCCGATTTTACCTGTTTCCTGGAGCAATTTCAGCAACATACCCACCGTGGCGGCTACTACCGACCAGGCGAAGATTTTACCCAGCCGGGAGTTAGCAAATTCCAGCCCTTCACTCACGCTTGTTTCCTCGCCGTCCAGAATTCTGGAGGCGCAATACAACAGCGCAGAGTTGAAAAAGATAACAATGAAAAAATTGATCAGGTAGTATAAAAACAAGGTGGCAAATCCTGCCACTCTCCCATATTGTTCATCTTCCATGATCGCCTGTATTTCATCGCCCAGAAAAAAGTAGGAGCCTCCCAGGAATGTGGACAACACCACAATAAAAGAAAGCAGTGAAAGTACAGGGAACAACATCAGAAATGGCCTTTTTTGTATGGTGTCAAAACTAACCATGGCCATATTCCAGCCGTTGGACAAACGTGAAAAGAAACTCATCGTGCAAAGGTTTTTAAAGCATGAGGAATGGAACACCAGCCTGGCTTGTTGTAAATAGCCGGCTATTTGCGCTGCAAGATAACCATTCTCTTCTCACTTATTTACTTTGACTTGAATATACCTTTCAGTTTGCTGAGAAAGCCTTTTTCCTTGTTTGCCCCCGCCGACTGTTTGGGCTGCCCGATAAGAAATCCAAAAGGTTTGAGCACCTCCACGTGATCGAAAATGATTTTCAAAATCCCCAGAATCGGGATAGCGAGAATCATACCCGGAACGCCCCAGACCAGTTCGCCTGCCATCAGTGCCATGATCGTAAAAACCGGGTTGATATTGACTTCAGAGCCTACAATCAGGGGTGTGAGCACATTGTTTTGAAAAAACTGTACCAGGGCGTAGGTGATGACAACCCCCAGCATCATGCTGGTGTCGCCGCCTTGAGCCATGGTCATCAGCAGTGTGATGGCGGTGCCGGTGAGATTGCCCACGTACGGTATTATTTCCAGCACCCCGCATAGAATGGCGAAGAATACGGCGTTTTTTACACCTACAATGCTGAAACCTATTCCATACAGCACCCACAGCATGGTAATCATCAGTCCCAGACCACCGAGGTATTTTTGTGCTATTCGGCTTGCCTCGGCCATTACACGTGTCGCTTCTGCCTTGTTGCCTGTCGGCACCAATTGAAGAACAAACTGCTTGAAATGCGAACGATAATACAGGAACATGAAGATGTACACCACCGCGATGATAAATGTAACCAGGCCTCCCATGAAGCCGGAAACAATCGCCGCGGCGATTTTGGAAGCACTTTCCGCACCGGAAGACTTGTTCTCTTCCATCATTTTCTGTTGCTCCTCCCGCGAAATTCCCAAATGATCTGACCCATATTGACGCAACTGCTCCATGCGTTCGGCTGCTATGGTTTTTATTTGGGACAGGTCGTCCGTCACATTGGTAAGTTGCCAACTCAGCAGCGCGAGCATACCCAAAATACCCACGACAAGCGCCAGCACGGAAAGCGCCGTAGAGAGCCCCCGCCCGAGTCCCTTCTTTTCAAACCACCCGGCCAGCGGCAATAACAACATAGACAACAGGCCGGCCAGCGCAATGGGCACCAGAAACGGCCTGCCGAAATACAGAATAGCGCCGGCCAGCACGATGGTCAGCCCTATTAAAACAGTACGTTGGAGAAGTGATTTATTCATTTTGTCAGTTGATGCATGAAAATTCCCCACTTTGGGGTGTGGGGATGCCCGACTGGATGAATAAAAAAGGTGTACCTGGGGGGCAATCGTTACGGCTGAAGTTATGCGCCCTGAGCCCGGTGCAAAAATTTAACACCCAACTCTAGCAACTATACGAGTTTCAATGATTCGATATTAAAGTGAGACTTTTTGTGAGTATACTTCCATCCACTCCTGTTTTGTTTTGACTTCTTCGAGTAATGCAATTTTCAAAAATTTCATCTCGTCAAACTCATCTTCCTTATAATTGGCAATCTTGAAATCAATATATTGCTCTGCCGATTTAGATTCATTGAACTCAATTTCTTTTTTCAAATTTCTTAACCAACTGTAGGAAAATCTCTTGAACTCATCCGTGTAACGAGATTCGATATTGTATAACCAATTCCAGGTTTCATTTTTATCTGCATCGCCCGAAAATTGGAATTTAGGCATTTGCGTTAACTTTTGATCACTATCAAAGTCAATAAATTTAAGTGTAATTTTAATATTAATTGGTGGCCGCCCTGATTCAAAAGGGTAATATGCTTTTCCATTTTTATCTAATGGCTTTTTGCCACCTTTGTGTTTTTTATTGCACTTGTCACAGGTTGGAACCAGATTCTTGAAGTTTACAGCAGCAAAAGGATAATAGGCTTTAGGTAGAAAGTGGTCATAATCCTCAATATATCTACTTTCAGGAGTTTCAATATTGGCCAGTCCACAAACTGGGCATGTCTTAAAATTATTCAATTTTACTAACTGCTTGTAATAGTCCAACTTTTCTCCAGGAACCTTCTTAATATCTAGTAATCGACTATAAAAAACTTCGAGTAACGGCTTCATTTTCATCTCAACAACAGAAGGAAGTGAAGTCAATTCTATGGGTTTAACTACCCCATTGCACAAATTTTCAATTTGATTATTGCTTTTAAAGGCGTCAATAATACTTTGACGCTCATGGGTTTCAAGCGCTCGGCTGTGTTCAAAAATATCATCCACATCTGATTTTAGCCAATCCAGACACTCATATATTTTCTTGAAATCACTATGTAATAAATCAATACAGTTATTTATTTTATCTGCTTTGCACCAAACTTCGCAAATTAGATACTCCAGCATTTCATGCAGTGTCGAAATTGGGTGTACTATAGGAGAATAAGTTCTAAGCATCTTTTTGATCTAATAAAATTCTATTTAAGCGGGCTAAAACCATGTCTTTTTCAAAGGATTCTCCCAGTTTCCTCAACTTCTGTTTTTCCCTCTCGACTTTTTCTGGTGAATCGAGATTCGAAAAATCGATTCCTCCTAATTCGGAAAAGGATAAATCACCAATAGATTGTCTATAGTTGAATAACTTGTCCAAAATAAATTCAACGGATGTTCCATAAGTATTGAAAGCATTTTCCGATTCAGAAACCTTCTTCGCCGTCGTCTCTCCTTTCCCATCCTTCTCAAAAAGCACCACATTATCCGGCAAACAATCCGAAATGATGAAAGGCGAATGAGAAGTAAGCAGAATATCTTTCAAAAAATGAACATTGTGTGCACTATCCGACATCTCTTTAGAAGCGCTGGCCGTAATACTATCATTCAGAATTTTGATGAAACGCGCCCTCCAACTCGGATTGAAATGCGTCTCGGGTTCGTCAAGTAATAGTATGGAGCGTTTGTTTTGCAGCAGCAAACAAATTCCCATAGTATGAATAAACTGATGTTCTCCATCTGAAAAACTCCTCAAAAGCAGGTCTTTTTGTTCTCTGGTTCCTCTGATTTCTTTGGTGATATAAAAATCTAAGAAATGAAAAAAATCTTGCCTGGGGTTACCTATTGGAAGTTTCCCATCTGTGTAAACCCCCTTGGAACGATACACCTCTCTTTTAGAATCATCATCCACAAAATGATTGTTCAGTTCATAGAGCAACCTGAAAAATTGAAAACATTCCAGACCAGAATGGAAATGCGCCTTAAACGCAGTTTTGGTGGCTTCATTCACATAAAAGTCAAGCCACAACGTTTGGGCCTTTTGATCTAAAAACCAGGAAGTGGCGCATTTTTTTAGTTTCGCCAATTGATTGTGTTCAATAAGCCAATGAATTGGAATACTTTTTTGTTCGTCTATAGGGTCAAAATTGTGCAGATTGATATGCATTCGAAAACTCCTCAAACCCAGGATTCCGGTATTGTCTACCTGCCTCAATGGGGCAAGCGTTTCCTCGGTTTCAAAAAGCAAACAAGCTAGCAGTACTGCCTGACTCATATTGTTGTCGATATAAATCAGACTGTTTTCCGATTCCTCGAAATTGTTGTGATTGTCTCTTGCCGCCTGGCGGTATTCATCCAGATGGATCAGACGGCTTTTGATAAAAGGCAAACTCAAAATTTCGTTTTCTCCTGAGGAGTAGCCGATGATATGGTCGGGTAAAAAACTTTTGCCCGGGGCGCTTTGCTCGCTTCCTTTGATTGGCAGTAATGGTATCTCATTGATGGCCGTAGTTTCATCAAATGGATACAACTGAATCGTCATGCGGGGTTCTTCAGCCTCTTTTTTGGATATTGTTACTTTAATAAATTGTTCTATCTTATCAGGCTTGGTATCTTTTTCGGGGATCAAATACTCCAGGGTAAAAGCGTCTGGCGTACATTTATTTCTCTGAAAGTTCTTCGGGTCTCTGATACTTTCCGGGAGATAACGCGCTACACAAACTTCCAGATGATAAAAAATATTGGCCAGCGCTTCCAATACATTGCTCTTCCCACTGCCATTCAAACCCGCAAAACAGAACGGACGAAACTGCCCCATCGCTTTGGCGTCCGCCAAAGTGTGGAAGTTGATTTCAAAACCTTTTTGCAGGCTTCGGAATCCTTCGTTGGTTTCTATTTTGAGTTTAAGTAGTTTCATTCTGTAAAGTTAAATGTATCTTATTGTCCCTAAAAACCTGCTTTGCCAAGTCTTTCTCCTCTTTTAACATCCTGAATAATATATATTTTGCTTTGGCATATTGGTCTTTATCTTCAAATTGTTGCTCGGCTAATCGGTCAATTAACCGCTGAACAAAAGTGAGGTCGTTTATAACAGAATCAATTTCATTTGCCTCATCGTTTTTATCCAAATCAATGGCGTTTATTAGTGCTTCAAGTTCGATGTCAACATCAAAGGTAATGCGTTCTGAAAAGACTTGCTGAGTGAGGCTTTTGAGTAAATTTTGAGATTGGTCTCTAAATTTTTTTATTTTATTTTTGGCACTAAGTATAAAATTGAACCTGTCCACAAACATTTCTTGTAATGCAATAGGCGGTTTGGGGAAGGTGATTTTTTTTATCATTGACAAATTTAAATTTTGCTGACGGACGCCTCTCTGATTACTTTTAAAATAATCTTTTCCAATTTGTATAGCAGTGTGAACATATAGAATTTTACATATTTGTTCGTCTATTTGAGAATATGCGATGGCCTGATTACAAGTAAGCGGAATAGTATTGATACTAGATTTTAATGCTGCTGTATCATACATTCCAATTAAAAGACTGTTCTCTGGGATTAGTTTTGCATTTGATTGTTCAACTGCTTCCTGTGAAATCTTTTCTTTGGTTGATGAAATATATAAGTCGTTTAACTCTCCAGATGTAACCCAAGGAATTTGACCAGCGAAAAAATCTCGATTTGATCTTATAGGTGTACCACCAGATTTCCAATCGCCCAGACCTAGTTCCCCTAAAGAAATTTTCTCCCAGCCCTTCTCATTCCTCACCGGATCCCCAAACATATCCAAAAATACCGCCCTCAACAACTCATCATACTTCCTGATCGTCTCCTCCCGCTTATTCACAATGGCTTTGGCCTTGTCCAAGATGGCTACGATTTTGTTTTGGGTTTCGAGGTCGGGAAGAGGGATTTCTAAATTGTCAATATGCTCATTCTTGAGATTATTGATATTGGCTCCTTGGGCTAAATTGCTAATTTTTTTTCTGTAATAATCTGTCTGGAAGTAAAAACTCACATACTTCGGGTTTACCAACTCCTTCTTTGGCCTTACAACTTTGCAGAAAGCCCCGAATGTAAAGCCTTGACTTTCTTCTATATAAACTGATTTGCCTACAATATCTATGCTCCCGCTTGATGCGGCTATTAAGATATCCCCACGTTGTAGATACTGATGCTTTGAAACATTTTTTTCAGAGACATAAACTAAGTCATCTAAGTTTGAAACAGTTGAATATCCAATATTGCCAGCTCTAAGTAAGGGAACAAAACCATCTATATACTCTTTACCCAAATCTTCAGGCTTATAAGAAACTCCTCTAACTTGAGTAGCGATAGTTTTAAGGTGTACTTTCTCCATCATCCAATCAAATTTTTTAGTTCTAACATATCCTTTTGAATCTCTTCCTCCAAAGCGAACAATGCTTCCAGTATTTTCTGCGGTGGTTCGTAGGTTTGCTCTTCATATTCAAACTTTTTATATCGATTGTAGCTCAGGTCGAGGCCGTTTTCCTGTATTTCGGCAAGGGGTACGTAGAAGTGATTGGTTCTTTCAATGGGCGTTGAGGTAGTGCGGGTTTTGTAAGCATTCACGGCTACTGGCAGCGGGTTTTCGGCCAATTTTCTGCGGTTGTCGTCGAGGCTGTAGCCGTCATTTTTCAATTCATAAAACCAAACTTTTTCGGTATGCCACGTCTGGCTATCTTCTTCTGCCTTGGTAAACAGCAAAATAGCAGTTTTAACGCCGGTATAGGGTTTGAATGCGCCGCTGGGCAAGGAAATAACGGCTTCCAACTGAGTGTCTTTCAGCAAAATTTCCCGGGTTTGCCGTTGGTTTTTGCTGCCGCCAAACAATACGCCTTCAGGGATGATCACGGCGGCTCTGCCACCCGGGCGCAGCATTTTGGAAATACGGATCAGGAAGAGCAATTCGCTTTGTGTGCCATCTATTTTGAGTTGGTCGCTCATGCCGCCTTTGTCGATTCGGCCGGTGAAAGGCGGGTTGGCCATCACCACCGAATATTCGCCATCCTGATATTGCTGATCGTATCTTTTGGAAAGCGTATCGACGTTTTCGATCTGCGGAATTTTGATCCCATGCAACATCAGGTTCATTAAACCGATACGCACCATGGTTTGGTCAATATCGAAACCGAAAAATGTTTTTTCGTTCAGGTTGTCCCAAACCTCCTGTTTGGTGATTTTGTCGCCGCCATATTTTTTAAAACGTTTCAGGCCGTTTTCATCTTCGGTAATTTCTTCGGCCCTGGTGTATTTGGTGAGAATGTGCTGGTAAGCGCCTACCAAAAAACCGCCCGTGCCGCAGGCAGGGTCGCAAATTTTGTCGGTCCAGTCGGGGTCCACCAGTTCGCACATCAACTGAATAAGGTGCCTCGGCGTCCGGAATTGTCCGTTTTTGCCGGAGGAGCCGATTTCATTGATGAGGTATTCATACACATCGCCCTGAGTATCCTGAAACTGCTGGCCCGCGTCTTGTTGTTTTTTGATATCTTCAAAAATTTCATCAATGGCTTTTACGGCCTCATCCAATAAGGCCGCGTTGTTGATGATGAAAATGGCGTTGTCCATGTGCCTTGTATATGGCTGTGTCGGGTCATTCAGGTTTTTGATAAAAGGAAAGGCTTTTTTAGAAACCAGTTCCAGCATAGAGTCGGGGTCCAATTGCGAAAAATACGACCACCGGCAGTCGTCTGCATTTTCGTAAATGGGCAGATTGTCCTTATCCTTAACCGGATTACCTTTTTCGTCCAATTTGGGTCGGCTAAAAATTGTTTTATACTCAACTCCAGCAAAAGACGCTTTCGTTTGCGCATCCAGGTCTGCATCATCAATTCTACGCATAAACAGCAAATACGAGATTTGCTCGATAGCCGTGATGGGATTGGTAATTCCTCTGCTCCAGAACTTGTCCCAAAGTTTATTGATTTTTGATTTTAAATCGTTTGAAAGCATCTTCTATTCTTCAATGAGTTTCAGTAATTCTTCTTTATTGGGAAGGTACAACAGGTACTTGCTGGCAAATATCTGTTTATTGTCTTTGGGCAAGGTGATTTCTACCATGGCGTCTTTTTTATCCTTGCAGAGAATAATGCCGATGGTAGGCAATTCCTCATCGGTTTTGACAAATCGGTCGTAGTAGTTTACATACATCTGCATTTGGCCCAAATCCTGGTGCTTGAGTTTACCAATTTTGAGGTCGATCAAAACGAAGCACCGGAGCAGGCGGTTGTAAAACACCAAATCCACCCTGAAATGTTCTTCTTCGAAGGTAAAACGCAGCTGTCTGCCCACAAATGTAAAACCCTTGCCGAGTTCTAACAGGAAATGTTCCAGGCGATCGATGATGGCTTGTTCCAGTTGTGTTTCCGAATAAGCAGGCTGCTCTTTCAGATTTAGAAATTCCAATACGTAGGGGTCTTTCAGGGTGTTGAGCGGATGGGGGTTGTTTGCCAAATGTACTGTATCTTTTCCTTCGATACCCTTTGAAATCAGCAAACGATGGTAGGCTGCGGAGTTGATTTGTCGCTCGAGTACTCTTACGCTCCAGTTGTTTTGCTCGGCTTCTGTTTGATAGTAGTTGCGTTCATCCTCGTTTTCTATGCGCATCAGGTGGATAAAATGCGTCCAACTCAAACTTTGCGAAATCGGTGATTTCGCATTCTTGAACGTCAGGTAAAATTTTCGGATAAGTTCCAGGTTTCGTTTCGAATATCCCTTTCCGAACTCGGCTGTAAGTTTTTCGGAAAGTTCGGAAAGAATAAAAGTGCCATAATCAGCATAATCTTTTCCTTTTTGCTCCTGTTCTACAATTTGTTTTCCCAATTCAAAATAGGTAAGCACCATGACAGCGTTTACCTGTTTTACTAAGGTTTCCTGCGCTTTGAGTAAAAGCGATCGAATGTTTTCGAAAAAATTTTTGTCTAAAGCCTTGTTCATCTTGTTAAGCGGCTACTCTTTGAATCACCGTAATGATTTCTTCGATCTTTTTGGGCGAAAAAACGCCTAATATTCCTTGCGGGTGCAATTGAGTGAAAGGTGGGTTGATCAGGTCTTTCTTTTCAATCTTCGCTTTATAGACTCAATTCGGTATTTATTTGGCCTTGCAATTATAGGGGTTTGACTCAAATTCCCAGCATGATCTTACTTGCTCTTGCGCCCCCTTTGCAAAAATTTCACCCCCAACACGATCAACCAGATCAGCCACAACGTGCTTCCAATAAATCCTGCCATATCCACCACCGGCATTGCGGGCATTACAGTAGCAAAAAGTTCCGTTTGCGCCAGCAGGTAAATGGCAGAGGCAACAAACCCGAACCGTGTCAGCCATTTGGGCATGATCCGGAGGCGTTCCAGCGCCAGGCAAATCATAACGGTCCAGATAATGGTAAACAACTGGCCCACGTGTTCGCCCAACACAACACCTCCATACTGGTGTATCACCTGAAAGGCAGTTTTGGCTGCTTCTTTAGTCATGTCATTGCCTGTGAGGTAATTTTGGGCCAGCACCGGCACTACAAATGTCCAGCGCAGTAATCCGAGCATTTGAACGATGAGGCTAATGACGCCGATATTCGTGGCCCAGCGCACGTAGGGAACCTGTTTTTCCAGCAATTGGCCAATCAGTACATAAGCAGGAAGAAGTGGCAACCCGACCATTGCAAATGCCCACCAGGTACAGATCAGTGCATTCCCGCCAGCGTGGAATTTGCTGAGGATAATACCTACGTCCTGCCGCAAAATCATCGGATATTCGAAGGTGACGGATAAAATACTGTAAGGGATAAATAAGGCAAAGCCTGAGATGATCAGCAAGATGCCGATGGTTCTATGAGTGCTGGCAAGTGTAGTTTCCATTTTACGATTGAATTGATGGTGTAGAAGATTGAAACTGCTATCAGAAAAAGAAACTGTAACTGATGCCCGACGTCGGGTTGATGTGTAGACGGTGCCCCGGACTGGCCAGTGCGAGGCCTCCGACACGAACCTGCAAACCCTTCCAGATCATCCAGCGGAATCCGAGTTCGACACCGAATGCATTTTCGTTTTTGTAGTCCAGATTGAGGCCGCGCAGGTACGAGGCGCCAGCATAGAAGGAAGAAGGGTTTTGCCTTTTCCCAATGGGAAGAAACCATGCCGTGGCGCCGGTTTTTACAAATTTGTGGCTGGAGCCACGTTCCAGTGCTGTGAAATAGTAGCCGGCATGTATGGAAATGCGGTGATAACGGTATTCCAGACCGATGGAAGGATTTCGGAACCCATTGATACTGAGTTCGTTAGTGGGAAAGCGGTTTTGGGCAAAAGCATTCAGGGCCGGTACGAGTACCAGCAGCAAAAGGGTGATTTTTTTCATGTCCGTCTTGTTTTTATTGACGGTACAAAGGTCAGGGGCCTTGCTGCGAAAACAGTAGACAAATGTCCATTAATGAAAAACACCGCCTTATCGGATGTTTTTTCTGATACGGCTGAGGTGGCGGGGTGTTACGCCGAGCATGGAGGCGAGGTGTTGAAGCGGAATTTGTTGCAGCATATGCGGTTCCTGATGGAGCATTTTTTCATACCGTTGCTCGGCATTGAGCACAATCAGGTCGTGCCGGCTGCTGTCGATACCTGAAATAGCCCATTCGAGCAGGCGGATGTAAAAATCCTTGAAACGGGGTATTTGTTGTACCAGGTTCATCAGGTCTGCACGTGTAATGAGGCAGACTTCCGAGGCGGTCAGGGCACGCACCGATTCGCGGGCGGGCGTTTCGGTAACAAAACTTGTAACGGAAGACAGAAAAGTACCGGCGATGGAGACATAAGTTGTTTTCTCTTCTCCGTCTTTGATAATGTAATATTGAAAAAGGCCTTTTTCGATAAATCCGAGGTGGCGGCTGGTTTTTCCCTCTTCCGTAAAAAAATCGTTTTTGGCGAATACTTTCAGGGTAAATGCCTGGAGGATTTCATTCAGTTCATCACCCGAGAAACCAATGGCTTCAAATTGTTTTTTTAGTTTTTCCATGTAGTCAAGAGGGTAAGCAGAATAGCAAGTAAGTATGGCTAAGCGTGCAAATTAATACAAACAGGCATTATTTTACAAAAAGCAAAATCCTCATCCGTCCAACCGAACGAATGAGGATTTTCTCACTTCTCACTTCTCACTTCTCACTTCTCACCTCTATCTCACCAGCGTCACATCCCCAAAAAACGTCTCCGTTTCTCCATCTTTGAACGTGATTTCAGCCTGATAAAGAAACACGCCGGGCATGGCTAATTCGCCTGCAACCGAACCATCCCAACCTGTATTGGAATCGTTGGGTAAAAAGTCATAGTGTTCGTAAATTGTTTGTCCCCATCGGTCAAGTACCCGCAACACTCTGATTTGTTCCACATCTTCGCCACCATAAACCGTGAAGTGATTGTTGGTACTTTCTGCTCCCGGTGAAAAGATGTTGGGGATATAGACATAACGTTCTCTCCCAACAATCACCAGGCGTTCGTCGGTACCCTTGCAACCAGCCGAATCGAGCACCGTGACATGGTAGCGGAACGAGGCGGCAGGCGTGTACATGCAGGTATCGCAAGACATTGGCTGCAAGGTGGCGGGCGTCATCACGACCTGATCGGCGCGATCAGGGTCGCTCACATTGCTCGTCCGAAAAAGGGCGAGTTCCTGCCCGAGGTGTATGCTGGTGTCTGGATCGAGTTGGACAATAATTTCAGCCGGTTCGGTCAGATGAACGATGGTATCCCATTCGCACCCATTGGCCGATTGTATGCGCAAGGGGTGATCGCCGGGTGAAAGGAACTTGAATTCAGGCGAAACATTAAAGTTGTCGCCGTCCAGTGCATACACAAACGGATCGACACCGGACACAGAATCCACCCGAATCACCCCGTTTTTTTGAGCATAACAACTGATGTCCTGTTGTGAAAATACCACATTATCGGGTAAAATCGGCTCTGTTACCAGCACACTGTCGATGGAAAAACACCCGTTCACAGGGTTGGTCACTCGCAGGGTGTACATCCCGATAGAATCTACACCGGGGCTAAGTGTATGGGCGTTGGATACAATATGCCCACTGGAATCGGCTGTCCATTCTATCTGATAGAAAGTGCTTGGGCTTACACTGGCTTCGAGCCGCGCAACAGATTCCGTGCACGACAAACCCTGTACAGAGTCGAGCATAATCTGGGGGCGGTAAGTGTCGGAAATCACGGTGAAATTGAGCGTTCCGGTGCAGGGCGGATTTTGCTTGCAGGAGTTGGCTGCCTGCACACACAGGGTGCCGCTTTGCGAAGGAATCGTTACTTCTACCAGGCTGCCACCGGGCGCCAGAACGGTTTGCGGTACTTCTTCTCCATTCACCAGGGTACCAGGCGGGCCATCCCAGATGTAAGCGCCAGCGCCGGCCACCGGCGATACGGAATATCGCAATACGGCCCCTGCACAGGCTTCCAGCGGGCCTTCGATATTCCCGACCGTGCCCAGTGGAGGCTCGTAAACGGCGCTGTCGGGTGTAACGCCAATGGAAAAAGTACAGTAGTCGCCTGCATAGCCATCTACCAGAAGGAAGTAGTTGGAGCCGATATGCAGGTTGTTCAGGGTAACGGAAACCGGATCGGCGCCTCCGAATTCACGCCCTTTGTTGCAAGCCAATGGCTCTGCTTTGCAGTCGGAATACAAAGCAATCTGAAGGCCATTGCTGTCGGCACATTGTATCGGGGTAACAGTAAACGTGGCACTCTGCGAACCGGCAATGTATCCGATCCACTGTACATTTTCAAGGGTTCCGCAAAACTGAATAGAGTCGTCGTCGGGCACGCCGCTGTACGTAGAGCCCACGAAACCGTTGAAATTACAAAAGATACAGGCTGATTCACACGAGCCGGCAGGTTGGGAGCCGGCGCCACAGGGTGTAGGAAGTTGTGCTTGCATTTGAAAGGCAACGCAAAGCACCAAAGGCAGGAGTAGTGCTCTTTTCACCATGAAATCGGTTGTTAAGTATGAAATAAGCGGATTAAAGCGTGGATTACAGGAAAGAATAAAGAGGTCTCTTGCCGGGTTTGTTTGCTTAACGCGAATGTGTCTGTGCAATTGTGCAGACAGGCGGTATTGCTGTGAATTAACTAAAATTGGGTAGAAGGAGAGGGCCGTATTTGTATTGTCGAACGGCGGGCATTTTTGCGGCTACGCCCCTTGTAGCAGGATGGAAGAATATGAGTCATCCCCAATTTTGATCTTTACAGGATAATTTCCAATTCTCAACAATTTTTCGCACCTTGATGACGCCAAACGCCCCTTGTCATCCTGACGGGAACCGTCCACGCTACGGCGCGTAAAAGCGTATTGTCCCTCGTAGAGTGGACGGTTCCCGTCAGGATGACAAGGGGCGTTTGGCGTCATCAAGGTGCGAAAAATTCGCGATGACTTATGTTTGTAATACAAAAACTACAATTCCTAGTTCGTTCTCGGAATCAGCAGGCGTTTGCCCGGCATAAGCGTTTCGTTGGCTTCCAGCGAATTTACCTGTACCAATTCGGCCGAACTCACCTTGAATTTGGCTGCAATAGAACCCAGGGTATCGCCTTGTTTGACCACATATTCCTGGAAATAGGCGGCGGTACCGGTTTGTGGCTGCGTAGTCGTATTGCCCTTGGGTATCAGGTTGTTATTGTTGTTGAGCACAGAAGTTTCCGAAAATGGTTCGGTCGGGTTGTTGATATAGATCGGATCCGGGTTGCCGGGCGTCGAATAGGTCGTGGGCGCCACAGGATTCGAGGTACCAGCCGGATTCAGCACATTTCCACCCGCCAGTTTGTTCAACATAGAAGGGTTGGACACGTTTCCGGTGCTTGCAGGCACCTGGCAGGTGCATTCCGGTATGATGATCTGCTGATTGATTTGAAGTGCCACATTGCCTTCCAGCGGCATGCCATTGGCCCGGCGGATACATTCTTCCGCACAGGCATAGTGTTTGGAAATGCTGTACACCGACTCACCTTTCTGAACAACGTGAATAGCGGGGCGCGTAGCGGTGGGCGCCGCCGTAGTGAGTGGTTGCGGCTGCGTAAAGTAGTATGGGTTGCCTGTCGTGTTGTACTGAGCAGGCAGATACGTAACTGTTGCACCGGTAGTTGGCGTAGCGTAAGCAGCAGGCGCGCCGGGCTGGTTCCAGTACATTTTTTGACTGTTAACCGTAGCGCCGGTGGGCGCTTTGGGCTTGGTCGCGGTCACGCCTTTAGCCACGGTGGTTTTGGGGGGCTGGGTAACCCACACTTTCTGACAGATTTCAATGTGGTTGGCATTCTCGATGTTGTTCCATTTCTGGATTTTTTTGATGTCCACATTGTAGGTACGGGCAATAGCGGCCAGCGTTTCCTTGGGTTGAACGATGTGGTATCCGTAGCCAGGCATTTCCGGGCAACTGATCAGGCCTGGAGGAGGGCCTGCAGGTGTGGTCGGCGTGGTGGCCGAGTAGTCTTCCTTGTTGGGTTCGGTCACGGTATTCGGGTTGGGATTGGCCGTACCGTACCCGAATTCAGGCGCATACTGCGGCAAAGTGGAAGGCGGAACGCTGGTGCCCTTGCAAGTTGCCACCAGGTAGTCGTCAAAAGCCATTCCGTTCATTTTCACGAGGCGGCGCGTATTTCCCTCCGCTTCGGAAGCTGTTACGCCGGAGCGGTCGCTGGTAATACCGATGCCTGGAATGAAATCAAAGTCGGCGCGTTCCATACCCGTTTGAACAGGTTCGCGGCGGAAAGAATACTCGCGGCGGCATTCGCGCGCTTTTACACCCGACAAATAGACATAGGAGCCGGAATTGGCAGTGCCCAGGTTTACGGAGCCTACCAGTTTGGTACTATCCAGTGCAAAGGAGTAATTGGGCGCTTTGAAGAGGTAAAAAACGCCGTTGCGCGTCACCTGAATCGCTTCGATGATTGGCATTTGCAAGTATCCCGAAGGGGTTTGGTGTACGACGTACACCTGTCTTTTTTGCTGGTTGATCGCATCGGTAAATGCCGAATTCATGGTAAATCCACGGCAGGTAACGGCACCCTTTGGCAGGGTAGGGGAGGTAATCCCTTCATTGCCGGCTTTCAGCAAAAACTGCTCGTTGCTGTTCGGATGCACGGAATAGGTCAGAACACCGGCGCCGCTATACGTGTACCGATACTCCAGTTGGTCCATACAATCTTGAGTAAACAGCAGGAATACAGGCGTATTTGATGCGTTTTGAGCAGAAAGGCGGAAGGTGCACAACAATAGGAGGATGAACTGAAAAAGGCTTTTCATAAACAGACTGTTTGGTGAAGAAAAGGGTTTCTTCTAATCAATAATCGGGTAGTTTTCTTGTCTTTGGACATTAAATATTTCTGCAAGGTTAGGCGAAAATGCTGAATTAATCTGCTGAAAATCAAATCTATATTCAATTTTTCTGCAAAGAAGTTCTGAACTGCCCGATTTTTATGGGTTTTAACGACCAGAATAAAGAAATTGTTTTTTTTGTGGAAAGGATTATGTGCTTTCACCTGCAAGTCTTTTAGCCGCTTTATTTTTATTCAACCACGAAGAACACAATGGACACAAAGCGTAGCGTACACCGGTTTCGCTTAATATTTGTTCAAAAGAAAAAAGGAGCGGGAAGGAAGTGCAAACCCTGCACGCACCCGGATATTGTTGTTGTGTACGCTACGCTTTGTGTCCCTTGTGCCTTGGTGGTTTTAAAAAAATAAAATCGGTTTTACGCGTATTTAACGGGAAAATAATCCCCGGAAACCCCCATCAAGCGAGCACCAAATCCTTAATTTTGCAACATGAACAAACCTCTGATTCTTGTCACCAACGACGACGGCATCATCGCACCCGGTATTCGCAAACTGGTGGAAATTGCCTCCGAACTCGGCGAAGTGGTGGTCGTCGCCCCCGATTCTCCTCAAAGTGGCAAAGGCCACGGTATTACCATCCATGATCCGCTGCGCCTGAAAAAAGTAAAGGTGTTTGAAGGGATTGAAGCATGGGAGTGTTCGGGCACCCCGGTCGACTGCGTCAAACTCGCCAAACATGTGGTACTAAAAAACCGTACCATCGATCTCTGTGTGTCGGGTATCAACCACGGCAGCAACGCCAGTATCAATATTATTTACTCGGGCACGCTGTCGGCAGCCATGGAAGCAGCACTGGAAAACATCAAGAGCATCGGCTTTTCGCTCGATGACTTCAGTTTTGATGCAGATTTTGCACCTGCCACGCCCTGGATTCGGAAAATAATGCAATATGCACTCGAAAAACCATTCGAATCAGGCAATTTATTGAATGTAAACATTCCAAAATTGCCTGCTGATCAATTGAAAGGCCTGCGGGTTTGCCGACAGGCCGATGGCCGCTGGGTGGAAACCTTTGTGGAAGGCCGCGATCCTTCCGGGCATCCATACTACTGGCTGAGCGGACAGTTTGTCAACCAGGACCACGCAGAAGATACCGACATCGATGCCCTGAAGAACGGGTATATTTCGATCGTTCCATCTATGCACGACCTGACAAATTACAAAGCAATGGGCAGTTTGAAGGCGTTGGAACAGATTTGATGGCCAAAATCTACAATATAAGGGCGGCGTTTTCAGTTTCGCCCCTTATACAAACCTATCTACATGCAAAAACAAAATAAAATCTGGGTCGGCCTGCTCACAGGGATCCTGTTTCCTGCGCTGGCATTCATACTTCTGTATCAAATATTCAGTATTCTGGAAAAAATGGGCGCGGTGAGCAATAAAGGTTTTTCCCCCAATTTCAGAGAGCGCACCCTTGCCATTATTTCCCTTGCGGTCAATATGATCCTCATCAACCTGTACCGCCGCCGCCGCTGGGAACTGGCTATGCGCGGCATCGTCATCGCCACTACCTTGCTGGCGTTTGTATGGGTGTTCGTGTATGGGCTGAAACTCTTTTAGCGGGTGGTTATTAAGTTATTGGTTATTAAGTTATTAGGGGTTGATAAGGGTTTATTTTCATGTGCGCTTGGCCTTCCTTATTGTGTGGCCAATGCATACATGAAAATAAACCCTTATCAACCCCTAATAACTTAATAACCAATAACTGATAACTACTTGGCAAGAACCTTCGCCACCAGATCAGCCGCTTCCTGAAACTCGACGGCCCCCATTACTTCCAGGCCGGATTCGTCGATAATCTTTTTAGCGATATCGGCATTGGTACCTTGCAGGCGTACGATCACAGGCACCGGAATGGTACCAATGGCTTTATAAGCATCAACAACGCCTTGTGCCACACGGTCGCAGCGCACGATACCACCAAAAATATTGATCAGGATGGCCTTTACGTTTGCGTCTTTGAGGATAAAACGCATGGCGTTTTCCACCCGTTGTGCATCGGCGGTGCCGCCTACGTCGAGGAAGTTGGCTGGTTCGCCGCCCGACAGTTTGATCAGGTCCATGGTAGCCATGGCCAGACCGGCGCCGTTCACCATGCAACCCACGTTGCCATCGAGTTTTACATAGTTCAGGTCGTATTCCTGTGCTTCTACATCGGCCGGATCTTCCTCGTCGGTATCGCGCAGGGCTTCGAGGTCTTTATGGCGGTATAGAGCGTTGTCGTCGAGCGTTACCTTGGCGTCGACAGCGATGATACGATCGTCGGAAGTTTTCAGACAAGGATTGATTTCGAACAAACTGGCATCAGCGCCCACAAAAGCGGCGTACAGTTTTTGCACGAAATCGACCATTTCCTTGAAAGCCTGTCCACTCAAACCCAGGTTGAAGGCTACTTTCTGGGCCTGAAAGGCGCGCAGACCAATTAGCGGGTCGATGTGTTCGGTAAAAACCCGATCGGGCGTTTCTTCGGCCACTTTTTCAATGTCCATACCGCCGTCGGGCGAGTAGATGATGACATTGCTGCCCGAGCCGCGATCCGTCAGGATGCTGATATAGAATTCTTTATGTTCCGTAGGGCCGGGATAGAACACGTCTTGTGCCACCAGTACCTTGCGAACGAGTTTGCCTTCTGCCGAAGTTTGGGGCGTAACCAGTCGCATTCCGATCATGGCCTGGGCAATTTCTCCGGCCTGTTCGGGACTTTTGGCAAGTTTTACCCCGCCGCCTTTTCCGCGACCACCGGCATGTACTTGCGCCTTGACGACGCACCAGCCGGAATCATAGAGTTCTTTCAATTTTTTGGCGGCTTCAACAGCTTCCTGTGCATTGTAGGCAACGATGCCTTCCTGGATTTTTACACCATAGGACTTGAGCAATTCCTTGCCCTGGTACTCGTGTAGGTTCATCGAATATGTATGTAAATGGTTAGCGAAATGAATGGAGCGCTCAAAAGTAAGGCGATTTCATTTTTATATATGACCTGTGGCCTTTTTTTCAGGGGAAAGTTTTTCTCACATTATGCATTGGCAAGGCACATCCTTTTGAAAAATATACAATAATGCTTGCAAAAAGCAGGTTTTTGCCAATAATAAAATGAATATAGGGGTTAATAAAAAATATTTTTCTGAAATTCATTTATTATTTGAAATCGCTTTGTTTACCTTGCAACTGCCAAATTAGTCCTGACCATGAATACCAAGTTAAAAGTAGACCGCCAGTTCCTGTTTTTGCACGGGGACAACCTAGTTGTATTTAGCGAACGCGTACTGCGCAACACGCAGGCACAGCCACATGCCGATCGGGCATCCTGTATTCTCGAACGATTGAACAGCGCTACCAATTCCCTGCGAAGGGTACTTGCCGACCCCAATCTGAAAAGAAAAATGCGCACAGAGGCAGTCCGGGAGAAAGAGGCTGTTGTGCTGCACTACCTGAATTTGATGTCCGATTTTCTGGAAAACAACCTCCAATTCAAATCCGATATTTTCCTGTCAGGCTTCCGGCCCTACACCACACATCGCAAAGCGACCATCACCCGGCTGGAACAACGCATGGCCGCCAAAATGGCGCGCCTGGATGTAGCCAATGCCGAGGAAACTACCGGATAGTAATACCTTCGTCGTCGATCAGTTTGCCTTGTTGTACGCGGATGATACGTGCCGGAAAATTCTGTAGAATCCGGTAATCGTGTGTGGCGCACAATACAGCGGTGTTGTGCTGTTTGGCGAGGTTGCGCAGCAGCGTTAGCACATCGTCGCTGGTTTCCGGATCGAGGTTGCCGGTGGGTTCATCTGCCAGCAGGAGTATAGGTTTGTTCAACAGCGCGCGCGCAATAACCACCCGTTGTTGTTCTCCGCCCGACAGTTCATAGGGCATGGCCTGTTGTTTATGGATTAGTCCTACTTCTGTGAGTACTTCCTGCATACGTTTGTTCATGTCCGCTTCATCGGTCCAGCCAGTGGCGCGCAGCACAAACAAGAGGTTTTCTGCCACATTTCGGTCGGTAAGCAGGTTAAAATCCTGAAAAACAATGCCCAGTTTACGCCGCAGCAAATGCACATTTTTTCGGGTAATATCTTTCAGGTCAAAATCAGCCACCTCACCGTGTCCGGTGGTAAGCGGCAAGGCCGCATACAGCGTTTTGAGCAGGCTCGACTTGCCGCTGCCCGTTTTTCCGATCAGGTAGGTAAATTCACCTTCACCGATGTGCAGGCTGATATTCTGAAGAATGACGCTGTTGTCTTGCTGACAAATGTTCGCGTTGCTGATTTTTACGATGGACTTCATATCGTGTGTGGGGGAAGTGAATACGCCGAGGGCGTACATCTTTCAGCGACAAAAGTAAACAAAGGTTTGTAGTTAGGCGCTTAATCCAAGCACGTCCGACATCGCAAAAACACCTTTTTTTCCCTGTATCCACTGTGCCGCCAGTACCGCTCCTGCCGCAAAACCGGTTCGGGAATGTGCCTTGTGCTCGATGGTTATGTCGTCTACGGCGCTGCTCCAGCGTATCTGGTGTGTGCCAGGTACCTCGCCTTCCCGAATAGCGGTCACAGGTATTTCACCCGGGGCGGCGGGCGATGGAGCAAGTACCCAGCCGGATACACCTCCATGCGCTTTTATCAGTTCCTGCACTAGTGTCAGCGCCGTTCCGCTGGGTGCATCGAGTTTGTGAATGTGATGTGTTTCCTCTGCCGCGGGTGTGTATTCGGGCCGTGCAGCCATCAGTTGCGCGAGGTATCTGTTGAGTGCGAAAAACAGATTGACACCTACGCTGAAATTGGATGCCCACAACATGGCGCCGCCGTGTTCCCGGCAGTATTGCTGCGCTTCCGGTAATCGTTCATTCCATCCTGTTGTGCCGCACACTACCGGCACGCCTGCATTCAGACACAACATCACATGATCAAATGCTGCATCGGGCCGACTGAATTCGATGACGACGTCTGCTTGTTGCAGGAGTTCATCGTTCAGTGCGGATCTGTTGTCACGCGTGATGCGCCAGGCAATGTCGATTCCCTGCGAGGTGGCAATTTGCTCGATCGCTTTGCCCATTTTGCCGTACCCTAAAAGACCGATTTTCAAATTGTTTGAGTTGGAAGTTATGAGTTGGAAGTTATGAGTTATGAGTTATGAGTTATACTCACATTGCTTTCGGCCCCTCTAAAGAAAAAGCCTATAGCAATGTGAGTATAACTCATAACTCATAACTCATAACTCAGGAAAAAATGCATCTTCCACATGCCGGATTTCCAGCACCTGGTCGTTTTTCATTAAAACGGCGACAATATCGAAACGAATTTCCCAGTCGTAGTCAATTTGATCCATATAAATTCCGGCGGTGCGGGCCAGCAAGTCCTGTTTTCTGGCGTCGACGGCGCCTTCAGGGCCACCGAAGCCTTCTCCGGAGCGGGTTTTTACCTCTACAAATACCAGTAGTCGGTCATGCGCCCAGGCAATAATATCGATCTCGCCACGACCGGCCCGGAAATTGAGCGCGGCAATGCGATACCCTTTTTGTTGCAGGTATTCTGCGGCAATGGATTCGCCGAGGCGGCCGATGTGGAGAGTCGATTTGATAGAGGTGAGAGGTGAGAGGTGAGATGTGAGAGGTGGATTATTCGGGGTAAAGGAGGTATTTTTTGCGAATGGCTTTAAAAAGAGAGAGGTCGTATTGCCAGCCTGCACGAATGTCCGCTTCCGTTTTTCCGGCCATCATTTGTTCGCGCCAGGAACTGTTGCCTGCCAGCAAATCAAAAAAATGATTCTTGAGGAAAAACGACTCCCGATCGGGCAGGCAATCAAAAAACTCGAACAAATATTTCAAATTCAGTGCAGTATCCCGGCGCAAACTATCCATTGGAATATGCCTCAAATCCATGCCCCAGCACGTTTTCCCTTCCTGCGGCGGATTCCTGGCAGCATATCCTGCTGTAGGAATAAATGAGTAACTCCCTTCCGTGTAGTCCGGATGCCCGACCATCTGAAATGGCGCAGGCGTTCCGCGCCCGATACTCACCTCCGTGCCTTCAAAAAAACACAAGGAAGGATACAGCAACGCTGCGCGTGTATTGGGTAGATTGGGCGAGGTTTTTACAGGCAAATCATACGGTGTGTGGTGGGTGTAATTCAGGCATGGAATGACCTGTAAATCAATTCGTTGTGCCGATCCGATCCAGTATTCCCCGGCAAACAGCCGCGCCAGTTCCCCCACCGTGCATCCATGCACCACCGGAATAGGAGCAATTCCCACAAACGAAGCATAGCGCATGTCGAGCACCGGACCGTCTACATAATGCCCGTTCGGATTGGGCCGATCGAGTATGATCACCTGTTTGCCTTGTTCGGCGCATGCTTCCAGGATGTAAAACAGGGTACTGATATACGTGTAGAAACGAGCGCCTACATCCTGAATATCAAACACCACCACATCGATCCCTTCCAGGTCTTCGCAGGCTGGTTTTTTCTTTTTTCCATACAATGAAACAATGGGAATGCCGGTACGGGCATCCACATCGTCGCGCACGGTGACACCAGCGTCTTCACTGCCCCTAAACCCGTGTTCCGGCGCCAAAATGCGGTCGATGCAACAGCCCAGATCGTACAACGTGTCCACCAGATGCGTTTTTCCAACGAACGAAGAGTGATTGACCACCAGCGCAGTCTGTTTGTCGCAAATCAGATGTAACAGCGCCTGGGTTTGTTCTGCGCCCACTACAACACGTTGATTGTCATTGATTTGTGCTTGTGTAAAGACAGCAGTACACCACAGCCAGGCGGGCATGGTGAGAAAAAATTTCAAATAAAAAAAATTCAAAATCGACTTTTTCAAACAATTCGTGTTTACTGCTTTATTTTTGCTGCCCTGATCAGCGCCTGACACGACGCGGATTCCACTTTAAACTTGATCGAGCCGTGTATGCCATTGTAGACGTAGAAACCACCGGAGGTCAAGCCCGGTACGAACGCATCACCGAAATTGCCATCGTCTTGCACGACGGGCAAAAGGTCGTCGATACTTTTTCCACCCTGCTCAACCCGGAACGAAGCATCCCCTGGAGCATCACCCAACTGACCGGTATTTCCGACGAGATGGTGGCACAAGCCCCACGTTTTTTCGAAGTAGCCAAACAGATCGTTCAGATGACCGAAGGCGCCATTTTTGTGGCCCACAATGTATCGTTTGATTACAGTTTTTTGCGGGAAGAATTTGCCCGGCTGGGATTTCCCTACACCCGCAAACAACTGTGTACGGTACGAATGGCGCGCAAGGTGTTTCCCGGCTTGCCCAGTTACAGCCTGAGCAATCTTAAACGCCATTTCGGCATTCAGGCCGAACGCAGCCACCGCGCACTCGACGATACGCTGGCTACCGTGGCCTTGTTCGAACGCATCCTGGCTGCTCAACAGGGAGATGCCCTGCGCCAATTCATAGATCACGGCATAAAGGAAACCAAACTTCCGAAAAATATCACACTCGAACGCCTGCATTTAGTGCCCGAGCGCTGTGGTGTGTATTACCTGCACGACGAAAAAGGTAATGTCATTTATGTCGGTAAAAGCCTGAACATCCGCAAACGCCTCTTCGAACACTTCGCCGATTTTACCCCCAAAGGTGAAAAACTGCGCAATGGCGTGGCCGACATCAGTTATGAAGTGACTGGTAGCGAACTCGTGGCCTTGCTGCACGAGAGCGCCGAAATAAAACGCCTTTTACCACCCGTGAATCGGGCGCAACGCATCCGCAACTTTTCAGGCGGTATTTACACCTACACCGACCAGAACGGGTATCGTTGTTTTGCGGTGGGAAAACGAACTGGCAAAAATGTCCGACAACTGGAACTGGTGTCCGATTACCCCAAGATCGACAGCGCGCGGATGCACCTGCAAAGCGTGGTACGGCAGTTCGAACTGTGCTACAGACTCAGCAATCTGGACGCCTCCTCACATGCCTGTTTTCACTATTCCATCAAAAAATGCAAGGGCGCCTGTATTGGAGAAGAAACGCCCGAGTCGTACAACGAACGGGTAGAAATGGCCCTGCAAATGCTGAACAAGCGCCTTTCAGGCAGTTATTTCCTGATCGACCAGGGACGCAGCGAAACAGAAAAAGCCGTGATTGGCGTGCGCGACGGGTATTTCATCGGCTTCGGATACATCGAGCAGGATGCAGGGTTCAACAGCGTGGAAGATTTGTTGGAAACGCTCACGCCACCCGCTACCTACGACCCCGATGCCGCACGCATTATCCGCGTATTTCAGGAATCCAAAAAAGGCCTTCGCGTGATCAAATATTGAACTCGTCAGTTGGAATCTTTTCTATCAGATAAAATACGGACGCCGCAGCCGCAGCCCCCAGCAAAGGCCCGATAATGTACACCGGCAGGTCGGCCCAGAAGGCCATGCCCGAAATCATCCACGAGACTGCCAGCGCGGGATTGAACACCGCACCGCTGATATCGCGAAAGGCAACTCCCAGTGCCAGCACGGTCAGGCCAAGTAAAAAACCGCCTCTCGGACTCTTATCCGATTTTACCAAAGCGCTGAGCGCGACCATTGTCCACGCAAAAGCGCCGAGAAACTCTGCCACCGTTGCAGGCAGGCCTGCATTTTGACGAGGCTCAATTTCGGGAATGGAACTCAGGCTGCTTTCCATCAGAAAAACGGCTACTGTGCCGGCCAGAATACCGCCCAATACCTGCGCAATGACATAATACAGGATGTCGATGCGGTCAATTTTTCCCCTGATGAAAGCCGCAATAGACACTACGGGATTGAAATGAGCGCCGGAAATGTCGCGCGCAATGCCCGTCAAGGCAGTCAGCGCTGCACCCACGGCCACAGGCGCCAGGGCCGTGTAATTGCCGGTGGTCGTCAGAATGGAAATCAGAGCCAGAAAAAATACGCCGAAGAGTTCCGTCAGATATTTATGCATGAGCGATAAAAATTAGGTGCATTTTTGCCGGACGAATGTAAATGGAAATCCACATTCAACACCATAAATACAACACCATGTATCGACTACTTTTTTTATCCCTCTTCTTTATGCTGTCAGATGCCTTCCCGACCACCGCTCAACAGAAACTCACACCGGAACTGCTCTGGACCATCGGAAGGGTAGGGTTGGAAGATGTTTCTCCCGATGGGAAATATGCCCTGTATGGCGTACAACGTTATGATGTAGCCACCAATAAAGGCAGCCGAGTGTTGTACCTGCTGGAAATAAAAACCGGCGTCACGCGTGCCCTGACCGACCCGGATGAAACCAGTACGGATGCCGAATTCCGGCCCGACGGAAAAAAAATAGGCTTTCTGCGCGACGGCAAACTGCATGAAGTGAATGTGGAAGGCCCTTCCATGATCGCTGCTGTGAGCGACCTGGAAATCAATGGATTTCACTATGCGCCGGATGGAAAATCCATTCTTTTTGCCCAGGATGTAAAACTGGATCAAAATACGGCAGATCGCTACCCGGATTTGCCCAAGGCAAGTGGCCGCATCACAGATGGACTTTTATACCGGCACTGGAAATCGTGGCACGACTACGCGTACAGCAATGTTTTTTATGTGGGTTACAACAATGGCAAATTTTCCGGCGCGCCCATCAATATTCAGGGCAACGAGCGTTTCGACAGCCCGCTGACACCCGACGGGGGCATGGAACAAATTACCTGGAGCCCCAACGGCAAATGGATCATTTACACCTGCCGCAAACTCAACGGAACACAGGAAGCCCAAAGTACCAACAGCGACCTGTATGCCTATGAAATCGCTTCGGGTAAAACCCTCAATTTTACCCAACTGAACCCGGGATACGACCGCGACCCGGTTTTTTCGCCCGACGGAAAATTCCTGCTCTGGAACAGCATGGCCCGGCCCGGCTACGAGGCCGACCGCCCGCGCCTGATGATGCTCAACCTGGAAACCCAACAAACCGAAGAACTCTCCGCCGGATGGGCCTATGAAATGAACCACCCGGTATGGTCGGCCGATGGCAAGGTGATTTATTTCCTCAGTTCTGAAAATTTCACCTACCAGATTTATGAATACCGCTTGCAGGATAAAAAAATACGGCGCATCACCGACGGTATCCATGATATTACCAATTTCAAACTGGCTGGAAATGAATTGATTGCAACGCGGATTTCCATGACGGCGCCGGCGGAAGTATATGCCGTAAGCCCCGTGAACGGCGCTATGCGTCAGTTGTCGTTCGTAACGGATAATCCCTGGAAAAATATCACAAAAAGCAAGGTGGAGCGTCGCACGGTAAAAACCTTCGACGGCAAGGACATGAATGTTTGGATGGTGCTGCCGCCCGATTTTGACCCGAACAAAAAATATCCGGCCATTATCTATTGCCAGGGTGGACCGCAGTCGGCCCTCAGCCAGTTTTTTTCCTATCGCTGGAACCTATCGCTCATGGCGGCTCAAGGATATGTAGTGGTGGCGCCCTGCCGGCGCGGTATGCCGGGTTCCGGGCAGGCCTGGAACGATGCTATCACCGGCAAATGGGGCGATGCCATGAAAGACTACCTCAGTGCCACCGATGCTATTGCCAAAGAGCCTTTTGTAGATGCCGGCCGGATTGGAGCAGTGGGCGCGAGTTTCGGCGGATATGCCGTGTACTGGCTGGCAGGCAATCACCAAAAACGTTTCAAGGCATTTATTTCACACTGCGGCTTGTTCAACCTGGAGAGTTTTTACGGCACCACGGAGGAAGTGTGGTTTCCGCACTACGACTTTGAAGGGGCTTACTGGCAAACGCCCGTCCCGAAAATGTACCAGACCGACAGTCCGCACCGCTATGTGCAGAACTGGGATACGCCTATTCTGGTGATTCACAACGAACTGGATTTCCGGGTGCCTTTCAGCGAAGGCATGCAAGCCTTTCAGGCTGCTCAATTGCGCGGTATTCCGTCGCGTTTTCTGTCGTTTCCGGATGAAGGCCACTGGATGAGCAAACCGCAGAATAGTTTGCTCTGGCAAAGGGAGTTTTTTGGGTGGCTGGAGAAGTATTTGAAGTTCTAAGTCGTTAGTCCTGAGTCCTAAGTCTGTAGAATACACCTTGTTACTCATGGCCTTCTATTCATAAACGCCATACGTAATAAGGTGTTCTCTACGGACTCAGGACTCAGGACTCAGGACTTACGACTTAGTTGGTTATTCCCAATTTCGCTTTCACCTGCTTCGTCAAGTCCAGCGATTCGTCGGCGTATAGCATCACTTGCGCATTGGTATCAAAAACGAGCGAAAAGCCGTTTTCCTTGGCCACATCGTTCATGGCTTTGTTGAAACGCTCGAAGATCGGTTTGTATAGTTCTTCGCGTTTTTGTGCCAGTTGGGTGTTTACTTCCTGCTCGTATTTGGCAATCTTGTCTTGATCCTCCTTCAATTTGGCTTCCTGCGTTTGATAGTCATTGGGTGAAATGGTACCCTGTTCTTTTTTGCGCTGCAATTCGGTAGCCTTGTCTTGCAGTGCTTTTACCATATCCTGTCCGCGTTTGTTGAGTTGGGTCTGAAAAGCCTTCAGATCGCTGTCGGCGGCTTTTACTTCAGGAATAAGGGAAAGAATTTGAGTGGTGTTGCAGTAACCAAATTTTTGTGCGAAACCGCTAGCCGTAGCAAATGCCAGGGCGATGGTCAGCAGAATTGTTTTTTTCATAGTGAATTTAGTGAAATGTCGGGCAAAGGTATGTGCTAATAAGCAAGTGGCAAAATTCAAGAGGCAAGATGCAAGGGGCAAGATGCAAGGGGCAAGATGCAAGGGGCAAGATGCAAAAGGCGAGGGGCAAAGGGCAAAGGATATGGAGTGGGATTTTGCCTCTTGCCCCTTGCCCCTTGCCTTTTGCCCCTTGCCTCTTGAAATCAGCCTTTTTTCAGCATAGTCTTCACATCTTCAGTTTTGTCGTTGCGTTTGTCGGCATACAACATACCCGAAGCGCTGCCTTTTTCGAAGATAAATTCAAACCCTTTGTCTTCGGCAAATTTCTGGATAGCAGCATACACCTTATCCTGAATAGGTTTGATCAATTCTTCGCGTTTTTTGAACAAAGCGCCTTCCGGGCCGAATTTGGTGCGCTGGTTTTCGCGTACACTTTTCTCTTTGTTCATGATTTCGTCTTCGCGCTGTTTTTTCATATCCTCGCTGAGCAGCACCTGTTCAGCCTGGTATTTGCTGTACATGCCTTTTACCTGGTCTTGCTCCTGGGCAATTTCCTGGCGCCATTGCGTAGCGATTTTGTCAAGTTGTTCCTGTGCTTTCTGGTATTCCGGGAGGCTTTCCAGAATGGCCGTAACATCCACGAAAGCAATGCGTTGTGCGAAAGCGAAGGTCGACAACACGAAGGCGAACAAGGTGGTTGAAACGATTTTTTTAATCATGGCTTTGTAAATTGATTTGTGTAAAGGTTGATTGCGTTGGAATAAACTCCTGCAAACGGCTCTAGATGGGTCAAAAGTAGGAGTTTCAGAAGTTCAACGCCGACTTCTGACGTAAGTTCGGTGCGCGAAGTTGCATGCAAAGGAAGAACTATTTTGAGGTTTGGTTTTTAATTTGTTGATTATCAATTTTTTAAAATTGGAAGTGTGCATTTTCCTCAAAATACATTAACCACGGTTTAACCTGTCTTAAATCAATTTTAACGGGCTGGCAATGCACCGCTTAGCCTTGCTGACATGAGCGGGGTAACAGATTACGGGTGGAAAGCGTACCTTCGCGGCCCAAATTAACAGCCTAACCAAACTTTACCTGACCGTGCACCTGATCAGCCCTGCGCTCCTGTCTCTTGAAAAAATAGGCGAAATTTTATCCCGCCAGGTTCCCTTGCAACTGTCCGACGAATCTACCGAACGTATTCGGGCCTGCCGGGCATACCTCGACCGAAAAATTGCCGAATCGGACGAATTGTTTTACGGCATAAACACCGGTTTCGGATCCTTGTGCAATATTCGTATTTCAGACGAAGACATCGAGCAATTGCAATACAACCTCGTGGTGAGCCATGCCTCGGGCACGGGTGATGTGGCGCCGCCGGAAGTGGTGCGTATCATGCTCCTGCTGAAAGTACAGAGCCTGGCCTACGGCCACAGTGCTGTACGGGTGGAAGTGGTGCAGCGCCTGATCGATTTTTACAACGAAGGTATTTACCCGGTGATCTACGAACTGGGCTCGCTCGGCGCCTCCGGCGACCTGGCGCCCCTGGCCCACCTGAGTCTGCCACTCATCGGATTGGGAGAGGTGTGGTATGAAGGCCGCCGCCAACGATCGGATGTGGTACTGAAACTAAAAGGCTGGGAACCGCTGCGTTTTCAGGCAAAAGAAGCCCTTGCGCTGCTCAATGGTACGCAGTTTTCGGCGTCGTATGCCGTTTGGTGCCTGCTGGAAAGCCGCCGTTTGGCTCATCTGGCCGATTTCAATGCAGCCATCGGTTATGATGCTTTTAATTGCCGCCTTTCGCCGCTCGACGCGCATATTCACGAAGTGCGCCCGCATAAAGGACAGTTGAATACGGCCGCCGCACTCCGTAAAATGCTGGAAGGGAGCCAGATCGCCGCTATGGAAAAAACAAGCGTGCAAGATCCCTACGCCTTCCGCTGCGTACCGCAGGTGCATGGCGCCAGCCGCGATGCCATCGCACATGTGGAGCATATGGTGGGCATTGAAATCAACTCGGTGACAGATAATCCGAACATTTTTCCGGACGACGATCTGATTGTTTCCGGCGGCAATTTTCATGCACAACCGCTGGCTTTGCCGCTCGATTATCTGGCTATTGCACTGTCGGAACTGGGCAGTATTTCCGAACGCAGGGTGTATCAGTTGATCGGCGGGCAGCGCGACTTGCCGGCTTTTCTCACCGATAACCCGGGACTTCATTCGGGCATGATGATCGCGCAATACACCGCAGCGGCCATCGTCAGCCAGAATAAAACACTGTGTGCACCGGCTTCGGTCGACAGCATCGTATCCTGCAACGGACAGGAAGACCACGTGAGCATGGCTGCCAATGCCGCTACCAAAGTGCGCCGCGTGGTACTCAACCTCGAACGCCTGCTGGCCATCGAATGGATGGTAGCCATGCAAGCCCTCGATTTCAGACGGCCCCTGCGTTCTTCCGATCTGATTGAAAGGGCATACACGGAATACCGTAATTATGTTCCGCGCCTTGCCGAAGACCGCGTGCTCAGCGTCGACATCGATAAAACCATCCACTTCCTCCAATCCTCTCACTTCTAACTGTTCACCTCTCGCTTCTCACCTCTCACCTCTCACCTCTAACACGGCCGCCACCGCCACTTTGTCCCTCGTTTCAAAATCGCCCTGCACGATGGTAAAAGGCAGTTTTCTTTCTTTCAAAATATCGTGCAGTCGCTGGAACATCCAGTCTCGCCGGTGTTCGTACTCGCGCAGTCCGTCGTTCACCCAGGGAATATCGGGCGCCAGCAGCAGATAATGGTCGTAGTGTCGTTGTCGGCTGGCCCATTCGATCCAGGGCTGGCAAACGCCGTTGAAGTAAATTTCACTCCATACTTGTGTGACAATCAGTTCGGTATCGCAAATGAGTACGCCGTTGGCCTTTGGCGCCATTTCATCTTCCCGGTACAATTGTCCGCCTGCTATGTGTGCGAAGTCGAGTTCGGTGAGGTCCATGCCGAATTTTTCACAATAGGTGCGGCCGTATTCCTCCACAAAAACGGTTTGAAAATGACGGGCGAGGTATTCTGACAGATAACTTTTGCCACAACTTTCGGGGCCAACAAGTGCGACACGTTTTACCGGACGGGATGTTTCAGACATAGGATCGATCGTATTTTTTACGTGAAGATAGAAATGCACCAACTTTCTTAAAAAATCGGACGTCTATTGTGCAATTTTTCCCCTACTTGCATCATTTGACTTTGTACGTTTGCAATATCAGAATTCACCCTTTCAAATGCTAAAAATGCCCAACCTCCGCCATCAGACAAGTATGTGGCTTGTTTTGACCATACTTGTATTCATTTCCGCCTGTAAATGGCTTGGAACCAAAGAAAATCCTTCACCTGTAAACACCTCCACCACAATGCCTGACCCAAAACCCGCTTCTACACGGGACTATGCCGACGACTGGAAAATAGTAGACAGCCTTCAGACAAAGGGTTTGTTCAAAAGCGCGCTGGAAAAAGTTGAATCCATCCAGGCGCGGGCAAAAGCAGATAATAATCAGCCGCAAGTTGTCAAGGCATTGTTATTCCGCGGAAAATACATTTCCCAACTGGAAGAAGACGGCTTTGTCTCAGCCATTCAAATGCTGGAAAAAGAGGAAAAGGCAACGTCTGTGCAGCCTGAAAAATCCATTTTGCAAAGCATTCTGGGTGAAACGTATGGCAATTATCTCTCGCAGCAGGGCTGGCGCATTAAGGACCGAACCCCGATTCCTGATGGAGAAGGCGGCGACATCATGACCTGGTCGGCCGCTCAACTGGAAAAACGGGCCCAGGAACTTTACCTCGCTTCCGTTCAAAATGAAAATGCGCTCAATAGCATTTCTATCAAGGATTTTGATGCCGTGATCACACCAGGTGTTCATGACTCCATTTCCAATGCTGCCTTGCGCCCAACCCTGTACGACCTGCTGGCACATCGTGCCATTGACTTCTTCAGCAACGACCGGAATTTTCTGACCCAGCCGGCCTATGCTTTCCAGATCGATCAGGAAAAGGCATTTGCCGACAACGACATTTTTGCCTACGAAAACTTCACCACGCGCGACAGCACTTCCGGAAAATGGCTGGCGCTGGGACTGTTCCAGAAACTGCTGCGGCGCTATGCCATCCAAAGCGCCGGCGATCAGACGGTTCAGCGTGCCCGCCTGGTCGATGTCGACCTGAGACGCCTGCAATTTGTATCGAATAACTCGGTGCTGGAAAATCGCAATGTGTTGTATATCAATGCGCTGGAACGACTGTACCGCAGTACGCCGAACCATCCCATTCAATCGGAAGTAGGCTATCAACTGGCGATTGCGCTGTACGCTTCGGAAGGAGAAAACAAGGGAACCAACATCAAAAAAGCCGTTTCGCTGTGCGAAGAAGCCATGCGCCTGCACCCGGGTAGCCATGGCGCAAAATTGTGTGAGGAGTTGTTACGGCAGATCAAAATGGTCATTCTCAATATTCAGGTGGAAGATGTGAATCTGCCGGGAAAAAGCAGCCTGGTACGCCTCGAATTCCGCAACCTGACCAAAGCCTATGTAAAAGTGGTGCGTGGCAGTTCCGAAGAGGTCAACAAAGTCAGCCAACTACGCTATGAAGAGCGTATTCCCAAGTTATTGCAACTCAAGGAAGTGCAGCGCAAGGAATGGACGATTGCCGATCCGGGCGACTATCAAATGCACAGCACCGAACTGGCGCTGGATGGGCTTCCCCTGGGCGAATACTGGATACTGGTGTCGGATAATGCAGCATTTGGGAACGCGGGCGGACATGTGTCGATAGCGCAGTTTTCTATTTCAGAACTGGCTGTTGTAGATATTCACCAACAAAACACCCCTTATTTTATTGTTACCAATCGCGCCAATGGCGCGCCCATGCGCGGGGTGAAACTGGAATTTTTTGAGTGGTACTATCGCAGTGATGGCACGACATCCAAATTGATCAAAACGGCAGAAAGCGACCAGGACGGCTGGGTGAACCCCGATTTGCCGCTCAATACCAACTTGTCTATTCGCGCTGTGTTTCAGCAGGATACCTTGTGGTCGGGCAATTCATATCATTTTGAAAACTACTACGATCAGGACGACTTCCCTGAAGTTCAGTTTTTTACCGATCGGGCCTTGTATCGCCCCGGCCAGATGGTGTATTTCAAGGGGGTAATATTTGACCGGGATCAGCAGAAAAAACCTGCTATTCTTGCCAATCGGGCTGTCACGGTGAAGTTGTTCGATTCCAATTCCCAGGAAAAAGGTACTCTTTCTCTCAAAAGCAATGAATACGGCTCGTTTCAGGGTGTTTTCACTGCACCTGCTTCAGGCCTGACTGGCTACATGAGAATTCAATGTGACGAAGCCAGTGGCGCCGCATTTTTCCATGTGGAAGAATACAAACGCCCGCGTTTTGAAGTAAGCACCAAACCCGTGGAAGGCGAGTTTCGCCTGGGCGATCAGATTACCGTAGCAGGTGAAGCAAAAAACTACGCCGGAAATGCCGTCGATGGCGCCGAAGTTCGTTATCGCGTAGTGCGTCAGGCGCGGTTTCCGTACTGGAATTGGGGCTGGTTCCGCAAACCCTTCCCGCAAAGCGATGACATGGAAATTACCAACGGAACCCTGACGACCGGCGCCGATGGTACCTTTAAAATCCCGTTTGAAGCCATTCCAGACCGCAGCATCAACAAAAAAGACCAGCCGGTTTTCGACTACACGGTCTACGTGGATGTAACGGATGTGAGCGGCGAAACCCGCAGCACCACCGCCAACGTGAGTGTAGGATATGCCTCGCTGAAAATCTCCTGGAACCTGAGCGAGCGCATGGTCATCGACAGCATGAAACATGTGACCCTCACGGCTACCAACCTTTCCGGGCGCCCTCAAACGGCACAGGGCAATATCACGATTTATCACTTGAAAGAACCTTCCGTTCTATACAAACAGCGCTTGTGGGAAAAACCGGAATTCCCCACCATCGCAGCCGACGACTGGGCGCGCATGTTCCCGGATATGGCCAGGAAAAATGAGGATGACCCAAAATTTTGGGATATCTACGAAAACTCGATGGTGGTGGTGGATTTTAATACAGGCAAACTCAAAGTTGTCGACCTGCACCTTGATCGCCTTACTCCCGGATATTACATGATAACATTGATATCCAAGGATAAAAATGGAGAAGAGGTAAAAATAGACCAGGTCGTACAAGTATTCGACTCGAAAAAACCGCAAACACGCTTTAACAACCCTGCTGTCGAAATAGAAAAGAACCCGCTGGAGCCGGGCGAAATCGCCCGTTTCTGGATGGGAGGTAAAGCGCCCAATCTGCAATTTTTCTTTGCCAGAGAAGGAAACAACGGCCTGGTATCGCGCCAGTGGGTAAAAACAAACGGCGCGGAAAAGGTAGAAATTCCGATCCTGGAAGCAGATCGGGGCGGTTTTTCCATGCACTGGTTTGTCATTTACAACAACCGGACGTATGGCTTCACCAATATTGGCGTGAATGTTCCGTGGAGCAACAAAGACCTGCAAATCAGTTATGAAACCTTCCGCGACAAACTGAGCCCGGGCCAGAAAGAGGAATGGCGACTCAAAATCAGCGGGCCTAAAAAAGACAAGGTAGCCGCAGAACTTGTGGCGGCCATGTACGATGCTTCGCTCGACCAGTTTATGCCACACACCTGGGATCGGATTTATTTTCCGATGCACAATTCTCAAGTAAACACTTCGGTGGCTACGTTCAATGCCCGCACCGGCGAAACGCATTTTACGCCCGACGCATACGAATATATCCAGGGCCGCCAGTACCCCTCGCTGAACTTATGGGGATTCCAGATGTGGAACACCTTCAGCAGGAGTTATGGTGATTTTGCATGGCGTAATGAAGTGATGGCAACTGCCCCCGCTCCCATGGCCGGCGGCAAAATGCGCAAGGCAGCCGTGGATACCGTTGTGACGTTCGACCCGGAAACTTACGAGGAAAAGGTACAGATTGTGCGCAACGACCTTGTTGGAGATGAACCCTCATCCATCACAGAGCCTCCGAAAACGGAATCCAATGGTGGTGTAACGCCCCGCAGCAACCTGAAAGAAACCGTTTTCTTTTTCCCGCAACTGCAAACGGACAAGGATGGCAACGTGGTGCTGAAATTTACGATGAACGAAGCGCTTACCCGCTGGAAACTGCTCACATTTGCCCATACCAAAAACCTGGAACAGGCGCTGTCGGTGAAAGAAGTAGTGACGCAGAAAGAACTCATGGTGATCACTAATCCGCCCCGCTTCCTGCGCGCAGGCGACTCCTTTGAGTTTGCTGCAAAGGTGAGCAACCTCTCGCAACAGGCCCTGCAAGGCAAGGCTACCCTGCAATTGCTGGATGCTGCTACCCTGAAACCTGTCGGCGAGGCTTTCAAACTCACTGCAACCAACAACAGCGTGCCGTTCAACGTGCAGGCTGGCCAGTCGGCCCCGCTGGCATGGACGGTGCGTGTGCCGGAAGATTTCACTGGCGCCGTTACCTGGCAGGTGTTTGCAGAAAGCAAACAGTTTAAAGACGGTGAAGAAAGCAGCCTGCCGGTGGTTCCCAATCGCATGCTCGTGACCGAAACGCTGCCCATTACCTTGCGCGGCAATCAGAACAAGACCTTTGTTTTCGGTAATTTTAAAAATGGCGGAAACAGCAGTTCTTTGGTTAACCATCGCTACACCATCGAATTTACCAGCAACCCTGTATGGTATGCCGTGCAGGCGCTGCCTTACATCATGGAATATCCGCACGAATGCTCGGAGCAAATATTCAGCCGTTTTTATGCCAACAGCCTTGCTTCCGGTGTAGTAGGGAAAATGCCGCAAATACAGCGCATGTACGAACGCTGGAAAGGCACAGACGCCATCAAATCGAACCTGAGCAAAAACCAGGAACTGAAATCAGCGCTGCTGGAAGAAACGCCCTGGGTGCTCGACGCACAAAGCGAAGAACAGCAAAAGCAGAATATTGCGCTGCTGTTCGATCTCAACCGCATGGCCGCCGAACGCGAGCGTACGCTGGGTGTACTGGAGGAACGCCAACTGGAAAATGGCGGCTGGCCCTGGTTCCCGGGCGGCAAGGATAGTTGGTACATCACCCAATACATCGTTACCGGATTTGGACACCTGGCTAAATTAGGTGTTTTCGACGCCAGCCAGGAGCAGGAACTGCCTGGAATGGTGAATGAAGCCCTTGGTTACTGCGACCGGAAAATCCAGGAACAGTACCGCGAACTGGAACGCGATGTGCAAGCCGGAAAAACAAAATGGGAAGACGACCACCTCGACGGTATGACGATTCAGTACCTCTATGCGCGTTCGTTTTTCCCCGTCGACCGCCCCGGCAAGGAACTGGCTTACTACCTCGGTCAGGCTGAAAAATACTGGCTCGGCAAAGGCATCTATCAGGAAGGCATGCTGGCCCTTGCTTTGCATCGCCACGGCCGTAATACTGCCGCCAGCATCGTTGCCAGCCTGCGCGAACGCGCTATCATGAAAGAAGAACTGGGTATGTACTGGCCTGTCAACTGGGGCTACTACTGGTACCAGTTGCCCGTAGAAACCCAGGCGCTCATGGTGGAAGTGTTTGGTGAAGTAGCCAACGACACCAAATCGGTCGAGGAACTGCGCATATGGTTGCTCAAAAACAAACAAACCAACCGCTGGGAAAGCACCAAGGCCACTGCCGAAGCGGTGTACGCTTTGCTCATCGGTACCGGAAAACAGGAAAACTGGCTGGCCAACAACAAACCGGTACAAGTGTCGCTGGGCGGAAAAACCCTGCAACCTGCTGAATCCGAACCTGGTACGGGCTATTTCAAAGAGGCCTGGACGGGCAAGGACATCAAGTCTTCATGGAGCAAAATTGAGGTAAAAAACCCCAATTCCAATATTGTATGGGGCGCCGCCTACTGGCAATACTTTGAAGATCTCGACAAGATCAGCGACTTCCAGAAAACGCCGCTGACCATCGTGAAACAACTGTTCCGGGAAGAAAACTCAGCGACTGGCCCGATCCTACAACCGATTTCCGAAGGCGCTGTGCTGCATCGGGGCGATAAAGTGAAGGTGCGCATTGAAATTCGGGTCGACCGCGAAATGGAGTTCGTTCACCTCAAAGACATGCGCGCTGCCGGTTTCGAGCCCGTAAACGTGCTGAGCGGCTATCGCTGGCAGAACGGCCTGGGCTACTATGAGAGTACCAAAGACCTGGCCACCAATTTCTTTATCGAGCACCTGCCCCGTGGTACTTATGTGTTTGAATATCCGCTCGTTGTGTCCCACCGCGGCGACATGAGCAATGGTATTACCACTATGCAGTGCATGTATGCGCCCGAGTTTTCGAGCCACTCGAAAGGGATACGGGTGAAAGTGGAATAAGAGTTATGAGTTATGAGTTATGAGTTATGAGTTTTACTCACGTTGCTTTTGGCTTTACTAATCGAGTTGCCAAAAGCAACGTGAGTATAACTCATAACTCATAACTCATAACTCATAACTTTTTTATCGTTTTTTTCGCCCTGCTTCTGATTCCCGCCGACTCAAACTCCAGTTGTTCCTCCAGCAGCAGCCGGAGTTCTTGTCTTAATTCCGGTATCTGGCGGGTAATTTTTTCCAAAACAGTCATCGATGCACAACGAATGGCGATCGGTTCTTTCGGATCAGACAGGTAATTGAAACAATGGTCTGCCAATGCGTCGTAATACTCAGCCGGAATTTCCACATCTTCAAAAACATTCAGGGTGTTTCTTTTGACAGCGTCGTGCACAGGTTGGTGGTCCATTGCTTCCAAAAGCATGGGGTAGTAGGGCTTCATCATATCCGGGTGCTTTTCTCCTACATACCGCACGACCCAGGCGCTGCGCTGGGTGAGGCGGTATTCGTCGCCTAGAAAAATGTCGATCAAAGCGGCCAGGCGGTCTGCGTCTGCGCCGATCCAGTGGACGATGCGCATGGTTTGTGCCTTGCTGTGTTCGAGCAGCAGCATATCGTGGAGGAAAGCGTGCGGTGTCATGATATGAATGGTGTTGTTATTGATTATTTACTATAGAGTAGTTCCCCGCAGAGTAGTTTCCCGCAGATTTCCGCAGAATACACGCAGATTTCCGCAGATCGTAGAGTACACATTATTCCAAATGATGAAAAAAATCAACGTGTACTCTACGATCTGCGGAAATCTGCGTGTATTCTGCGGAAATCTGCGGGAAACTACTCTGCGGGAAATAGACCCGATACCTGCTCACTCCTCATCCTGCTCCATCGTTCGCCCTTCCAGGGGCTGCACATGGCTGATGTCCTGCAAGGAAAAATCGGGATCCCACTCCCACAATCCCTGTTCAAATTCGCGGGTCATGAGCGCAATATTGTCGAGGTGATATTTGTGTTGCAGGCGAGGGAATCGGTAGCGAACCCACAACGACGATTCATCGAAAGGAACCCTGGTAGCGATACTTTCCCGAAGTGCAAAAATATAGGCCAGGCTTTCCGTGCGGCGTTGGAGCCAGTCGTTGATGCTCAGGGCCGGGTCGCCATGCCCCGGAATCATACGTGTAAACCAGTTTCGGTCGTGGATCACCGGAAGTTTTTCCAGCGTATTGACATAATCCACGCTGCTGTGGTAAATAAACGGGAACTCGACATTCGAGAGATAATCGCCGGCAATACAAAGCCCCAATTGCCATATCACGATCATCATACTATCCGCTGTGTGCCCGGGCGTCAGGTAAAACGTCATTTTCGTATTGCCCTGGCGGTACTGAACCCCGTCGCGAAACACCGTAAAATCGCCATTGGGAAACTCGATCGGGTAGGGGCGTTCCACATAATACTGCTCGTCGAATTCCAGTATCTGTTCAATGATTTTTTCCTTTTCCGGATTGTCGGACATGGCTTTGGAAACAAACACCTTATCAGCCTCGAATGCTTTGTAACCTATGATATGGTCGTAGTCAGAATGCGTAAACATCAGGTACAAAGGCTTTTTTTTGCGAATTCCTTCCACATAATGCCTGATAGCCAGCACCTCATCGGGCAACCAGCCCGGGTCGACCACAATAATGACGTCATCGGTGCTAATTACCGTTGAATTCGTCATAAAAAGGGCGCTTTGAAAGATCGTGATATTGGGATCACGAAAGATGATTTTATTCATAGCAGGTCTCTTGTTGAATATGTCGGGTACTCCGCGTTGAGTCTGCCCGAAATTGACTACTTTTGCGGCTCCTGTCTTCGGACAAAAGTAATCAAAACAAATTCCTTTCGTTTCATCGGCGCCCAAACACATCCGTATTATTTTGCAAAACGGGCAAACCGTTTGTACATCAAGTTGGTTATCAAAGGTATATGCCTTTTGATACGCCCGAAGAAATGAAAAATACAGCACTGGAAATTTCAAAAAATGGGAAATATAGTAGCCATTGTGGGCCGACCCAACGTCGGCAAATCCACCTTGTATAATCGCCTTGTCGGCTCGCGCGATGCCATTACCGACGACTTTTCCGGCGTGACACGCGACCGGAAATACGGATTTTGTGAATGGAACGGCAAACGTTTTACCGTGGTCGATACCGGCGGTTTTGTACACGGCTCCGATGACGTGTTCGAAGCGGCCATTCGCAATCAGGTTCGTATTGCGCTCGATGAGGCAGCCGTGGTACTGTTTATGGTGGATGCGCAAACGGGCATTACCGACCTCGACGAAGAAATTGCCAAAGGGCTTCGGCGTGGTAAAAAACCAGTGTATCTGGTCGTAAACAAGGTGGACAACACCAAAAACATGCTCGAAGCCAACGAGTTCTGGGGCCTGGGTTTCGACAATACTTTCTTTATTGCTTCTATCAGCGGCAGTGGCACGGGCGACCTGCTCGATGCCGTGGTGGAACACATTGAAAATGAGGAACCCCTCGAAACAGAACTGCCCAAATTCGCCATTGTCGGCCGCCCGAATGTAGGAAAGTCATCGCTGCTGAATGCCTTGCTGGGTGAAGACCGCAATATCGTAACGCCCATTGCCGGCACCACACGCGACCCGATTCACTCCACCTACAAGAAATTTGGAAAAGAGTTCATCCTGATCGATACCGCCGGAATCCGCAAAAAAACCAAGGTGGAAGAAGACCTCGAGTTTTATTCTGTCATGCGCGCCATCCGGGCTGTGGAAGAATCCGATGTGTGCCTGATGGTACTCGATGCCGAACAAGGGCTGGAATCGCAGGACCTGAATATTCTGCGCCTGGCCCAGAAACGCCACAAGGGCATTGTGATCCTGGTGAACAAATGGGACCTGATCAAAAAAGAAACCAACACCGCCCGCGATTACGAGGCAGCCATCAAGAACAAACTTGCGCCATTCAATGACGTGCCGGTGCTGTTCATTTCCGTGCATGAAAAACAACGCATTTTTCAGGCCATCGAAAAAGCCATTGAAGTGTACGACAACCGTTCGCGTCGCATAAAAACCGCCGAACTCAATGAATATGTGACAGAAGTAATCGAAAGAACGCCTCCACCATCGGTGAAAGGCCGCTTTCCTAAGTTCAAATACGTTACACAATTGCCGACACCGTATCCGTCGTTCGCTTTTTTTGTTAATAACCCCAACTGGGTGCGCGATTCTTACGTCCAGTTTCTGGAGAACAAATTGCGCGAACACTACGATTTCTGCGGTGCACCAATGGAAGTATATATGCGATCAAAAACGTGATAAAAGTTATGAGTTATGAGTTAGGAGTTATGAGTTATGAGTTTTACTCACTTTTCTTTTGGCCACTCTATTGAAGAAGCCAAAAGCAAAGTGAGTAAAACTCATAACTCATAACTCCTAACTCATAACTCCACCCAACACTGCTTGCCATGAAAAAACACATCTACTACTGTCTCGGAGCATTTTCGCTCATTTTTTCGGCGTGTAAAGATCAGCCGGAAGCCATACCCGCCTACCTCCAGTTGCAACCTTTCACGGTGAATGCGCCCGGCGGGGCTGCTTTTCAGAAAATTACAGATGGCTGGCTGTATGTAAACGGCGAGTTTTTAGGCGCATATACCCTGCCGGCCAAAGTGCCGGTGCTGGCAGAAGGGCAGAGCGAAGTGTGGGTGTTCCCCGGTGTGAAAAAAAACGGGCTGCTCGTAACGCCGGACCTTTACAGTTTTATGGTTCGGCACGACCAGGATTACAATCTCACACCCGGCCAGACGACGGAAGTAAAACCCGTTACCCAATACGACGACAATACGCAGTATGCCTGGGATTTGACGCGTTCCACGTTTGACGGCATCGGCACCATCTTGCTGGAAAACCGCGACACGGATGCAGGTAAAAATTTTCAGGTAACAGAAAGCGGTGCATTCGGCGGTACGGGCCGTTGCCTGCTCATGGAAGTAGATACGGCACACGCGCTCATGGAAATTGTGACAGAACAGGTGGAATTGCCGAATCAGGGTGCTGAACAAACCTGGCTGGAACTGCACTATCGCAACGATATTCCCTTCGAACTGTGGGTATTGGGCTCCGATGGCACCCAAAGCAACGAACTCAGCCAGGCGGTCTATCAATTCAACGTGTCGGAAGACTGGAATAAAATTTATTTCAACCTCACGGAATTCGTGGTTGCCCTTCAGCAGACCAAATATCGCCTGTTTTTCAGGGCTCAATTGCCAAAAGACAATACCGGGAAGTACACCAAAGATAAAGCCGCTGTTCGCCTCGACAACATGCGCCTGCTGCATTTCTGACAACTTCTGGTAATTTTGCGGCATTCTTCACTGGCTACCCCGCCTATAAACTTACTGTTTTGCAGCGCCGACTACGTCAACGCGACACGCTTTTGTACGGCATCGCCGATTTTTTCATGGCTATGCTGGCCTGGGCCTTGTTTTTTCTCTACCGCAAATCGCTGGAAGGTGCTCCTTTGAGCGCCGAGGTGTTCCAGGATCCCAATTTTTACCTGGGCGTGGTGATGGTTCCGGTGGGCTGGGTGCTGCTGTACGGCATTTTTGATCAACATACGGACATCTATCGAATGTCGCGACTGACCACCCTGACACAAACGTTTTTTCTGTCGTTTCTGGGGGTTACCTTCCTGTTTTTTTCCCTGATTCTCGATGATGTGGTACGCGATTACCGCACGTATTATCACTCGTTTCTGGCCCTGTTCGGGCTGCATTTTCTGCTGACGTCCCTTTCGCGCATGATTCTGCTGACGCGTGCCAGCCGTCGCCTGAAAAGTGGAATGGTCACGTTCAACACCCTGCTGGTAGGTGGAAACCAAAACGCACTCGATCTCTACTGGGATATCAGGGGGCGCAAAAAAGGGCTGGGCAACAAGTTTATCGGATTTGTAGACACCAATGGCGGCAGCGAACAGGTGATGTCGGAGCACCTCACGCGGCTGGGCAACCTGCATGAACTGGACCTGCTGATCCGCCAGCACGACATTGAAGAAGTGATTATTGCCATCGAAACCTCCGAACACAACCGCTTGCGCGGCATCCTCAATATTTTATTCGATTTTGGCGAACAGGTGCTGGTCAAAATCATCCCTGACATGTACGATATCCTGCTGGGTACGGTAAAAATGAACCACGTGTATGGCGCTGTGCTCATTGAAATCAGGCAGGAACTCATGCCCAAGTGGCAGCGCATCATCAAACGATTTCTGGATGTGACGGTGAGTATTCTGGCCTTGATTATCCTTTCCCCATTGCTGCTGTACACCATTCTACGGGTGCGACTTTCTTCCCCGGGCCCTATTTTTTTCGAGCAGGAGCGTATTGGCATCAATGGTAAACCCTTCAAAATCATCAAATTCCGTTCGATGTTTGTCAATGCGGAAGAAATGGGCCCCCAACTTTCTACCGACAACGACCCGCGTTGCACGCCCTGGGGCGGCATTATGCGCAAATACAGGCTCGACGAGTTGCCGAATTTCTGGAACGTGCTGCGCGGCGATATGTCGCTGGTAGGCCCGCGCCCCGAACGCCAGTATTTCATCGATCAAATTGTGGAACACAACCCACACTACAAACACCTGTTAAAAGTCCGCCCCGGCATCACTTCCTGGGGCCAGGTGAAATACGGCTATGCCTCCAATGTGCAGCAAATGTTGCAACGCCTGCGTTTCGACCTGCTGTATATCGAAAACATGAGTCTTGCACTCGATTTTAAAATCATGTTTTATACGGTGCTGGTGTTGTTGCAGGGGAGAGGGAAATGAGAGCGGATTTTGTGTTTGGGTGTTTTAGTGTTTTTGTGTTTTTGTGTTTTGGAGGCTTCGCGCTTGGCAGGGTGAAATAGGTTGAGATGTTGAGGGGATGAGGGGGTTGAGGGGTTGAGAAGTTGAGGCTCAACCCTTCAACTTCTCAACCCCTCAACTTCTCTTCACCTCAACCCCCTCAACCCCCTCAACCCCCTCAACCCCCTCATCCCCTCAACATCTCAACCCCTCAACATCTCAACCTATTTCACCCTGCCAAGCGCGAAGCCCACAAAAACACCAAAACACTAAAACACCAAAATACAAAAACCCCAAAAACCCCAACAATGCATGACAACTAGGTTTCGCCGCATCGCCTTTTTTCTTTCGATGGCCCTGTATGCTGTAACCGCTTGGTTTAGTGAAGGTTATCACCACCCGGACGAGCATTTTCAGGTCATTGAACTGGCCAATTACAAACTTGGCGGCACTTCGCTGCAGGAGTTGCCCTGGGAGTATGAGGCGCAAATTCGGCCCGGTTTGCAACCGGCGCTGGCATACGCTATTATTCGTGCGGCACAAGCACTGGGCATTTCCGATCCTTTTTTTCAGGTTTTTTTAATGCGCCTGCTGAGTGGCGTGCTGGCTTGCATACTGTTTTTTGCATGGGCGCGACGGCTCGATGCGGAAGATAAAAATGCGGGAGATGCACTCCGCTGGATGGCTTTGTTACTGTGGTTTGTACCCTATCTGTCCGTACGTTTTTCTTCGGAAAATATGGCCGGATTGAGTTTTGTGGCTGGAGCGCTGTTGCTGTTGCAAGGGCTTGAAAAGCAGGGCTGGAAGGTGTTTGTAGCAGGATTTCTCCTGGGTCTGTCCTTTTTCTTCCGCTATCAAATGGGTTTCGCGCTGGCAGGCCTGGCAGTTTGGCTTTTGTGGCATTCTTATCAAATTAGAGCGGGTATCCGGCCGATATTATGGTTGTTCTCAGGGTTCGTCGCAGCCTGTATTCCGGGATTTGCAGCAGACATCTGGCTGTATGGAACGTACACCTTTGCACCTTACAACTATTTCATTTCCAATATTGTAGACAACAAGGCCGCCTACTGGGGCACTTCTCCCTGGTGGTATTATCTGGAACAAACCGTGCTGACGGCTACTCCCCTGGTTGGTCTGTTGCTGTTGTTGTTGCTGGTAAATGGCCTCCGCAAAAAACGGGACAACGTATTGGTTTGGAGCCTGATGCCGTTTCTGCTCGCTCATTTTGTAGTAGGGCACAAAGAAATGCGCTTCATGTACCCCATGTTGCTGCCCATTCTGGTGCTCGCTGCCTGGGGATGGGCAGATGGGCGGAGCCGACTGACGGCTCAAAAGCGCTTGTGGCGCTGGGTACGCCCTCTGGTGGTTGTTACGCTTGTGGTCAATTGCCTCTTGCTGCCCGTACGCAGTCTGCTGGCGGCTCAGGAGTCGGTGGCTTGTTTCCATTTCCTGTATCGCTATGCTGAAAAAAATCCAGTGACGGTGTATTCCCATAAAAAACTCCTTTATGAGTCGGTGGGATTGAATATGAATTTCTACCGCTCGCCGAATATTCACAACATCATGTACCTGAATGTTCGGGCAAAAAATATTCCGGCAGGTTCCTTGCTGCTCTCGCAAGACCTGATCCTCAAAAATCCGCCACCCGGGGCACAAACCACGCGTTTGTACGCCTATTTCCCCGAATGGATTTTGAAGGTAAATGTGAACGACTGGCAGAGCCGGACGCGGATGTGGAGCCTGTATCGAGTCCTGAGTCGTAAGTCCTGAGTCCTGAGTCTGTAGAGTACACCTGATTTCCCTTGGCTACCATTCTATTGATGCCAAGGGAAATCAGGTGTACTCTACAGACTCAGGACTCAGGACTTACGACTCAGGACTTACCTAGCATACCACATTAATCATCCTTCCCGGCACAAACACCACCTTTTTGGCGGGTTTGCCTTCCATCCATTTCTGCACCTGTTCGAGTTGCAGGGCGGCGGCTTCCGCGTCGGCAGCGCTCACGTCGGTAGGCAGTTCAATGGTCGCGCGCAGTTTGCCGTTGATTTGGATCGGGAACACATAGGTGTCCGATTTGAGGTAAGATTCATCCAGCGCGGGCCAGGAGGCATCGCAGACAGTGGAAGAATGACCCAGCAAATGCCAGAGTTCTTCTGCCGTATGCGGGCCGAAAGGTGTCAGCATGATGACCAGCGGCTCCAGTACGGCGCGTTTTGCGCTGTTTAATTTGCGAAGTTCGTTGGTAGCGATCATGAAATGACTCACACAGGTGTTCATACTGATGCGCTCGATATCGTCGCTCACTTTTTTGATGCAGGTGTGCAGGATCTTCAATTCGTCTTTTGTGGGCGCTTCATCGCTCACCGAAAACTGGCCGGCAGCATTGAAAAACAATCCCCAGAATTTGCGCAAAAACGCACTCACACCACTGATACCCTGCGTATTCCAGGGTTTTGCATCGGTGATGGGGCCCAGAAACATTTCAAACATCCGGAAGCAGTCGGCGCCGTATTCCCGCACCATATCGTCGGGGTTGACCACATTGTACTTGGATTTGGACATTTTTTCCACTTCCCAGGTGCAGTGGTACTGGCCCGATGCATCGAGTTTGAAATTGGCTTTTTCAAACTGTGGCATTTTGCGGGCTTTGTCCAGTTGGAGGATGTCATCCACCACGATGTTTACATCCACGTGCAGTTTTGTAAACGAATCGGGATGGTACTTGTGCATCAGGTTGTGCGACACGTACAACTGCTCGCAAACGGGTTCTTCTGTCGGCAGGATATATTCTTCCGAACTGGCGATGGCCTGCCGGATAATTTCCGCGATGTTTTCCGGCGCATTGATATGGTCGATCAGTTGTTCGCTGTACAACACCAGCAAGCGTTTGCCATCGGCCTGTGCGGTGCGGTACACGCGTTCGATTTTATCCGCCTGTTTGCGGGAGGTCACCTCAATCACCAGATTATTGGTGGAAAAAGCGAAGTCGTACTGATGTTCTTCTTCAAATTCGGCCTTGACGATCGACATGGGGCCCATTTCCGCGAAAAACGGATTCAGCACTTTGAGTACGAGGTATTCTTCAAAAAAGCGCTCTTTGGCCCGGAAAACGAAATTGGAACGCCCCTGAATCATACCCTGATTTACCAGTCGTTTGGCAAATTCACGGTGTGGCACGAGGTTCAGGTCGTACAGGTAATGATTCCAGAAACGGCTGTACAGCAGGTGCCCTACGGCATGCTCGGAGCCGCCGAGGTAAAAATCCACCTGTTGCCAATAGTTGCCGGCCTCTTTGGAGCAAAATGCACCGTCATTGTGCGGGTCCATATACCTGTAGAAATACCACGAAGAACCAGCCCAGCCGGGCATGGTCGACAGTTCGTATTCGTAGCCTTTGTAGTTCCATCCCTCTGCACGGCCGAGGGGTGGCTCGCCGGTTTCAGTGGGCAAATACTTGTCGATGGCAGGCAGCACCAGCGGCAGGTCTTTTTCATCGATGAGGTATGGCACGCCGTCTTTCCAGTAGGCAGGCACGGGTTCGCCCCAGTAGCGCTGGCGACTGAACACCGCATTGCGCAGTTTGTACTGGGTTTTTCCCTTGCCGCGTTTGTTTTCTTCCAGCCAGGTAATCAGTTTTTGGGTCGCCTCTTCATAATTCAGGCCATTGATAATGCCTGAATTGATATAACGGCCTTCTTTGGTCGCATCGGCAGCCGTTTCAATATCTTTCTGACTATCGAGAATCGGGATAATCGGCAGACTGAAATGCGTGGCAAAATTCCAGTCGCGCTGGTCGCCGGAAGGCACGCCCATCACGGCGCCAGTGCCGTAGCCGGCCAGCACATAGTCGGCAATCCAGATCGGCACACGCTCGTTGTTGAACGGATTGATGGCGTAAGCGCCAGTGAAAGCGCCCGTAACCTTTTTGGTTTCGGCCATACGATCCACCTCCGAACGCGCGGCCGCCCATTTCGTATACGACTCAATATCAGTGCGTTGTGCGTCCTTTGTAATGGTGTTCACGAGATCATGCTCGGGCGCCAGCACCATAAACGTAACGCCATAAATCGTGTCAACGCGGGTGGTGAACACTTCGATTTGCATACCTGCATGGCCTTCCACATCGAAGCGCACGGAAGCGCCGACGGAGCGGCCGATCCAGTTGCGTTGCTGTTCCTTGATGGAATCCGACCAGTCGATTTCTTCAAGCCCCTCCAGCAGTCGGTCAGCATAGGCCGTAATGCGCATATTCCACTGATTCATCAGTTTGCGCTCTACAGGGTGGCCGCCGCGTTCGGAAACGCCATCTTTAACCTCGTCATTCGACAAAACGGAACCCAGCGCCGGGCACCAGTTCACATACGCTTCGCCGGGGTAGGTGAGGCGGTATTTCAGCAGCAGCAATTGCTGAGCGCGTTCGTCCATGGCATTCCATTCCGATGCACTGACAGCGGGCGTATCGTCGTCGCAAACAGCGCGTACGCCGGAATTGCCATTTTTGGAAAAAATCTCCATCAGGCGGCTTACAGGCTGGGCTTTGTTGGCATCCAGGTCGTAGTAGTGGTTGAACAATTGCATGAAAATCCACTGCGTCCACTTGTAATAAGCAGGGTCGCTGGTACGCACTTCCCGGCTCCAGTCGAAGGAGAACCCAATATTGTCCAACTGTTCGCGATACCGTGCAATATTTTGTTCGGTAGCAACCTCCGGGTGTATGCCTGTTTGAATGGCATATTGCTCTGCGGGCAGGCCGAAAGAGTCGTAACCCATCGGGTGCAGCACATTAAAACCGCGCAGGCGTTTGTAACGAGCCAGAATATCAGTAGCGATATAACCGAGCGGGTGGCCCACATGCAGCCCCGCGCCGGAAGGGTAGGGGAACATGTCGAGGATGTAGAATTTGGGTTTATTGGATTGATTCTCAACTTTGTACGTCTGGTTTTCTTTCCACCAGTTACGCCATTTCGGCTCGATGTCGCTTGGACGATACTCCATTCTTGAAAGTTCGAAGGTTGATAATTCGCGGTATAAATCGATATGGAAACGGCGGTCGCTGCTGTTTTTGTTCCCTATCGGAGGCTACCATGCTTTGTTTTGCGGAGCTGCGAAATTAGGGCTTTTAAAGCAATTATATTTTTATTGGCTATCTTATGTTTGCTGTTGTAAAAAATATACGTGTTTATGGCTGCATCTTCTCCTTCGGAAACCACCGAATATCGACTCACTCAATACTCCCATGGCGCCGGCTGCGGCTGCAAAATTGCACCGCGCGTGCTCGATCACATCCTCAAATCGGCGTCGCCATCCACTGTTTTTCCGCAACTGCTGGTCGGAAATGAAGAACGCGACGATGCCGCGGTTTTCGATCTGGGCGATGGCACAGCCCTGATCAGTACCACCGATTTTTTTATGCCGATTGTAGACGACCCCGAGGATTTTGGCCGTATCGCCTCCGTCAATGCCATCAGCGACGTGTATGCCATGGGCGGAACACCTTTGCTGGCCATCGCAATCCTGGGCTGGCCTATCAATACCTTGCCGCCGGAAGTGGCCAATCAGGTCATCGAAGGCAGCCGGAAAGCCTGCGCCGAAGCGGGTATTCCGCTGGCTGGCGGGCACAGCATCGACAGCCCCGAGCCGATTTTCGGATTGGCCGTGAGCGGTCGTTTACCCATCGCCCACCTGAAAAAAAACGGCGGCGCTACACCGGGCGCGCAATTATTTCTCACCAAACCGATCGGAGTAGGCATCCTCACCACGGCCCAGAAAAAAGGCCTGCTTCAACCAGAACACGCCCACATTGCCCCCCAAAGCATGAAAAAACTGAACAAAGCCGGTGCGCAGTTTGGCGCCCTGCCTTACGTGCAGGCCATGACCGATGTGACGGGTTTCGGATTGCTGGGGCACCTGTCGGAAATGTGTGAAGCCAGCAGTGTCAGCGCTATTGTGCATATCGACAAAGTACCAACCATCGATAGAAGCATCCTCGATCATTACCTGAATCAAAAATGTGTGCCAGGCGGCACGATCCGCAATTGGGATAGTTACGGACACAAGGTAGCCGGCGTCGACGATTATCGCCGCAACCTGCTGGCCGATCCGCAAACCAGCGGCGGCCTGCTGGTAGCCATCGCCCCCGGTCATGAAGCCGATTTTAAGGCAGTGGCGGCAAACGAGGGTTTCGAACTGGAATCTTTTGGCTTTATGATCGAATCGCAAGACATCCTGATCACTGTTGTGTAATTGCCATGCTGTACTACGTCCTTCGCCGCCTCGCTTACGGTATTCTGGTGATGATTCTGGTGATCTGTACCATCACCGGCATCATTTACCTCGCGCCCGTTGATCCTGCCCAACTCACTTTCGGGCAGCGCAGCGACGCGTCCACGGTACAGGCAAAAACGGCGGAATTGGGCTTGAATCAGCCTTTATATGTGCAAATGGGGCGATATCTGGCTGATATTTCCCCGGTTTCCATCCTGGAGGACAGTCCTGAAAACAGACACAAATACCATTTCTTTCCGCTTTTTCACACGGCTTCCAACCAGGTGTGCGTACTTAAAATACCCTATCTGCGCGAATCGTACCAGTCGGGCCGCCCTGTTTCGGAAATTCTCGCCGATGCTATTCCTAATACCGCCTTGCTGGCAGGCATTGCCATGCTGTTTGCGACGCTGCTCGGGATCGGGCTGGGCGTATGGGCGGCTGTAAAACCCCACACGCTGATTGATCACCTGATTGCGGTGTTGTCCGTTTTGGGCTATTCGGTGCCTTCCTATGTGGCTGCCATGTTGCTGGCCTTGGTGTTTGGTTTCGCGCTGGGCGACTGGACCGAGCTGGATGTGCAGGGGAGTCTGTACGTACTCGACGATTTTGGCGATTGGGAACTTCGCTGGCGCAACCTGGTGCTGCCGGCCATTGCGCTGGGAATGCGCCCGGTGGCCCTGATTACACAACTCACGCGCAGCGCCATGCTCGATACCTTGACGCAGGACTATGTGCGTACGGCCACGGCCAAGGGTCTGCCGCGCTGGCGCGTACTGGTGTTGCACGCCTTGCGCAATGCGCTCAACCCGATTGTTTCTGCCGTATCCGGCTGGTTTGCGGCCTTGTTGACGGGGGCTTTTTTCGTTGAAAATGTGTTCAATTTCAAGGGTTTGGGCAGCGCAACTATCACAGCCCTGTTGAATTTTGACATTCCTGTCGTGTTGGGGTGTGTGTTATTTACCGTGCTGGTGTTTGTGGTGATCAACCTGCTGGCTGATTTGTTGTATGCCTGGCTCGATCCGCGGGTGGCTTTGTAGGAAAGCGTGACAGGATTGGAGAACGGATGAAACGGACTTTTTCGGATTAAAACGGATTTTTTTTATTGATTTTGAACACTCTACGCTTTGTGTCCTTTGTGAAACCGTGGTGTACTTTGTGGTTAAAAATTTTTACCACGAAGAACACGAAGGTTTCACAAAGGACACAAAGCGTAGAGTGTTCATATCATTAGTTGATCAAGCACTCCATTTTGCCAGCAACACAATCTGCCCCAGATGGTACGCATCGTGTTGTATAATGCCCTGAATTTGTTCGTAATACGTCATGCCGTTTGTCGGGTAAACCTGTTCCAGTTGCGCGGCATCGAGTTGTTCTAAAAACGCCAGCCACCGCGTTTGTGAAGCCTCCAGATGTTGCAGGACAGTTGCCCAGGCGGCTTCGGACGTATCCGTTACCGGCTCGATGTAGTTGCTGGAAGGCGTTTTAAGCACCTGCCCCTGCACGCGTTGCAGCACATTTTCGCGCCAGGCGGTGAGGTGTACCACGATTTCCCAGATCGTATTGCAATTCCCCAGGCGTCGTTGGGCTTGTTCGGCACTGATGCCATGTAATGTTTCTACCAAGGTAACGTCGATCCAGGGATGGCCGTTGTACAGGTTTTTGAAAAGAAAGAGGAGGCGTTGTGGTTCGGTCATGTTCATGGTTTTCGGAGGATTTTGAGTGCGTGATAGATGTCTTCTGCATTCGGTTTTCGATAGTAGGAAATGTGGCAAATTTCTGAAAACCAACTGAACAAAACTGCTCTGAAATTGAAATTCTATTCATGTTTACCCTCAAAATATATGCCTTATGAATATACCGGAATACACTTATCATACCGCCCATACCGCCGCTGACTTTACAGTAGCCGCCGACCTGTTCCGCGAATATGCCGCTTCACTGGATTTTGACCTCGGTTTTCAAAATTTTGATGCAGAACTGCAACAACTCGACCGACAGTACGGCCGGCCTGACGGTGCACTCATCTTGGTTTGGGAATCCAAAACAGGCATTGCTGTCGGTTGTGTAGGTGTCAGAAAACTGGAAGGCCACATCGCCGAATTAAAACGGATGTACATCCGCGATGCGCATAGAGGCAAAGGTATTGGTAAGGAGTTGATTAACAAGGCTTTACAATTGTCTGCCGAAATGGGCTACACCCGAATGCGCCTGGATACCCTTGGTACGATGAAGGCCGCGATTGCCTTGTATCGGCAGGCAGGTTTTTATGAAATTGAAGCATATCGGCACAACCCCAATGCCGATGTAAAATACATGGAAATCACCTTGACATAATTCGTTCCGGCACAAAAAAAATCCGCTGCCTCGAATATTCGAAGCAGCGGAAATATGAAAAAAACAACGGGTTTTATTCCCCTTACCGGGCGCTTATTCTTTCACAATGCGACGGGTAGCGATGCCTTTGTTGCCATCCTGAACGCGCAGCAGATACATGCCGGTCGGCAGTTGGCTCAGGTTGAGCGTAGCCTGGTTGCCCGACACATTTTCCTGTACCATGCGACGGCGACCGTCGATGTCGTACAGTTCGATGCGGCTGAGTTCGCCATTTTTCAGACCAATTGTAATAACAGCATTGGTCGGGTTAGGGCTCACCAGCATATCCAGCGTTTGGGCAGGCTGACGGGTGGAAGTTGAACCCTGTGTATTGAAGAAGCGGTTGGCCAGTAAGCCAGCGTCTCCGCTTACCAGGCTGTCGAGGCCACAGTTCTCCGTGATCCACTGCAGGAATTGCTCATCCGTATCGAAGGTCGGCGCTGTGAGCCAGCAGGCTGGAATGGTGGCTACGAACGAAGAATCGCAGTTTTGAATCATATATTGTAGGAACTGCTGGAAGGTCAGGATGTTGGCGGGCATATCCAGCAGACAAGTTGGAAGTTCCACAATGGTTGTATCCATTTCCAGCGGGCAGTTGTCCAAAGCGTAGCATACCACCTCATGCACACAAGTGAAAGGACCTGCATTGGCTACACAGTAATAGCCTTGTGCTACCAGATCGTCGATGGTTTGCTGTACGGACGCCGGGTCGCAAGGGTAATGAATGGTTGTATCGATCGGCAGCGGACAGTTTTCGAAAGCATAGTTCGCCACATCATCCACACAGGGGAATGGGCCTGCGCCTTCCAGACAGGTGTAACCCGCTGCAATCAGGTCGGCCTGATACTGACCCACCACGATCGGGTCGCAGAAACTGGTATCAATCGGCGGCTCACAATTGGCAAAAGCGTAGTCGAACACTTCGTCAACACAGGTGAAAGGGCCCGCATTGATCAGACAATCAAAACCTTGTGCGATCAGATCGCTTTGTACCTGAGCCACCAGCGCCGGGTCGCAGGGGTTGTTGCCGGTAGTGTCGATCGGTGTCGGGCAATTGGCAAAAGCGTAGTCCAGCACTTCATCCACACAGGTAAACGGACCGGCGTCGATCAGGCAGTCGAATCCTTGGGCAATCAAATCGGCCTGGAACTGGCCCACAATAACCGGATCGCAGGGGTAATGAATCGTAGTGTCGATTGGCGTTGGACAATTTGCAAAAGCATAATCGTACACATCATTGACACAGGCAAACGGACCGGCATTTTCGAGGCAGATAAAGCCCTGCTCGATCAGGGCAGCCTGCAATTGGCCGACTACGGCCGGGTCGCAGGGATTGCCACCATTGCCGCCGTTTGGATCGGGGCAGTTGAGTAGCACAAAATTGACCACCTCGTCGACGCAGGTGAAAGGGCCGGCGTTTTCCAGGCAAGTAAAACCTTGTGCCAGCAAGTCGCTCTCTACCTGTGCCACGGCTTCAGGTGTACAAGGGTTGTTGCCTGTGGTATCGATCGGGGGTGGGCAGTGTTCGAATGCGTATTCGAATACATCGTTGACACATTCAAAGGGGCCGGCGTTTTGCAGGCAGTCGAAACCCTGGGCAATGAGTTCGGACTGAAGTTGGGAAACGGAAGCCGGATCGCAGGGGTTGACCGGCTGTGCTGCTACATGATTTGCACCGAAGCAAATCAGCATGGCGAGGAAGAAAAAATGTTTGAACATTGTGTTGTAGTTGTTTTTGTGTATAAAGTTGAGCGCAAATAATAGGTGCGGTATTGACATGAAAATGGCTCGTCGCCTGCTGGCAACATCCTCATTTTGTTTGTTTTATGCGTCAGAAACGGGTTCTTAAACCCAATTGCAGCGATGTTCGCCTGAAATGTGCGCTGCTGGGCGCATTGCTTTGTAGGGCATCGCTGAGTCCGAGTATGGCCGAGGGCCTGAGTTGCAGATCGAGCCAGGAAGCCAGGCGATAATTGAGCCGCAAGTCGGCGTATGCGCCCAGTCCCAGGGTCTGTTTGTAAGGCATGTGTTGCAGGTCCATGACGTTGTTGGCCAACCCCGAATCTGCAATATGTCCCTGTATTTTCTTGTAAATATTAGCACTCATACCTGCCGTCATATCAAGGCTGAAACGATGGCTTTCCCAGAGTGTGCGCCCGAATGCCAGCCGCAGATCGGCAGCAGCGTACCGGTTGTAATACGTCGCTTTTACGGTTTGTGTGCCGGTGATAACCGTGTCGCCGTACACCCGTACCTGGGTGCCGATGGGCTCGTACTGCACCACGCCAAGCAACACGTTGGTCAGGGTGTATTCTTTCGATTGTTCGTATTGATACACAAACTGGTCGTACCAGGTGTCATAGCGCAAAGCGAGGTCCACATAATTGCGCTGCGACACTTCCAGCGAGATACCCAGGTCGGTGCTCAGGCCGGGCAGGCCAGACTCTGTGCGGGACCGGAGAGCGGCGTATTCGGCCTGTTCGGTGGTTCTGCTTTTGAAATTTTGTTGGGTCAGCAAAGCGCCGGCGCTGAGGTAGACGGTTTTGCGGATGGCTGTTTTCCGGGCCGGGCGGATGGGCGACAAATCGATTTTTACAAGCGGCAGCAGGAGTGTTTGGGATGGCCGCGCTGCCATGCCGAATGTTTTTTCCGGCAATACATCTATCCACCACATACGCCAGGGCGCAGGCATGGCCGGGGCCGGAGCCACCCATGTCAAGTCATTTCCCGCCTTCTCTTGCAAGGGTCGGGCATCTGAATCGGTACGGTCGTTTTCGGGAATCACTGCCGATGATGTGCTGCCGGAAACGGGCCCTTGTTCATATACGCTCGACTGCGCAGGGGCAGGCGAGGAAATGCTCAACATGTTTTTGTTCGAAGTGTCTGTTTTTTGGGTGTTGTCACTGGAATTTGAAGATTGTTTTTGGAAATTATAAGTTGACAAAGAGGGTTTGTCGGAAAAATTGGAAGCAATGGAAGACTGGCCGACAGCAGAGGTTGTGTGTTGATTTGTTTGAGTTAAAGTCGCGTTTTCCCGGATTGCATGGTGTGCGTTCGAGGCTCCGGAAATGGATGAATTCTGTTGTTCAACAGGCACATCTTTATCCTGAAAGACTACCTCCTGCGTCGGTAGTGGCATATGCGAACCGTTGCGTTTGCCCAGCAGCAAGCAGGTTCCGCAAGAGCCAATCAGCAGCAGGAGCAGCAGAACGGTAGCAGTGCGTTTCCATTTGCCCTGGCGCTTTTGCTGTTGTTCCTGCAAGGCCTCCCATGCCTCGTCGAGGTGGATGGGCGACTCGTAGTCGCGCAAGCGCTTTTTAATATGGTTGAAGTCCTCTTTCATGTCAGAAATTCATGCATTTAGCGGTTTTTTTTTGGTCGTTCAGTTTTTGCCGCAGCATGGCTTTGGCTTTAAAAAACTGCGATTTGGAGGTTTGTACACTGATTCCCAGGGTTTCGGCGATGTCGGCATGGCTAAAATCGTCCATGACATACAGGTTGAACACGGTTCGATATCCCACAGGCAATTCCTGTATGATTTCAAGAATCTGCTCTTCTGTCAGCTCATCCAGTCCGTTGATTTCCGGTTCGGCTTCTTCGGGTATATCTGGCAGCCGATCCAGTTCGACCCAGGCTGGCTGTTGTTTGCGCAGCATTTTCAGGGCGGTATTGACGGCAATTCGGTTGATCCAGGTTTCAATGGCGGCTTTTTCTGGATTGTATTGTTCTATTTTTTCAAAAACTGTCAGAAAAGTTTCCTGAAGTATATCTTTTGCATCCAGTCCTTTGGTTTCATACCGCCTGCAAGTCGTCAGTGTCCGGGGAGCGCATCGATTGAACAGCAGTCGCTGCGCCTGTGCGTCCTTTCGGACACATCCGGCGAGGATGCTGCCCAGGTCTTTCTCCCGGAATGATGAAAAAATACTGATGACTTTCATGAAAGCGGATATCCGAATCAGTGTGTTAGTTGGTTCTGCCAAAATAGCAAATGAAATCTCCCGAAATACCTTTGTATAGATGGCTGTTATCGTTTCGCATCAGGCCGCTGAGCCTTACCCGGGCCATGTCGAGGTGAAAGGTGTCGGTACCGATGATTTCCGTTCGTACCGATTCAATCACGTCGCTGATTTGGATGGTCACATCGTAGGCGTCGTATGTTTCAAAAGAGATGGCAGGATCTAGTGAAGGATACTCTGCCGGATTGCGTCCCTCCACGATCCATTGAAAAATCAGGGCCCGGGCACTGTCAGTCATGGTCAGGGCGCAGCAACCGGTGTAGGTTCCTTCCATGATACCCGATTCGTTGGGGCTGAGCGGCTCCCAGTGCAACAAAAACGAAGGCCATTGACCTACGAGGGCTTGCAAGTCATATCCCATGTTTTCATTCGGGTTGGCAGGGTTGCCTCCCAGTTGCATTTGGGTAAAAATCGTGTCGGCAGGCATGGGGGTGGTACCCAGCAAGAGGTTGCCGTAATAGTTGATCAATGTGGTGTCGGGCACCACCACCGGCGGGTGGTCGATCAGTTCGATCTGATCCTGTTTGCTGCAGCCTGCCAGGCCGAGTAACACTATTATCAGTATTCGAAACAACAAGTTTGCCTTTCCGGTATTCATGTTTATTGTTGGCTTGTTACCTTTTATATCCACAAAGGGAAAAAAGGTTGCCTGAAAAAAACAGAAATATTTTCCGGAAGGCTAAAATGAGCAGGATGTTTTATCTCAAATAAAAATTCCACTGGCAGCGCAGGCGAATGCCCACACTGTTCTGAATGGTTACCGGGCGATCAACGACGTTGGCAAAAGCATATTGCAGACCCAATTCGAACGTGAATGACTTGTTGGTTCGTCCTTCTCTGAAGGTTTCCTGCGCCCAGGACAGCGATGGAATCGTGGTGGAATAATCACCCAGTATCTGATTGACCCTCAGTGCAATACCATGTGCGCGGATTTTATTTACCCGCTTTTTTTGCTTCAAAAAGCGGTTGCCAAAATAGGTGTAACCGGCGCCGATCATTGGCACGGCATAAATGCCATTGATTTCATCGTCCTGAAACTCAATGATGGTGCCTGAATAGGCACCCAGTTCCGCTACGTTGTGGCCCATCACATAGCGCACCGGAATGCCGAACCCATCCAGAATAGAAACGCCGATGCTGACCTTGCCTCCGTATTCGGAGTAGTCGGATTGGGCCTCCAGGGCGCCCAGTGCAAATAAAAGGCATAGAAAAGTAGAAACGTAATGCTTTGTCATACTGTGGTTTTTAATGAAAGTGAAGTGATTTGGTTGTGTCATGCAAAAATGGAACGACACGCAGAAAAAGTAGGTTAAGTTCTTTGTAATTGTAGTGTTAAAATAATGATAAATCTCAGGCCTGGCAATGCACACACGACACATAATTCGCAATAATTTTACCCTAAAAAAGTACCTCCATCATAACCATGACTTGTTGGCGCCCCAGACGGGCGAAACCTCGCTTGAGCAGTACTTTGAAGCGCGGAAAAACTTTTAAATCTTATTTCGCCACCTGTCCGTGTGCCTCCCGATAGGCCCGAAACCTTCGCTCCAGCAGGTCTTTTAATTCTTCAAAAGAACATCGGATATAACCGGTAGAAATGACCAGTCCCGCTTTGAACGTTCTGTGATTGCGCCGCATCATAAAGCGTTTCAGGGCGTTGGGCTGCCTGTCGATGTATGCATCGATATTCCGAACCTTGATGCGCACGTAGTGGGAGCCCAGTATGCTGCCTTCGCTGATTTCCTCCACATCCGACCAGGGAATAAAACCGGCGTCTACGGCGCTCGAATGATCGGTGATGCCTTCATCTGACACGATCAGGCCTGGTTTGTTGTCGCGCAATTTTTTGTACACATACACCAGAAACCACATAAAAAACACAATCGCAAGCAATGCCATCGGAATCAGCAAAAATGCTGCACCCTGGAAAAGTTGGTTCAATTGCGCCGGACCATCTTTCAGGATTTTGAGTGCGCCATAAAATGTAGGAAAGAGGGCCACTACAATCCCCAGCATCTTGTTCTTGCTTTGGGCAAACTGAATGGCATGGATGTCGGCAGGTTGGGTGTCGATGCTGTCTGACATGATTTAACAAATATTTTACGGCCGAAAAATAGTAGAACTGTCCCGGCATTTTATGACTCAGTTCAAAAAAATGCCCGAGCGATCCATCGAATTACAAATCGAATTCAAAATAATACGCCTGCTGTTCCCGTTCTTCGTACCAGAAATACTTGAAGTACTGGCCGTTATCATTCCATGAATAAAAAAAACAGGGCCATCGCCGAACAGACGAAAAATATTTGATAATAACTGATCCCGTTTTTTTTCATAGAGTGCGTATTGTTGAATGATGTTTGGAACAGAAATATACTTTGTTATTCAGTCTTACTCACTCAAACACTGTATTCGCTGGTAATTTTTCTATTCCTGCTCATTCTATCTTTTCAGAAATCAAACATCAGACTTACTTGGAGGAGTATTATCGAATGTTTTCCAATTCAAACTTCCAATTATGAAGCAAATACCATTACTCCTGCTCATTTTACTAATTAAGCCACTGTATGCGCAGGTATGCACCGAACCGCAGTCGTCTATCGACTTGCATGGCAACAATATTCAGGCGCGTATTCTGAATGCCGGCGATTTGTTTACCAACTTTCTGGAAGGGCGTTTCATCCCCAACCCTGATGAAAATGGCGATGGGCCGGGTACGATTTTCACAGCCGGACTATGGCTGGGTGGCTTGGATGCAGGTGGTAACCTCCGGGTCGCTGCGGCCACCTATCGGGCCAATGGGAAAACGGATTTTTTCCCGGGGCCACTGACGCAGGACGGGCAAACGACGGAAGGCGATTGCAGCAATTGGGACAAGCATTTTTTGGTCAAAGGCCAGGATGTTGCAGCATTTTTGCAGGCATTGCCTGTTCTTGCCAACGATCCAGCGAGCGCACAGGCACAATTTCCGGACATTATGGGCTGGCCGGGCAGAGGCAATCCGTTTTTTTTCAATGTATGGGGTTTTGACTTGCCACAAAGCAATGTTAGCCTGGCGCCATTTTACGACGCCAACGACGATGGTATGTATAATCCGCTTGCAGGTGATTATCCTGTGGTGCAACTCCGCGATCATTTGCCTTTTGTGCCCGATGAAATGATTTGGTGTGTATTCAATGATCAGGGCGCAGGCGCGCTGCATTCGAGTTCGGGAGGACAAGGTTTCCCGGTGGAAGTGCAGCAAATGGCATGGGCTTTCAACGATTCGCTCCTGAACAATACCGTATTCACCTCTCACAAACTGATTTTCAGAACCACGGAACCCATCGATTCTTGTTTCATCGGAATGTGGACCGATTTTGACATTGGTTGTTATGCAGATGATTATGTAGGCACGGCCCCTTCGCTTCATACCATGTACGCATACAATATGGATGCGGTGGACGGGATTGCCGGGAGTTCATGCAACGGCCTTCCGGTATTTGAAAGCATTCCGCCTGTGCAGTCGCTTACTTTTTTGAATGTATCCATGGATAAATCGATTGCCAATTCCTCGAATACGCCGTTAACATTCAATACGCCGGTAGCGTTCTACAACCTGCTCAATGGACATTGGGATGACGGCACGCCGCTTACTTATGGTGGCAGCGGGTATCTCAGCGGCGGCGCGCCGGTGGATTTTATTTTCTCCGATGCACCCAATGATGCTAACGGCTGGTCGATGTGTACGGCCAATATTGCTCCCAGCGACCGTAGTGGCGTTGCCAGTCACCGATTGGGTTTGGTGCTTCCCGGTCAAATTGAGGAATTTAACCTCGCCTGGACGGTGCATCCCAACCCGGACTTGCCTTGTGGGCTGGGCAGCACTTTTGAAGATATTGCACAGATACAGGATGCCTATGACCAGAGTTTCAGTGGGGGTGTACTGGAGGCGCCACACGTGCAATTGCCTCCAACAGCCATCACCTTGCAACCCAATCCGGTGGCAACACACGTAAAAATTGGCTATGAAAACCTGAACGTACACGAAATCCGTTGTTTCGACGCTTCCGGCCGCTTGATCCGCATCCTGTATGACCTTCCAAAAACAACTTGTGATCTCGACGTGGCCGCATGGCAATCCGGCGTGTACACCCTTCAATTGCTTACTTCGGGTGGTATTGCCGCACGGCCGTTAGTGGTATTGAGGTAGAATACGTGGCGCCTGGTGTCTCTGTGGTCGGATGGGGTTAGATATGTGTGATTGTGCGTTTTGGACATTTGTTCGGCTATGCCCCTTGTAGAGGGATGGGAACACGGATGAAACGGCTGACGCGGTGTTCCCATCCCTCTACAAGGGGCATAGCCGAACAAATGCCCAAAACGCACAATCACACATGTATCATCACTTTTCCTTTATCTTTACTCAATCCAAAATCACCTGAACACGAACAAAACCTTCCCTTACGATGCATTCTTTTGTCTCAGCCGCTCTGCTGTTTTTGTCGGTCTCAAATTTGGTCGCACAGGATTTTTCCGGCACTTACACGGGCACTTACAATGGCGATCCGGTTGTTCTGAAACTTTCAACGACGGCTGCAAATACCTACACGGGCACTATCAACGACAGCCAGATGACGTATGAAGTAGCCGCACAATCCACCGGAAAAAACCTGAAAGGCACCTGCACGGAAAAATCGCTCGGGTTGAACCTGCAACTCAGCGGCGTGCTCAATGGTACCAGCCTCAACCTGAATCTCTCCATGATGGGGGCAATCATCACTTTCGACCTGAAAAAAGCAGGCGCGCAGGTCGCCGTCGTTGCAGCACCCTCGCAGTCCATACCTTCCGATGCGCGCCGTGATCCAGCAGTGGTAGGCCGATGGACGCACCAGTCCAATTACAACAGCGGGTACGGACAAGGTTCTATGTCGAGCGAAAGTGTAATGATCTTTTATGCCGATGGACGTCTGGCCGACGGGGGCAGCCGTACAGTTACCAGCGGTTCCGACTGGAGCGGGTCTTCCTCCGATCAGGGTTCGGGAGTGGTGGAGGGCGTAATCTGGTACACCAAAGGTGGGCAGTTGTACCTTCAGTCTGTCATCAATGGTAAAACGGAAACCCAGTTACTTGGGAAATACTATATTGAAGACGGGAAAATGCTGATCACCGCACAGAACGGCAACAAGATGCTTTTATACAAAGGCTGATGCCTGTTATCTGGGCGTATCTTCTTTTTTTGCGGGCCCATTCAGGCGATACATCATATATCCAAAACCGGCGAGCAGGTGCAGCATCACAATTGCAAAAAACAGGGTAGCCATATAAAATTCATTTTTTGAAGCCACAAAAGTCGGCGGCCACCCCTGCTTTTTGCATGAGGGAAATCATCCATCACGATGAGCCTACACCTCCACCCCTCGTTTTAGAGCCACCATGTTGTAAAAATTGTAGTCGGTCATGGGCGCGTCTTCATATCCCAGCATTCTACCGATGGAAACTGCCTGCCCTCGGTGGTAGGTACTGTGGTTGAACACATGCTGGATAAATTCGTACCGTGGCAAAACACCTTTCACCCAGGGTGTATCCAGATGAATCTCTTGCAGCAGATCGGCTTCGCTCAAGCCGGAAATATAGGCAGTCAGCATGGAAGATTGTTGGGGAAGTTCCTGCAAAATCTCTTTATGATTGGGATTTTTTTCCATGTAGCGCATGCTCACGGGAGGGTTTTGGGTAATGACGGAGTACCAGAATTCCTGCACGGCCAGAATATGGTTGAGCGTCAGGGCCATAGACGGGTAACTCGACGCAACCTGTTTGTAAAAATCTGTTTCCGGTTTACCCGACATCCATTGAACGAGTGACTCGTTGCACCACTGATTATATGCGGCGTAATTGGTAATTAATTTTTGCAGATACATGGTCAAATTTTTGTTTTTAAATGATGCTGCAAAGATTAGACGGGGAAATGACAGAGGTATGTCAGGGGTTGTTGTACGTACGCGCATATTTTTTTACATACTGCTCGATGGTCATGGTATGCGGCTCGAAGGTGGTATCCAGAAATACGGCCTTTCGAATGCGATCGAGCCGAAAAGCGCGAAAATCGTTTTTATTGCGGCAAAAAGCCACCAGAATCCAGTAGTTCTCCAGGCTGTAATTGTACAACAGAAAGGGCTCGATGACGCGTTTGCTTTCCCGGCCATCAGAAGCCGTGTATTCAATTTCTATCAGTTTGTGCGAGGTCAGCGCCCGCTGAGCATCGATCAGGATGTCGCTGCTGCGCGTTTGTTCCATATTGCTGCCGATCACGACCCTTCGGGATAGCAGATCTACAGCGGTTTTGTTGCGATGCGAGAGGACCGCCTTGATTTTTACAATGGCTTCTGAAAATTCGCGGATCAATGAAGCGTCTTTGGATGTTTGCACCAGTTGTTCTGCCGTAATCAGTGCCAGCGCCTCGTTTTCGGTAAATGCCACGGGCGGCAACCTGTAGCCTTCGAGCAGGGAATAACCCTTGCCTTCTTCCGTATACACTGGTACACCTGCGGCTTCCAGCGCCCGAATATCGCGGTACACCGTGCGAATACTCACCTGAAAACGCCGGGCAATTTCGGTGGCTGTCAGCAGGCGCTTGGTTTGCAGCAGGGTCAGGATGGCCGCAAGCCGGGAAAGGCGGGAAGTTTCGGAATCGTGCATGTGTGGTAATTGTAAGAAACTGTTTTAAAAAAGTTTCTAAGTGCTGTGGAACCGAAATATAGCCTGGTATCCACGGAACTGCTTCATATCTTTATGCGTTCTGCCGCAAAATCATACAAATGAACAGAAAAGAATTGATCAAACAATACAAGGAAACACCCCAGCGTATGGGCGTATTTCAGGTGAAAAACCTGACAAACGGTAAAATGTACATCGAAGGAAGCCCCAACCTCGATAAAATCTGGAACAGGCATCGCACCCAACTGGTGTTCGGCAACCACCTGAACAAGGAACTCCAGCAGGACTGGAATACTTTCGGTGAAGAGCAGTTCCAATTTTCTATTCTGGACGAAATCAAACAGGATGGTCCGCCGGGTACGGATTACAGAAAACAATTGAAAATACTCTACGGGAAAATACTCTGCGGGAAATCTACAGGAAACAACCTACAAAAAACACGATCCCGAACCCTGACTTTGACCAAAATTGGGGGGGGACTCAAATTGCACTAATCACATCGCGAGAAATCCTGTTGATCGTACTTCTTCAATATCCATATTGACAAATGAAGAGGGACTCAGACATCCATATCGTCCAGCACTTCTGAATCCTCCACGCTGTTTTTTTCCCAGTTCTTTTTCAGGATCATATAAAGTGCATAACAACTCAATAATCCAAAGGGGACAGCAATTACACTCACCGCCGTGGAGTTCAGTTCTTCTTCCGCATTTCCACCCATGGCATCCACGCCTATGTACAACAACACGCCAAAAATGAACGTGCCGACATAGTAGGAGACAATTCCAAGTATGGCATAGCCCCACTGGCTTTTTTCAAATGATGCTGCGAGTTTGTAAAATTTTTCGCCAATAAAATAGAGTAACAGTATTCCAAGCATATGTATAGTGGTTTATAAATGTTTGCCCAAAATTACCCCCAGGTAATCACCGTGCCGGAATACGCCAGCCCGCCCCCAAAGCCGAACAACATAATTTTGTCGCCCGCTTTCACCTTGCCGTCGCGTACAGCCTTGCACAGCGCAATCGGGATTGTTGCAGAGGAGGTGTTGCCGTAGTCAACGATACTTTCCAGCATTTTTTCCATCGGAAATCCCGCTTCCTTACAAATGGCTTCGAGGATGCGCAGGTTGGCGCTGTGTGGTACGCACCAGTCCAGTTGATCGATGGTCAGTCCATTGGCCTGGGCGAGTTCGGGCATTTTGCTGGACACTGTTTGAACGGCCCATTTGAACACCCGGCGGCCGTTTTGCACTATTTTGCCATTTTTAGAAATCGGATGTCCGTCGAGGGTGTCGGCAAATCCGGAAATGTACAGGTCGATTCCACCTTCACCGTGTGCACCGGTGATACAAAACCCGACGTTTCCCGTTGCATCGGCTTCTATCAGCACCGCGCCGGCGCCATCGCCGAACAACATGCAGGAACTGCGATCCGTAAAATCGGTTACCCGTGTCAGTGTTTCCGCGCCGATCACCAAAACCTTGCGGTGCGTGCCGGCAGCAATCAGGCCTTTGGCCAGCGTGATGCCATACACAAAACCCGCGCAGGCAGCATAAATGTCGAGTGCGCCGGCCTTTTGCAGTCCCAGTTTATACTGTACCAGACAGGCCATGCTCGGCATGGGTTGATCGGGTGTGACTGTCGAAACCAGGATCATATCCACATCATCGAGCGTACCATCGTAGTGCGCGGCCAAATCCTGCACAGCGCGTACGCAGAGGTCGCTGGTAAATTGATCGGGCGCTGCATACCGGCGGGTCTTGATGCCTGTGCGCGACTGTATCCATTCGTCCGTCGTCTCGATTATTTCTTCAAAATACTGATTGTTCACAATACGTTCCGGAACGTACATCCCGATTGCGCGGAGGCGGGCGTTTGACATGGCATAATCCGGTATATCGCCGCCGGAACGGAGGTTAATGAAATGAAAAGCGCTGACGAAGCGCCAGGAAAATGCTCAGGGAGCAGAAAACTGAAATGGAATGGTAGGCAAGAGCGGGTCAAACATAATTAATTGTAACAAGAAACTACCGATTATTTGAGCAGATGAGGATATTGGCAACATAGGCGCGGTTCACAGCCTCGCTTGTATCGCCAATATTACTTTCGCCGATAGGCTTTCCCCTGGAGATCGACACAATACTCTTCATTGCCCTCACGTACTCTGAACAGATATTCCTGCGGTTGGTACGACTCCGTATTATTTTCATCGAAACTGCCTGTAAAACCATACCCGTAACCAGAAATATCGGAGAACCGAGGCTCGATCAACACTATCCATTGCGTGCTGCCAGGCTTGCGGCCTATGACGCCCCATTTGTTGTTTTTACTGAATTTCAAAAACGTGCGCCCGCCGGATTTGGCCGACATTTCAAGGGACAGGAGCGCCGCGCTGTCAAATCCTTTTACAAGATGGCTTTTGCCTGCAAAATCGAGCAAACCGCGCTCGCCATTCGCTTTTTGATACACAAGCACCTGTTCAGCCGGTGTCTTCTCTTCAAAAATCGGAGAGGCGGAGTTGCAAACTTCAAGGCTGGTGAAATCTGCCTTTGTGCCAGGCAACGGGGCGCCTGCTGCATCTATTACACCCCATTTGTTGGTCGATTTGAATTTGACCACAGCCCAGTATTGGGCAGGCAAGCCACTTGTTTTTACGTATTTGACGAGCGAAAAAGCAGCATACAGGTCGGCACGGTCCTGGAGGCGGCCGGTGGAGTCGACTACAAACCCTTGGGCTGGCGATTGGGCATTGGGCGCCACCGGGCGATCAAAAATAGGCGATGACAGGGATGGGGTAGGGGGATAATAGCCCTGAGCGGCACCCGTGCTGAAATCCATCTTGTACCACTGATTGCGGAAACGAGCCAGCACAACATTTCCAAAAAATGGCGGTAAATCGAAAATGGCAGGCATGACTTCCGCCTGATTGTCGCGGCGCATCACGCCCCAGTGCTCGTTTGAAAAAAATGGCGCCAGCAATTTTGGCGCATCATCTGAAGAAATGCCCGCAGATTTCAAACTGGCTTGTGCTGTCTTTAATTCTTCTGCTTTCTTTCGCATCAACGCAATCATTTCATCCCAGCGCGCCGTTTGAGCGCGCAGCGACTTCATATCGCGATCCATTTTCATGGTAATTTCGTCCGACCAGCCAGATTCAATGGCTTTTTTGAGCAAGCCGAACCCCTGGTCGATATCGCCACTGAGCGTAGCCGAACATGATGCATTGTACAAGTCTTTTGCCAAAGGCGATTGCAGCGCAAAGGCTTCCTGGTATTTAGCCAGGGCGCCTTTGTAGTTCCGTTCGTTGGCGTGCATGCGCTCGGCCTGTCGCACAAGGTCATTGTAGGCTGATGCCTGAGCAGTAAGGGTGGATGCCGCCAAAAGCAGCAAAAAGGGGAATACCAAAGTTTTTAGCATGGGTAAAATCTGTGAAGTTTAGGGCAGTTTTGGGGTTCAGCAAGGCCTTGGTTTGCAATGAAGCAGTCGCTCACGCATTGTTATGACCAAGCAAAAATATACATGATTGCATGAAAAAATACTCGTTTTGTTTCTTTTAATAAGAGGTTCATTCCTCCTCATCATCCAGGGTGCCATCGTAGTGTGCAGCCAAGTCTCGCAGGGCTCCTATGTAGTACAAAGTGCCGGGAAAATGCTCAGGGAGCAGGAAACTAAAATGATAGGTCGGCAAGAGCGGCTCAAACATAGGTAATGCTAACAAGAAACTAACGATTGTTTCTTGTTCGTCCATTCTTTTTTCCAAAAACCTGATTTCATGGCCGGGGGGCAGCCATTGTACGTTTTTCGTTACGACATCGTCGCGAGGTTTTGTAGTTTGGTATTATTCGTAATGAAGTCCTGTATTTTCTGTTGCAAATCTGCCTGCGCTGTCGGGCTCGGGTTGATCTGGTTGTAGATGTAGTTGGTGAAATCGTTGCCAATTTCTGTAACAGCCTTGTTGGCCGAGTCTTCCGCCTTTTTTTCCTCACTGCTGCCGCAGTAATTGAACGTGTAGGCGCCGTTGTAACCGAACATCTTGTAGGGCTCTACGCTGTTTTTTTCGTGCGGGCCGTTGTAATTGTCATTGATCGACCAGAAAGCGCCGCCGGTATTGTTGTAGGTGTAAATATTGCCCAGTCGCTGGCTGATCTGCTGTTGTATGGAGGCGCTGATCTGCTGTACGTAATTGGTGTATTGTGTGCTGTATTGTGCCACGGCATTTGCCAGGTCGCGGGTAGTCTGGCTGTTGGTACCATTGATCTGCTGGCTGTACAACCAGCCCTGTTTTCCGAAAAACAAAACAAAGCCGGAAAAGAACAGGAAGGCCTCGAACTTGTACATCGCTTCGGTTGGCGTATCCAGGTCAGCCGCATTCACACCCACATCTCCGGTCATCAGGTTGACGGCATCGAACAGGCGCGGCGTACCCATGAAATCGTCGTGTACCTGGGTAATAAAATTCGTTGCCCTGCTCATGGCATCGGCATAGGCCTGGGTCGTTTTGTCGGCATTCGGGTCGGACAGCAAGGTAAAATCTGCCTGCTGGAAATACATGTTTTCCCAATTCACATAGGTATCCACGGCTGCGGTGGCAAAATCCGTTTCAATCGTGATGTTGTTTTGCTCCAGCATCGTCTGGATTTGGGTGAGTATCTGGGAAACAATATTGGAACTCGGGTTCAGCCAGGTGGCAATGATGGAAAAAAGGGCCTGAAAAATGGTACCTACAATAGGGAAGCCGGATGCCGCCAGCCCGGCACCAATATAATTCAAGATGCTGAACGTAGAGGTCTGCAGGTTGTCGACCGTATCATCCGAAATGGCGACGGCCGTAGCGGGCTGGGCCATGGCTTGCATGCCCTCCACATATGTCGGTCGGCCACCGCTGGTGATCTGGCCATCCGCATCGATACTAAGGTGCGGATATACGATGAGCAAGCCCAAAGTGGCCGACTGGATCGTGATACAGACGGTTTTTGCCGGAAAACTGTTCCAGGCGCTTTGCAAAATGCCAAAATTGGTAGCAGTTACGGCATCCTGAAAAAACCTGCCGAATTGAGCATTTACCAGCGGCGTGAAATAATTCACCTGATTTTGCCAGTACCGCAGGAGCGTATCCTGTTGTGCAGGGGGAAAGTCGGCAGCCATTTGAGCCAGGTTTTGCAGGGGCGGCAAGGCCTGAATGGCGCTCACGGGAATATCGGAAGAAAGACCGGCGCGTTGTACAACAGTGGCAACATCGATGGCAGGAGTACCTGATTGGGGCGAAAACAGAAAAAAGTGACGCATACAAGTGGATCGGTTGATGAAAAAATGAGAAGTGCCGTGATTTCCCGGAGTCATCCAATTCCACGCCGCCACCTGCCATAAAAAATCCCTTTTGCATCCGCACGCGAATACAAAAGGGATATCTATCTATGGAGAGATACGAGCGTTTTCATTTGATTGGTTCCCGAAAGGTAGTCAAAATTCGGGGCTTGTGGTGGTGATGTCGATGATTTTTTTTGGGCAGCGATGCCGATGTTGGTGAATCACCCCCGCTCCATTTTCATTACACCCTCGGGGCCGCCCCGATTGGGACAACCGTCGCTGACGCGGGTCATGGTCAGGTTTTTTTCGTCGACCATGATTGTGTACACGCCTTGGGCGGTGCAGTCGGTTCCTTCTGTGTCCTGAATGGTCAATTTGTCCTTGTCGAGCGTGTACTTGCCTCTGGTTTCAACCGTTCCGTCGGCTCCGAAATCCACGGCGTAGGTGCCGTTGTCGGCAATGGTCACGGCGAGGGGTGTCATTTTTCCGTCCTGATCGGGTACGGACATTTTCCAGTTGCCTACGGGGCTTTGGGCAGCCAGCCACATCGGGATAAACAGGATGAGGCCTAAGAGTAATCGCTTGCATGTTGTCATTGGTTGGAAAATTATGTGGTGAAAAATTTGATTGATTCACACTGTTTTCTATTGGGGTGTGGTAATCGGGGGGCGTCCTCTTGTCAGGTGTGCATGAGCGAAAGCGATTCAGGCTTCAAATATAAGAAACTGTTTTAACGGCCGTTCAAAAAATTACTTTCCGGGCAATATGGAATTTACCTTTTGTTCTTGGTCAGCGAAAGTCCATTGGGATACATGATGGTCAGCAGGGCAATGATCAGTAAAAAATTGTACTCCCAACCGTTTCTGCCACCGCCCACGACATACCAGCCTTCTTTAAAATGTACGGTGGCGATGCCTGCTATTAGAATAAGGATGGTCAGGATAGCCATCGGTTTCACATATTTTTCCAGCAACAAACACAGGGCTGTTACAATATGCGAGCATTTAATCGCCCAGGCCAGCGGCACGCCGAACGGCGCAAAACCAATTTCATTGAGGAATAAATTGCCAAAATTATTGACATCGCCAGTGTAGATGCTTGGCAAGCCGTGTGTCAGAAGAATGATGGCCACAGCGGCCCGGAGCAGAAAGGTAGCGTTGGTGAAGTTCATAAGTGGGTGGGTGGAAAGAGCGTCGGCAGGGTTTTGAACCCTGCTGACGTTCGGAAATGCGTGTCGGATTGTTGCGTTACATATATTTATATTCTTCGGGCAACTCCTTCAGATACGAAGTCAAACGATCCTTATTCAATATGATTTCCTGAAGGAGCGATGCCAGTTGTATCATGTTACTTTCCTCCTGACAATCGGCAAGAAACGTATCCCCTTCTTCATCAAACTCAAAGCAGGAAATCAGTTCCGGGCATTCTTGTTCCATGATATATTGCACCAATCCTGCCCAGCCTGGCCCATTCGGATAATTGTCATATTCCTCAAACAAGGCTTCTGCTTCTCGCAGGCCTTCTTCTCCTGCATTTATTTGAAGGTTATAATGTGTTTCTCCATCATAATCTAACTGATACGCGTTGACGGGTTTGAAATTATACTCTTTCATGATAGAGGCTTTAATTGACAAATTTACAATGAAGAATGGGGTATAGCACTGTGATGGACAAGAAAGTTTGGGCTCGGATACGATGAGCGGCAGGAAGCCACTCATTTTAGCGTTTATTGTTGGCGAGGACGCCAACAATGGCCTTGGCGGCTTGATAGGCTTGATCCAGGTGCTGGCATCGTCGGAAAGCCTCTGTGGTTTCATGTATGTGAAGTTGCCAATATTACCGAGCCGCCAGTGGCCGTAGTTGGCGTCCTCGCCAACTACAATTTTATTACCGATTCATTGGGTAATATCATCGTTAACAGTATTAAATAAATTCTATTTAAATGCTTCCAAATGCAGTAACAAAATCCCAATAACCACCTTGATCACTTTTGTAAGCAGATGAATACCTGTATTCTTCCGGTATTTTTGCCAACATCCACTTTTCTGTACAAGGATTCCAGTGTATATACCTTGCCTTTTGGTAAAAAACTTTATCCCAGAATATGGGAATAGACAACGGACTCCTTTTCCAAAATTGGTAAGCCCTGTCTTTGAGGTTAACCTTAAACTTTTTTAATGCTGCCGGATATTTTGCATTCAGCAATTTTTTGAACTCATGCGCAGTATAAGATAGCAATGCAGATTGAACTTCTGAAAGCGTGTGAGGTTCTGGAATCTGCCAGATCAAATGAATATGATTTGGCATAATGACGAATTCGTATATGACCGCCCGCTTTTCCTGAACCAAAAAACGCATGGATTCTATAATGATTTCTTTAAACTCGTCATTCCGTAGAAGATGTTTCCATTGCAGGATAGTAGCAGTGGTGAAATAGAGGTTGTAATAATGGTGGTACATATTTGAAGCGGATTAGACTTCAAATGTATCGAATTATTGTTATCATTTCCTTCGATTGGCCACCCATTCAGTGATTATTGTTGGCGAGGACGCCAACAATGGCCCTTTGGCGGCTCGGTACGGTGTGTCATGAAAGCAGAAGAGTGCGCTTGTGGTTGTCATCATGCTATGTTATCGAGTCGCCAGTGGCCGTAGTTGGCGTCCTCGCCAACTACATAATATGCGGAAGTCACGATTTCGAAGATTATTCTAGTATAGACGCCAACAGCAGCAGTTAAGATGTCACGCGGCTATGCCGCGTGACATCTTCTACTTGATGAAATACTGATATATCTGTTGGTTTTTAAATGTATTACAGTTAGGTCTATGGTAAAACTATCAAGCGTAGATGTTGCAAGATGTCACGCGGCACAGCCGCGCGCCAGCGCCGGGAGAGGTAAGGGTAGACAGCCATAGCGCCAGCGGCGACGGTCGGCATCCGTTTAAAGCACCGTAAAGGTAAAACATGCAACCTCAGTATACCTTTTTGAAACATCAGCGTACCCCGTTTTTCGACCTCCGCCGCAATTTTGCACTGGCACTGCGGACCGGTATTTTGAAAAGGGAATGGTAACGGAGCGGGATAAGCGGTTGGGCGGCAAATTGCACCGGAACTTATTTTTTGAACTTGATTTTTTACCTCATAATAATGTTTAATGAAAAAGACAATCACCTCTTTGCTTGTTATTTTATTTTTTTGTGCGCATGAAAAGTTGGATGCACAGGTAATTGCCGACGGAAATGGCGTAGCCATAGCAGTCGCCGCTAATGCATTGAATTTTGGTACCCTGACGATATCCGGGTTCAATGTGGCGCCAGGTACTAACAAATTGCTGGTAGTTTTTGCAAGATCGAGCCAAAATCAAACGGTTTTCTCCATCACATACAACGGGCAAAATCTGACCAGGCTGGATAACCCGGTGTCCAACGGCGGCGGCCGCATAGAACTGTGGTACCTGCCTCTGGGTACAGTGGCTTCTACTGTTAGCGGCAATATAGTGGCAACCTGGTCGAGTTTTTTTCAATATGGTGGATTGACCGCCGCTTCTTATCAGGGAGTAGATCAGGCAAATCCTATGAATAACCTAGCAAGCGACATCGCTACTACACCATCCAATCTTTCTATTTCTGTTTCCGGCAGCCCCGGCGACATGGCAGTGGATGCGGTTGCCGGCTTTGGCCAGTACCCGACACCACCGACCTTAACAGCGGGAAGTGGACAAACCCAGGAGGCTACCCAAACGTCTGCCTCTTCTACCCAGGCACACCGCATTTCCACCAGTAGAGCCTCCAACAGTAGCGGCACTGTGAATATGAGTTGGAACGTATCCGGTGCGGAACCTTCTTCTCCAGTTCTCATGCAAATCGGTGCCAATATTCGAAGGGCGACGGCCATGCCGGTTGTACTGGTTCGTTTTAATGCCACCCCACACTCCGGAAAAATCCTGCTCGAATGGAATACCGCCACTGAACAAAATAACAAGGGCTTCGAGGTGGAGCGTAGCGCTGACGGTCGCAGCTGGAACAAGATCGGCTTCGTGCCTGGTATGGGTACGACCGACGAGGTAAACAACTACTCTTTTTGGGATGAAAAACCTGTTACAGGCCCCAACCATTACCGCCTGAAGCAAACAGACTTCGATGGTCGTTTTGTGTATTCTCCCATCGTCAGTGTGGAAAACGAGGCGGATGGGCGATCCGGATTACGGCTTTTCCCCAATCCTGCTCCCCAGGGCATTACTTCCCTTGTGATTCCGGAAGCGCCGGAAGGCGACGGTTTTCTTGAAGTATTCGACGGCTTGGGACAACTTGTCTTATATCAGAAACTGGCATTGGACGCTGGGCAGCCTTTCCCCTTGAATTTGTCCGGCCATCCGGCAGGTGTTTATACCGTTCGGCTGGAAATCGGGGGCAACGTACGCATGGAGCGGCTGATGGTTGGGAAGTAAGGCAATATGTGGTGTTGGCGTATTGCTGATGGGTGGTTTTTTGGGGAGGTAGCAGCCATAGCGCCAGCGGCCATGTGCCAGCGGAAGTAGCGGGCGTTCCCCAACGTCGGCAGGGTTTGGAACCCTGCCGACGTTCCGAAACGGGGGCGCTGGGAGCGGTAAGGGTAGAAAGCCGTGGAGCCAGCGGGACCCTGAACATCGAATTTGGGGAGACTGTTCAAAATTCTGTGTCAGGTGAAAAAATTACGAACTTTTCACCAAATTTACACAGACAAGAATGAAAGGCAAAAAGAAAGAAGACTTCGACTATCAAAATTTTGAGCAACAA
>JAIUPL010000011.1 GCA_020160935.1 Bacteroidota bacterium | reverse complement strand
TTTTTGATGGATTGCTTACTTCTCAAAAGGCAATTGGACAATGTTCCAACATAGCATTCGACATAGTATTGCAAATGGATGAATCATTCGTAGATCATTTTTCCAACACATCAGATCCTCAGGCTGCTGCTACAAATGCCATGAATTCAGCAGTTGCAAAAGCCAACACTGTTTGGAACAACATCAATTCAAATATCTGGATCAACACGGTATGGTATGCTCAAGAGGTGTATGAAAATGATCCTTTATACAACAACAACCTGGCAACTTGGGGTGATAATATTATTTCCAATTGGCAATCTTCCAGGACATGTATCAAAAAAGACGTTATTGTCTACTTTACAGGGCATTCGTCAGGTGTAAACGGGCACACACAACGACAATACACAGGTTCTATGTGCAGCAATGCCGAAAACAGAGGCAAAAGTTGTATCCTTCTATTTGCAGATGCCGGGGCTAACTGGAACATGAACAGGCTGGGCGTTATTCTTGCCCATGAATTGGGCCATGTATTGGGTTTGCCGCACGAAGATGCATTGGATTACTATGGCACTTCTTGCTCCACTACAAACTGTGATTCTGTCCCTCTTTTAATGTGTAAATACAATAGCGGTGTTGGAGAAGGACTTTCCAGTTGTATGACGGAGAAATTAAATTCATTTTTTTTAGATAACCAACCGGGGAAATGCGATTGTCTGGAAGAAGAATATTTTGAGAACCAACTCCCGGAAGATTGTGCCCGTTGTTATCCGGTTGTTACCAATGCAAGCACAAATGACATTCATCCGGTAAGAGGCTGTGGCTTGGATCGTCAGAAGGTGACCGTTTCTGCCACAATTTTAGGTGGATGCAGTGCAGATAATGAAGTAATGGTCAGGGCAAAAGTGAAGTCAAAATATTTTTCTGTTCGTCGGGATGCTAATAATGCAATTGTAAGCGATTACTTTACACATTCAAGAGCATTGCCGGGTGGAATAATTGAACTCATTGCGCGGGTAAACCCAACAGATTCTACCAGCGCCGAGAAAAAAGTACCCCTGGATTTTGAAGATTCTCTAACGGTTACCTTCGATTTATTGTTCGATTATGAACCTGTAAGCCTTAATGACATAGCCGCCATTGGGGGGGCAGAAGTTGTTTCCATCAATTCACTAAATCAATCGGTTTCAGCATGGACCAATGCCATAAAGCCTTATTTTGATATAGAACTCGGCCCTTCAAGGCATTTCACAGAAGTAGTAGATTCCGGATTTCAATATTATCAAATTCACCCCCAGGTGAATTCGTTATATCGTTATTATCATGTGATAGGGGACCTCGATCTGAGTTATGAAACATATTTTCCTCCCTTTAATCCTGATCTTAATTTAGCCCCACCCGACAACTACTTCTTCATCCCAATCGAAGAAGGCACCACCGGCCAAACCCGCTACAACCTCAACGATTTTCACTTCGTGCTTTCGCCCGGCAGCAAGGTACACCTCGAAGCCGACACCGATGTAAAACTCCTGAACTGCACGTTTGAAGGCTGCGAGCAAATGTGGAAAGGCATCGAAGCCGACAACGATACCTACCTGACCATGGACGAATCGGTGGTGCAGGATGCGCAATACGGCATCCGGTTTACAGGGAAAACCCTCGGCCGCGTGATGCGATCCACCTTCCGCAACAACAACTTCGGCATATACGGCGCTTTCACGCCCAGTTCCGGCTACCCGTACACCAGCCTGCGCGGCAACGTGTACGACAATACCGCCGCCCTGAAAACGGCCTACACCGGCCAGTCGCCCCTGCCCGTCAATCAAAAAGGCTATGCCGGTATTTATTTCGACGGGCTGCCTACTGCCGTCATCGGCGAACTAAAAATGGGGCCGGGCGCACCGCCCATCCTCAGCACATTCCAGGGTATGCACAATGGTATTGTACTGAAAAAAAGCAATGTCACGGTGCAGGGCAGCGTGTTCGAGGATATATACTGGTCGGGGTCTTCTTTCTCGGCCTATCCTGTCAACCTGGCCGGAAACGGCATTTTCTGCAACCAGGGTACCCTGATACAGCGAGGACTCGGCTATGCGGAAAACAGTACAGTCAGTTTCGACAACTGCCATGCCGGTGTGCGCGCCGCCCATTCGTCGATCGACGTGTCGGCCAACCGCATGCAAAATGTCGACTACGGTGTTCGCTCGGCCAATATCCTGCCTATGAAGTATTTCCGCGTGCGCAACAACCGCATCAGCGCCACCGACGCCGGTATCGCCCTGCACCAGTACATGGAATCGCCCGCCGCATCGGAGGTACGCAACAATATCATACAGATGGACAATAACCCCAACGGAGTCGGTATCCGCATCGGCGGCAACTCGCCGACTTCCTCGCATTTCGGCGGCGATGTGGCCGACAACCAGATCAACCTGTACGAAGCGGCCAAAGGCATTGAAGCCAATATTGCCAATAAAGTGAACATCCACAACAACATTGTGTACCTCGAAGACGACGCATACAACTACGCCGGTATTGCCGTCAACGGCGGCAACCGCAATGCCGTGCTCTGCAACAACACCCAGGGCTTGCTGCCCAAAACCACCGGCACAGGCGGCCAGGGCGGCTCCGGCTTTATGAACATCCGGGCTTACCAGAATATGCACGCCCCGGCTACCGAATGGGGCTGCAACTTCATGGAAGGCACCGGTATAGGCATGGAAGTGGCGGGCGCTGCCGACCTCAACGACATTCGCGGCAACTCCTTCACCGAAGCCAATATCGGCCTGCAACTCGGCCTCAGCCCCAATATCGGCGACGTATTTACCGGCCCGCAAATACACCGGGGTAATGTTTGGGAAGATGCCAGTCTGGAAACAGGGGCGAAGTATTTGGGGAATGCTGACCTGATAGGGCAATCAAAATTTACCGTCGATCCATCCTATGATCTTGCGGGAATTACTTCTTTATATTTGCCTAATGCAATTGATGGCCCAGAAGACTGGTTTGGCCCGGATGATGATGATAACACTACCTTCCAATGCGGCACCCAACAAACCGGCTTCCCGTCACTCTGCCTGCCCCTTAACTTCATGCCGCTTCAGTTGGAAAAAACAGAAACGGCTATCGCCAAAGGAGAACTGCCCGGCGAATACTATGGCCCGGCAGTGGCCTGGACGACCCGCCGACACCTGTACCGCCGACTGACGGAAGAGGGCAACCCGTACAGCACCGACCCCGACATCAATGATTTTATGACCGGCATGGACACGCTGGCCGTGCAGGCCTTCGGCGCGCAGGAAATCGCCATCCTTGCCGCGTATGCCATCGATAGCCAGGATAGTCTCGATCTGCTGAACATGCAGGGGCGCCTGGATGACGTGAACGTTGAATTTATACTGGCAGACAGCCTCCTGCAGGATACCGCGCTTATCAGTTATTCTGATTTTGTAAAATCCCTGCCCGACTTCGCCACCCTGATGGAGGATATTGACGATGCGGTGGAAACCCAGCGCCTATTGATCGATACCCTGATCAGTCGCCGGTTGCTATGGCGCAATCCGCTCATCGACGACAATGACCTGCTACCCGATACCACCGTATTCCAGGCCAATGCCAAAACGGTGAACGAACTGTTTGTACAAAACTTTCTGTACTATGACATTTCGCTCGATTCCACCGAACGCGCCACCCTTTCCGCCATTGCCAACCAGTGCCCGCTGGCAGGCGGAGAAGCCGTGCTGATAGCAAGGGCCATGCTGGATGCGGTGGTAAAAACGCCAGTGCTGTACAACGATGCTTTGTTGTGCGAACAGACTGAAACAGAGGAGAGAAGGGCAACGACTACAATTCAGGAGGGGCGATATGCCGTTGCGCCCAACCCCGCCTCCGGCCTATTGACACTTTTATATGTGCTGCCCAAAGAAAGCATATCCAGCACCTTTGTGCTGCGCAATGCCCTGGGAGAAATATGCACCAAGGTAAGCCTGGATGTACAAAGCCATTCTGCCCAAATATCCACTGCCCATTTGCCAAACGGCATTTATGCATGGGAATACCGCGATAAAAACACATCGCTTGCTTCCGGCAAATTAGTCGTTATTCACTAATTGTTCATCTCAAGCAGGCGCTATCTGTGTACACAGGTAGCGCCTGCTTTTATTGCATACAGATATGAAAATCATTCATTTCATAGCGGTGCTTTTGTTGTTTTCATCCAACATCGGATACAGCCAGAAAGAAAACTATATATGGCCCATGGGGCACGATAGTTATTCTTCTGACTCCATTTTTGGTGGCGTCAATATAGATTTCAACAATGATACGGTAAGAACCTATAAAATTGATCGCTTTATTGAATTTGGAAAGGGGAATTGTGCCAGTATCTGTGATAGTACCGGTCAGTTATTGATTTACTCTAATGGTTGTTTTATTGCTAACAAAGAACACCAACTAATGGAAAACGGAGATTCTATCAATAGTGGCGAGGTGTATAACATTCAATGTGGAAATGAAAATTTAGGATATACGTCTGGGCATCAAAGTTCAATTATTCTCCCTCAGCCCAGTTCTAATAAGATATTTTATCTTTTCCATAAAAGAATCTATTATGTATATAATCCTTTTGATGTTCTCACCCTTGATATGCTTTTTTCTAAAATTGATATAAGTGAGAGCAATGATTCAGGTAAAGTTGTTGAAAAAAATATATTTATTTTGCAAGATACATTTTCATTTGGAGAAATGATGGCAGTAAGGCATGCTAATGGTATTGATTGGTGGGTCATTAGTCCCGGAAGACGAAACAACAAATATTTCATTTTCTTATTCAATTCTGAAGGCCCCACTTTGGTGAATACTCAAATTATGGGGGATTCTACCCCTCCGGCTGGCGAAGGAGGGGGGTATGCAATATTCAGCCCGGATGGCAGCAAGTACATTCGATTCAATCCGCACAATAAGGTGAGGATGTTTGACTTTGATCGAAATACAGGTTTGCTAAGCAACTACAAACATATTGATGTCGATTTTGGAGGCTACGAACCGTTCGATGGTGGCTGTTTAATTTCCCCAAGCGGACAATTCCTTTATATATCCGTAAAAAGATATTTATATCAACTGGATTTATGGGCGGAGGATATAGAAGCGACACAGCAATTGGTAGGGACATACGATGGATATGCCGATCCCTTGGCTGCTAATTTTGGCAAAGGTGGGCTTGGCCCCGATTGCAAGTTGTATATTTTCCCGGGCAATGACACTCGTGTCGTACACATCATCCACAACCCCAATGAACCTGGCTTAGCCTGCAATTTTGAGCAACATGCCCTGCATACACCGACCTATCATGGCGGAGACATTCCCAATATACCAAATTTTCGGCTCGGTGCCATCGGTACCCCCATCAGCCCCTGCGAGGGCTACACCGTGCCCGTGCGGGAGGCCTGGCTGCCTGTGCTGCCTGCGCTGTCGGTGTATCCCAATCCTGCCCATGCGTACCTGAATATCTCGGCTAGCACGCCGCTATCGGCGCCAGCGCGCTGGGTGCTGTACGACCTGTACGGGCGTGCGCTGCGCAGCCTTGTGCTGGAGTCCGGCGCCGGTCAGCAGTGGCAGGTAAGCATCAGCGATGTGCCTGCGGGGGTGTATGTGTGGAGCGTGGGCGGCGGCGGGAGCGGGAAGGTGGTGAAAGAATAGTAGTCAGTCGAGAGTCGACAGTCAACAGTCAACAGTGGGTGCGATGCGGGAGCCAATGGAAGGAGAGGTAAAAAGGCTTTGGGGGCCTTGAAGGCCCAAATTTATGCAAATGCTTCATTTTGCTGTTCCCATGGCTTGTTGCTCCTTGCCACTTGCATTTTGGTCCCTTGCTACTACCACGGAATCGCTTTCCACAACACCCGTCCACTCCAAATAATAATAATCAGGCCTACAAGGATATACATGACTCGAACGGGCAGTTTGCCGGCCAGGCGCGCGCCCAAAGGTGCGGCAGCCACCCCGCCCAGAATAAGGCCTGCGATGACGGTCCAGTGAGACAGGCCGATGAATGAGAAGAACGTGACGGCACTGGCGAGGGTTACAAAAAACTCGGTCAGGCTTACCGAGCCGATCACGTATTGCGGCGTTTTGCCTTTCGCAATGAGGGTGCTGGTGACGAGCGGCCCCCAGCCGCCGCCGCCGAAAGAATCGAGAAAACCACCTGCGCCGGCCAGCCAGCCGATATTGCGCGCCTTGTTTTTTTTCTTGTACCGAACAAATGCACGGCTCAGGATGCGCATACCCAGCAGCAGGATGTACACCGCAAGAATGGGTTTGATGTACGCCGCGTACGTATCGCCCAGCCAGGCTAGCAGCGCAGCGCCTGCAATAGCGCCAATGACGCCCGGCAAGAGCAGGGCCTTCACTAATCGCCGGTTGATATTGCCAAAACGATAGTGCGAATACCCCGACGCTCCGGCCGTGAACACTTCTGCCGTGTGAATACTCGAACTTACCGCAGCCAGCGGTACACCCGCTCCCATCAGAAATACCTGTGTAACGACGCCATAGCCCATTCCCAACAAGCCATCGGCCAGTTGGGCAACGAAACCTACGCCGACAAAAACCCAGAATTGCGAGTCGATGCGGCCGATGATTTCTGGCCAGGTATGGGTTGGGATATAAAAGGATACCACATTGAAAATCAGCGACAAACCGAAGGCTGCCAGCGCGGCAGTGGCCAGTCGGCGCCACCTCAAATCCTTGATGCGTTCGAGGTTCTGGTGCGGAATCACGGCGGTCAGCGCCTCTTCACCGGCTGCGATGGAGGCTGTGAGGCTGTTCAGGCTGCGCACTTTTTCGGTAAAATCGCCACCCAGTTTCTGACGAATAGAGGGCATGTGCTGCAGGATGTCGTTGAGTTCGCCCGGCAACAGTTCGTTCAGGGTTTCCTTGAGGCGTTTGGCAATGGTCGGCGATTTGCCATTGGTGGAAATGGCTATTTTCAGGTCGCCTTTCTGGACGATCGAACTCAGGTAAAAATCGCATAAATGCGGCGTATCGGCCACATTCACCAGGATACCCCGCGCAGCAGCCAGCGCTTTCACCTGCCGATTGACCACAGGATCGTCGGTGGCGGCAATGACAAACTGTTTCCCAATCAGGTCGGCACGTTCGAAGGGTTTTTCCTGTAGGATAACATGCGGATATTCCGCTGCAAAGGCCTTGATCTCGTCTGAAATGGAGGAAGCCACCAGCGTGACCCGCGTATCGGGGCTATTACCGAGCACAGCAGTAATTTTTTCCATGCCTACATTTCCCCCTCCGACGATCAGTACATCGAAGTGCTCCATTTTCAGGAATACCGGAAACAGTTTATTGCCGCCGCCGTTTCCGGTAAAAACGGTCGGTGGTGTTTCTGAAAAATGGGCGGAGTGCAGGATTTCGTCCATGTTTTGTTGCGAAAAGGGTTGACAATACCTTGAAGCGTGTTTAAAGCGCTCTCAATCGTGAAAATTGGTTCCGTGCGTGGTTGCTTTTACATAGCCCTGCCGAATCACAAAATCGCCAAAGGTTTCATTTCGTTGCCGCTCCCGGGCATAGGCGCCGATGATGGGTTCCAGTTCGGCCAGAATACCCGCTTCGTCGAGCATTTCGCGGTACAGTTTGTTCATGCGCTCGCCATTGTGGGCAGCCCCGAGGTAGAGGTTGTAGCGGCCGGGCGATTTTCCGATAAAAGCAATTTCCCCTAGATATGGCCGGCCGCAGCCATTGGGGCAGCCGGTCATACGGATGTTGATCGCGTCTTTTTCCAGGCCGTGGGCACGAATAATCAGGTCAATTTTATCGATCAGAGACGGCAAGTAGCGTTCGGCCTCGGCAAATGCCAGCGAGCAGGTATTGAGTGCGACGCAGGCAATGGAGTTCTGTCGCAGCGCCGTTTGTTTGTACGTAGCCTGCAACACGCCGTATTTGTCGAGAATGGCTTCCACCACAGGCTTTTTCTCGGCAGAAATATGGCCGATCACGAGGTTTTGATTTCCCGTCAGGCGGAAATCGCCCTCATTGATGGAGGCCAGCACCCGCAGGGCCGTGCGCAGCGGGTAATCCGGATAATCGACAATACGCCCGCCTTCAATAAAGAGTCCGAGGTTATAGTGGCCGTCGTGGGTTTTGGTCCAGCCCAGCGGGTCGCCAGAATGGATGAATTTATACGGTTTTGCTTCCTGAAATGCAAACCCTGTACGGCGCTCCACTTCCTGTTTGAAGGCTTCGAGGCCCATGCGTTCGATGGTGTATTTCAGGCGACTGAATTTGCGGTTTTCACGGTTGCCGTTGTCGCGCTGGGTGGTGAGAATGGCTTCACACACTTTCAGCACGTCTTTTTTGTCTACATATCCGAGCATATCGGCCAGGCGCGGGAAGGTTTCCGGCATACCGAATGTCATGCCTAGTCCGCCGCCGGCAGCCACGTTGAAGCCTTCCAGTTCGCCGTCTTTTTCGATAGCCACCAGGCCGATGTCGTTGGCAAAAATGTCGGTATCGTTGTAAGGCGGTACGGCGATGGCAATTTTGAATTTACGCGGCAGGTAGGTTTTTCCGTAGATCGGCTCGGCGTCTTTGGCAGCAGCAGTGTCCTGCGGGCGGGTAGTGAACGGCTGCGATTCGTCGACCGGCTGACCGTCCATCCATATTTCGTAGTAGGCGCTGGTTTGCGGGGTAAATTCAGCACTGATTTGCCGGGAAATATCCCACACGGCCTCGTGCACCTTGCTTTCATTGGGGTTGGGACTGCACATGACATTGCGATTCACGTCGCCGCAACCTGCAATGCTGTCGAGCATCACCTCGTTGAATCCCTGAATAGTCGCTTTCAGGTGGCGTTTGCGGATGCCATGCAACTGGAATGCCTGGCGGGTGGTGAGTTTCATGGTGCCGTTGCCGTATTTCGAAGCCAGTTCGTCCATGCGAAGCCACTGTGCCGGTGTTGCCACGCCACCGGGCACCCGAATGCGGATCATCATGGAATACAGCGGTTCCAGTTTTTGCGTTTTTCGCTCGCTTTCCAGGTCGCGGTCGGTTTGCTGATACGCGCCATGGAATTTGATCAATTGGGTATCGTCCGGGTACAGCGCTCCGGTAATTTTATTGTCGAGGCTTTGCACCAGCGAACCACGCAGGTAATCGCTGTTTTCCTTGATGATCTCGACTTCCGATAATTTTTTTTCTGCCATGATCTTGTCTTGTGTAGCGCCATCGCCCGAAGCGAGGCCCGGAAATGATGCGGTATGCCGCAGTTATTTTATTTAATCGGACAAATTTTGTTTTTATTGAGCATTAAACCTATGAGGTTTTAAAAACCTCATAGGTTTTTAGAATAGGAAACAAAATAAAAATCTGATCCAATTCCAAATGCGATACTTGTAAACAGCCTCTTTCCGGTCTTCTGATTCATTGCGTTTTCATACAGCCGACCAAATTACACCAGCCACAACACTTACACCGATCCACCACATCAAATTTACCTTAAATATCTGTAACGCCACAAGAGATATTATAGTCCACAACAGCGCCGGCCATTCTATGTGTGGCGCATGGGGTGCTATGACCGCTTTTCCCAGAAAAAGGCACAAACTCAGGATGACGCCTACCACCGCCGAGGTCGCATATTGCAACACGGATTTTACCGCCGGATTGGTTTGCGTGCGTTCGATCAGAGGCGCACCGGCAAAAATGAATAAAAACGAAGGCAGGAACGTGTAATACACTGTGAGCGCCAGCCCCAATGTGGCGGCGCCCAGCGACCCGGAAAAGGTGTGATACCCGGCCATAAACCCTACAAAGGCCAGCACCATGATCAGCGGGCCGGGCGTGGTTTCGCCGAGTGCAAGCCCGTCGAGCATTTCCAGGTGGGTGAGCCATCCGAATTTTTCTACACTGACCTGCGCGACATAAGGCAATACAGCGTATGCGCCTCCGAATGTGACCAGCGCAGCCTGTGTAAAAAACAGACAAAGCCGTTTCCAGAAATCAAAATTTGTCCCGACAGCCAATAATAATAGCGGGACAAGCCACAAAAGAAGGGCCACAATCCCTTGCCGAAGCAGGCGTGGCCAGGAAAAACCTGTGTGATCGAGTACCGTGTGGCTGTTGATGAGCCAGCCGCGTTCTGATGCATCCTCATCCGCTCCTTGTTTGTTGGGCAGCCCTTTCACTGCCGATATGCGGTACATGGCTATACCGGTCAAAATGGCTCCCGCAATGATGAGCGGAAATGGCACATTGCCCCAATAAATAGCCAAAAAAGCGGCGGCGGCCACCAGGTAGTGTACAGGGGACTGCAGCGACTTTTTTCCAATTTTTACAATGGCTCCCGCTACAATGGCCACAACGGCAGGTTTCAAAAACAGGAAAGCAGCCTGAACCATTGGCAGCGCACCGTACGTCACATACAACACGCTCAATCCCAACAAGATCAATGTAGATGGAAGTACGAACAGGATGCCCGCCGCCAGTCCGCCACGTACGCCATGCAGCATCCAGCCCGTATAAGTGGCCAATTGTTGGGCTTCAGGACCAGGCAGCAGCATGCAATAATTGAGGGCATGGAGAAATTTTCGGTCGCTGATCCAGCGTTTTTTATCCACCAGAAAGGTGTGCATGATGGCAATTTGCCCGGCCGGCCCGCCAAAACTGACCACACCGAGCCGGGCCCAGAATGCCAGGGCCTCGCGAAAAGCAGGTGCAGGAGGTGGGTGTTGCATGAGGGTTCTACTATTTAGTCGCTTGTTTGCGCAGGTCGAAATTGTGAAAGTAAAAAATCCGGATCGTATGCTGGTTGCGATACCGATTGCCGGATGCCTGTTGCTGAAATAAATTCATATACCCGCCCTGCAACTGTGCATGCGGGTTAATCTGGTAGGCCAGTCCGGCAAAAAACCGGTTCTGGTCGAAGTAGTTGTACACGATGTTTTTGCCAAAATTCACCATGATTTCGTCGTTCAGCAGAAACTGTAATCCTCCCGGGTTCAGGCCTTTTTTTGTGAGCGGAAAGAACAAAGCGAAGTTGTAGCGGACGCGCGGATTGTACAGATAACCTTCAGCCAAAGTATTGTCATCCAGTATCTTACGTCGAAAACGTTCTTCCAGTCGTATGGCCTGCATTAGTCGCACCTTGGGCCATCTTGTAAACCATTGCACCTGTTGCCAGGGGCGATGTTCGGGCTGAGAGATGTTTTCATGCCCTTCTCCCGGGAAATGGTTAACGTAGGCATAGGCGGCTGTCAGGCGCACATCGTCGGTGATGTAAAACGTGGGGCCCACCCGAACAATACTTTGTGCCAATTCACCCAGATAGTTTTCCCGCAGGCGCAAGTGAGCGTCAGCCCATAAACCCCATCGTTGGCTAAAGCGTATCTGACTCAAAACGCCAAACCAGGTTTGTTCGTCCGTCGTAATCGTTTTCTGTGCGAAACTGCTTGTCCAGTAAAAAAAACAAAGCAAAATCAGGGGTAACGTGTTTTTAATCTTCATAGAGGGTTGCGAGTGTGAGAGAGTGTGTAGACCTCACCCCCCGGCCCCCTCTCCAACGGAGAGGGGGAGCGTGTAGGAAGTCACCCCCTCTCCGTTGGAGAGGGGGCCGGGGGGTGAGGTCCAAAAATCAAAACGCCTGCCGCAGCGTCACGCCAAAGGTTCTCGGGTCGCCGAGTACCGCAGCATAATGACCGGCATTGCCGGCGCCGGGCAGCAATTGTTCAAAGTAGTCTTTATCCAGCAGGTTGCGCGACCAAATGGAGAATGAAAATCCACGGGTGGCACGGAAACCGATGCGGGCATTCAGAAGGGTGTAGCCATCGATCACGAGGTACTTCGAGGGCGATGGGCTGGAAGAAAATCCGGAGCGGTAGTACGCGTCGATGGCAATGTAAAAACTACCTGTTTTACGGAAAAACTTGCCTGTTTTGGATAAATCAGTGCCGTAAGATGCCGCCCATTTGGAAATGCCCGGCAATGCTCCGCCCGACACATCCTTGAAAGCCACCTGTATGCCGTCGACCGATTTACCAGTTTCCTCCAGTGGAAGCGGGGCATTCGTAAAGGTAACGTATTTTCCGTCGGTGTAGGCTACATTGGCATAGAGCGTCAGGAATTTTTTAACGCGAATGTTGCCATCGAATTCCACACCGCGCACGCGCACTTTTTCGGCATTGGCCAGGTAACCGCGGTTGATACCCAGTTCGGGCGACTGCACCTGTGTCTGATAATCTTTGATGTCAGTGTTGTACAGCGTCAGGTTCAGGGTCGATGAAGCCGTCGGCGTTGTTTTGAACACCAGTTCGGTATGGCTGACGGCTTCGGGTTTGATCACTGCCAGTTCGATCAAGGGTGCTCCACTGGCACTTGGCAGACCGCCGAGGTTGAGGCCTACTGGTTTGAAACCGGTGGAATAAGTGGCAAAAGTATTGATGCGTTTATTGGCCTTGAAAGCCAGGGTCAGTTGGCCCGAAAAGTTGGTGTCGTCGATTTGGGCATCAAAAGCCTGGTTGGTATACACCTGGTTTTTCAGCGCAATCAGGGCAGGGTCGGTCGTTTCCAGGCCGCCGTAGGTTTCGCGTTTGAAATTGACCGATTTATCGTCGTAGTTGAACCGCAGCCCTGGCAGCACGCTCAGGCGTTTGGTAATGGCCCAGTCGATCTGGCTGAAGGCCGCGGCGCTGAGTGTATTGAGTTTTTGTGTGGTTTTGATGCCGTATCCGTCAAAAAGCCCTGGTGTTGCCCACAGCGAACTGGTCGAACTTTGAGAAAAACGCCATTGTGCGTTGCCCGATTCCTCGATGTGCACAGGATCGGAGTTAAGTTCCTGACCGAACACGAACACGCCGAATACACCGGTCACTTTCGACGACAGCGAACCCGCCCAACGTACTTCCTGCGACCAGTGCTGGTGCCGCGAAGTAGCCTGCGAGAGACGAAGCGCCTGCAAACCCGTGAAATCGCGGTCGTTTGAGGGATCCCAATTCCAGTATCTCCAGGCCGAGGTAGCCGTCAGTGTGCCCGAACCGATGATATAGTCAAAATTCAGCGATACGCCGCCCAGGTCGTTGTTGGAGCGCCACGGCGTGTCATGGTCTACAATTCGGTCGAAGGGATTGCGGCTGGGCAGGGTGTAGTTCAGATCGGCGATGATTTGCTCAAACTGGCGATAAGGCGCCCGCAGCGTAGGCGCCACGCCTGCAAACACCTGCGCATAGCCGTCGGGGCGCTGGCGGGTAGCATCTCCGGCCAGGGTAATATTGAGTCTTTCGGATGGTTTGTACAGCAACTGGGCGCGGAAACCGATGTTGTTCAGGTCGTTGATGTATTTATCGGTTCTCACATTTTTGATGAGCCCGTCGCGCTGGGTACCGGAAAATGAAATGCGACCGGCGAGTTTTTTGCTCAGTGGCCCCGTAACAGAGGCTTTGGCCTGGATGTAGCCGTAGTTGCCATAACTCAGTTCGAAATTGCCACCGGGGGTAAAACTCGGTTTGCGCGTCGTCACATTGAAGGTTCCTGCCGTAGTATTTTTGCCAAACAGCGTGCCCTGAGGGCCACGCAGCACTTCAATTTGTTCTACATCGATAAAATCGAGCGTGGCAGCAGCCGGGCGGGCGTAGTACACACCGTCTACATAAAAGCCGACACCCGGATCGATACCGTCGTTGGTGAGTCCGAAAGTGGTGCCGAGGCCACGAATGCTAAGGCCGGTATTGCGCGGATTGGAGGAATACAATTGTACGGAAGGAATGAGTTCTTTCAGGCGGTTGACGTTGAAAGCGCCGGTTTCGGCAACCACTGCCCCCCCTACAACGGATACCGGAATCGGAATTTCCTGCGCCGCTTCCTTGCGACGGCGGGAAGTGACGATGATTTCTTCGAGGAAATTATCACCTACCAGAATGACCTGCAAAGGCTGGACAGTTGCAGCAGTCACTTCAATTTCCTGGGTGACGTAGCCGAGGTATTTTACAACAAGGGTGAGCGGGTATTCGTGTTTGGTCGTCAGGCTGAACACGCCAGCAGTATCTGCAAAAGCAAAATCGGATGTGCCTTTTACGCCTACCGTAGCGCCATCTGCAAAGAGGCCGTCAGTATCTTTTATGATGCCTTTGATGGTGTTTTGGGCAAATCCTGCAGCAGGCAGCAGGAACAGAAGTATAAAGAGTTGTACTGAATGTTTCATTGTAAAAGAGGATATGAATGGGCGGGTATTGTGTTTTGTGTCAGTGGGATTTAGCGTCGGCAGCACTTCCAGCGCTACAGACGCATTTGACAGTAGGGACGAAGGAATAGTCTATGTGTTTTCATGCAAAAGGGAATGCTTAAGTAATTTAGTCTACAATTTTAATAGACTTTAAATTTTGACATTTTTTTAGCGTCGGCAGCACTTGAAGCGCTGCCGGCGCTATTCTTCAAAAAAATCAGGATAAGTCAGTGTTTAATACACATCTTCCAGGTACCTGCGTTGTTTTTTCAGGTTCTTCAAGTACTCGGCTGCGTATTCATCGCCTTTGCCACTTTCCTTTGCAATGATTTGGCTTACAGCCTGTTGCACATCGGAAGCCATACGGGATTTGTCGCCGCAGACGTAGAAACTGGCGCCATTTTCCAGGCGTTCGAAGATAAGTTTCGAACGCTCCAAAAGGCGGTTTTGTACGTAAATCTTGTCCTGCTGGTCGCGGCTGAATGCCACGTCGAGGCGGTCGAGGGTGCCACGTTTGAGGGCATTAAGCCACTCGATCTGATACAGAAAATCGGTTTCGAAATGTGGATTACCAAAGAAAAGCCAGTTTTTTCCGGTAGCGCCGCGTTCGCTGCGCTCTTCCACAAAAGCGCGGAATGGCGCCACGCCCGTACCAGGGCCTACCATGATAATGTCGGTGGCGTCATCGGCAGGCAGTTTGAAATATTCGTTGTGTTCTACAAAAACAGGTACGGTTTCGCCTGCTTTTACGCGGTCTGCCAGGAAAGTGGATGCTACCCCCTGGTGCGGGCGGCCATTGAAATCATACCGAACGGCAGCCACTGTGAGGTGTACTTCATCTGGATGGGCCAGCAGGCTCGATGCGATGGAATACGAGCGCGGCGGCATTTTCCGTAAAAAACCAAGCAAAGTGGATTCTGAAAGCGCGGCCGGAAACTCGCGCAACAGATCGGCCACATTGCGGCCCCAGAGGAAGTTTTTCAGGGCTGTGTTGTCTTGCAAAAGGGTTTTGAGCGCATTGTTGTTGGTCCAGTTGGCGTAATTTTCCACTACTTCGCGGGTAAGCACCGAGAGTTCAACATCGCGCAAGAGGATTTGCCGAAACTGCTCTTCTTTTCCGTTGTACGTCAGCACTTTATTGCCATTGAGCATGGCCGTGTACAGCACTTCCTTTACCAGCGATTCGGGGTTGGTGGCATAAATGCCCAGTGAATCGCCAGGTTCAAACGTAAGCCCCGAGCCTTCGAGCGACAATTCCAGGTGCCAGGTTTCTTTTTCCGAACCACGGCCATTGAGTTGTATTTTTTCGAGAACAGGCGCTGCAAAAGGGTTTTTGCGGTCGTGTGCCGTTCCAATGGGTTTGGCCACAGGGACCACGGCTGCGTGTCCATTGGAGGATACCGCTACGGCTGCCGAAGCAGGCCCGGCTGCTGGTGCTGAAGGCAATTTCCCCAGCACATCTGCCAACCAGCCTTCCACACTTTCCTCAAAATCCACATCGCAATCGACGCGGCCAGCCAGGCGCTGGGCACCCAGCGCTTCGAGGCGGGCGTCGACTTCTTTACCCGTCTGGCAGAATTGCAGGTAACTGCGGTCGCCCAGCGCGCAAACGGAAAACTGCACTCCTTCGAGGCGTGGCGCGCGGGCGCCATGCAGCCATTTGTAAAATTCTTCGGCCGACACCGGCGGCTCACCTTCACCCTGCGTGCTGATAACAAGCAGGACGATTTTTTCCGATTTCAGGTTTTTGGTCTGGTAATCGTTCAAATCGGCCACCGTGACCTGAAAACCACGTTCTTTCACTTTGGCCGACAACTGATGCGCCACTTTTTTGCTGTTGCCGGTTTGCGATCCGTACAACACCGTCACTGCAGGCAGGGCAGCCACGGGCGTTACCGGCGCAGCAGCAGCCACTGCGGCAGGCGTGTTGTGTACAGGCGCAGGCGCCGCCTCACCGGCCCGGGAGGCCAGTCCGTAGAGGTAGCCGCTCAGCCACATTTGCTGCAGTGCGCTCTGCTGCGACAGTTGCTGCAGCAATTGTTCGTCGGGTGCGACGGGCGGTGTAGGAAAAGTGGACGTCATAATTTTGTTATCAGTTATCAGTTATTGGTTATCAGGGAGGTAAGGGAGCGTTTGTTGATTTTCAGGTACTTGTTGTTTTGATAGGGGCGCTTATTTCCTGTGTGATCAGGTGTTCCAGTGCCAGTCGGTTTTGTACCACGGCGCCGGCTACAATGACGGCAGGACTGGCAGTATTGGCCTGTTGTGTTTTTTCTGCAATATCAGCCATGGTACCCACGATGACCTGTTGTTCGGGCAGGGTAGCGTTTTGGATAATGGCAATGGGCAGGCTGTGTTTTCCGGCTTGCAAAAAGGCTGCTGTGATATCCGCAATTTTGGACAAACCCATCAGGATGACCAAAGTGGCTTCGGTTTGGGCTGCCACAGCAATTTCCGGGTTGAATGCTCCCGTGTCGGTAGTAGCAGTCAGCACCCAGAAACTGCGACTTGCGCCCCGCAACGTAACAGGTATTCCGGCAGCAGCCGGCGCAGCGATAGCGCTCGATATTCCAGGCACATAATCCACCACAACTCCCTGACTTTGAGCGTATTGCATCTCTTCAAAACCGCGACCAAATACAAACGGGTCGCCGCCTTTGAGCCGAACCACATGGCCGTAGTCTTTGGCATATCCTACGATCATTTCATTGATTTCTTCCTGGGTAAATGCCTTGTGGCTCCGGCGTTTTCCCACATAGATGCGGGCGGCTCCCGAAGGCGCATAATCGAGCAACTCGGGGCTCACCAGCGCATCGTACAACACGACATCTGCCTGTCCCAGGGCCTTTACAGCCTTGAGCGTTATCAATTCCGGATCGCCGATGCCTGCGCCGACGACGGTGAGTCGGGGCGATTTGGTGGCAGCCTCATGGTGGACAAGCGCGCCGGGAAATAATGTTGTAGTAGACAGATTAGACATGTTGTTCGGCGTTTTTTGGGTCAAATGGCAAAATCCTGTTGCAGGTTTTCTGTTACCGGCACCTCATGCAACATACCCGCACCCACGGTATCGAAGGTGTTGTCGTTGACGAGGATGAGGCCGCCAGTGCTTCGATTCTGTTTGTAGGAATCAAACACCAGTGGTTTGGCGGTGCGGAGGCGTATGTACGCGATATCGTTGAGTTTCAGTTGTTCGGCCTCCTGCTCCTCGAAGGTGTGGACATCTACACGGTGGTAAATTTCCTTGACAATGGCTTTTACCGTAGCGGCGTTGTGGCGCACGAGCAGGCGGTCGCCGGGATACAGCGGGCGCTCGCTCATCCAGCACACATCGAGGTCGAGGTCTTGCGTGACGGCCGGCTGCGGGCTGTCGAGGCGTACGATGGTATCGCCCCGGGAAATGTCGATGTCGTCTTCCAGGTGCAGCACCACGGGTTGCGGAGCGAAGGCTTCTTCCACTTCCTGCTGGTTTACCTCGATGGCTTTGATCGTCGATTCGATTCCTGCCGGCAGCACCACTACTCTATCGCCCTTGCGGAACGTGCCGCTGCGCAAGGCGCCTGCGTAGCCGCGGTAGTCGTGCAGTTCTTCGGTGCGGGGACGAATCACGTATTGCACCTGAAAACGGGGTGCTATTTCTTCGCTGGTTTCGGAAATCTCTACGGTTTCGAGATGTTCCAGCAAGGTTTTACCGGTGTACCAGGGCATTTTTTCCGACAGTGTTACCACGTTATCGCCGGCCAGGGCACTCATAGGAATGAATGTAATTTCCTGTAAACCAAGTTTTTGCGCCAGTTTCTGGTAGTCGGCGGCAATACGATAGAATACTTCCTCGTCGTAGTTTACCAGGTCCATTTTGTTTACAGCCGCCACGATGTGCGGAATGCCCACCAATGACGCTACCAGGCTGTGGCGATGCGTTTGCTCCACCACACCGTGCCGGGCATCGATCAGGATAATGGCCAGGTCGGCATTGGAAGCGCCGGTCACCATATTGCGGGTGTATTGCACGTGGCCGGGGGCATCGGCGATGATGAACTTGCGGCGCGGCGTATTGAAATACTTGTACGCCACATCGATGGTGATACCTTGTTCGCGTTCGGCACGCAGGCCGTCGGTCAGTAGCGACAGATCAAGTTCGCCATCGGGCTTGTTCTTGCTCTGGCGTTCGAGGGTATGCAAAATATCGTGCGAAACCGCTTTGGAATCGAACAAAAGGCGTCCGATCAAGGTGCTTTTGCCGTCGTCAACGGAGCCTGCGGTGATGAATTTTAGTATGTTCACCTTTTGTGAGTTATGAGTGATGAGTGATGAGTTATGAGTGATGAGTACGTTGCTTTTGGTCTCTTTATTAGGGGAGCCATAAGCAGAGTGAAAAACACTCATAACTCATAACTCCTAACTCATAACTCAAAAATATCCGTTCTTCTTCCGGTCTTCCATCGCCGCTTCCGACATTCGGTCGTCGAGGCGAGTGGCGCCGCGTTCGCTGATTTTGGTTTCAATAATCTCCTGAATAATATCTTCAACCGTTGTGGCGGGGCTTTCCACAGCGGCGGTACAGGTGGCGTCGCCGACGGTGCGAAAACGCACTTCACGGTTGGTAATTTCGTCTTCCGGGTCGAGGCGAATGTGTTCTGTAATGGCGAGCAACTGGCCGCCGGGCGTCACCACACAATCGCGGGCATGGGAGAAGTATATATTTGGCAGTTCGATTTTTTCCCGGCGGATGTAGTTCCACACATCGAGTTCGGTCCAGTTGGAAATCGGGAAAACACGCACATTTTCACCTTTCCGGATGCTGCCGTTGTAGGTATCCCACAGTTCGGGGCGCTGGCGTTTGGGGTCCCAGGCGCCGAATTCGTCGCGGATGCTGAAAATACGCTCCTTGGCGCGTGCTTTCTCCTCGTCGCGGCGAGCGCCACCGATGCAGGCGTCGAATTCAAATTCTTCGATCGTCTCCAGCAACGTATTGGTTTGCAAGGCATTGCGACTGGGAAATTTGCCCGAGCCGTCTTTCAGGCGCTGGCGGCGTATGGTATCTTCCACTTTGCGCACGATCAGGCGCTCACCCAGTTGTGCAGCCAGTCGATCGCGGAATTCCAGCACTTCCTGAAAATTGTGTCCGGTATCGATGTGTACCAGCGGAAACGGAAATTTTCCGGGCCGAAACGCTTTCTCTGCCAGTTTCACCAACGTAATCGAGTCTTTTCCACCGGAAAACAGCAGTGCCGGCCGCTCAAACTGTCCGGCTACTTCCCTCAAAATGTGTATGGCCTGCGCTTCCAGGTGATCGAGATAATCGAAGTTTTTTGACATAAATTGTGAGTAGTGAGTGGTCGGTAGTGAGTGGTGAGTGGTCAGTAGTGAGTAGTGAGTGGTGAGTAGTGAGTTCTTGTAGAACTGGCAATCTGCTTGGGCGCAGCGGTCAACTCTACGGTCTCTCACTTTCTCACGCTCTCACCTCTACATGAAGTCCGCATTCCTTTTTCGATGTGTCTTCCCACCACCAGCGGCCGGCGCGGAAGTCCTCGCCTTCGCGGATGGCACGGGTGCAGGGTGCGCAGCCGATGCTGACGAAGCCTTTGTCGTGTAAAGGGTTATACGGTATGTTGAATTGTTTAACGTAGTCGCGCACCTGCTGAAAGTTCCAGTCGAACAGCGGGTGAAATTTGATCAGTTGGTGCCCGCCGTCCCATTCCAGGTTGCGCATGTCGAGGCGGTTGGTCGACTGTTCGGCCCGGATGCCGGTGATCCAGAGTTCCTGTCCTTGCAGCGCGCGTCCCAGGGGCTCCACCTTGCGGATGTAGCAGCATTCCTTGCGGTTTTCCACGGATTCGTAAAAACTGTTGGGGCCTTTTTCGGCCAGCAGGCGTTCGAGGGCTGCTGCCTGGGGGGCGTAGGTCTCAATTGGTTTTTGATAGCGTTCCACCGTGCGTGCCCAGGTGCTGTACGTTTCCTGAAAATTCCGGCCCGTGTCGAGGGTAAAAACGCGTATTGGCAGGTTATTGGCAAAAATCAGGTGGGTAATGACCTGGTCTTCGATGCCAAAACTTGTAGAGAACACCGCTTTCCCTTCAAAACGTTCTGCCAGCCAGGTCAATGCCTCCAGCGGGCTGTTGCGTTGCAGCAAAGCGCTTTCTATTTCCGGCAAGAGGATATTTGAAACGGGCATGTATGGATGAATTTAGGTGGTAAATAAAAAAGCCTTTCGGGTGGATACCGAAGGGCTTTTTTACTGCTGAATACAGAATGAACTTTTTAACCTTTCATCTGACAGGCAGTTGTGGCCGCTTCGGGATTCCGGAGCAGACAGCAACAACAACAGGTATTGAATTGAATCAGGTTGAAAAGCATGGTGCAAAAGTATGTATTTTTTATAGAGATATACAAGATGCGTGCTAACTTTTCTACCAAAATAGATCACCTCAATATTTTATTCTTATTTAATAGCCTGATTTTTAAATATTTATAAGATAAACAAAAAATAGAGAAAAAACAAAAAAACCAATTTTAGTCTATTGTATAAATAGACTAACATGATTCACCCCGAATTTTTGGGATGACTCATATTAGACCACATCAAACAAATCCCGCACACCCGGCGGCCTGGCCATCGTAAACGCTTCGGCATACTCCACCCCGATCTGTCGGCCCAGCATGGCATTTCGGCCGCGTAGAGCCTCAAAAAATGACGGGCAGGAAATGGGTGTTTCGGGGTCGGTGCAGTCGGGTTGGTAAAATTGGGATTTGTAGGCTTTGATTACTTCAAATTTCCGGTCGATATACGGGCTGATGTCCACCACAATATCTGGTGTGCAATGCCGATCCTGCACATAGTGGTACACAGCCTTGGGGCGCCAGGGGTGCTGAACCGCCTGATCTTCGATGGTAACTACCCGAACAAGGCCCGACAGAAAAACAGCCTGTTCCACGAGTGCCGCAGCCTTCGCATGATCCGGATGCCGGTCGTCTTTGGCGTTGGCCAGAATGATGGACGGGCGGTATTTTCGGATTTTTGCCACCAGTTTCAACACATTTGTCTGATCCACCTGAAAAAAACCGTCGGGCAGGTACAATTGGTCTCGCACCGACACTGCCAGCAGCCGCGCTGCCTCCAGGGCTTCTTCGGCGCGCTGGGTTACATTGCCCCGCGTGCTGAGTTCGGCCTGCGTCAAATCCAGCAACCCCACCTGCCGCCCCCGGGCGATGTGGCTCAGAATGGTGCCGCCAGCCGCTACTTCTACGTCGTCGGCATGGGCGGAAATTGCCAGAATATCTAGGTTCATCATCAAAACTTTATTTCTTTACAAATTTTGCTGCCGTGCCGGCGGTCATGTCCGGCACGGACAGCAATTGCACCTAACCTAAATTCAAATCAGTCTATTCGGAATTTGTTTGGGTTATCCTTGAAGCCTGACAGCGTATGGATAGAGCAAACACGCCACACAAAATCCGAATGCGCCCTCCAGGAAAGCAAAAAACAGTACAATCGAAGTAAAACACCATCCGGCTACGCTGAAGCCAGCGAGGAAGGACAGCGCTGCAAGTGCGGTTAGCAGGAATCCGATACGGGCAGCAAACTGCTTGGGCGCCAGGTTGATGAGCCGGGGTTTCCAACCCAGCGTTTCAACAAGGGGTTTGTTAATCAGCACCAGCGGACTGTACGCCGGATTTCCAAATCCACGAATGGCGAAATCGAGCGCTACCAGTGCCGTGAGCCACCGAAATGGCGTGGCCAGCAACACCAGGCTGAGCAGGGTAACTACCAGCAAGGCGTTGAGTCGTACGACGTGTTCGTCGGTTTGTTGGTTATTAATCGGACAAAATTTAGCCATTATATAAGCAAAATAGAGGTAGAAAAAATGAAAATCAACACTTTACCGAGCCTTCTCTAATTTCAGTTATTCGATATTGTGTGAAATGGAACATGCTGCGGCAAACTGAAGAAAGTGGCAATCTGGTTGACAATATTGAAACTGCCCGAAACGATGGAATGCTGCGGCAAAAACTTGCGGAACGACGCATTCCAGACTTGGGGGTTTTCGGCAACGGCCTCGTTATGGGGCGCAATGGCGGGTACGGTTCCTTCCCGATGCGGGATGTGGTTATCGAGTATATAGGCAAAAACTTGATTGTCAGTCCAGTATATTAATGGACTAAAAACAAACTTTTCCCGCGCCTCATCCCATTGTAGAGGAGCGTTGGCGGCATGCTCGTTTCTTGCGGAGGAAATGACCACGTGTTTGCTCTCCAGCACATAACTCAGCGGGGCCGCATGTGGTTGCTGATCCCAGGCAGCCACTTGTTCCGGATGGTTATCAGCGAAGGTTTGGGAGGCTTGTTCGGCCTGCCGGAATGAAATTTCAATGGCTTTGCCATAGTGATCGACCGTGCCTTTCAGCAGGTCGTATTCAAACCGGCTGGTGCGGGTAAATACGCGAATTGGGATATTGTTTTCAAAAATAAGGTGCGTAATTACCTGATCTTCAGGCGAAAAACTCGTTTCAAAAACGGCCCGGCCCGGAAAATTGGCGGCTACCATGCGCAGCGCTTCCACGGTATTCAGGTCAACAGAGATACGCGATTTATCAAAAGAAGTGTTGTTCAGGCGAAGTATAGACATGGCATTTAGTTGTGTTGGCAGTGAATAAAAAAAGCCCTTCGGCGAGGATCACCGAAGGGCTGAATGCAATTTTTCTGTTGGCGTTTATTGTCTTACAAGGTTGGCCTACAACATGAAATTGCCGCTTCGGTAAAGCAGGGAGGACAGCAACAACATGGAGAGAACCAGCGCATAGCGAAAATCATTTTAAATTATCTGATGCCACAAAGGTAAGGGAAGTTTTATTAGTCTACAAATTTTGTGGTGTTATTTTTTTTAAAAAAAAAGGAGGCTATGCCATAAGTGTCTAATTTACATAGATGACCTTATTTTATTTTTATCGAGTACTAAACCTATGAGGTTTTGAAAACCTCATAGGTTTTCAGGATGAAACAAAATAAAAATCTGACTTAAAAAGGTCGGCAAGGTTTTAAACCTTGCCGACCTAGAGTTATATCGAAAAATCAAGCGCCTCCAGCCGCATCTCCTGAATATCCTCCAGCGTCTTGCTTTCCAAAATTTTCAGCGTAGCGTCGCGCACCTGAATGAATACACCATTAATAGAACACACCTCTTCCGTGCAGTCGGCGCATTTCTGATAAAAATACAAACTGACGCAGGGCAGCAAAGCAATCGGCCCTTCCACGATGCGCATGACTTTGGCCAGGCTGGTTTGGTTGGGCGCCGTTTTCAGGAAATAGCCGCCTCCCCTACCCTTTTTGCTGTCGAGCACGTCGGCATTTTTCAGTTCAAGCAGGATATTCTCCAGAAACTTGATCGGTATTTTTTTTTGTTCGGCAATCTCGTGGATCAGCACCGGTCCCTGGTCAAAACGGGCAGCCAGAAAACTGAGCGCCCGCAACGCATACTGGGTCTTTTTCGATAACATGGCAATTATTTCTGCTCAAAATAAGACAACAAAGGTAATGCAGAATTTTATGCTTTAAAATAGTCTATTGTTTTTGTAGAGAATTAATACCTTTGTGGGCACAATCCGCACAGGCGTCTCCACATCCAGCGCCTGTATTTCTCAAAAACAGTCCAAAACATTTGCACCATGAGTTTACGCTTAGGAGACATCGCCCCCAATTTTCAGGTACAAACTACCAGCGGCGACATAGACTTTTACGAATTCCTCGGCGACAGTTGGGGTATTCTGTTCTCGCACCCTGCTGATTATACGCCTGTATGCACCACCGAACTGGGCAAAACAGCCGTGTTGCAAGACGAGTTTGCCAAACGCAATACCAAAGTTATTGCCGTGAGCGTCGACCCGCTCGACAGCCACTTCGGCTGGGTGAAAGACATCAACGAAACCCAGCACGTCACCGTCGGCTTCCCGATCATTGCCGACCCGGATCGCGTGGTGGCGACGCTGTACGACATGATTCACCCGAACGCTTCGGAAAAAACCACCGTGCGCTCGCTGTTTATCATTGGCCCCGACAAAAAGGTAAAACTGATTATCACCTATCCGGCTTCTACCGGCCGCAATTTCAACGAGGTATTGCGCGTGCTCGAATCGCTGCAACTCACAGCCAATTTCAGCGTCGCCACACCGGCCGACTGGAAACATGGAGAAGATGTGATCGTGGTGCCTGCCGTGTCTACCGAAGACGCGATCAAGAAATTCCCGAAAGGAGTGAATGTGATCAAACCGTATTTGCGGTATACACCACAACCCAACCTGGAGTCCTGAGTCGACAGTCCTGAGTCCTAAGTCCGTAGAGTACACGTTGTTACGCAGGGCCTCTTTATTAACGAATGCCATGGGTAACAACGTGTACTCTACGGACTTAGGACTCAGGACTGTCGACTTAGGACTCTCAAAGTTTCCTCCACCATCTCCCGCGTCACATCCAGGTGCGTCACAAACCGGATTGTACGTGGCCCGAATGCCGTGGCTTTGACGCCTTGCTGCTGCAATTTTTCCAGCACCTGGGCTGCCGTAAAAGGTGGTTTCAAATCAAAAATGACAATATTGGTCTGCACCGGCCGGATATGTTCCACCCAATCCAGTTGGGACAAGGCTTGTGCCAGCATACGGGCGTGGGCATGGTCGTCGCGCAGGCGTTCCACATGGTGGTCCAGTGCATATATGCCCGCAGCGGCCAGGTAACCGGCTTGTCGCATGCCACCGCCCATCACTTTCCGGAACCTCCGGGCTTCTGCGATAAAATCCCTGTTGCCGATCAAAACCGACCCGACGGGTGCTCCCAGGCCTTTTGACAGGCAAATGGAAATGCTGTCGACTTCGGCGCCGATGTCAGCGGGCGTATCACCTGTTTCCACCAGCGCATTAAAAATGCGGGCGCCATCGAGGTGTAGCGCCAGTCCTCGTTGCAGGCAAACCTGGCGGATAGCGCGGATATTTTCCATCGGATACATGCCACCGCCCCCCTTGTTGCAGGTATTTTCCAGCACGACGAGGCTGCTTTTTGGCAGCCAGTGCTGGCGCGGTTTGATGGCGGCTTCCACAAGATCAGCCGTTAGAATACCATTTTCCCCTTTTAGCAAATTGACGCCAATACCCGAATGAAAAGCATATCCGGCTGCCTCGTATTGATAAATATGGCTCATTTCGTCGCAAATGACCTCATCCAGCGGGCGGGTATGCACTTTCAGGGCAATCTGGTTGGTCATGGTGCCACTGGGGCAAAAGAGCGCCGCTTCATGCCCGAACATTTCAGCACATTTGGCTTCCAGGGCATTCACAGTGGGGTCTTCGCCAAACACGTCATCACCCACTTCGGCACTCCACATGGCTTTCAGCATGCCTGAAGTGGGTTTTGTAACGGTATCGGAAACAAGGTTGATCAGCATGGACATGAGTTGAGAGGGCAAAAATAGTTCTTTCCTGTGCGTCCAAAGTTGTTGTCGGAACCTCGATAAAGTATATTTTTTTAACTGCATACGACTCAACACACTCTTACCGCCTCGAATTTCACAACAACGCTTACTTTTACCCCATGAATCACGTCGTACACTTCCTTGAAAAACAAGATGAATTCGACCGCATCATGGGGCAAATTTCCGAGGCTCCATGGGTTGGTTTTGACACAGAGTTCGTAGGCGAAAAAACATACATTCCCGTCCTGTGTCTGTTGCAGGTTATCGCTGGCAATGATATTTACCTGGTCGATACGCTTGCCATTTCTGATCTGAGCGCTTTTTTGAAAATCGTCGACGATCCGAAGGTATTGAAACTAACACATGCGGGCGACAACGATTATCGCCTCCTGTACACGCTGTTCGGTACCGTTCCTGCCAATACATTCGATACGCAGATCGCCGCCGGTTTTGTCGGCTACAACTATCCGGCTGGTTTCGGTAAAATCGTGGAAAAAGAACTGCGCGTCTCGCTGACCAAAAGCCATACGGTGACGGACTGGGCCGTGCGCCCGCTCGACCAGAAAGCCATCAACTATGCTGTAGAAGACGTCAAGTACCTGCCTGCACTGCATGAAAAACTGACCCGCAAACTTGCGCGCCACCAGCGTGAAAACTGGGCCCGCGAGGAAAACCGCAAATGGGAAACGGAAAGTTTTTACATCAACGACCCCAATAAGGAACTGCTTTCCAGCGACCTCGTACACTACATCGATTTTCGCGAAAAAGTGTTCCTGATGCGCCTGTACCAATGGCGCGTACAAAGGGCCATGGAATTGAATATTCCCAAAGAACAGGTGCTGCAAGCACGGCATATCAGCACCGTGCTTCGCTCCACCAAAGACGGCCCCAATGCATTCCGATCCAACCGCACCCTTTCGGAAGGCGTCTGGAAAAAAAACCTCGACGCCTGGCAAGCACTCTGGCACGCCAAAGCCACGGAAGAAGAAAAAACATTCCTGGAAAGCCTGCCAAAACCCCTGCCCGAAAACCCGGAACGCGAATGGACGATGGAACTGCTCTATCACTTCGTAAAAAAACAGTGCATCGAACACGAAATCAGCGCTGCCCTGCTGTTTCCCAAAGGTGATTTTAACCGCCTCAAATCAGGCAGCGAAGATTTTGACGAATTCCTGCTCACCGGCTGGCGTGCCGAACTAATGGGCGCCGAACTGGTGGAATGGCTCAAAAAAGGCAAAAAAATAAAAATTCATTGGGAAGACGGATATTGTAAACTCACTATGTGAGTAGTCCTGAGTCGTAAGTCCTGAGTCCGTAGAGTACACGTTGTTACTCATGGCATTCGTCAATAGAAAAGCCCTGCGTAACGACGTGTACTCTACGGACTCAGGACTTACGACTTACGACTCAGGACTTACGACTCAGGACTCACGACTTACACCATGTCACCACTACTCGAAATCAACAACTTATCCATCGATTTTCTGTCCGAATCAGGCAATACCCGGGCAGTAGACGGTATTTCGCTCCGCCTCGGCCGGGGCGAAACGCTCGGCATTGTGGGTGAGTCGGGTTCCGGCAAGTCGGTAACTGCGCTGTCGGTCATGCGCCTGTTGCCTGCTCCGCCGGCACATATCCGTACCGGGCAGATTTTGTACTACGCCGACCAGACGCCTGTCGACCTGCTTCAACTGCCCGACAAGGACATGCAGCACATTCGCGGGGCCGATATTGCAATGATTTTTCAGGAGCCGATGACTTCGCTGAATCCTGTTTTTCGATGCGGGCATCAGGTGACGGAAGCCTTGCAATTGCATCGGAAAATGGATTTTCAGACAGCCCGTGCTGCTACGCTGGAATTGTTCGATCGCGTAAAACTGCCCGAGCCAGCGCGTATTTTCGAGGCCTATCCGCACCAGATCAGTGGCGGCCAAAAACAACGGGTGATGATTGCCATGGCCATGTCCTGCAATCCGAACCTGATGATTGCCGACGAGCCCACCACGGCCCTGGATGTCACCGTGCAAAAAGCCATTCTGGATCTGATGCGCGAACTGCGGGAAGCCTCTGGCCTGTCGATGTTGTTTATCAGCCACGACCTGGGCGTTATTTCTGAAATATGCGATCGGGTGGCTGTGATGTTTCGCGGAAAAATTGTGGAAGAAGGCACGGCACAGGAAATATTGCAGCATCCTCAACACCCTTACACCCGCGGGTTGGTAGCCTGCCGGCCTTCGCTGCACCGTCGCCTTCGGCGCCTGCCGACCGTACCGGATTTTCTGGAAAATACCGGTTTTGAAGCACGAGTGGTCACCCCGGCAGAAACAACCGCCCGTGCAGAAGCCCTGTATGCGGAAGCGCCCCTGCTGGAAGTAAAAAACCTGCAAGTGCGTTTTCCCAAAAAGAAAAACTGGCTTGGCCAGCCCACCGAATGGCTGAATGCTGTCGATCAAGTGAGTTTTGAAGTATACCCGGGCGAAACATTCGGCCTGGCCGGCGAATCCGGCTGTGGAAAAACCACGCTGGGCCGCAGCATTGCCCGGCTCACCACGGCACAAAATGGAACAGTACTATATAAAGGTGTCGACTTGCAGCAATTGACGCCCGAGGCATTGCTCCCTTTCCGGCGTGAAATACAGGTAGTGTTCCAGGATCCATATTCCTCGCTCAATCCGCGCATGAGCATTGGCGATGCGATAATGGAGCCCATGCAGGTACATGAACTGCACGAAAGCAACCGCATTCGCCGGCAAAAAACCATAGAATTGCTGGAAACCGTAGGCCTGCAAGCCGATCATTTTCAACGTTACCCGCACGAATTTTCGGGCGGGCAGCGCCAGCGTATCTGTGTGGCGCGCGCACTGGCCCTGGAGCCTCGCCTGCTGATATGTGATGAAATGGTGTCTGCGCTCGATGTATCGGTGCAGGCTACCGTGCTGAATTTGTTGCTGGAACTACGTGAAAAACTGGGGCTCACCTACCTGTTTATCTCGCACGATCTGAGCGTAATCAAGCAGATGTGCGACCGCGTGCTCATTATGAACCGCGGAAAAATTGAGGAACTGGGTTTTCCGGATGCTGTGTATCAAAATCCGGAAAAAGAGTACGTACGGAGGCTGATTGAAGCCATCCCAGGCGGATATTAAGCCCTGTTTAATCGTCCTTCCAGTCGTCGTCGCCCTCCTCCTCTTCTTGCTGTTCCTTTTTGGGGGCTACCACAGGCGTCAGCATGGGCAGTTTTACCCAGCGGGCCTCCACAGCGCTGATAGCGCCGAGGCGCAGGAAGCCGCCCGAGGCTTCGGCCGTTTCTTCGGCCAGACCGAGAAATCCTTTATAGAGGTCGGCGGCGAGTTGTATATCGAGTTTAGCCAGAATGGGATTCAGGCGTTCAAGACGTGTCGAAATTTCGGCATTGCGCGTGTCCGGATCCTGGGGCAGGTGCGCCATTTCGGAGTGTACTTTCATCCAGAAACCTTCGACTACCACCCTGTAAAATTCATTGAGTGTTTTTGGATTGTTGTACGTGCGGCTGCGCAGCAGGCGTTCCGACCATACGCGTTCTTCCTTGTCGAGTTCGCCATCGGCGGCGCCAACAAGAATGGTAATGAGCGCCGGCGCTTCTACCAGGGTATCAATTTCTTCTTTGCTGAGGTTTTCAAAACCCGTTATCAATGTCCACATAAATTATCAACTTTCTGATTTTCAACAACTTGTATAACAGTGATGCAAAAATAAGGTGGTAGCAGTAAAATTTGCCGATAATTAGCCAACCTTGTAAGTAAATTTCGCAGTCTATCGGTGCAATTGGGCCAATTCAATATCAAACCAGTCAAACAAGAGAATGTTGTGAAGTCCAAAATTCTCTCAAACCAAGACTCATTTTCATGAAACATCTTTCATTACTACGTTTTGCGCTGGCAGGTCTTTTGCTGACTGCTCTGGCCGGCTGCCTGCGCGATGAATGCACGTCTACCCGTACCTTCATTCGGTTTGACCCTGTGTACAAATTGCCCGCCGAATTCCGGGTTGGCATCAGTGCAGAGGCGCCGCGCACCCTGAAAAACCCTGGGAAAATGTTGGCGCTGGACAATTACCTCTTTATCAACGAGCGCCTCGAAGGCATCCATGTCATCGACAATTCCGATCCGACCCATCCTCAGAATATTGCTTTCTGGAAAATTCCGGGCAATGTGGACATGGCTGTTAAAGGCAATCACCTCTATGCCGACCAATATGTGGACCTGTTGACCATCGACATCAGCGATTTTCAAAATCCACAACTGGAATGCACCCAGCAGGATGCGTTCCAATTACAGGGTTTTGTGCCAGGCAATGGCTATATTGTAGACTACACCCAGACTGAAGTGACCGAGCAGATCAACTGTGCCGATGAAAACTGGGGCAATGTGTGGTTCAGACGCGGTGGAATAGTCTTCGCAGAAGCCGACGCCGTTTCTTTTATATCCAGTTCATCGTCCTTTTCTTCTTTCGCAGGCCCTGCCACCCCGAATTTCTCCAATGCCAATAGTGGCGCAACACTTTCAGGCTCTTATGCCCGTTTTGGTATCGTGGATGATTACCTCTACACGGTAGACAATGCCATGCTGCGGAGTTGGTCGATTCAAAACCCAAGTTGCCCGGCGCGTACCGATTCCATGTACGCCGGCTGGAATATCGAAACGATTTTCCCCTATAAAAATCGTTTGTTCCTCGGCTCTCAAAGCGGCGTGTTTATTTACAACAACAGCAATCCCGCTCACCCGGTCATGGAGTCCTCCTTTATACATGCCACTGGCTGCGACCCCGTAGTTTGCGACGACAACAATGCTTATGTGACCCTGCACAGCGGCACTACCTGCAACGGCACCATCAACCAACTGGATGTGGTCGACATCAGCAACCTGCCCGCTGCCAACCTGGTCAATACTTATACGATGACGGAACCGAAAGGCCTGAGCATCACCAACGACCACCTGTTTGTGTGCGATGATGGCTTGAAAGTGTACGACAAAAAATATCCGGATGATTTGAAACTGCTGGCCCACGTGAAAGGTATTGCTACCTACGATGTGATCGCATTGAGTGAAAATCACCTGGTGGTAACCGGCCCTGGCGGCTTTTATCAGTACGATGTGACCGATCCGGCCAATCCGAAAGAAATCAGCTTGGTACCCGTTGTAAGATAACCCCTGCCCTGCCGGTTTCAGCCATATTCCTTGAAACCGGCAGGGAAAATTCAATGCATATGATTCATAAATTTCTGCTACTCATACTTTTTGCAGGTGGTGCATACCATCTGCATGCTCAGGATAGCCTGCGCTGTCAGGATGTAGTGTATATGAAAGGAGGATCGGTTTTTCGTGGTACCATTTCCAACTACGACCTTTCGGGCACGCTGATAATGACAACCTGGAGTGGAAGCAAAATGGAGATTCCAAGCAATGCGGTGCGGCGAGTTATTCAGGATTGTAAAAGTAGCAAACAGCCGCGCGGAGAGCGTGTGTACAATTTCCGTGAACGAGGTTGGTACCATTCAACTCGGGTGAGTGCTTTGCCAGGGGCCAACAACCTGGGATATTCGCTCCAACACAGTTCCGGGTTTCAGATGAATCGTTTCTGGGGAATTGGAGCAGGAATCGGTATTGAAAACTTTGCCCCCGAACAACTGGATCCTGTCATTATGCCTTTGTTTGTCGAAACACGCTGCTACTTACTGCCAAGGCACATTACGCCGTTTATTAGTGCAGGAGCAGGGTATTCCATCATTACAAAAGAGGAAAACTCGTTCGAGTGGTGGGGCACTGGTACCGACGTAGACGACTGGCATGGCGGCTGGATGGCATACGGACAAGCGGGGTATCGCATTGGCAATCATTTCATTGCTTTTATGGGAATACGCCTTCAGCATCTGAAATATGAATGGAACAGTACCCCCTGGGGGGGAAGTGGAACCGATTTATACCTGAAAAAAAGAATACAGATTGGCATCGGGCTGCTGATATAAAAAGCAGACGATTCAACCAATCCCCAAAAACCGCTACTTTATTTTGCAATCATTATCCGATTACACACCAAATAATCAAATCAGACATTCTGTTGAATGAGCATTTTCAATAAAAAAACATACACGGAAGAGGAACTGGTGGCCGGCTGTGCCGCCAACGACCGTCGGGCACAGGAGGCTCTCTACCGTCGTTTTTTCCCGGAAATGCTTCGCATGTGCCGTCGATATACGCGTGACGACGATACGGCGCTTGAAATCCTGAACAACGGGTTTCTTCGTGTGTATAAAAAAATCCATACGTTCGGTTTCAAAGGCAGCCTGGAAGGCTGGATCCGACGGCTGGTGTACCACAGCATGGCCGATTATTACCGCGATAATGCACGTTACCTGCATTTTTTGGTATTGGAAGACCATGATAAACCTGTTCAGGAAAGTAGCCATGAGGTGTTTTATGAAGAAGACATTCTGAAAGCGGTGCAAACCCTGCCGCCTGTGTCACAGGAAGTGTTCCGATTATACGCCATCGAAGGTTACTCGCATGCGGAAATCGCCGAAACGCTGCAAATGAGCGAAGGAACATCCAAATGGCATTTGAGCACCGCCCGGCAAAAATTACGTGATTTGCTTGCACATCATTACTCAATCAGAAACATCCAAAGCCCTCAAGTAAAAACTGCGACATGAGAAGAGAAGAACAGGATAAAAAACTTGCTGATAAGGGCTGGCAGTCCATGCAACGAACCCTCGACAGGGAAATGCCTGTCGAGCGGAAGCGCCGGCCCATTGTGTGGTGGTGGCTCGGGATGTTGCTGCTGCCCCTTGCGATTTGGGGCAGCCAGGCCTGGTGGAATACCCAAACCATACCACCCGCATCTCCGATGCCCGCTACATCGACTCCGCCCGTGAACCGCCCCATAGTGCAAACCAATGCAAACCAGAGCGACCGTTTATCAGAACCCTCTGCCGTTGCGAACAACAGCATAACTTCGGATGAATCGACGTCTTTCCACAACCGGAATCATCTTGCGAACCTGAAAAGTGTTGCCAAAACCGATCGTGTTGTACTGGAACCGCGTGATAGCAAAGAACATGCAGTAGCCAACATCCTTTCTGAACGGGGGTATGTAGCGGAAGAAACATTCACCAGTCCAAACACCCCCACGACATGGAATACAGACCTGGCTGTTGCTGATTTGCCGCTGAATCAGGTCGCACATTCAGATTTGCCGCTCCACCCTGAATCAGCCCCAAAACTGGTTTTGCCGGAGATGCCGGAACACACGAGCATCATCCCGGTCGAAAAAACGCAGAAAGACAAGCGCAATAACAAGTGGGCCTTTGGTATCACTGCCGCCGCATCTACTGAAACATTCTCTTCCCTGAATGGAATATCGGCCGGCCTGAGCACCGACTGGCAATTCGCCCGCAAATGGGGCATTCGCGCTTCCGCACTATACACCCGTTACCGCCCATCTACCAACAGCCAGCCTGTGGTAGCAGTAGAAGAATACAGTTATGTGAATGCCACAGGCCTGTACACAGGCACCAGCGGCCTGGGTGCGCCCACTACACCATATGTAAATGAATCGCTGGCAGAAGGTTATGTGTATATACCCTTGCGCAAATTGCATCAGGTGGAAATGCCGGTCATGCTTTGGTGGCAGCCTGTTCGGGCGCTGCGCTTGTATTCTGGCCTGGCTGTCGATTATACTTTCATGGGACAGTCGGCACAACAAAATTACAGCAATAACCAGATTCTCTCCCTGGCCTCCGACCTCACACAAAAACGCGCGAGCCAGGTGGCTACCAGCGAATTGCCGCGCTGGCAATTACAATACCAGGGCGGCCTGGGCTTCCAACTCGGCAAACATGCAGACATTGGAATGTTCTGGCATGTGCCTATCCGGGCCGACATCAGTGGGCGCAAGGACCTTGCTTCATACAACAGTTCTACCTCGCAACTAGACGTGCTGGCAACCCCTTCCAGCACCCTTTTGCCCAGCCTCGGACGATTTGTTTTGCAGGGCACCTGGAAATTCTGACATCGTTTCTTCATTTTATACTGGTTAAAATCAGGGCAGGCCGTACAGCCTGCCCTTTCTTTTATGGAAAAAACGAAAGACTTTTGCCAGAAAATGAATTGTACGTGGCAAAACGCATGAAACCCGCCCCCGAAAAATCCACTCCAGACAGCACGCCGCCCCCACCCTCGACCATTGCCTGGGCCGATGCCAGCGTCAGCGAACGATATGACGACGTTTACCAGGTCGTCACACCCGATGAAATTACGAATGTTCGTTGGCACAATGGCGCGTATGAATTCGTTTGCAAAAACAGCGTCACGCTGCGTATTCATATCCTCACCGGCAGTATCGTACGCTTTCGATATTCCCCTGACGGTGCGTTTGGGCATGACGCGTCTTATGCCCTGTCGCCCGATTTTCAGGCAGACAAGGTGGTCGTAACGCTCAATGAAAACAGCAACGATTACGTGCTGGTGTCGGAACAACTACAGGTGGTGGTTACCAAACTTGGTATGCGGGTGCGTATTTACGACCTCGACGACCATATCCTTTGTGAGGACGAGCAAGGGTTTTCCGCCAAAAGAACCGTGATGCGTGGCTGGTGCGAACTAAAAATGGAAAAAAAGTGCCAGCGCAAGGAAGTGTTCATGGGGCTGGGCGACAAAACCTGCCCCACCAACCTCGCAGGCAAACAGTTTGAAAACTGGTGCACCGACTCCTATGCATTCGGCCGCGACCACAATGCCATGTACCGCGCTGTTCCGTTTTACTATGCCCTGCACCAGGGGGTAGCATACGGCATCCTGTTCGACAATACCTACCGCACCCATTTTGATTTCAACAGCGATGATTCCGGCGCCACCCGATTTTATGCAGAAGGCGGGGAAATGAACTATTACTTCATTCATGGCCCCGAACTCGACGAAGTAGCACGCCGATATGCACGCCTGACAGGTGTACACGAACTGCCGCCACTGTGGAGCCTGGGGTATCACCAGTGCCGCTGGAGTTATTACCCCGAAAGGCAGGTGCGGGAAATTGCCGACCGTTTTCGGGCCGAATCCATCCCCTGCGACGCCATTTACCTGGATATCGATTACATGGACGGTTACAGGTGCTTTACCTGGAATCATGCGCATTTCCCCAATCCAAAAAGACTCATCAGCGACCTGCGCGAGCAGGGCTTCGAAACAGTGGTGATGATCGACCCCGGCATCAAGGAAGACCCTTCGTACGAGGTGTATAAAAAAGGACTGGAACTCGGCATGTTTGTCCGTACGGCCGACGGTGAAGTGGCAAAAGGCCCCGTCTGGCCTGGTTTCTGCGCATTTCCCGACTTTACCGACCCGAAAGTGCGCGAATGGTGGGGCGAACTGTATGAGGAAATGTACGCCGAACAACTGGTGAGCGGGTTTTGGAACGACATGAACGAACCCGCCGTGTTCCACGTCCACCACAAAACCCTGCCCGATCATGTAATGCACCACGGCGATGGCCACCCTTGCAGCCATCGCAAGGCACATAATATTTACGGCCATCAGATGACGCGGGCCTCTTGGGATGGTTTCAGGAAATTGAAACCCGAAAAACGGCCTTTCCTGCTGAGCCGGGCCACTTACAGCGGCGGGCAGCGGTATTCGGCCATTTGGACCGGCGACAACGTATCGGACTGGGAGCACCTGCAAATAGCCAACATCCAGTGCCAGCGCCTCTCGGTATCCGGGTTTTCATTTTGCGGAACGGACATAGGTGGCTTCACCGGCTGCACAGACGGAGAGTTGTACGTGCGCTGGTTGCAACTGGCGGTTTTTCACCCGCTCATGCGCACACACAGCAAGGGACAGCACGTGACAGGCGATGCGCTGGCCTCGCTCGAAGACGAACAACTGGCCCCGGATGAAACGACGCACGTACCCGACCACCCGCCCGCAGAAACCCTCATTCCGCAACTTTCAGACCAGGAACCCTGGTCTTTCGGGGAGAAATGGACGCCTTTGGCGAAAAAAGCCATCGAGTTGCGGTATTGTCTTTTACCTTGCATCTACACGGCCATGTGGCGGCACACACTAGATGGAACGCCGGTATTGCGGCACCTGGCTTTTGCCGATGCCCACGACCCGCGGCTATGGGAACAGGAACGCGATTTCCTGTTTGCAGAGCACCTGCTCGTGAGTCCGGTGGTGCAGCCCCGGATACAGCGGCAGGGCATTTATCTTCCGAAAGGCAACTGGTACTATTTCTGGACCGGTCAGCCTTGCTCGGGAGAGGTATTTATCAACACCATGCCCGACCAGATTCCGTTTTTTATCCGGGAAGGGGCTGTGTTGCCAGTGTACCCGATTCGGCAGTGGGTACATGAAAAACCCATTGATGAACTGACGCTTTATGTTTATTACAAAAATGGCGTGGAAACCAGCCATTTGTACGAAGATGAAGGAGAAGGATATGCTTACAGGGAGGAACAATGGAGCCTGAAAATATTTGAAACACAAGGGAATGAAGAAGGCTTTATGCTGCGGCAGCGCAAGGAAGGCCATTTTCAACCGGATTACACCAAAGTTAAAATTTACCTCGTCGGTTTTCCGGCATTTGTAAAACACTGCACCGTCGATGGAGAAGAAATGCCTATCAAGGAAATTCGCCTGCGCGACCGTTCGCTGTACACCCTGAATATCAACCCGAATTTTGAAAAAATAACATGGCTCGTATAAACTGGATACGCATCGGATACCACTTGTTGTTCTGGCTGGTTTACCTGTTCCTGAACGGACTGGTGGTGTGCGTGATGGAAGGACATAAAATCAATTCCTTCGTTTTCTCTGCCATGTACAGGGAAGCGTATTCCCTGCCGGTAAAACTGGCGTTTACCTATTTCATTTTCTATTACGTACTGCCGCTTTACCTCGACCGCCGAAAACTGGGCAATTTGATTCTGATGTCGGTGGTATCGTTTGCGATCGCTACCCTCTTGTACCGGGTTCAACTCTGGTGGTATTTTACGACGATCGAACCCCGGCCCTATTCCTTTTTTGGCCCGCAAGGCGTTATTCTTTGCGTATTCGACCTGTATATCACCATCACTTCGGCAGTGATTATCAAAATGATCAAACTGCGCTACAAAAGCCAGGAAGTGGAAGAGCGCCTCATCAACGAAAAACTGCAAAGCGAACTCAGTTTCCTGCGCGCCCAGACAAACCCGCATTTTCTGTTCAATACGCTCAACAACCTTTTTGTGCTGGCCCGTAAAAAATCGGATAAGACTGCCGACGCCATCATGATGTTGTCCAAAATCATGCGTTTCGTGCTGTATGAATGCCGCGCGCCGCGCATCGCCGTTTCCGACGAGGCCAAGGTGATCCGCGATTATATCGAATTGGAGAAATTGCGCTACAACCAGCGCCTGACGGTCGATTATCAGGAAGTGGTCGACAACCCGCATGCATCCATTTCGCCCTTGTTGCTGCTGCCTTTTGTGGAAAACAGTTTCAAACACGGTGCCGCAGCCACTACCGGCGATGTTTCCATCAGCATTCACCTGACACTGGAAAACAACCAGTTGCAATTTCTGGTAAGCAATACGGTAGATGAGGAATATGAACCTCCCACCAACGGCACGGGCGGCATTGGACTGAAAAATGTAAAACGCCAGTTGGATCTCCTTTACCCGGAGCAATACGCCTTGAATATTGGGCGCGAGAACGGTTTTTACAAAGCCAATTTGAAGGTAGATCTGAGTGAAAACTGATCGAATGCTAACATAAGACATCCCGATTTTTGGCCAAAGCCAGGGTTGGGAATCTTGTTTTTGAGAGGTTGTTTCCTGTAGATTTCCCGTAGAGTAATTTCTCGTAGAGTAATTTCCCGCAGAACTCGCAGATTTACCCGCAGAACTCGCAGAACGTAGAGTACACCGTGTACTCGATATGAAGGAGTAGGTGTACTCTACGTTCTGCGAGTTCTGCGGGTAAATCTGCGAGTTCTGCGGGAAATTAAATTACTCTGCGTTCTGGGTTCATCTGCGGGAAATTACTCTACGCGATCAGTTTGGGTAGGAAAAATTCCAAACCAAAATTCTGGATGTCTCATGTTACCCCGGCAATCCGAACTCCGCAAAATAGCGCCACAAAGCCGCCGAATGCAGTGCCTGAAACACCTCTCCGGCACGCAGGATACGCAGCACTTCCCGACCGGGAAGCACCTGCACCACGATATCCTCAGTCGATTCAAGTTGTTGTGAATCGATACGTTCCACGTCCGTAGCCAGGAAAATATGACTGGTATTGGTGTGGGTGGAAGGGTTGGCGGAAGCCTGAATCCAGGGTTGCCAGTGCCCGCCGCCAAAACCGGTTTCTTCCAGCAACTCGCGTTGTGCATTTTCCAGCATGGAATACTGTGGCTCGGCTACGCCGGCTGCCAGTTCGTAGTATACGGCGCCAATACCGTGGCGATATTGACGGATGAGCACAAATTCACCATCACGAGTGACGGCCAGCGTCATCACCCAGTCGGGGTACTCAAATACAAAGAAATCATCTATTCGGGCGCCGTTGGGCAACAGCACGGTATCTTCCCGAAGCATCATATAGGGCCGGCGGTCGAGTACATATCGGCGGTCGAGCACCTTCCAGGGTTGAGGGTCTTGCATGGTCCGGTTTATTAAAATGAAATGAGCCACCCCGGAAGATCGGGATGGCTCATATGTAAGAGGCAAGAGACAAGGGGCAAAAAGCAAGGGGCAAGAGGCAAATAGCAATGGCCAAAGCGCCGGATTTTGTCCGCTTATCTCAGGAGTGATTCCAACTATTTGAACGTGTAACGTACGCTCAGAGCGCCAGCATCACCACGGAAACCGCCGTAGTAAGCATCGCCGATCACAAACGTAGGCACCCAGTCAACAGACAGGTTCACAGGAGCGTTCGGGAATTTGAAATCCAGACCCAGACAGCCGGAGATACCTACGTTCAGGCTGTTGTAGTCGTCGGTGAAGTACACATCATCGTAATTCCAGAAGTAAACAGCAGCACCACCGCCATAGTACCAGCTCAGGCCATCCACGCTGGAGATGGGGTTGTGTACCTGATACAGCGCGCCGATGTTAACATAGTTCACATACGACCAGCGGCGGAAACCAACGTAAGCCTCCACAGCATTCTTTTCGCTCAGGAAAGTTTTGAAACTGATGGAAGCAGGGTAACCCAGACGCAGGCCAATGGCAGATTTGTAGTTCTGAGAGAATGCCACGGAAACCGTGAACATAATGGCCAGGGTGAAGAATAGTTTTTTCATAATGATTTCAGATAGTTAAAAATGATTTTTGTTCGGGTCAAAGGTAGATGTTCGATTGAAATAGCAAAACAATGCGGTACACTAATTTTTTAAAACACTATGTTCCCGAAACACACCCCTCGCATTGTAAATGGTTCGTTATCAGGTTGTTGGGGTGAATTAATCAAGAATAAAGCCCTGGAATCAATCGAGCCTGCAAACACTTTCCCGGCATAGTTTGTCATTCCGTACAAAAGCCTCAACTTTGCGCCGCCTTATTATTGTACTCAATATGAAAATTGCCGTTTTCCCCGGTTCATTCGATCCGATTACGATAGGTCATGTGGACCTGGTACGACGCGCGCTGCCACTTTTTGATCAGATTATTGTGGCTGTAGGCGTCAATTCCACCAAAAAATACCTGTTTCCACTCGAACAGCGCATGGAGTGGCTATTGCAGGTTTTTGCGCAGGATCAGAAAGTAAGCGTCGATTCTTTTCAGAACCTGACGGCACATTATTGCCAGCGCATCGGAGCGCGTTATCTGCTGCGCGGTTTGCGTAATGCTTCCGATTTCGACTATGAAAAGACGATTTCCCAACTCAATCATATTGTTGGAAATGGTATCGAGACTGTTTTTTTGATTTCCCAACCCGAATATTCGCACATCAGCAGCACCATCGTCAGGGAAATAATTGTAGGCGGCGCCGATGCCACCCCGTTTATCCCGGCTGAAATACGGATTGGCACCTTGCCCTGAACACGTCCTGCACGCGACTTTTTACCCTTTTTCACCACACACCTATCAACCAAATCCCTTTCTTTCCATTCCCCTTTTTGCCCCTTGCCCTTTGTCCTTTGCCTTTTAACACCTTGCCCTACCCTACTCACTACTCACCACTCACTACTCACCAGATATGACCGACGCCATTTTTCAAGTACCCGCACCGGTAAATGAACCAGTACTCAACTACGCACCGGGATCGCCCGAAAAAATTGCCCTGAAAAAAGCCCTGGCAGAAGCCAAATCGACCCAAAAGCAAGTGCCCATGTTTATCGGGGGTCAGCATGTACATTCAGATCAACAAGTAGCCATGCACCCGCCGCACGAGCGCAAACACACCCTGGGCACCTATTCCAGGGGCAATGCTACGCACGTACAGCAAGCCATTCAGGCTGCGCTGGCGGCCAAACCAGCCTGGGAAGCCATGCCCTGGCAAGAGCGCGCCGCCATTTTCCTGCGCGCTGCCGACCTGCTCACCGGCCCTTACCGCTCAAAAATGATGGCAGCCACCATGTTGTGCCAAAGCAAAAACGCTTTCCAGGCCGAGATCGACTGCATCTGCGAACTGGCAGATTTCTGGCGCTATAATGTTTATTTCATGCAGGAAATCTACAAACAGCAGCCTGTCAGCACCCGCACCATCTGGAACCGTACCGACTGGCGGCCGCTCGAAGGGTTTATTTTTGCACTCACACCCTTCAATTTCACTGCCATTGCGGGCAATTTGCCCACGGCGCCAGCCATGCTCGGTAATGTAGCCGTGTGGAAACCCGCCGAATCGCAGATTTACTCGGCCGCAGTGATTATGGAAATCCTGGAGGCAGCAGGTTTACCCGCCGGCGTCATCAACCTGGTGTATGTAGACGGCCCAACTGTTGGCGACATCGTGTTCAAACACCCGGAATTTGCGGGACTGCACTTCACAGGCAGCACCGGCGTTTTCCAGCGCATCTGGAAAACCATTGGTGAAAATATTGCCCAGTACCGCTCTTACCCGCGTATTGTGGGTGAAACGGGCGGCAAGGACTTCGTCATCGCCCACTCTTCCGCGGATGCCGAGGCAGTGGCGACGGGTCTTGTACGCGGAGCATTCGAATTTCAGGGACAAAAATGCTCTGCCGCTTCGCGTGCCTACATTCCGCAAAGCATGTGGCCGGCCGTACAGAAAAAAATGCAGGCGGATCTGGCTTCCATGAAAATGGGAACTACGGAAGATTTCCGCAACTTTATCAATGCGGTGATCGATGAAAAGGCCTTTGACAAAATCTCCTCTTACATTGCCGATGCCAAAAAAGCCAGCGGCGTGGAGGTGATTGCGGGTGGCAATTTCGACAAAACAGAAGGCTACTTCATTGAACCAACAGTCCTGAAAGTATCTGATCCTCAGTATGTTACCATGTGCGAGGAAATTTTTGGTCCAGTACTCACCATCTACGTGTATCCCGACGACCAGTATTCCCAAACGCTGGATCTGGTGAATTCTACCTCGCCGTATGCGCTGACCGGCGCTGTGTTTGCCCGCGACCGCGCAGCCATTGAACTGGCCAACGACCGCCTGCGCCATGCTGCCGGCAACTACTACATCAACGACAAACCCACCGGCGCCGTGGTAGGCCAACAACCTTTCGGCGGCGGCCGCGCATCAGGTACCAACGACAAGGCTGGTTCTATCCTGAACCTTTACCGCTGGATTTCACCCAGAACCATGAAAGAGAATTTTGTGGCACCAACGGATTATGGGTATCCATTCCTTCTGGAGTCCTGAGTCGTAAGTCCTGAGTCCTAAGTCCTGAGTCCTAAGTCCTAAGTCTGTAGAGTACACCTGATTACACTTGGCTTTTACAATAACTACAGCCAAGTGTAATCAGGTGTACTCTACAGACTTAGGACTCAGGACTTACGACTTACGACTCAGGACTTTTTCGGTACCGGGTCATGCATCGGGTGCTTGCTCCACGGGTGGCACCTCAATACCCGTTTCACCGCCAGATATGTCCCCTTGAATATACCCCACTCTTCGATAGCCTCGATGGCATAATACGAGCAGGTGGGTTGATACCGGCATTTGTTGGCGCCGAGCAGCGGCGACAGCAGCAATTGATATGCCCGGATAAGGAGGATGAATGGCAGGCGAATGATTTTGGACAGCATCACATCACGAATTTATACCCGACACCCCGCATGGAGTGAAAAAACACGGGGTTTTTCGGGTCTTCTTCAAAGTATTTTCGAAAAGCCAGGATAAAATTGTCGATCGTACGGGTACTGGGGAAAACGTCGTATCCCCAGACGGATTGCAGAATCTGGTTGCGGCTCACCACCTCGTTTTTGCGTTCGATCAGCAACTTGAGCAGCATGGCTTCTTTCTTGGTCAGCATGATCTCGTCGCCTCTGAATGAAGTTGCTTCAAAGGTATCGAAATTGATTTTATTGTTGCCAAACTCAAACGACGAGGCCACCTCTCCTTTCACCCGTTGGCTTCTTCGCAGCAGGTTATTGATGCGCAACATCAACTCTTCCAGCACAAAAGGTTTGGTGAGGTAGTCGTCGGCGCCTTTCTTGAGTCCGGTTATGCGGTCCTGCGACATATCCTTAGCCGTCAGCAGGAGGATTGGCACTTCCGAATTGGTCAGGCGAACCTGTTCGGTAATGGTGAAACCATCCACATCGGGCAGCATCACATCGAGCAGCAGCAAGTCGAAATGTTGGGCCTGCGTGAGTTGAAGGGCTTTTTTACCATTACCGGTTGTCACCACTTCGAACCCTTCCATTTCGAGGTTCATCTTGACCGCGTCACGGATATGTTCTTCGTCTTCGACAAGTAATATTCTCATCTTCAATTAGTTGCGTGAGAGTGAAACACGGATTACACGGATTGAAACACGGATTACACGGATAGAAGTACGGATTTGCACAGATTGAATAGGATGTGTGGTTATGCTGGTTCAATCTGTGCAAATCCGTACTTCTATCCGTGTAATCCGTGTTTCAATCTGTGTTTCTAGTCCATTTGCAAGTCGATATCCACCTGTTCGTGCCAGGGCAGACCATCGAGGTTGAGGCGTTCCATAAACGGATCGGGGTTGAATTCTTCGACATTGAACACGCCTTTTCCGGCCCATTTGCCTTCCAGAAGCATACGTGCGCCAATCATGGCCGGCACGCCGGTGGTATAACTTACCCCTTGTGTGCCTGTCTCCTTGTAGGCTTCCTGGTGGCTGCAGTTGTTCCAAACGTAGTAGGTACGCTCTTTTCCGTCTTTCACACCTTTGATGCGGCAGCCAATGCTGGTAAAGCCCGTGTAGTTTTCGCCCAGTTCTTCCGGAGCCGGCAGCACGGCTTTCAGGAATTCGAGTGGCACAATATCGATTCCTTTGAATTTAATAGGTTCGATACCGGCCATACCGATGTTCTGGATCACACGCAGGTGTGTGAGGTATTCCTGTCCGAAGGTCATCCAGAAACGGGCGCGGCGCAAAGTCGGGAAGTTTTTGACGAGGCTTTCCAGTTCTTCATGGTAAATGAGATAGGAGCGTTTCGGGCCGATTTCCGGGTAGTCGATGTCTTTCCAGATTTCGTGCGGCTCGGTTTCTATCCATTGGCCGTTTTCCCAATATTTACCGCGTTGTGTAACCTCGCGGATATTGATTTCGGGGTTAAAATTGGTAGCAAAGGCTTTGCCATGGTTGCCGGCATTGGCGTCGATGATGTCCAGTTCATGGATTTCATCGAAGTAATGTTTGGCAGCATAAGCAGTGAACACACTCGTAACGCCGGGGTCGAAACCACAACCGAGCAGGGCAGTGATACCTTTTTCACGAAAACGATCCTGGTAGGCCCACTGCCAGGAGTATTCGAATTTTGCTTCGTCTTTGGGTTCGTAATTGGCCGTGTCCATATAGTTCACGCCCGTGGCCAGACAGGCATCCATAATAGGCAGGTCCTGATATGGCAGTGCCACGTTGATCACCAGACTGGGCTGGAACTTCCGGATCAGCGCCACGGTTTCTTCCACGTTATCTGCGTCGACGCGGGCTGTTTCAATTTTTTTCCCGCCATAGGCTGCATGAATAGCATCCGCAATGGCGTCGCATTTCGATTGTGTACGGGAAGCAAGCATGATGTCGCCAAACACATCGCGGTGCTGGGCGCATTTGTAAGCAACAACGCGGCCTACACCGCCTGCGCCGATAATAAGAACTTTTGACATGGTTCGTTTAGTACTAGGCTACTCAAAATGATAAATACGCTTCAAACCCGTGTTGGTAACACCCGATTTGAAAAGGCGGACAAAAGTAGGGATAAAAACTGCGCTGGCGGTGAGAAAAAATAGGAAAAACAGGCATACTTTCGCAGGAGAGAGGGTGAGAGGGTGAGAGGGTGAGAGGGTGAGAGAGTGAGAGCGTGAGAGAGTGAGAGTTCGTAGAGTGTACCGCTTCGCTGAAAAAATTCAATGAGCGGAGTGATACACACTCACACTTCTCACACCTCTCACCCCCTCACACCTCTCACGCTCTCACACCTCTCACACTCTCACACCTCTCACACTCTCACTCTCTCACGCTCTCACTCTCTCACGCTCTTGAGCCCAAAATCGTTGCCCATATTCAAGGATATTTCGTTCAACCCGACCTACATCGAGGAATACCTCCCCATGCAGGCACTGCACACGATGGTGTTTGATCGTTTTTGTGAAGACGGGTGGACATACTGGGCCGATTTGTTGTTTCGTCGCAACTACTGGGAATGGCGCGGCCAGCCCTGCCGGGTGATTCTGTTGCGCATTCGGCTGAAAGATTTCCAGTTCAGCAAAAGCCAGCGCAAGTGCCTGCGCCGCAATGAGGATTTATTGCTGTTCAAGCACCCGATTCGTATTTTACCCGTCCATGAATGGTTGTTCGAGCGCCATGCCCGGCGTTTTTCGCACAACCGCCCCATGAGTATTTATGGATTTTTCAGCGCTTTCAGCAGCATTATGCCGTGTTACGGGGTGCAATTCGACGTACTCAATCCGCAACGCCAACTGATCGCCAGCAGTTTTTTCCATATCGGCAAAAAAAGTGTGGCCGGCAATTATTGCATCCACGAACCCAATGAGTGGAAACGTGGCCTGGGCACTTACACCATGCTCAAGGAAATCGAATTTGCCATGGAACAAGGCCGCGAATACTATTACCCGGGCTTTGTGTACGATGTGCCCAGCGAGTTTGACTACAAACTGAATTTCAACAACCTGGAGTATTTTGATTGGTGGGGCAACTGGTATCCGATCGACCGATTGCCTGTGCGCGACTGGCGGGTGGAATACGAAATAGAGGAGCAGTTAACGGCAGAAGAATTGGCAGAGTATGAGGCGCAAAGGAATAGAAAGGATGTTCAGGAGTAGAATTCTTTCATAAAATCATTGGCTGAATAAACATTTACTTTGGGGAAGTCCTGCAATTTGGGGTTGGAAAAATGCTTATCGTTACTTATGATACAATAGGCTGATGCTGCCACTGCACAATCAATAAATTTGTTGTCATCAGGTTCCTGCTCTATTACCTTAAATCGATAAAACGGCTCTATCTTTTCCACATACGGATGAATAGAAAAAAATTGCATCATATTTTCAGAAACGATTATGCCGTTCTTTCTGTCCAGGATTTCCTGATATTCCAGTAAAATTTCTGTGGTGACGCACAAAACTATCTCACCATTAATAATGCTGTCAAATATTGGGCGATATGGAGAGGAACGCCCAATCATGGCGATCACGATATTTGTATCAATGACTACCCTTAATCCGGTGGTGTTCATTTGCCCAGACTTCCATTTTTTCAGCAGAAAGTTGTTGCTCTGCCCAGGTTTTTTGCATTGCTTCGGTGGCTTTTTGAGCAAAATACTTACCCAAAAGCAACTTTATTTCCAAGAGTTGATCATCAGGCAACTGGTTTGCATACAATTTAAGCAGTTCCAGTTGAAGATTTGTAAGAGGTTGTTTAACAGCCATTTTTCAAATAATTGATATGCAAAAATACCATACAATTTACAAAAAAACAACCCGCCCTCCTGAACGGAAGAGCGGGTTTACTGGCTTTGTGGTGATAAGCCATCTGGTATAGTTTTGTGTTCCTGTGCTGGTCTTACTGACAGGAGCCTCCCGTCAATCGATAGGCATTAGCGCCGGTTTTTTCCCATTGCATCTGGTAGGTAAGGCTGAGGCTTTCCAGCACTTTTTCAAGTGGCTGGCGGGTAAGCGGCGCGGTGTAGGTGCAATCCAGCATATTGCTGTTGCCGAGGGTTATTTGGGCGTTGTAATATGTTTGCAGGTCGCGAACTACCTGACGCAAAGGGGTTCTGACAAATTCCAGTCCGCCCGATTGCCAGGATAACTCATTGAACGTAAGTACATTTTCAGTAACGATCTGGCGACGAGCCTTGTTCAGCACGGCTTTTTTACCGGCGGTAAGTACCACACCGTTGCTTTGTGTTTCGGGGGCAAAACGCACTTTACCCTCGCGTACGGTAACGGCGATTTCTTCAGCATTCTGGCGCACATTAAACTGGGTGCCCAGCACTTCCACACTTCCTTTTCCGTCTTCCATTTGAACCCGAAACGGTTTGGAAGCGTCGTGTGCTACTTTGAAATAGGCCTCGCCTTTCAATTGTACAGGGCGCGTATTTCCAGCAAAAGCAGCCGGGTATGCCACCTCCGCGCCTTCGCGCAGCCATACTTGTGTGCCATCCGGGAGCGTTACTTCTTTATTTCCAGTCGGGCTGGAAACGACCATTTGTGCCGGGGCTTCTACATGATAAAAATGGCGAAAACCCCATACACCGGCCAGCAGCAACGCGATGGTAGCCGCTACGCGCAGCAGTTGGCTGCGGACGAATGTGGCCCGAATGGGTTGTTCCTCGGTCCGAATGCGCGCCTGCACTTTTCCGAACGCCGCATCGAGGTCCGTATCGAAGGTTTTTTCATACCCTTCGGACTTCTCCCAGGCAAGCCGCAAATCGTCGGCCAGGCGGGCGTTCTCAGTCGACGACTGCAACCAGGCATCCAGTGTGGTCTGTTCTGCCGGGCTGATTTCGCCGCTCAGGTGTTTGTGAAGCAATACGATGTAATCGTTGTCTTGCATAAAATGTATATTCAGTAAGGGACTGATCCGCTGTATAGACATTGGAAGGCTGATTAGCCCCTATGCCCCCACCAGTAATTTAGTATCCAAATGACAACCGGCGACAAATCGCGGCTGTGCAGCAATACTTCGCGGAGCAGTTTCATGGCTTTAGTGATCTGATTTTCAATGGTTTTGACCGAAATATCGAGTTGGGCAGCAATTTCCCGGTGCGACATATGCTCAAAGCGGCTCAGGGAAAAAACCAGGCGGCATTTTTCCGGCAGCAGTTCGATGGCTTTGTGCAGCGCTGCTTCCAGACTTTCCTGTTTTTCCAGTTGCCGGATGTCGGATGGAGAGGTATCCACGGTCGTTGCCCAGTCATCGGATTCCTGCAATTGTATGCGGCGCTGCGTTTTGAGATGGTTCAATGCGCGATTGACGGCTGCGCGGCGCAAGTAGGCTTGCAGCGAAGTATGGATGTCGAGATCGGCTCGTTTTCGCCACAATTCCACAAATACTTCCTGCACCAGATCCTGGCAGGTGTCTTCATCAGGCACGATGCGAAATACGGCGCCCAGCAATCCATTGTAATACCGGTCGAAAATCTGGCGCAATGCGGACTCGTCGCCCTGTGCCAGGGCTGTCAGCAAGGTTTGTTCGGTAGGACTTTTGCCGGAATTTGTCATGCCTGATGAAAGATAAAAGACGGACCGGGTTAATTTTTTATGAAAAAATTTTTATTCTGCAAAGGTGTACATTTTTAAGCGCATTCAGAACCTTTCCTGCCTGTTAAAAACTTTTAAAAAACATGATTCTTAAAAAGCGGGAAAATCGCAGGCATTCAGCCATTCATTCTTTGTTGCTGGCAAATATTTTTTGTCGGGCAAATAGGGGATTTTTTCGGGCCTTCTGTCATATATCCGGAAAGAGACCGACACAAAACACAACTACTGAACACTTGCTAAACACATGGATGCAAAAATTGTACACACAATTCTGGAAACCAGCCCCTTATTTGCCGTATTGAATACTGAGGAACGCGTTTTGCTCCAGCAACATGCATCCGTACAAGCCTATTCCAAACATCAGGTACTGTACAAACCCGGCCATCTGGCCAACAAGGTGTACTTCCTGCTGAAAGGAATTGTAAAAATAGCGGTACACGCTGAAAAGAAAGACATCATCAAATACGTGGTTCGTGAAGGTAATTTCTTCGGCGAATCCTGCCTCACTGGTGATGCCCAACGGCGCGATTTCGCTTACGCCATGGATGAAAATGTACAGGTGCTGGAAATGGATGTGGCCATGGTGCTGAATGTCATGCGCAACAACTTCGCATTTGCACAGTCGCTCTTGCACTTCCTCGGTGAACGCTTGCGCTACACAGAAAACCAGTTGGAAAATGTGGTGCTGAAAGATTCCAAAAGCAGAATCATGGAGTTTCTGCATCAAATGGGCATCGAACAGGGCCGCCGCGTGGGTTTCGAAACCCTGGTGAAACACAATATGACCCACCAGGATATTGCAGACCTCACCGGCACCAGCCGACAAATGGTAACGGCCGTGCTCAACCAACTCAAACGCTCCAATGTGCTGTATTTCAACCGGAAAAAAATTCTTTTCCGCGACCTGAATGCACTGCCAATGGCCGTTTAAATAAATCAGATAAAAGAGCCTGACCAGTATTACCCACAACTCCGGTTAACAGTTTAACTTCATACGATAGAATGGGTTTTGTTCAAGCGGCGTGCAAAGGCACGCCGCTTTTTTTGGCTCTTTGTCGCATCTTGCCTTGAATAATTTTCACAAAAGCATCAATTTCGCTGCCTCAACCCATTCACTACTCACTACTCACTACTCACTAATCACCACTCACCCATGATAAAACGCCTACACTTTTTCTTCCTGCTTTGCCTCATCGCCTACCTGCTGCCTGCACAGCAGCCTGAAACGGCCATTACTGCTCCGCCTTCCGTGCCGGTACGCACCATGGCCGAATGGGAGGAACTCCAGGCACTGGTCATTACCTGGCGTAGTTTTCCCGCTATTTTGACGGAAATCGTACGCGCCGCCCGCGAAGAATGCCGCGTAATTATTTGTTGCAATGACCAGAATACCGCGAATTCTGCTCAAAACACCCTCGCCAACGCCGGCGTCGACATCAGTTCCAACGTTAGTTTCCTCGTAGTGCCCAACAACTCGATCTGGGTACGCGACTACGGCCCCAACTGCGTGTATGCCAACAAGGTAGACTCCCTCTATTTCGTCGACTGGAAATACAACCGCATCAGCCGCCCGCTCGACGACGCCCTGCCTGCCACCGTGGCAGAATACATGGGCGTTCCCTTGTATGCCACCACCCTGGCGCCTTCCGATCTGGTCAACACAGGTGGCAACTTTATGTCGGACGGTATGGGTACCGCTTTCGCTTCGCGCCTTATTATGAGTGAAAACCAGGCTGGCAATCCTTATGGCGTCACGACGAAGTCGGAAGCGCAAATCAATCAGATCCTGTCAGATTACATGGGTATCGATCGGTATATCAAAATGGAGGAACTGCCCTACGACGGGATTCACCACATCGATATGCACATGAAACTGCTGGATGAAGAAACCCTGCTCGTTGGCCAGTACCCCGATGGCGTGGCCGACGGACCGCAAATAGAGGCCAATATCCAGTACGTACTCAGCAATTATCAGTCGGCATTCGGCACGCCCTACAAGGTTGTTCGCATCCCGATGCCGCCGCAATTCGGCGACTATCCCGACAACGGCGGCGATTACCGCACCTATGCCAATGCAGTATTTGTAAATAAAACGGTGTTGCTGCCGATTTATGAAGAGCAATACGACACCACTGCCCTGCGCATCTGGCGCGAGTCTTTGCCCGGCTACAATGTGGTTGGCATCGAGTGCAATGACATCATCGGACTGTCGGGCGCCATTCACTGCATCACCAAGGAAATAGGTGTCAACGATCCGCTGCGTATCGTTCACAAACCTGTAGAAAAGGTGTTCGTTGGTGAGTTCAACCCCTGGCAGTGCCCTATCATTGCCGAAGCGCAACACCGCAGCGGCGTGGCTTCCGTCAGCCTGCACTATCGGCGCGAAACCGAAACGGAGTGGCACATCGTTGATCTAACGCAGGTAAACAACCCGGATTCACTCGATTTCTGGGCAGGCGACATCCCCGACCAGCCTGGTTATGTTGGCCATATGCAATACTACCTGGATGCCGTAGCCAACAACGGCAAAACCATTGCCCGGCCCATGCCCGGTCCGGAAGGCCCCTGGGAATTTCCTCTTATTTTTGCTCCCGCATCGACTACAGAAGCACCGCGTGCAACTTTGCTGGACATTTTCCCCAACCCGGCCCATGCCATTACTGCTATTCCAGTATCGGCAACACAACGCAGCAACGGAAGCATCGCTGTGTACAACGCTTTGGGACAACTGGTAACGAATGTGTATCAGGGCGACTTCCCAGCCGGTACCAGCCACTATTTCATCGATGCCAGCAGGTATGCGCCAGGCACCTATTTTGTGCAACTGCAAACAAATGGATATTCCGTTCTGAAAAAACTATTGATCCGCTGATTTGTTTATTGGGAAACGGGTTTGTTAAAGACTTTCAAAAAATTTTATTTTACCACTCGGCCACATCCTGCCGGTAAAACAAAATTTAATGAATGCCGTTTAATAACCCGCTTCCTGTAAATTTTTTCGACCATTTTCAGAAACAGACATCTATTCATGAAAAAAAAATGATGTCAAGCGCTGAAAAAACATAACTTTGCGGCCTGAAAAACAGCATTTGGCAATAATACAGCAGAAACACAGGCTGTCAGACCTGCAAAAAAGCGCTTTCACCCGCCCTTTTTACACGTATCCACCAGCATATAGCACCATCTCACAATGAGGCAACTAAAAATTACGAAGTCCATTACCAACCGGGAGAGCCAATCGCTCGAAAAGTATCTTCAGGAAATTGGTAAAGTGGATCTTCTCACCCCCGAAGAAGAAGTAGACCTCGCAAAACGGATCAAACAAGGCGATCAGGTTGCATTGGAAAAACTCACCAAAGCCAACCTCCGTTTTGTGGTATCTGTTGCAAAACAATATCAGAATCAAGGCCTTAGCCTTTCCGACCTGATCAACGAGGGCAACCTCGGCCTGATCAAGGCTGCGCAGCGTTTCGACGAAACGCGCGGTTTCAAGTTCATTTCCTACGCCGTTTGGTGGATTCGTCAGAGCATCCTACAGGCTCTGGCCGAGCAAAGCCGTATCGTGCGCCTGCCGCTGAATAAAGTGGGTTCGCTGAACAAAATCAACAAGGCGTTCTCCGAACTCGAGCAAACTTTCGAACGCGAACCAAGCCCGGAAGAACTGGCCGAACTGCTCGAAATCACCACCGACGAAGTGGAAACTACCCTCGGCGTGGCCGCTCGCCACGTATCGATGGACGCTCCTTTCGTGGAAGGCGAAGACAACTCGCTGCTCGACGTGCTGGAAAACAATTCCATGCCCGGCACCGATACGCACCTCGAATATGCCGACTCGCTGCGCCGCGAAATCGAGCGCTCGCTCGGCACCCTGACCGATCGCCAGTGCGATGTGATCAAACTGTACTTCGGTATCGGTGTGGAACACCCCATGTCGCTGGAAGATATTGGCGACAAGTTTGGCCTCACCCGCGAACGCGTACGCCAGATCAAGGACAAGGCTATCAACAAATTGCGCGCTACCAGCCGCAGCAAATTGCTGAAAACATACCTCGGCTCCTGAGTTTTTCAGGCAAGGCTTTTTGGTGATCCCGAATTTTTCCATAGCGGAAGAATTCGGGATTTTTTGTTTGCAGGAGTGGGGTATCGATTGTTCGGCTTCGCCGAACGGGGGGATTTTGGATTTTGCGGATTATGCGGATTTTTTGGATTTCTTATGGCCTGCCGGCCATAGCGAATGATAAATAAAATCCGAAAAAATCATAAAACATGGCCGACAGGCCATAAAAAATCCAAAAAATCCGCATAATCCGCAAAATCCCAAGTCCCCGTTCGGCGAAGCCGAACCAAAATTTGATCGCTCCTTCACCGAGCCTAAAACTGCGCGTCGTAGTAATTCTTCCGATACGGAATCTTCAGGAAATCCAGCGAACCCGGTTTCACAGCAATAAAGAAGGAATAAGTACCCCGCGTAGGCTGCCAACTCAGGCTAAGTTGCCAGCAGTGCAGGTCGCGCGTGATGCCGATATCCGGATACACGAGGCTTTTGCTGGGAAAGTCGTAACTGATGTTGTTGATATCGAACGACCACTTGGAGGTCAGTTGGAGGCTTCCGGCCACGCCGATGTTATTGGTGCCGATCACGAAGGTATCGCGGGCAGTACCGTATCCAGTCGGGATCAGGCGCCGTTCGAAGGAAATGCGGTGGTTGATACGCCAGTTGTCGAACCAGCCCAGCAGATCGTCTTTGGGAGAAGTGCTGCCGGCGCGGGGTGTATTGCTGGTAGTGGCGCTGTTGCCTTTTTTATCGAAATAACCGCGCAACTGGCTGACAGTGAACCCCGTATTCACCTGCAAGCCCAAGGCAGTCGTACGCAGGAGCCGGCCTTTTTCGTGCAAAACAAACTGATTCACACGTTGCCCTTTTGCATTGGCGATGTACGGATCGAAAGTAGCATTCCAGGTAACATTGACGATTCCCTTGAAAAAGCGGAACAAGCCGCCGGTGCTGATGGTGCTCCATTTCAGCGTATCGCGGGTAAGGCTGTAATTACCAGTGAAGCCCAGGTTATCAAAAATCCGCACTTTTTTGACCGGCAGTGAATCGTTGCGCGTTCGGTGTTTTATTTCCAGTACGTTGACAAGGGTATAATTCAGCGCCACATCGCGCCCGCCGATGCTGGGGCCGCCAAAGATAGCATCTTCAAAAATGCTGTATCGGACGGTATCGTTGTAGGCCGGGCGCAGGTCGGTATACACCGTTTTGAAATAACGGGAATTGGTAAAATCAGGGCCGTAGCCGACGTTCACCGAAGGTTTCATGGTGTGGCGAACACCCCGCAACCAGCCTTTTTTGAACTGTTTGGTAAAAAACAGCGGAGTAGTATTGACCGAAAGTCCTGCATTGTACTCATGGATGGCATTGAAGCCCCAGCGTCGGAATGTGGTGTCGATACCGAATTGCGATTTTGCACTATCAACTGTAATGGCAACAATCTCGTCGTTCTGGAATGTGGTATCGTATTTTAGCCTCGATTCGTTCAGCAGTTGTTTTTCGATGCTGTACGGGTACCAGGTTTCCTTGAGGTCGACGCGCGGCGCAATATTGATGTATTTGAACAACTTGAAGTTGAAATCGGTACTGGCCTGGTGCTGGATGCCCATACGCGCATTTTGCAAGGTTTTTTCCGTAAATAACAGGGTATCGATGGTACGAAACTGGTTGTCGAGCCGCGATGAATACGTGAGCGAAATTTTCTCGTACCACTGCTCCTTGCCCACCTGCTCTTTTTTCTTGAAGGGGTAAATGCGCTGCATGGTAAAAGTCGCGCTGGGCAGGCTGATATCCATGATGCGCGTCTGGGTATTCTGCGAGTGGCGCATACCGGCATTGATCTGAAACGGTTTGCCAGGGAAAGATTTGGAATACGTAAGGTTGGAACTCATCGTATTCTGATACACACTGGCGTAATCGTTGCGGTTGCGGTTCTGGTCGCGGTTGGTTTCGATGTTGATAGAGCCGCCGAACCGGCGTGTCGGATGCGCTTTGGGGTCCTGGTTGTGCGTCCAGCGCAGGCCGAACGATTTGCTGGAAATCTTTTTTGCCGTAGCGTCTTCGCGCACACGGTTGTTGAATCTCAACTGAAAATCGCCCGTATATTTATAACGCTGATTGTACCGTGCCGTGCCCATCACGCCCCAGGTGCCGCTGGTGTAGGCGTTGAAAATAAACGTCAGGTCCATGTGCTCCGAAATGGGTTGGTACCATCCGAAGTCCTTGATACCCAAGCCTTCCTGATCGGCAAATTCGAAGTCACGCGGAATAATCAACCCCGCCTTTCGCGTCTGGGTGATTGGGAAAAAGCCGAAAGGCAGGAAAAAAGGCGTTGGGATGCCACCTATTTCGAGGTTGGACAAACCTGTTACCACCAGTTTATTGGGAATGACCTTGAGTTTTTTGGTTCGAATGCCATAGTGCGGATGATCCTTGTCGCAGGTAGTGATGATGGCATTGGAGTTGTAAATGGTATTGTTCGATTTTTGGGTGGTATCCACTGTGGCAGCGCCGATAAACTTGGCGCGTTCGCCGAGCACGTACAAATCTTCCTGTTTGGTACGCGCTTCATAAATAATGCCTTTTTTGGTTTTGAAATTGTAGCGCAGGCCTTCTGCGGTAAAGGACTGTTCGTCGTCCTGAAAGTCGGGCCTGCCCACCATCTGTCCGCTGGAATCGGGAAAAGGTTTGGCCGAAATTTCACTGTGCGCATAATCGAGCAGGATATATCCGGCTTTGATGGTCAGGCTGGTATATTTTACCGAGGCTTCGCCGTACAGGTGCACCTGTTTGTTTTTTACGTCGAACCACATGGAATCCCGTGCGTTGTAGTCGACGACATCGTCCAGTGCATCGCTGGAAATTTTCACCCGATTCAGGTCGACCACCGCCGAATCGCGGCCTGCGGGCGCAATCGTATCGACCGAAGGCAATGGAATGGTATCTACAGGCGTTTGTGCCGATACCTGCATTGCCAAGAGAAAGCCGGCAATTTGAAAGAAAAGTCGATATTTGCGGGGTGAAATGTTCACAGCAATAAAATAATCAAGGAATTGCACTTCGGGATGGGTTATCATACAGTTCACAACTACGCTGCAATGGTCAGACCATTACCCGCTTGTTTATCCCCGAAACGTTCTATGGGCTCAAAAATCGTTATACGAACGCTGCTCCTGCTGGGAGTGTGGCTCGTTTCACAAAATTTTAACGTCCTGCCTCCAGAAAAACCTCATCACCGCCAGGTGATGCCCTCGGTGCAAACCGGCGGCAAAAGTAGGGATTCTTTTCTGTCGGCAACCTCTATTCTCCAAAAGCATCTTGCAACATCGGGCTATCAGGTAAAAACCGTGGTACTCGATGCCGGGCACGGAGGCAAAGACCCCGGCTGTTCCGGCGTGTCGGGCACCCATGAAAAACACAATGCACTGGCAATCATTCTTCAGTTGGGCGCCCTGATCGAAGAGCATTTTCCGGAAATAAAAGTGATTTACACCCGGAAAGAAGATGTTTTCATCGAACTGAACGAACGCGCTGCCATCGCCAACCGCAACCATGCCGACGTGTTTATCAGTGTTCACTGCAATTCCATGTCGGTTTCATCGGCCAAAGGCACCGAAACATATGTGATGGGACTGCACACCGCCCAACACAACCTGGAAGTGGCCAAACGCGAAAACGCATCTATCCTGCTCGAAGAAGGGTACCAGAAAAAATACGGCGACTACGACCCCAATAGCCCGGAAGCGCATATCCTGGGCGCCGTGTGGCAAAGCGCCTACCTCGAACAAAGCATCCTGCTGGCAAGCAACATACAAAAACACGCCAAAAACGTGGCCAAACGCGATGACCGGGGCGTCAAACAGGCCGGATTTCTGGTGTTGCGCGAAACGGCCATGCCCGCCATTCTGGTGGAAGCAGGCTATATGACCAACGCACTGGAAGAGTCTTTCCTTTTGTCTGATGAAGGCCGGTATCAGATAGCGCTTTCCATTTTTTACGGCTTTGAGGACTACAAGCGGCAAATGGAAGGCAAAAAACCCATCACACACCCGGCGTATGTCGAGCCTTCCACACCAAGGGTGGTGGCTGTAAACAATACGCAACCTGTCCAAATAGCGAAAAGTGTACCCGTTAAAAGCAATACGCCACCGCCGGCGCATACTTCGACGACCGTGCAGGCTACCCAGAAAACCGTTGCCCCCCCCAAAGCGCCACAACCTGTTTCCGGCGACTACACCGGCCCGGTGCGCATATTCCTGCTTTCCTGGCCGCAGCGACTCGATCGGAATACCGGCCAACTCGGATTGCTCAGCGATGTGCAGGAAGAAATCATCAACGGGCAGTATCACTATTTTATCGGTAATTTTGCCGCCCGGACAGAAGCAGATAAAATGCTTTCGGAAATAAAAAACCTCGGATTTAAAACCGCCTTTCTGGCACCTACCCGATAAACGCGAAAACGCACCAATCATATACCATGACACGGATTAGCAACGAAACAAAGATTGCACTGCTGGCCATTGCCGCAGTGCTGATTGCCATTTGGGGGTTTAAATTTTTGAAAGGCATCGACCTTTTTACACCTTCTCAAACCTTCTACGTCAAATATGAAAACGTAGACCAACTCACCGCTTCCAGCCCCATCTTTATCAAAGGCCTGAGAGTAGGGACTGTGCGCGATTTGTACCTCGACCAAACCGATGATAAAACGATCATTGCTGTGCTCGATGTGGAACGCGGCGTCGACATCCCGAAAGACGCCATCGCCACCATCGTCGGGCAAAGCCTCATGGGCGGTAAAGCCATCGAGATTACCATCACCCACCCCTGCGAAGGCGATGGCTGCGCCGAAAGCGGCTCCTACCTGCAAGGCTCCTACCGCTCTTTCCTGCAAAGCATCGTGGGAGAACCTGGCCAGATCGACGCGTATACCGAACGCCTGCGCAAAGGGCTGAGTATCAACCTTGATTCGCTGGCAGCCGCCAATCCGGAAAGCCCTGCGGCTTCCATTCAGTCGCTCGACCGCTCCTTGCGCAACCTGGAGGTGATGACCAACCGCATCAACCACCTCCTGGCGTCCAGTTCGGCGGGTATCAGCGCGACAGCCGACAATGCTGCCGCCATTACCAAAGGCCTGCGCGACAGCAACAAGGACATTTCGGCCCTGATTGCCAACCTCTCGGAAGTAAGCAATCAATTGAAAAATGCCGACCTGACTGCCAGCACGCAAAAAGCCGTGGCTACACTCGACAGCGTTACGCTGTCGCTGAAAGCCCTGCGCGGCACGTTGTCGACCACCGAATCCACCATCTCGCGCGTCGACACCCTGGCGCAAAACATGCTCAAAGGTGAAGGGCTGGTGGGCAAATCACTCACCGATGAAGCCCTGTACGACAACCTCGTACGCACGACCCGCCACATGAACCTGCTGCTGCAGGACCTGCGCCTCAACCCGAAACGTTACACCACCGTGAAACTCAAACTCTTCGGCAAAAACAAAACGAAAGGATACGCCAATCCAATCGACGACCCTGCCTACCAGTTGCTGCTGGATAGCCTGGAGCGGGACTATGACAAGAGGGTGAAGCAGTGAGAGAGGGTGAGAGAGGTGAGAGAGTGAGAGGGTGAGAGGGTGAGAGAGGTGAGAGGTGAGAGGTGAGAGGTGAGAGGTGAGAGGTGAGACTATGAAGGAAGATAAAAATAAAGCAGTTGTCAAAAAAATACGGCCATTGTACGACGAACATGGCGCGGAGGGTTATTACCGCGACCATGCCGAGGCGTACGAAAACCCTCATTTTCCGGAAATAAAAGCCCTGATCGAACGCAATCTGGCGCGATTCGACTGCTCTGCCATACTCGATTTTTCGGCCGGTGGCGGCGAGGTGACGCAGGTGCTTCAACAGGCAGGTATCAACGGCATGGCGGGTTGCGACCCGTTTACATTCGCCCTGTTTGAAAAAAACACGGGCCTGCCTTGTCTGCGTCTTTCCTTCATGGATGTTATCAAAAACGGCCTGCCGGGCAAGTATTCCCTGATTGTCTGTTCTTTTGCCATGCACCTGTGCCCGCCACGCGACCTCTTTTCGCTTACCTGGCAATTGCTCGACGCCGCTCCTACACTGGCCATTCTTACCCCGCACAAACGCCCCGAACTTGAACTTCTTCCAGGTATCACGCTGGCCTGGGAAGACAGCGTAGTGACCGAACGCGGGAAAAAAGTGCGAATGAAGGTGTATTGCAAGGAATGAAGTGAAAGGGGCAAAGGGCAAGGGGCAAGGGGCAAGGGGCAAGGGGCAAGGGGCAAGGGGCAAAAGGCAAGGGGCAAGGGGCAAGGGGCAAAAGGCAAGGGGCAAGGGGCAAGGGGCAAAAGGCAAGGGGTTCGGCTCTTACCCTTTGCCCCTTGCACTTTGCCTCTTGCCCTTTGCTTTTTGCCCCTTGCCTTTTGCCCCTTGCCCTTTAAAAAAAATCCCCCCTCTCTGCACCAATTTCCCAAACCATACCTACATTTGTACCTGATTTAACCAAACGGTTAAACCAGTTTGTCAACTCTTTATTTCCCCTGCCAGGCAGCCACATGGACGCACAACCGCCCTCTTACCACCCTGATAACCAATAACCGATAACTGATAACAAGTATGGAACGCCTAATTGCCTTCATTATCAAGGAATTCCGGCATATTCTGCGCGACCGGCGCACCCTGCTGATCCTGTTCGGGATGCCAGTGGCGCAGGTATTACTCTTCGGGTTTGTGCTGACGAATGAGATCAAAAATGCTTCAATTGCCATACTCGACCCCTCGAAAGACACGGAAAGCATTGCGCTGACGAATCAACTCGTGTCGAGCCATTATTTCCAGGTCGAGAGAACCATTTCCACGGTGGAAGAAGCAGATGCGGCCTTTAGAGCCGGAAAAATCAAAATGGCGGTGGTTTTTCCACCTGATTTCTCGGCATCCATACCACGTGGCGAAGCAAAACTTCAACTGATAGGCGATGCTTCCGACCCAAATACTGCTACTACCCTGATTCAATATGCCAATGCGATTGTGCTGGATTTTCAGAAAAACAGGCTGCAGGAAGCAAGCAATTCTGCAGGGGCGCCGCTGATTGCCATCCAGACACGCATGCGTTATAATCCGGAGCAAAAAGGCGTGTTCAATTTCGTGCCAGGTGTGATGACGCTTATACTCATGCTGGTTTCGGCCATGATGACCTCTATTACCATTGCCCGCGAAAAGGAAATGGGGACAATGGAAGTGCTGCTGGTTTCGCCCCTGAAACCCATTCAGATTATTCTGGGTAAAACAGCACCCTATCTCGCACTCACCATACTTAACACATTGATTATCATACTATTGGGAATTTTCGTGTTTGGAATGCCCCTACAAGGTTCTATCGGTTTGCTGGCAGCCGAGTGTGTGTTGTATATGTTTGTGGCCTTATCGCTTGGTATTTTTATCAGTACGAAAGCAAAGGATCAGATGACCGCCATGTTTATCTCGGCACTGGGCCTGATGATGCCCACCATGCTGCTGTCGGGGTTTATTTTTCCACGGGAAAGTATGCCAGTTCCGCTGCAAGTGATTGGAAGTGCTATTCCGGCTACCTGGTTCAACAGTATTATCAAAGGGATTATGATCAAAGGGGTCGGGCTCACGTATATCTGGAAGCAGACACTTATTCTGGGCGGAATGGCCCTCTTTTTTCTGGTACTCAGCCTCCGCAACTTCAAAGACAGGCTTGAGTAAACTCTTCTCACCTCTCACCTCTCGCTTCTCACCTCTGGCTTCTCACCTCTCACCTCTGAAAAATGCGTATTGTTTTTTTCCTCATACAAAAGGAATTTCTGCAGATTTTCCGCAATAAAACGATGTTGCCGCTGCTGCTGGTGATGCCGGTATTTCAGACATTGCTGTTGTCTTTTGCAGCCAACTATGAAATAAAAAACCTGAACCTGGCTGTAGTGGATGCCGATTTGTCCACTTCCAGCCGACAACTCGCAGCCCGTTTCAATGCCTCCGGTTATTTTAAAACCCGGCAAGTGGCAGCTACTTCGGAAGCCGATGCCCTGATGTCGAATGATGAAACGGATCTGATTCTGGAAATTCCGCCGCATTTCGAGCGTACCCTCGTACGGGAAGGTAATGCAGGCGTATCGCTTACTGCTAATGCCATCAACGCCACCAAAGCAGGACTCGGAATGGGCTATGCACAAAACATCATCCGCAACTTCAACCGCGAATTTGCCGAAACGTGGGCGCCCCGCCTGGCCTCCACCGAAGCCGGCGCCGCCCCGCCCGCCGCACCCCGTACTGTTCAAATTGAATATTCCAACTGGTACAATCCCCGGCTCGACTACAAAACTTTTATGGTGCCGGGTATTCTAGGGGAAATTGTGGCGCTGATTATCTGCTTTCTCACGGCCCTGAACATCGTTCGCGAGCGCGAACTGGGTACCATCGAGCAACTGAACGTAACGCCCGTGCAGAAATGGCAGTTTATTCTGGGCAAACTGCTCCCATTCTGGTTGCTTTCGCTGGTGATGATGACTGTTGGGCTTACCGTTGGAAAACTGGTTTTTGACATTCCCATGCTGGGCAGTCTGTGGCTGGTGTTTGGCTACACCGCAGTATTTACGCCCTGCATGCTGGGCCTGGGTTTTCTGATTTCCAATTTTGCCGATTCGCAGCAGCAAGCCATGTTTACGGCCTGGTTTTTTATTTTGATTTTCCTGCTGATGTGCGGCTTGTTTACGCCAGTAGAAAGTATGCCTCAGTGGGCTCAAAAGGTCAATGTGATCAATCCTATTGCCTATTTCGTATCATTTATGCGTCTTGTACTGCTCAAAGGCGCCGGTTTTCAGGATATTCAGCAGAACTTCTTTACCGTACTGGCATATGCGGTGGGCGTGAATGGGCTGGCGGTGTGGACGTATCGGAAGCGGGTTTAGTTATTGGTTATTAAGTTATTAGTTATTAAGTTATTGGGGTGGTAGTGGACCATTTTCACAATATTTTGCTTCCTATATAGTGTAGCCAGTTATTTGTGAAAATGGCCCACTACCACCCCAAATAACTTAATAACCAATAACTTAATAACTACTCCACACCTCCAAAAACTCGCTCAATATCATCGCTGTAGCGCCCCACACAATTTTTCCATCCACATCAAAATAGGGCACGTCTTTCAGGGTGATGCCATTGGAAAGCGTCAGGGTAGTTGTTTTGCGGCTTTCCGGTTTCCGGAGCGATTCGATAGGCGGATGCAGAACGGATTCCACTTCGCTCCATTGAGGTTTCAGATCGACCGGATTTTTTAGCAAGCCGACAAAAGGATGCACCACGTGGTTGCTTACGGGAATGTACAATTCCGTCAGTCGGCCCAGGATTTCGATTTGATCAGGCGGAATACCAACTTCTTCGAAGGTTTCTCGCAAGGCGACATTTTCCAGTTCACCATCATTTTCCTCATACCGCCCGCCCGGAAAACTCACTTGTCCGCTATGCCGATCGTGGGGGTTTTGTGTGCGTTGAATGAGAAGCGTATGCCAGCCGTCCTCTTGCCAGGAAAGCAAATTGAGCACACATGCAATACGTGCATCATCCGGAGGAACGGGGTTAAACCCCAATTCTTCCAAACGGCGGATACTGGCCATACGGTACTGGGCTTCCCGGCCCGGCAGAGGTCGGGTCAATCGGGTTTTTAATAATTCAATGCGGGAGTAATCCATGGAAAATAGTCAACAGTCAACAGTCGAAAGTCAACAGTCGGTCGGAAGTTGATGCTTAGCAGGAGACAAAAATAGAGGGAAAAAGTTGAAACACGGATTACACAGAAAGAGACGGATTTTCACAGATTGGGGAACACGGATTACACAGATAGAGACGGATTTTCACAGATTGGTTGGAGGAATAAGGGTTGATTTTTACGAATTTTAGGGCAGGCAGGCTATATCAACAAATAGAAAGGATTGCAACAGACACATCATCCATTGCAATCCCATCCGTAAAAATCAACCCTTACCCCTCCATCCAATCCGTGAAAATCTGTCTCTTTCTGTGTAATCCGTGTTTCAAATCCGTCTCTATCCGCGCAATCCGTGTTGCAGTGTTTTATTTTATTTTCATCTCAAACTCCACGCGCCGGTTCAGTTCCCGGCCTTCTGCCGTGCGATTGGTCGCAATCGGCTTTTCCTCCCCAAAGCCGGTAGCGTGCAGGCGCGCTGAATCGATGCCCCGGAACACCAGGTAATCCATACATGCTTTGGCACGATCCATCGAAAGTTGCAGGTTGCGATCGCTGGGGCCAATGTCATCGGTATGGCCGGTGATGGCCAGTGAATAAGCCGGATATTCGCGCAAAATAGCCACGATTTCATCCAGAATCGGATAAGATTCCTGTTTGAGAGCATTTTTACCCGTTTCAAACTGAACGGCTTTGGTAGCGAATTCGAGGCGTTCCTTTACTTCTTTTTTCACTTCGGGGCATCCGAAATTGGAGACCGGACCGGGCTGGTCGGGACACTTGTCAAGGTTGTCCACCATACCATCGCCATCGGTGTCGGGGCAGCCGTTGTTTTTGGGCAATCCAGGCTCGGTGGGGCAATTGTCGAGGTTGTCGGCAATACCGTCATTGTCTCCATCAGGGCAACCATTGAGCGTACCCGCCTGCGTGGGGCATTCATCGTCTTTATCAGGAATACCATCGCCATCTGCATCGGCCATTTGTGGGCAGCCACCGTTGCTGGCAGGGCCTGCTTCCGTCGGGCAGCGGTCCATTTTATCCGCCACGCCGTCGCCGTCCGAGTCCGGGCAGCCATCCAGGGTTCCCGGATCGTTGGGGCACTGGTCAACCTGGTCGGCAAAACCGTCGTTGTCATAGTCGGGGCAGCCTTTGGTCGCAATCGGGCCAGCGTCATCGGGGCAGTTGTCTTGTGTATCGGCCAATCCGTCGTTGTCGCGATCGGGGCAGCCGAAAGCAGTAGCCGGGCCAGGTACGGTGGGACACTTGTCGATGTTGTCCGCTACGCCGTCTTTATCGGTGTCTGCGGGTACCATTGGTTTGGGGTCAGATTTGTGAAGCAGGTAATGATAGCCCAGTCCCAATTGAAGGTTGTCACGATTATCGGTTTGCGCTTTTCTATATTCGAATTGTAAATTAACGAAAGCGTATTTGGAGGCCCGGAAATTCAGACCTGCGCCGAATGGAAATTGCACGTGGCCATCTTTGAAATCAGCCAGCGCATAACCGGCGCCGCCGAAGGCATAAGGTATAACTTTGGCTCCATCCCGGAGGTTTTCCAGGCGAAATACCAGGTCGAGGCTGGTGGTAACGGTATTCCCGGTGGTGCCGGGTAGTTTGGCCAAACCCAATTTGAACGGCAAACCGACATTGAGGAATGGAGCGATGTTGCGAGAATAACCCAGTTCGAATCCCTGGCTGATTTTGAGCCCGTCTTCATTTAAAAGGCCGTAATCAGTAAGGTTCAGTTTCGCTTGAATGGCATTCGGAAATTCTCGGTTTTGGGCGGATGCTGCCTGAAGGCATAGGCATAGCGCCAGTACGGTTAGTACAGGAAGTTTTCTCATTGCGACTTTGATTAATGTTGGGAACGACAAATCAAAAGCAATGCCAATAACCGATTTATGGTAGAGCGTGTCCGGCGTTTTTTGAAAGCCAGCGGACAATTCTCCCAATCAACGCTGTGCTTCGCGCTTCATTTCAGCAGCCAGTTCATGGCCTAGATAGCGCTCTATCGCACCGTGAACGAGGTAAATTACAGGCGTCAGCACCACCGCCATAATGGCTTTGTAAATGTAACTCATAATGGAAATGGCCAGTACCTGCAAAAACGGCAATTGCTGTCCGATGTATAAAGCGATAAAAACGACCACAAAACTGTCCAAAAATTGCGACACCAGGCTGCTGCCGGTAGAGCGCAGCCAAATACGGTTTTCGCCCGTCACATTTTTGATGCGGTGAAAAATATCCACATCCACTACTTGCGCTACGAGAAAGGCTACCAGCGACCCGACGATGATCCACAAACTTTGCCCAAACACGACAGAAAAGGCCGTGTTATAATCTCCCACCTGTGCGCGCAAGGCTTCCTGTGCTTCGGGCGCCATGCCGGGTTTGATGTGGGCGGTGCGCCAGAAATCGGCCGGCTCCAGTCCAATAGCAAAATAAAGCATCAAAAACCCGTAGGCGATCAGTCCGGCCGTCATGTAAGAAAGCAGGCGAATGCCCCGGCGGCCAAAGTATTCGTTGATAATATCGGTCATGACAAACACAATCGGCCACAACAACACGCCTGCCGAAAGGGTAAACGCCAGGCCGCTCTGGCCCATGATCGACCAGTTGACCGGCTGGAATCCGAGTGTTTTTTCCAGGGAAAAAAGTTTGACGCCCATGAATTCGGCGACGATGGCATTGGTCAGGAAAATACCTGCCAGGAATATCCAGAGGCGATTGGGCTTGGAATCAAATTGATACTGCATGAAGGTTTCGTTTAGCCGTGCAAGGTTGGAATAAATCGGGAAATGAACAAGTACAGGGCCGGCAGGGTTTAGGGGAGATGTTTATTACCTTCGCGGCAAAAAAAGAAGTTAGGAAAGAGTTATGAGTTAGGGAGTTATGAGTTATGAGTTATGAGTTATACACACATTGCTTTCGGCCACTCTAATGAAAAAGCCAATAGCAATGTGTGTATAACTCATAACTCATAACTCCCTAACTCATAACTCTTTCCTCACTTCTCTCCTCTCTCCCATGGCAACATTCGCAATAAATCTGAAAGACGGCACGGTGGAATCCAACCGCGAAACCATCGTGGGCATCGATCTGGGTACCACCAACAGCCTGGTGGCATATATGAATAACGGGCAACCAGTGTGCGTATCCGGCGCCGATGGAAAAAGCACGTTGGTACCTTCCGTGGTGCATTTTAGTGAAAATGAACAAATTACGGTCGGTGACGAAGCCAAACGCTTCCTCGTTACCGACCCGTCCAATACCATTTACTCCGTCAAACGCCTCATGGGCAAGTCGTTCAAAGACGTGCACGGCACCGAAAGTTTTTACGGCTACCAGATCATCGATGACGATACCGACTCGCTGGTAAAAATTCGGGTAAAGGATCGTTTTTACACCCCCGTCGAACTCAGCGCCCACATCCTGCGCGAACTGAAAGTGCGGATAGAGCAAAATTTGCAGTCCACGATCAGCAAGGCCGTGATCACTGTGCCCGCCTATTTCAACGACACCCAGCGGCAAGCCACCCGCGATGCCGGCAAACTCGCCGGACTCGACGTACTGCGCATTGTAAATGAACCCACTGCCGCAGCCCTTGCTTACGGACTCGGCCAGGGCGCCGATGCGCCGCCGGGCACCGTGGCCGTGTACGACCTCGGTGGCGGCACCTTCGATATTTCCATTCTACGCATCGAAAATGGCATTTTTGAAGTGCTGTCTACCAATGGCGATACGTTTCTGGGGGGCGACGACTTCGACCGCGCCATTGTGCACCTCTGGCAGCAAGAATTGGGCATTACCACCCAGGAACTCAACGACAACAAGGAACTCGGACAGGAAATTCGCCTCTTGGCAGAAGCCGCCAAAAAACACCTGTCCGGCGCAGATGAATTTGATGCCGAACTCCAGGGCCGGAAAGTTGCCATCACCAAAAGCCGCTTCGAACGACTGGTAGAGCCGCTGATCGAGCGCACCATGGCCTGCTGCAACAACGCCCTGCGCGATGCCGGCCTCCACCCCGAACAGATCGACCATATCATCATGGTGGGCGGCAGCACGCGCATGCCTTGTGTGAAAAATACCGTGTCGGCTTTCTTCGGAAAACCTGTGTTCGACAGCCTCAATCCCGATGAAGTGGTGGCGCTTGGCGCTGCCATCCAGGCCGATATTCTGGCTGGCAACCAAAAAGAACTGCTGCTGCTCGACGTGACACCCTTGTCGCTTGGCATCGAAACGGTCGGCGGACTGATGGACGTGATCATACCGCGCAACTCCAAAATCCCGTCCAAAGCCGGGCGTCAGTACACCACCAGCATCGACGGACAGAAAAACCTGAAAATCAGCGTGTTCCAGGGCGAACGCGACCTGGTGGAACACAACCGCAAACTTGGCGAGTTTATCCTGCGTGACATCCCTCCCATGCCGGCCGGGCTGCCGAAAATCGACATCCAGTTCATCATAAATGCCGATGGTATCCTAACCGTGCGGGCCCGCGAACTGCGCAGCAACCTGGAAACACAGGTGGAAATAAAACCTACTTACGGCATTTCAGAAGAAGAGATGGCCATGATGCTGCTCGACAGTATTCAGCATGCGCAGTCGGACATGCAAGCCCGGGGCCTGCTGGAAGCGCGCAACGAAGCCAATAATATGCTGCTGTCGGGCCGCAAATTCCTCCAGCAAAACCACGCCATTTTAACGGAAGAAGAAAAAAGCCATACAAACGCTTTGTTAAACGAACTGGAGGCTGCCACCAAATCCGACGACAAGGACGTTATTCACCGCGCCATTGAAACGCTGAATACCTACACCACGCCGCTGGCACACCGGGCGCTGGATATTAATATTCAGTCGGCAATGGCAGGGAAAAAAATATAAACACGGATTGCACGGAATAAACGGATTTACACGGATTGGATGGTGAAAAAAAGAACAGTCTTTGCTTTTCCTCCATCCAATCTGTGTAAATCCGTTTATTCCGCGCAATCCGTGTTCCCATATTCGTGTAAATCCGTTTATTCCGTGCAATCCGTGTTCCCATATCCGTGTAAATCCGTTTATTCCGCGCAATCCGTGTTCAAAAATCAGTCTTATGAAACATCTACTCACCATCCTCTCGTTCTTCACCCTCCTCTCCTGCCACACGGCTCAAACCGCACAAGCAGTCGCCCCTGCGCCGCCGCCGCCTGTCAAACCTGCTGCGTTTGTCACCTGGGATAAAAAAATGGTCGACCTCGGCCAGGTGAAAAAGGGTGAGAAGCGTACTACTTTTTTTGAATTTACCAATACATCTGCCGAAAACATACAGATCGACATCGTGGATGCCTGCGAATGCACGCGCGTCGATTTTCCACGCGGCGTATTTGCTCCCGGACAGAAAGGTCGCCTCGATGTGGTATTCGACAGCAAAGACAAGGACGAAAGTGAAACCATTGGGATCACCGTGGTATTCAAACAAAATGACGAAAAAGGGAATCCACGGATCGAATCGGTAGAATACAAATTTGAATTGCTCAAATAGATTTTCCTGCCCTTTTGCAATATCCCGACATACCCCACCTCTTATTCCATTTTTTCAAATAAGTCCAACAGTTTATTTTATTATTGCGTCTTTTATAGAGAATACGGAATTTGAATATTCCTTTTTCTCCTGCTCCAACATAAATGATGCAATCTCTTTACGGCTCCTTCCGGGTTTTTCTACTCTTGCTGGCTTCGCTCTCCCTTTACGCGCAAACACCCTGTTATTTCGTTGCCAGAATCATCGACGCCCAAAGCGAGGAGCCGTTGCATGGCGTTTCGCTGAAAATGGACGGCCGGGAAACCGGCATGTCGAGCGACTCGCTGGGGCGACTGAAAATGCCCGTCACCTGTGCCGAACACACGATCCGTCTGCAAACCCTGGGCTACAAGCCGTTTAATAAAAAAATAACTGTAAGCGGGCAGGAAGTGCAGGAATTCAGCATGGAAAACATCGCCACGCAAATTGAAGAGGTGGTCATCAGTTCGCAGAGCAGTGTGCGCACCATGGAAACACCCGCGCTCGGCGTGAGTGTGCTCAGCATCAAAGCCGTGCAAAAACTGCCGCCTGCCGCAGGTGAGGTCGATATCCTGCGCGGCATTCAAACGCTTCCCGGCATCTCGGCCGTGGGTGAAGGCGCCAATGGCATCAATATTCGGGGTGGAGCAGTTGATCAAAACCTGATCCTGCTCGACAACATGCCCGTGTTCAACCCCACACACCTGCTAGGCCTGTTTTCCCTGTTTCCAACCGATGCTATTCGGGAAATGCAGATTTACAAAGGCTCCATCCCGGCGCGTTACGGCGGCCGCACTGCCGGTGTGCTGGATGTAAAAATGAGCGAACCCAGCGCCGAAAAGTTCAAAATGCGTGGCGGTATCGGGCTCATTTCCAACAGGTTGCACGCAGAAATACCGTTGGTGAAAGATAAAATCGGCTGGATGACTTCCGCGCGTTTTTCCCTGAATGAGTACCTCATCAAATTTTACAACAACATCCTGTACGACCGGATTGTCAACAAACGCATCCCCAACAACAAGCCCGTTTTTGTAGATTTTGCCAATAAAATAACCTGGAAACCGACGTATCGCGACAATATTTCCCTGACCAGTTACATCAGTTACGACTCGTATCAGGTCGATTCGTTGTTTTCCATCGCTGGCATTGTGCCCCGGCAGTCGACTATGCAATACGGGCACAACAACCTGGCCCTGCGCTGGAACCGCTCCATTTCCGACCAAATGAACCTCAATGTGCTGGCTGTGCAGTCGCTGTACAACACCACCACGACCGGAGAGGATGTGCAGGCTGGCTTCGATTTCGATACACGCCTGCGCTACCACCAGTTGAAAGGTGAACTGACGTATGCACCGGATACCAGGCAACGCATCAATGTGGGCGCTTCGCTGACGCGCTACGGCATCAGTCCGGCCAAACTGATTCCGCATGAAGGCTCGTCGGTGGCCTCGGTGCTGCTACCCGACGAACAGGCCTGGGAAGCCGCCATTTTTGCCGCCGACGAATATGAAATTGGCGACAAACTGCTCGTCGAACCCGGACTTCGCTATGTGCAATACTGGAATGTGGGACCGCTGCAAGTGCCCGTTTTTTCGGAAGAAGGCCCCAAAACGCCCGGTAGTGTGCTGAATTACCTGAGCCTGGGCAACAGCGAAGTGGAATCTACCTACGGTCGGCTCGAACCGCGCCTGGCGCTGCGCTACAAACTTACGGAAAACAGTTCGGTAAAAGCGGGATACAACCGCATGAACCAGTTTCTGCAAATCATTGCCAACAACACCACGCCGCTGCCTAATGCCCGCTGGAAAACTTCGAACCGCTACGTACCGCCGGCGCAAAGCGATCTGGTGTCGGTGGGTTATTTCCGCGATACAAAAAGCCGCATGTGGGAATGGTCACTGGAAGGGTATTACCGCTGGCAACGTTCGATTTTTGATTACCTCAGCGGCGCTGAACTGAGTATCAACCCGCTGGTTGAAACGCAGTTGCTCAAAGGCAGCGCCCGTGCCTACGGCGCCGAATTGTTTGTCAGCAAAAAAAAAGGTGTGATGACGGGCTGGGTGAGTTATACCTATGCCCGCAGTTTTCAGCAGATCCTGGGCGACTACCCGGCATTGCAGCAGTTGAACAACGGCGACTGGTTCAGAACAAACATCGACAAACCGCACACAGTCAACATGTTGCTGAATTTTCAGTCAGATAAACACAATTCCGTATCATTTACCTTTACCTACAGCACCGGCAGGCCATACACGGCGCCCGTGAGTTTTTACCAAAACGGGCTGAATATCATTCCCGTGTACACGGATCGGAACAATGCGCGTGTGTCGGATTACCATCGGCTCGACGTTTCCTGGACGATCCAGAATCCTTCGCTGAAACAACGGCGCTGGGAGAGTTCCTGGATCGTAACGGTGTACAACATTTACGGCCGCAAAAATGCGTTTTCGTACTTCTTCAACCCGGCCCTGGCGTCGTTCAAACCGTTTAAAGTGAGCGTGTTCCCGGCGCCGCTGTTTTCCCTGACCTATAATTTTAAATTTGAATAACATGCGCAACTGCCTCACTGCACTGGCCTTGATGCTGCTGACCTATGCCTGCCAATATCCGGTGGATACTTCCACGCTGCCTGATGGGCAACGTTTTCTGGTGATTGACGCAGAACTGACGCCGGACTACGGAAAAGTGCGCGTCACCTACACCCTTGATAAAGTGACTTCGCAGGGCGCTTACCAATTCCCAACACCGCCGGCCAATGCCTCGGCATATGTGGTTGACAGTCAAGGGAATGCAACGTTTTTTTCTATTGATGGCAACAAAAATCCGAATTTCCACGGAGTGGTGGGCGAAACGTACCGCCTGTTTGTAACCGTAGATGGGAACAACTACGAATCCAGCCCTGAAACCATGCCCGCCTGTCCGACACTTGACTCACTGGCGGTGATTTACACCGAAGAAAGAAACCGGGTGCCGGAAGATTTTTCCTACTACGGCTTCGACGTGTATGCCAATACCCAGGACATTCCGGGGCAGCCCAACTTCTACCAGTGGGACTGGATTCACTACGAAAAGGCTGTCGGCTGTGGAGTTTTTAGGGAAAATGGCATGGATGTGTTGTACCCCTGCAATCCGTATGGCTGCTGGAATATCACGTACAACACCCTCGTGAATGTGCAGTCGGATCAATTGCGCGACGGGCAGCCGCTGGCCCACAAGATCATGCGCGTGCCATTCACCAATCCACCCAACAAGTATTATCTGCAGGTGCAGCAACGCGCCATCACGCCTACGGTTTTTACCTACCTGCAATCGCTGGAAACCCAAACGCAAAACAACGGCTCGGTTTTCGACATCCCGGCCCAAACGCGTTTCAGCCCCAACATCGTCAACGTCAACAACCCCGCTGAAAAGATTCTCGGCGTGTTCAGCGTATTCTCCTACAGCAAAAAAGTGGTCATCGTCGACCGCTCCAAGCCTATCAACGGCCGTTACGCCCGTATCTCCAAGTTTTATCTGCCCTTCACCAGCCTGCCGCTCGCTTCGGCGCCTTGTATTGAAGGATTGTATCGGACACAGGTGGAGCCGGAGGGATGGGAGGAGTAGTTATGAGTTATAAGTTATGAGTTATGAGTTTTACGCACGTTGCTTTTGGCAGCCCTGATAAAGAAGCCAAAAGCAACGTGAGAAAAAACTCATAACTCATAACTCATAACTCCTAAGTCCCCCCTGCTCTCCGCCGTTCCTCTTCCGCCCCACCAGTTCTTCTGCGGGCTTGCGCCACCTGGTTGCTGCCGAAACGATAGGAAACGGACAGCGTTGCCAGACGGGTTTCGCGGCGCACATCGAACATTTCGATGTAATCGCGGTAGCGGATGGTAGCCGAGGGCAAATCCGTCCAGAATACGTCGGTGAAGGCCAGTTTGATGGAGACCTGCTTGTTCCACACCTGTTTTTGCACGCCGAAACCCAGGCCCCACATCGGGTTGATGTCCATAAATCCGTACACTTCATGGGTTTTGTAGCGGAAATTGAGTTCGGCCGACCAGTCGTTTTTCAGGGTAAACGTGTTGTTGTTATTGAAAAACAGCACGAGATTGCCGTCGTTGAGGTTGGTATTGGCATAAATGCCGCGGTACAGGCCCTGGTACACATCGAGGCTGTTGATGCTGTTCCACCATTTGAACGGCTGCAGCGGTGCGCTGAGGTTGAGCGAGTAGTATTCGGCGACGGCTAAGTTGCGGTCTGTTTGGGCCGTCACACGTATCAGGCCCTCCACCGGTCCAATCACCTGCGTGATGTTGTCGATTGTGCGCGCATACGAGAGTGTGGCCGTGTAGCGCTGCCGGAACGTGTGGTTCCATTCGAACGACCAGGTGAATTGCGGATTCAGGTACGGATTGCCCACCTTCAGCGTACTGGGATCGAGGAAAGATTTGAACGGATTGAGTTGATCGTAGGTGGGTCGGTCGAGGCGGCGACTCATATTGAGGCCCATGGTGTATTTTTCCGAAAACTGATATGTAAAAAACGTGCTGGGAAACCAGTTGACGTAATTGCGGTCGAAGGTTTGGCCGGTGGTAAGTTGTTTGCCTTTGGCGATGGTATTTTCAGCACGTATGCCCGCTTGCAGGCTGAATTTTGTCCATTCGCGGCTGTAATTCAGGTAGGCGGCGTTGATGTTTTCGCGGTATAAAAAGTGATTGCTGATCGTGGTGTCGAGGATAGGGTGCGCGGCGTCGCTTTTGTCATAAAATTCCAGTTCGTTGTCGGCATCCACGAGGCTGCTTTTCAGGCCCGCTTCTAGTTTACCTGCGCTGCCCAGCGGATGCGTGTAGTCGGCTTTGACGCTGCGAATTTTCAGGTCGCCGTGCAGGTCGCCGACGAGCAGGTACGGCGACCGGTATTCCACGCCTTCCGTGTCGAAGTAGCGCGTGGTGTAGTTTTGCGCGGTGGTATTGCCGAATTGGATATAGTCGAGGTCGACGCTGATTTCCCGGCCTTTTTGTTTGAAACTGTGTTTCAGGTTGCCGTTCAGGGCCAGCATGGGCCATTTGTCGCGCCCGGCGTTGGTGGTGTTGAAGGCGCCGATTTTTTCCCCTGCGCCGTTTTCCACATCTGAAAAATTGTTGGTGCGCGCGTTGTAGCGATTCAGCGAGCCGGAAGCCAGCACGCCGACCGTGGTGACGGGGCTCAGGAAATAATCGACCCCTACCCTGCCGTTGTGAAAATGGAAAGGCAAAATGAGCAAATTGCGCTGGTCGTACGCGCCCGTTGGCTGCCCGTTTTCATAAAAAGTGCGGTACAGTTTCAGGTCATTCATCCAGTCGCGGTCGCTGTAATTGTAGTTGCCGAACAGGTTCCACTTCTTTTGCCGGTGGTTGAAGTTGAATCCGGCCCCGAATTTCGGGTACACGCCCTGGCTGTAGTAGGCATTGGCCGAGCCGTTGGTACCCAGGCTTTTGTCTTTTTTCAGGCGAATATCGATGATGCCCGCATTGCCCGCCGCGTCGTATTTGGCCGATGGGTTGGTGATGACCTCGATGCGGTCGATGCTGCCCGAAGGTAGGGCTCGCAGGTAATTGGCCAAATCCTGCCCCGACAGCGGCGTAGGTTTGCCATCGATCAGGATGATGGTGCCCGCCCGACCCCGGATGGTGATGGCATCGTTGGCATTGACGATCACGCCCGGCGAGCGGCCCAGAATCTCGAAGGCTGTGCTGCCCGTAGCCAGTATGCTGTTGTCGACATTGACGATGAGCCGGTCGCTGCGCCGCTCGATGAAGGGCCGCTGGGCCGCCACAGTCACTTCCTGCAAGGCTTGTGCAGATTCGTGGAGCGTGATGGGTGGCAGACTGGCGTCGGAAGCGCCTATTTGCAGCACCTCGCTCATTTGTTTTTCAAAACCCAGCGAAGTAGCAGCCACACGATATGCGCCGGGTTTCAGGCCGGGAAATTCGAACTGCCCCGCCGCATCGCTGAGTTCTACTTTTACCAGTGTGCTGTCGGCGCTGCGCAGGAGGCTGAGGGTAACGGCTTCGAGCGGCTTGCCTTGGGCGTCTTTTACCATACCGCGCAAGGTTTGGGAAAAAGCGGCCGTAAGGTTGCACGCGAGGAAGATCAGGGGCAAAAACCAGTATTTGTGGTGGGTCTGCGTCATGTTCAGGTGGTTGATGACCCGAAGAACGGCGCAGGCAGGTTGTTGGGTGGGAGAAATTCGACAGAGGGGCGGCGGGGGGAAGTGGGGGAAGGGTTTGAGGGCCTCACCCCCCCACTCCACTCACCCTCTCACCACTCTTCTCACCACTCTTCCCTTGTTCGTATCAATGGCAATAAAATAAACGCCCTTGTCGGCAGGCAGCCACACCGCGCGCGCAGGCTGATCCCATACAAGGTGGCCGGCGCTGTCCCAGATTTGAATGCGGCGCAGTTGCACATCGCCACTGGTCTGGATATGCACCTGCCCATCGCGGCTCAGGGTAGGCGTTACCTGCACCAATGACGGGTCTACAGCCTGGTGGGTAGCAACGGAACTCACCAGCACGGAATCGAGCACACGCTCGGCTACCAGTACCGGCGAGCGGTCGGCCGCGTTGAACATATTTTTGAAAGAATCGATTTCTGGAGAAGAATATTCAAACATCGGCATCATCCATTTCGGCGGAAGCGACTGGTACCATACCCGTGCGCGCACTTTCAAGAGGCCATCGTAGCCGTGGGTAGGAATCCGGTAGTGCACAATGTCGCTGCCAGAGCCTTCCATACCAGCGGCATCGCGGTTAAAGTCGGGGTCCAGGAGGGCAGCGCCGATAATCAGCGTCGTATCGTACACAGGGTCACTGATGCGGAATCCCTGGGGCGTCAGGCGGTTGTCTTTGATGCCTTCATCACCGCGTTCCAGCACATTGGTAAAATTGCCATTCACGTCGCCAGGCACCAGTTCATAAATCTGCACCTGCCCCGGCGCATTGATCCAGTCGTAGTGTGGTTCGAAGTTGGCATCTTCATCGGGCAGGCTGTAATCGGCATTCATGCGGCCGGAATGGAATACCACCTCGCCAGCCTCATTTTCTACTTCAAACTCGATCCAGGCGCGGCGGGAAGGATAGCCTGAAGGGAATTTGTGACCGGCTTTGTTGCTGAGTTTTACAGAAAAATCAACCGAATCGCCGTTCAAAATGCCCGTATTCAGTTCCAAATCGAGCGTATTGTGCTGGAGCATGCGCAAGGTGGCCACAATGGTGCTGTCGAAATGCTGTGGCTCGGCCGTGATGCCCAGGGCCTGGCGATTCTCTTTCAGGAGTTTGAGCATCGATACATTGGCGCCGGCCAGTTCGTGCAGGCCGAATGGGAATTTCGGCGTCAGAAACTGGTAATTGGCAGAAATAATAATCTCGTCCTGCAATTGCGGCACGTGGCAGGTCTGACAAGATACATTGTCGTGATCGCGGTCGTAGCGGCTGTTGAGCCACTCATGGTACGTGGCCTGCTCCACAAACGTATTGCCCGTCAGGTGTCCTTCCAGATCGACAGTATTGGTAATCAGGGTATGGCAGCCGGCGCACAGTCCGCCATCGAGTATATGTTCGCCGTATTCGGGCGTGATACCCACGAATTCGTGCATGGGTGGTGCAAAAACGAGTTCATAAGGGCCATACGCTACCCGAATATGATTGGTATCGTAGTTGAGTTGTCCGGAATGCGTGCTGCCGATGTTGAGCGGCGACTGTGCATGGCATGCCTGACAGTTCACGCCATCAAGCCCTAGCGTGTCGGAATACAGATCGGCGAGCGTATAAGTGAGTTGGTGTTTCTGGAGTTTGGCCTGGTAATGGCCGGCAGGTGCGTGGCAACTCGTGCATTTGTCCTGCAGGGCGAGGCTGTGTGAGGGATTCACCAGAATTTCATGGGTCACTTTTGCACGCCAGAACGGATCTTTGGCACTGTTGGCCATCATAGTCGATCGCCAGCGGTCGTAAATGTTTACATCTTCGCCGCTGGTAGTCACCAGTGCATGTCCGTTGGGGTCATGCCCGTGGCAACCGCCACATAACTTGGCCGTGGGAAAAAGAATCGTCGAATCGATGGGCAAAAAATCAGGCGATTCTCCCAATTGTTTTTCAAAAGCCTCCACACTCAGCCCATGTTCCTTAAAAAAGGCATGTTCGGCATTGGTATGAAATTCAACTTTTTGATTTTCAACAGGATAAAGTGTTATGGCGCCTATAAAAGCAGGCACAGTAAGGGCAATGAGTACGGTCTTTTTCATGAACAGCATGGATGGTAAAGCAGCAATAGTAGCGACAAGCGGCATTTCAAAACCGAAAGTCAGCAGCATACCGTCCGGAGGTTTTCTCCAACGATAGTGCGAACAAATGTCAGGCGCGCAGCGGAAATTTCGGCTCGTGTTTTTGGCAATTGGTTGGCAGTAGTCAAAATATTTGCCTTACCCCAACCAATATCATTCTCCTGCATAAATCCAGATGCCGCCCTTCTCCCCACAAAATCCGTGTAAATCCGTCCTTCTCCGCGCAATCCGTGTTACACTTACTCGCCATCCAGAAAATGAACCGGGCGGCTGATGCTTTGTTCCAGGGAGATAAAAGTCTCGGTTCGCTGAATGCCCGATATTTTCTGGATTTTATCATGCAATATCAGGCGCAGGTGGTTCGTATCTTTGCACACGATTTTGGCAAAAATACTGTAGAGGCCAGTGGTATAATTGGCTTCCACCACTTCGGAAATTTGTTTGAGTTGTTCGGCAACTTCATCGTACAACGAACTTTTATCGAGGTAAATACCCAAAAAAGCCGTTACATCGAAGCCGAGTTTGTGGTAGTCGACGATCAAACTGGAGCCCTTGACGATGCCGAGTTGTTCCATTTTCTTCATCCGGACGTGGATGGTGCCGCTGGAAACAAAGAGTTGTTTGGCAATATCGGTGTACGGAATTTTACCGTCCTCGATGAGTTTTGTCAGGATTTGCTTGTCCAGTTGATCTATATCAGGATTTTCTGCCATGGCCGAAGTGTAAGTTAAAGCAATTTTTTTGAATTGATGCGGGTGTAAAAGGGATGATGTTTGCAAAAAGTTGAACAAAAGTACAATTGTTTTGACAAACCCATAATTTACCTGCAATAAACACAGACTGCTCTGTATATGATGCAAGACGAAAATTCCCCCAAATGGCAAATCAGGTTGCCACTGATGCTGGCTGCTGCACTCACCATCGGTATGTTTATTGGCCAGCAATTGCCGCGTTACGACAGCGATGTATTGTTCCAGATGGGCAATCCCGGCAGTGTTTCGGGTGGCACACTCGACGAAATATTGCGCTATGTGCAATCCAAATATGTCGACTCGGTTGACATCGATGACGTAAAAACGGGTGCCATAGATCACTTGCTGGAACAACTCGACCCACATTCCGTGTACATCTCGCCGGAAGAATTGCAGGCTGTGGAAGACGACATGAGCGGCGAATTTGAAGGCGTTGGCATCGAATATGTCTTTGTCGATGACACGATGCAGGTTGTTTCCGTATTTCCCGGCGGCCCTTCCGAAATGGCGGGTATGCTCCCGGGCGACAAGATTGTTTCCATTGGCGACACGGTTGTGGCTGGTGTAAAAATTGAAAACAAGGAAATTTTCAGGTACCTGCGCGGGAAAAAAGGCACCCAGGTAGCCCTCGGTGTGAAACGTGGCCGGGAGAAAGGCCTGCGCTCTTTTACCATTACCCGCGATATTATTCCGGTACACAGTGTCGACGTGGCCTATATGCTCGACGAACACACGGGGTACATCAAAGTGAACCGTTTCAGCGCCACCACGTACCGCGAGTTCATGGAAGCACTGCAACCCCTGGTGGATCAGAAAAGCCTTCAAAACCTCGTACTCGACCTGCGTGGAAACCCCGGCGGCTACCTCAATGAAGCCACCGACCTGCTGAGCCAACTTTTCCCCGATGGAAAATTACTGGTGTACACCAAGGGCCGCACCGAAGCGCGCCGCGACTACAAAAGCAATGGCCGCGCCCGTTTCAATATCCAGAACATTGCCGTGCTGATCGATGAAGGCTCGGCCTCGGCCAGTGAAATCGTAGCCGGCGCTATTCAGGACTGGGATCGCGGCTGGGTTGTGGGAAGGCGCTCGTTCGGAAAAGGCCTGGTACAGGAACAATATCCGCTCGGCGACGGTGGCGCCCTGCGCCTCACGGTAGCGCGCTACTACACACCCAGTGGGCGAAGTATCCAGCGCGCTTACAAGCACAATGAAGAATACAGCCACGAAGCCGAACGGAGGCTGAAAAGTGGCGAACTCGCCGATGCTTCCAAAATCACCATTGCCGACAGCACCCAGTACTACACCGGCATGGGCAGGGTGGTTTATGGTGGAGGCGGCATCTACCCGGACGTGTTTATTCCGCTGGATACTTCTTTTGCCAGCGATTACTTTTTTGAAATGCGGCAGTTGATTCCACAATTCGTGGCGCGCTGGCTCGAACAAAACGACCGCAAGTTGCTTCCTGCTGATTTGAACAGTTTTATCCGCGATTTTCAGGTCAGCGATGCGGCTTTCGATGGCTTCATTGCATTTGCTGACAAACAAGGCGTCAAATCGCAACCCGCCCAACTCGCCAAATGTCGCGCCGAACTCAAACACCAATTCAAGGCCCGCATTGCCAAAGCGCTGTATCGGGAAGAAGGCTTGTATCGCGTGCTGAACGACGACGATCCGGCTGTGGAAAAGGCACAGCAGTTGCTGAAAAGCGGACAACCGATCGTGAAGAAATGAGGGGGGAGTTATGAGTTATAAGTTATAAGTTATGAGTTATACACACATTGCTATTGGCTTCTTTTGCAGGGTTGCCAAAAGCAACGTGTGTATAACTCATAACTCATAACTTATAACTCATAACTCCCCTCTCATCTCTGTATTTGCAAAAACCCGCTCAGCACCTTCGAGCCGTCTCTCAAATCAATTGTATAGTAATACGTGCCATCCGGCAATTCATGGCCATTCCAGCGGCCGTCCCAGCCGGTAGCATTGGAGTAAGCAATGCGTTCGAACACCATTTGTCCCCAACGGTTGAACACCCGCACCTCGTTGAGCGGATATTGCTCGATACCAGGCAGGTGCCATTCATCGTTCAGGCCGTCCCCATTGGGCGATATACCATTGAAAACCAGTATTTTATCACAGATAATGGTAATAGTGACTGTTGTTTCAGCCTGCCTGCCCAGTGTATCCGTCAACTGATAGGTAAAAGATGCAGGCACGCATTGGCTCTCTTCGGGAGAATAGGTCAAAACACCCGTATTGGCCTGATAAGAGTATTGCCCCTCTGCGGGAGTGCTCAGAAATTCAACGGCGGCCAGACCGGCCAGGTTGCCGGCCAAGCCAATGATGATGTCATTATCGAGCAAAGGAATCGAAACTGGAACGCCCCGCTGTGTGTACACCACATCCGCCACGGCGTAGGTAGTGTCGGGCTGCGGTACGATGGTATCCATGGGGCACTGAAGCAACACACGCACGTTGTAGATGCAGGTATTTTGCAGGTTTCTGATTTGCAGCAGATGCAGGCCAGTATCCAGTACAACGCCGGTGTTGGTGCCACAAGGGGTGATCGACTGGGGTGGTTGAAGGAAATCGGTAATCGACCAAAAAGCAACTTCCTGATACGGAATCGTGGTACAAAACAGGGTGTCCACATTGCAATTGCTGACCGTCCAGGCTATGGTGCCTGTCCCGTCGGGCTGGTAAGTATGTATGGGCAGGCATGCTTGCTGAACGATATTTACCAGCACACAAACCGTATCATCCAGCCCCGTTATGTTCACATCGCGGATAATACAAATGGTATCGACCGCATGTCCCATCATATTTCCGGCCGTGTACAACAGGCAACCGTTTGGCTTGAGTATCCAGTTTCCAAATGCGGAACTGCCCACATTGGTACCTGATCCTTGCATAAAAAAAGTAACCGCCCCCGGCTGAACGCCCGCCGGGATACCCATGCAAAATGTATCTGTCGTACCGGCTGAAACCTCCAGCGTCACGGTGTCGATACCGACGCAGGTTGAAGTGACCAGCACCGGATTTACAGTAAAAGCACATCCCAGGTTGTCATATACCGATGCCGAATAAAGACCCGGCAACAGATTTTGTCGATCCTCGGGGTTGTTGTTTCCAGGAATATCTACCCAGTCGACCCGCAAAGGGCCTGTGCCTCCTGAAAGCGTGAGTAAAATTTGTCCGCCATTCTGGCAATCGCCGGGAACTACCAGCGCCTGCGATACAAACAGCGGCGGCGCTTCAATCAAAAAGGAATCCAGTGGCAAAGGGCACCCGCTGGCATCGTTTACATGGATAAAATACTCGCCCGGTGGCAGTTGCCCCGGCGTAACCTCTTCACCCTGTGCATTTTGTACTACTGCTGTGTAAGGAAGCGCAAAATTGTCGCCCGGTGTGAGGGCGATACTGACTGAGCCGTTGCTCTCGCCGGGGCATTGCACATTTTGGGGCATCAATTCCAGCGTGGCACTGACCGGAATATCTTCTATCAGGAAGGAGACCTCATCGGTACAGCCTGTGATGACATCTGAAATTCCACAGAAATACAGAGCAGCCTGCAGATCGGTAAAGGGTGGCGCGGCGCCCAGCGTATATGAGTATTGCCCCGAGCCTCCATTTACAATGACATTGGCAGCGCCGGTTGGCAGACCACATTTTGCATTCTGGAGCACGACCACATTGCTGTTGAGCGGATTGGTATTGGGCACACAAATTTTATGTACGGAGTAGCAGCCAGCGCCATTGGTGGCTGTCACGTAGTAGCAGCCGGCGGCCAGGCCATCGTTGACAGCGCCCGTTTCTCCGTTGCTCCAGGTATAGGTGAGAGCGAATGGCGACAGGGTAACTTTTCCGTTGGATGCCAGGCAATTGGCTGGTTCGATGCTGCTGACCTGCACTGCCGGGCCGTTGGAATTGTTGACCACAATGGTCGTATCGAGGGTACAGTCAGGGTTGTCGGCCCTAACCACTTCCACATGGTACGTTCCTGCCTGAAGGTTGGATGCCACGTTGGACACGGAAACAGCGGGTGTCCAGTTGAATTGATAGGCGCCACTACCCAGATTCAAAATAATGGTACCGGTCGCATTGCTGCAGGTCGCATTGGAAATGAGGATGGAGGAAAGGCTGACGGGGTTGTTGCAGGGCGTCTGTCCTGCAGCCGTATTCGCCTGAAACAACAACGACAACAACGCAACCAGGCTTGCAATGTAAAAACGATAATGGCGGATGTACATGGTATTGAAAACTGGGAACAAACGTGCAAGGCCAACCCGACAAACGTGCACATTTTTACTCGTTGCGCATTTGTATGTTGCCGCTATACAGATTGAAATCGGTGTAAAACATGGCGGAAAACGATTAAAAACGAAACTCCATGGCAAAAGTAACGCTTCCTGACAGAGCATTACTGCCCAAATACAGAGATGATGTTTTGTCGTGCAAATGGTATCATTACTTTTTTTTAGCAAAAGATGGCTATTACAAAAAACTGTTTTTCAAATAGTTACAATAATTTTTTAAAAAAAATGTAGGCGACAATATGCAAATAATGTCCCTTTTTTTGAAGACAAACCCGGCTACTTTTGTATCATGAGTTGACAGGCAAAGACCATTTTTCAAGTCTTCTTCCTTGAACTCAGGTTATTGCAACAGGCGTAATGTTGGATGCTCCAGGAACCGATGTCTTCCAGAGGGAAACTCTGACCACAATCAAACACAACACTCCACTACTTACAAAAACTACGCCGCCATGGAAACGAGTAGCAAAATGAATGTTCTCGGAAAACTCCCGCTGTTGTCATCTTTGTCAGCAAGCGAACTGGAACAGATTGCATCTATCGCCACCTTTCGCCGGGTAGCCAAGTTCCAGTTTATTTTTATGCCTGACGAAGTTGCCGAACATGTATTCATTCTTCTGAAAGGCCGTGTCAAAACCGGTACTTTTTCAGCAGAAGGACGCGAGGTGATCAAGGAAATCCTTCAGCCGGAAACCCTGTTTGGCGATCTGGCGCTTACAGGAGAAACCCGCCGCAGCGATTATGCACAGGCCCTGCACGACGACGTGGAGTACCTGGCTATTCGAGTTGCTGATTTTCAACAACTTATGCAACACAACCAGCGGCTTGTTTTCGCCTGTATGCACCACCTTACCCAGCGTTTGCAACGGGTAGAGGATCGGCTTGCCAAACTGGTACTGAAAGACGCCCGCGAACGCATCATCGAATTCCTGGTCGAAACCGCCGGCAAGGAAGGCCGCCGCGTAGGCTACGAAACCCTTGTAAAACACCACCTGACGCAACAGGACATTGCCAACCTCACCGGTACGAGCCGCCAAACGGTTACGTCCGTACTCAACGACCTGCGCAAATCCAACCTCATCTACTTCAACCGAAACAGCATTTTGATTCGGGACGTGGAGAAATTGGCATAGTGAGTGGTGAGTAGTGAGTAGTGAGTAGTGAGTAGTGAGTAGTGAGAAAAGTTAAATTTCACTCACTACTCACCACTCACTACTCACCACTCACTTCTTGATCCACCCCACCGGATTTATCCTGTCTTTTTGGTGCCAGAGTTCGAAGTGCAACTCGGAAGCGCCCGTAATAGCATTAGTGCTGACTTTCCCCATCACCTGCTTGGCGCGCACCGTTTCTCCTTTGGTAAGGCTGGTTTCGGCCAGATTGGTGTACACGGTGTAATAATCGCCGTGTTGCAGGATGACGGTGTAGTCGTGGCCGGGAATAAACTGCACCCCTGCTACAACGCCCTCGTGAATGGCGCGTACGGCAGCCGATTCTTCTGTACGGATATCGATGCCGTTGTTGGTGATACTGATGTTTTTGATGGTGGGGTGCTGTTGTTTGCCAAATCCCCTGGAAATAAAGCCACTTTCCACTGGCCAGGGCAGGCGGCCCTTGTTGCGCCTGAAATCGAAAGACTGCATATCTTCTGCGGCTTCGGGCTTGGCGTTGGCGGGCGCTGCAGTCACAGCGGGTTGGGGCGCTTTGGTGGCGGGTTGGGGCGCAGGAGTTGAGGGTGTCGGTGTTTTTTCCGGTTTGGCAGGAGCGGCTGCTACGGGTGGCGCCCGGCGCGCTTCTTCGGCCCGTTTTCGCACTTCTTCCTGAATGATATTTTCGATGGCCTGGTTGAGTTGTTCGTGAGCGACCTGCTTTTTTTGCAGGTCCTGCTTGAGCCGTTCTTCGTCTTTGCTGAGGAATTTCAGCGTTTCGTCCTTTTGCAGCAGTTCGTTGGACAGGGTTGCTTTCTGGTTCTGGATGGAACCGAGCAGGCTTTCCTTTTCAAGGCGGGTTTCGTTGATGGAACGAATTTTTTGGGCCAGCATTTCCCGGGTGGCGGCAATAGCATCGGCCTGTTGTTTTCGGAAACGGTCGTATTTGCGCAAAAACAGCCAGCGGCGAAAGGCCTGATTAAGGCTTTCTGCAGACAGGATGTAGAGCAGCGGATTGCTCAGGCTTTTTCTTCGGAAAGCGTTGCGCACCATTTTTCCGTACTCTTGCTGCATTTGCTCGATGTCCTTTTCAAGCGAAGCAATCACATCCTGGTTGCGTACGATGCTTTCCTCAGCGGCTTCCACTTCTTCCTGGATCGTGCGAATGAGGGTTTCGCGGTTTTGAATCTGGCTTTGCAGGGCCACATACTTGTCGTACGTGGCTTCGCGGGTCTGGGCCGTTTTTTTGATCATCCGCTCGGTGGTATTGATATCGCGGATGATTTTCTTGCGTTTTTCTTCGAGTTCTTTCTTCGATTGCGCCAAAAGCAGTGTCGGCAGCAAGAGCAGCAGCAAGAGCAGGCGAAATCCATGCATTTTATTGCACACGCTCATAATGGTCGGGAATTTCAAATCGGTAATTTTTCGGCACATTGATCTCGACATCTGAAAATTCTATTTCGAGGCGCATTGTTCCGGCTTCCGGACTGAATGCTTCAATGTGGCGAAGATACGGAAACCATTGAGCATCAGGCACTTTTTTGTAATTTTCAAAACCCAGCGACACCACGCGGGCGTCTCGTTGTTGCACAAATGACTCCTTGGCCAGCAAAAAGTTGCCTTCCCGCAGTCGGTAATCGGCGCCCAATTGACCATCGTTGCCGCGAAGTCGGTGCAAGCCCTCAGCCACATCCGATTCGAGTGCCATGCCATCCGATAACCAGGCAGAGGCCAGCAGGGTTTGTTGCAAGAGGCTGAAGCCGTCCGGCAGGTTGTATTGCTTTTGCAGCGCCGTCAAGGATTGCTGCGAAACGGTTTTTTCCAGCCGGTTGAGCGTTATGATCGAGTCGCGGGTAATCAGTACCCGCGCAAATTCAATGCCGAACTTCTTGATATTCAACCACATCACGCTGTCGCGTATCCAGATCAGGTTGGCATTGGCTTCTATCGACTGGCCTTCGCCTTCTACAAACACTTTTGCCTGGGCGTTGAGTTGTTTGACTTTCGTCAGGTCGCGGGCCTGTAGTTTTTTTACCAGGAACTCACTGCTACGCGCCTTCGTAGCACCGGGCACAGGATCATTCGCATCGGCAGCATGGCGTTTACAGCCGGTTTGTTTGGCCGACAACAAGAGGGAAAGGGAGAGAAGAAATAGTAGGGAACGCATGATGAGGGTTGGTAAAGTTGATGAGGTTGATAGGGTTGATGAAGGTTGATAGGGTTGATAAAAAGCGTCTAGGGATAAGGGTTGAAATTTACTTTCATAGAGCGGTTGAATATCAACACTTATCAACCCTCATCAACCCTCATCAACCCTCATCAACCCTCATCAACCTTATCAACCCTCACTCCCCCTCCTCCTCAATCCCCATCAGCGCTCCGGCCAACTCACTCATGGCGTGGCGGTCGCCGGCTTGTTTGCAGATGTCGATGCCTTGCTTGTAGGTGAGGATCGCTTGGTCGAAATCCTGCTGTTTTTCGTACAGTTTCCCAAGGTGGTAGTACAAGCCTGTGTAGTTGGGATTCGTTTCCTGCAATCGCAGGTAAAACGCAAGGGCTTCCGAATCATTGCCGTGTTTTTCGTATTCTTTTGCCACGGCAAAAAGCAGGAAAGCATCGTTAGGCGACGAAGCCAGCAAACCACTCAGTTGTTCCAGTCTGGTGCTCATATTTGATTTAAATGAACCACAAAAAGCAGAAACAAGGTAGAACCTTTTCTCCGCCTTGCGGTTGAAGTGTTGTAAGAGTTATGATTTTAGCGAAAATTCGCCGAATATAATTTTTTTGTGCCGCCTGATGTGTATATCTTTGCAGGCCCGCAAAAATAGGGTTTCCCGACCAGGGACGCTCCAACCTTAACCATTCATTTAGTAACCTGTTCAAAATGAAGTTATTAGTTTGTATCAGCCAAACGCCCGACACCACCGCGAAAGTTGCTTTCAAATCGGACGGTAAGGAGTTTGATGCAGCCGGTGTACAGTTTATCATGAATCCGTACGACGAGTGGTACGCCCTCGTGCGCGCCTGTGAACTGCGTGAAACCCTTGGCGGCTCGGTCACGGCCCTGAATGTCGGGCCTGCTGCCAATGAAACCACCATCCGCAAGGCACTGGCCATCGGCGCCGATGATGCCGTTCGTATCAATGCCGAACCGCAAAGCGCCGGTTTTGTTGCCAAACAAATCGCCGAATACGCGAAAAGCCAAAATTTCGACATCATTTTCTTCGGCAAGGAAACCATCGACTACAACGGCTCCGAAGTGGGCGCCATGGTAGCCGAATACCTCGACCTGCCTTACGTGTCCTATGCTTCCAAACTCGACCTCAATGGCAATACTGCCACACTCGAACGCGATATCGAGGGCGGTGTGGAAATACTGGAAGTGGATATGCCGTTTGTCGTCAGCGCCGCCAAAGGCATGGCCGAACAACGCATTCCGAATATGCGTGGCATCATGACCGCCCGCACCAAACCACTGGTAGAAGTAGCCCCTGTCGCTTTCGAAGAGGCCGCCAAAGCCGTACAATTCACCCTTCCACCTGCCAAAGCCGGCGTCAAACTGGTCGATCCGGAAAATATGGACGAACTCGTGCGACTGCTGCATGAGGAAGCGAAGGTGATTTGAGAGGGTTGAGAGGTTGAGAAGTTGAATAGTTGAGACTCGTTTTTTGTTACAAAACGATATTTTGCCTCTCAACCTCTCACCCCCTCAACCTCTCAACCCCTCAACCCCTCAACCCTATCTCTCTCCACCATCTCAACCTAACAATATGGTTCTTGTTTTTGCAGAATCTCCACGTGGTAATTTGAAAAAAGCGGCCTTCGAAGCCGTTACATACGGCAAAAAAACTGCCGATATACTGGGCGTTTCCTGTGTAGCGCTCACCCTGGGCACCGTCAAAAATGCCGGCGAACTGGGCGTTTACGGCGCTTCCAAAGTGCTGAACATCGCCGATGCCGCATTCGATCATTTCGACAGCCAGGCCATTGCCGCTGCGGTGGCCTCTGTAGCCCAGCAGCAAGGCGCAACGGTTGTAGTGCTCAGCCATACGTCTACGGGCAAATCGGTGGCCGGCCGCCTGGCTGTGCGCCTCAACGCCGGACTCGTTTCGGGTGTCAACAGCCTGCCAACGATGAATGGAAACGCCCTGCGCGTAAAAAAATCGGTTTTTTCCGGTAAAGCCATCGCAGAATATGAAATTGACAGTGCGGTGAAAGTGCTGTCACTTATGGGCAATGCCGTGAAACCGGAAGCCACCGGATCGGCTGTTGCTGTAGAAAATGTATCTACCAGCGCAAAAGGCCGCATCCGCGTGAAAGACGTAAAAACCCAGGAAGGTACCGTGCCGCTGCCCGAGGCAGAAATCGTGGTATCGGCCGGACGTGGCATGAAAGACCCGGCTAACTGGGGCATCGTGGAAGATCTGGCTGCTACGCTGGGTGCTACGACCGCCTGCTCGCGCCCGGTAGCCGATAGCCACTGGCGCCCGCACCACGAACACGTGGGACAAACGGGCATCGCCATCCGCCCCAACCTGTATATCGCTATCGGCATCAGCGGCGCCATTCAGCACCTCGCCGGCGTGAACAACTCCAAAGTGATCGTGGTGATCAACAAAGACCCGGAAGCGCCTTTCTTCAAAGCAGCCGACTATGGAGTGGTAGGCGATTTGTTCGACATCGTACCGCGTTTGAATGCGTCGCTGAAGAAGTTTAAGGCGGCCCATTGAAACACTTGCAACACGGATTGCGCGGATTAGAGACGGATTTACACGGATTTGCAACACGGATTTGCAACACGGATTACGCGGATAAGAGGCGGATTTACACAGATTGGATGAAGGATAAAGAACAAATTTCCCTTCAACTCCATCCAATCTGTGAAAATCTGCCTTTGATCCGCGTAATCCGTGTTGCATTTTTTTCCATTTCCCGCGCATCCAAATACTATAATCCAGTGTTTTTATTATTATTTTTGCGGCCGCAATGCGTATGCCCGCTGTAATCCGGTTTTAATTTGGCTGCGCAGTGCCTCCCAATTTCCTGACAAGAACCTTTATCTACTTGATAATGAGACGAATAGAACTCGACATCGTTGCACTGTCGCACAGCATGACCCAATCGCACAATTACGCCGTGGTACTGGGCGAACGCAAGGGACAGCGCAGGCTGCCTATCGTAATCGGCAGTTTTGAAGCGCAAGCCATCGCTGTTGCTATGGAGCGCATGGTACCAAACCGCCCCCTTACGCACGATTTGTTTAAAAGCACCCTCGATACTTTTGATATTCAACTCAAGGAAGTTGTCATCAACAACTTGCTCGACGGCATTTTTTACGCGCGCCTGATTTGTGTACGCGATGGCGAACTGTTTGAAATAGACTCGCGCACCTCCGACGCCATTGCCATGGCCGTGCGCTTTGAATGCCCGATTTATACCTACGATTTTATACTGGAAGCGGCCGGCGTCGTACTGGAAGAACAGGAAGACGGAAGCCTCCGCGCCTCGCAAGTGGCCGGCAGCAACCTCGACAGCGACTCGATCGAAACCTTTTCGATGGATGCCCTGCAAACCAAACTCCAGGAAGTGCTGGAAGCCGAAGACTATGAAATGGCGGCGAAGATTCGGGATGAGATCAAACGCCGGCAGGCAAAGGATTGAAACGTTGCTGTTGTGAGGCGAACAGTGAAAAGAAATTCCGGATGCTGCCACTAAGGAGCATCCGGAATTTCTTTTTCCAGGCCTTTCTTCTATTCTCCAGATTCGCTCGCCTTTTTCCGGCTTACTTCCAATTTCAATTGTTCAAAACCCTCTATCAGCGCATCGATCTGCGCCTGCTGCGCTGCCATCTGTTGTTTCAAGTTTCCAATTTCCGTCTGCTGGGTCTTGACAGCATTGATCAACATATACGTAAATGCAGAGGGGTCTACACTCAGGTATGTGTGTCCTGCCTCCGGACCTTCCTTGACGAGTGTTTCTGTGACCATAAATGGAGCGGCTTCTTTGAGTTCCTGTGCCACAACACCTACGTATTCCGGTACGTTCGACATGCCCAGTTTGCCATTGTAATGAAAGGTAACAGGGTTGACCTTTTCCAGCAGGTCGATGCCTGCACTAAAAGGGGCAATCTTTTCCTTGAGTCGACGATCGGAGAAAGACGACCAGGAACCTCCTCCGGTTTTATATGCCGTCCCCTGCACATTGAGTAGCCCGCTCGTAGCAGTTACATCACCAATATTGACAGCGCCGCCCCCGGCAGCCAACACCACATTGCCAGAAGAGTTGTTATTCAGATAAAGCCCGCTGGACAAGGCATCTATTTCGTTGCCATCCATTAATAACACCTGGCTGCCGCTTTCTATCCGCACCGCTGCACTGCTACCCCCGTTTTCGCTGCCTACTACCCGAAGGGAAGCGCCGTTGTCGACGTTGCTTGTAGTACCCGCTATGATATATTCACTGGAGTGTATTTTATTCAGATAACCTGCTGCCCAGCGCCTGTCGGCACGACCCACAAAATAAGTGTCGTTTATATCCGGAACAATACCACTTACTATATCAATGGAACCTAGATCGCCATTGTAGATACCGCCTGTACTAAAACGGATGCCATCACTTCTTACAATACCGGATACCCGAACGATTTCGTTGGCTGCTGTAGGGGCTGCATCGGAACCGATACTGATCGTATTATTGGAACTATGAAGCACCAGTAAATTGTTGCCCGAGGCCCCGCCCGCTTCAAACGCCAGTTTGCCATCGGAGCGCAGGGCCATGTTGAAAGCGTTGCCAATGTTGTGCAAGGCCAATGTACCGCCATTAATATCCAGGTTTCCGGTAGGGTTGATGGTACCGATACCAATGTTGTTGCCCGCCTGGTAAATGACGGAGTTTCCAAGCGTTGTGGCTGTACCGAATTTGGATATATAACCGCCGGTGCCCGAACCGCTGATACCGCTGGCCGCGGGCGTATTGATCGTAAAATTTGGGTAAGTGCCCGAAATGGTAGTTGCACCCGTGCCGGTCAGGGTAACGGGCTGGTTGGGGGTGGTATTTTCGATGGCATAGCCATTGGCCGTGGGATTCAGACTAATTCCAGTGCCTGCCGTAACCGTTGGGATAGTGCCTGTTGCGATATCCGCTTGCGTAATACTTCCATTGACGATATGACTGCTGTTGATGCTGTTGGTAGCAAGTCCGATGGGGCTGCCTGCGGTACCGTTGCCGGTTATGGGTAGGGTTGTATTAGCCGTCTGGGTGCCCCAGTTGTCTCCCACCCCGGGGCCGGAGGTAGCGTCTGTTGCAGGGGCCCATGCCGCGCCATTCCATTTCAGCACCTGTCCGCTGGCAGGGGCGGTTGGACTGACGGAAAATCCCCGTAGTGCATTTACCTGTGGAGCCGGATAAGTACCGCTTAAATCACCACTCGCTGCACCACTTGGCGGCAAAGTGGCAGGTATGACGCCGGGCGCGAGGTCTTCCGCCTGAACGGACTGATTGATGATCTCCACACCCGATACGGTATTGGGCATGATTTCAAGACCGTTGTCGAAAGAACCTGTTACGTCGCCTGAAGTAAAATTGCTGCTTTTTAATACATCATCACTGCCATTCAGGTCGCCAGTGTTGCTGACCGTCGAGGTGGCAGGGTCTAAAGAAAGCCCATTGCCCCAGATATAGTTCGGCCCATCGCTGCCCGATTGCTCAGCATACAGCGCATACGGTACTGAGATCAGTTGGCTGGAAGCAAATTGTTCAGAACTTTCAAAGGTGCCGCTCCCATCCATATCTACGGCTACTGCCAGGAAATAAGGGTGGTTTTTCCAGTCCAGAACTTCAAAATCGAAAGGCAACGACCCTGCAGGCGCCCCGTCGCCTACCATGGCGCTCACTACACCATGCTGCGACACAGTAATTGAGTGCTCCTCAGCATACCTAATATTGGCAGAACCGTCCTCCGTAATGACAAACTGAACTTTGACCGTGGAATTGGCAGCCAACAGACTTCCGTCGGCTTTCCGTGGCACTGCCTGGTAATTGAATTTTTTGGGTGCGCCAACCTGGGATAATGCCAGACCGGAAGCCATGATGTAGAGCAAAATTGTCAAAAAGTGCCTCATATTCAATGGGTTAAAAGAACAGGAAAAATTTTGAATATTTTGCCGGCAGCATCAGTTGCGTGTAGAAAATAAACCCCGGCAGCCAATCCTTGCACGTCCAAACTTGTAAAAACAGGTACCATGATTGCGGGCAGCACGGATCGGCCATGAAGATCCACGACGCTGACTTTTACCGGCGTATCCGTTTCTACATTCAGGAAATCGGAACCGGGATTGGGATAAACCTGCAGTTTGATACCGCTGAACAGAGGTTCTTCATCAGATACGCTTTGCAACACAACGACCTGGTGAAATCCTTGCGAAAGAAGGTTGTTGTCGCTTTGCGACTCGGTAACCATCACTTCTCCAAGGGTAAAATGCAGGGTATTACCACTATTCGAAGTCAGAACCAAACCGCTGTTAGCCACTACCTGCAACTCCATCTGCTGCTGGCAATAACCTGCAGGAATACAGACTACCAAGGCTGCTAAAACGAAAAAAACAATCCGTTTTTTCATAAAAACTTATTTGTTTTAGTCAATCTTGGGCTTGCGTACCTGTACGAAGTAGCCATACAACTCCATGGTATATCCTACTTTTTTCATCTCACCGTCTTTGTCCCGAACGGAAATGTCCAGTTGCAAACCTTCCAGTACTTTCACGGTATTTGGACCCGCACCGACTGCTGTCATATCTCCGCGAATAATTTTCCAGTTATCTATTTCCCAACCAGCGTTGGTGGCCGCTCCGGCATTAAAAATGGAAGGAAAAGAGGCATGTATCGTCCACTGAAGTGGCACAAACTTGTACCCATCTGAGTCCGGAGAAACAGGCGGCAACAGGCTATTGACTCTTTCCATAATTTTATCCATGCGCATATCTTCAATATTAATTTGAAGCACCTCGTGGTGCCAGTCGCCATTGGCCAGTCCTTTAAAATCGCCGAGGACGGCTATACCGGTAAAGGAAAGGCTGAAGTTCTGGGTCGCAGGAGAATTCATGAAACTGGGCGCGGGAAGTACCATTACATGCGCCGATTGCAGGCTGGAAATTTCCATAAAGTCAATTGATTTGATAATGAGGTGATCGCCAACAGCGCCTCCACCTCAAGTGTTTGTAGAAAAAAATGCGGTTTCGCAGCGTACGATATAGAGGCTGCGGGTAGAATCAGGATCGCTGTGGACAGCAAGCCTTTCTACCGTCAAAAGTGAGCACTTCGCCCTTTTGATTCCTTGTATTATTCTTCCAAAACCTTGCGCTATTGTTTCAATTGCTTTTGTTTGCGCCATGCGCCGGGTGTTCGACCCAATACTTCTCCAAAACAACGTGTAAACCAGGCAGGGTCTGAGAAACCCGTTCTGAATGAAATTTCTGCTACGGTCAGACTGGTCGTCTCCAGCAATTGCACCGCATGGGTCAGGCGGCGAGACCGTATAAAATGAGAGGCAGACTGTCCGCTCAAAGCAGTGAGTTTGCGATGGAGGTTGGTCCGGCTCATGGCCAGGTCGCGGCACAACTGACCGATGTCATAAGATTCGTCCTGTAAATGAGCGTCGATGCTTGCCCAGGCCCGGTGCAGGAACTCGCTTTCCTGCTCGACCAGATGTGCAAAATCATTTGGAGGCGATTTGGCAGGCATTTGCTGGAAATAGGCCCACAAACGGCGCCGACTTTCCTGGACGGCCAGCAAGGTGGCAAAGAGTTCCCGGTGATCAAATGGTTTGGTCAGCCAGGCATCTGCCCCGTCTTGCAGCCCTTCAATCTTGTCGCCCGTGGTGGCCCTTGCGGTGAGCATCACCACCGGAATATGACTTGTTCGCAAGTCGTTTTTCAGGGTTCTGCAAAATTCCAGTCCATCCATTTCCGGCATCAATATATCACTGAGTACAATATCGGGCATATGCTCGAATGCTTTTTCAAGGCCTTCATTACCGTTTTTGGCACTGATCAACTGGTATTCTCCATCGAGCAATCTGGATAAATAGGATGTCAGATCGGCGTTATCTTCCACCAACAGCAACAATGGTTTTTGAGGTGTCTGGGAAGGCTGCCTTGCTGCGAGTGACACCGGCTCTTGCTCCTTTTCCGCATCAGGAGCGCCCTGGTGTGCCTGTACAGGCAATCTTAGCCGGAAAATACTTCCCTGGCTGTCAAAACTTTCTACCTGCACATCGCCTTCCATCAGGCCGACCAGTTCTTTTACCAGCGCCAGGCCAATACCGCTACCGTCTTCCTGCTGGCTGGTACCGTTTTCCACCCGATAAAAACGGTTAAAAATCCGGGGCTGTTTTTCAGGAGGGATGCCGATGCCATTGTCGCGGACTTCAATGGACAGGGTCGCCAAGGTTTCATGTGGAAGCGAGTCATCCGATTGCACTATTTCGTCCGAAAGAATGTCGGCCTGTACAATAATCTCTCCGCCTTCAGGAGTATATTTGAGGGCGTTTCCGATCAAATTGGCCAAAATCTGTTGAAGCCGTACGGGATCGAATGCGGTCGTAAAATGGTCGGGGCGGGTGCTTACAGACAGTTTTTGGTTTTTGCTCCCGGCCAGAACGTCGAACGACTCCGTTACAACTTTAATGAACTGCATGACATCACCGGGCCGGGGCTGGAGTTGCAGTGCGCCCGATTCAATTTTCGACAGATCGAGCATCTGGTTGACAAGACCTAGCAGATTCTTTCCGTTGCGTTCTACCACCTGTCCTGCTTCGCGCACATCCACCTCCTTGTTTTCCCGAAGCGATTGAGCCATACCCAGCAATATGGTCAGCGGCGTACGGAATTCGTGGGTAATATTGGTATAGAAGCGATTTTTAAAGGCCTCTATTTCCTCGCGTCGCGCGACTTCCCGCAATTGTTCATTTTCCTGTAGTTGGGCAATATGATTCTTCTGAAGATCGATGTAGGCATTCTGAAAAAGCCGGTTGCGATATATCAATGCCGTCGTGAACACCAACACCTCGATCAAGGTGCCGCAAGCGCCAGCATAGGAAGAAAATGGAAAGCGCAGGAACAGGGAGGCCACTTCACCACACAAGGCGAAAATGGTGCCCAGAAAGACCAACCGAGTGAGCATACTGCGTTCGCGCCACAGCAGGGTAAGCACAACAAGAGAGAAAGCCGTAAAAAAGCCCCGGTAGCCCATATACAGCAACCAACTTTCGTGTTGAAGATGACGTATCAGAAACAAGCATTCCGTCAGGCAAACCAGCAGGCTAAAAAAGAGTACAAACCGCCGTATGCGCTCCATAAACGCCGGACTTTCATCGCCTTGTTTCAGGAAATGATACACAAAAAGCGTGTAGGTACAATAGTGTGCTGCCGTGTGGAATACTTTGGTCCATGCCCATGGCGCCAGGTACATGGTGGCAGAAAAACCCGGATTCCACTCTTCTATCAGCCGCCAGTTTACAAACAACAGGGAGAGCAGATAACAGCCGTACCAGAACAGCGCGGCATCGCGCTGCTGGCTGAATTGCATAAACACAAAAATCATGATGATCCCGACCGCGCCCAGAAAAAAACTGTGTATGATGTTGGGGTGTACAGCATCTTGCCGACGCATGGTAACATAGGTGGACGGGGTTGAAAAGCGCGGCGTCAGGTAAGCCGACGGCTTGATCATGCTGCGTTTTATCAGCAAGGTATCCCGCCGATGAGGTGGTATTTCGTATGTCTGCCCATAATACAAGGGGTCGGGCAGCAAGCCCAGCCGATCCCGCGTCGGGAAAGGATAAGGCGCTTCTATCACCTGTAATGCGCCCAAACCGCTTTTTACCCAAAAAGTATCCTGACCGGAAATTTCAACTACATACTGAAGGGTATCGACAGAACGGTTGTCCAGAATAAATGCAGACCAATACACCCAGTGCCCAAAAGACAGATAACCCGGCAGTTTTTCTTTTTCCGGCGGCAAAAAACGCCCCTGCTTCAGCATCTCCATTGCTTTCGAATAGGACATGGAATTGCGTTCGTCCATCAGAAAGAGGGCTTCCGGCTGCCATTTTACGGACGGGTTGTCCTTGGGTAAAATATGAACAGGTAAAACAGCCTGTGCCGTTAAAATGAGCGAAAAAATAAAAAACAAGCCTGTTAAAAGATGTTTCATGCACTTCAAATTAAGCGACAGCCGGAATTCCTGTATACAAAAACAAGCCATCGTGTAAGCGATTACACCAGTGAGGGTGACGTATTTGAAGCAACCAAAGGTAACAAAAAACACACGTTCGCACCGTGGTATGGGTGCTCCTGTATGAAGGCAGAAACCTTTGGGGGCATCGCCCATTGAGACCTCGGGAAATTGAAACACACTCTAAAACAGTTTCTTAGTTTTGCCACCTGTTTCTAAAAAAACTATCATGCAATACGACCCAAATAACAAAATCATCCAACTCTGCGCCGACGGGATGTCTATGGAAGGCGCTGGCAAGCCAGAAGAAGCAAGCAAACTTTTTCTACGGGCATGGGAAGAGGCGGCAAACGACTTTGAAAAATGTATAGCAGCGCATTATGTAGCGAGGCACCAGCAATCCGTTTCAGACAAACTGAAATGGGATAAAATAGCCCTGGGATTGGCATTGAATACAGATAATAAGGCCGCCAAAGAAGCGTTACCTTCCCTGTTTTTGAATGTAGCAAAAGGCTACGAGGATTTGAAAGACCCGGCCCTTGCCCGTCAGCATTACGACGCTGCACTTCAATATACCCACCTGTTGCCACAAAATGGATACGGAAATATGATAAAACGCGGAATTATGAATGGAATGGAAAGAGTGGCCAGACTGGCGATATTCTTTTTGTTTTTCTTTATAACAGGTGTGGCCTCCCGACTCACCGCCCAAACCAACCTCCTCCTCAACCCCGGTATGGAAGAGCCCTCCTACCGCCAGCCCAAATCCTGGACTCCTCTTGGAACGGTCGATTTTTACCAGAATGGCACGCTGGCACGAACGACATTTGAAGGCTCGGCGCCCAAATTCCCGCCGCCAGCATCGGGCAAAAACTACGTTGGCATCCGCGCTTTCGACGATGCCACGGAAATACTCAGCGGCCGACTGGAAAAATCGATGTACAAGGATCGCTGGTACCGCGTGAGCGGCAAGGTGCGCCGCCCTGCTGCCGATTGCAATACGGCAGTGTATGGCATTGCCTTCGTGCTTTCTGACACCCTGCCGAAATCCGATTTGTGGTATGGATTTGATAAAACAATCCCGTACCTGATGCTAAAATCTGTGCAGTCTTCCAAGGAGCAATACCTGCTTTCCGCTTTTGAATGGACAGAAGTGGTGGCCTATTATCAGGCCAAAGGCGGGGAGCGATTCCTGTGGCTGGGCAATTTTCCCGGCGCCAATGCCAGGGAAATCGGCTACGATGAAAACTGGACTTCTTCGTCCACACCCGAAGCCGAGGGTCTCCATTGCCTGTACCACTACTACTACGACGACTTTTCCGTGACACAGGCGCTGGCCCCCAATACATCTGTGCTCACCATCCGAAATGTCACTTTCGACGTCGGCAGCGCCGCCGTAACGGAGGTAAATGAGCCGGAAATGAATCAGTTGCCTGTTTTGCTGCGCGATTTTCCGACCTGGAAGGTGGAAGTAACCGGCCACACCGATTCCGACGGCAAAGACGCTGCCAACCTCAAACTCTCGCAGCAACGCGCCGATGCCGTCAAAAAATGGCTCTCTGAACACAGCATCGCACCGGAAAGAATTGTGGCAAAAGGTATGGGTGAAACACAACCCATCGTTCCCAACGACACCCCGGAAAACAAGGCGCAAAACCGGCGCGTAGAGATTCGAATTGGGCGGGAATAACAACTTCTCAAATTTCTCTACCTTTCACCCGCCTTAGAGCGTGTTTTAATTTCAGTACCGAGGCGAAAGCGCGTAAATTAAAACACGCCCTCACCAACCAGAATCAAATTGTATGCTTTCCGATATTGAAATTGCACAGGCGGCAACGCCCCGCCGCATTGTCCCACTCGCTGCCGAACAACTCGGCATCCCGGAAGACGCCCTGATCCCGTACGGCCATTTCAAAGCCAAGGTCGACCTCCCCTATCTCAACAGCCTGCCCGAACAGCCCGACAGCAAACTCATCCTCGTCACCGGCATGAGCCCTACGCCTGCCGGCGAAGGGAAAACCACCGTGAGCGTGGGACTGGGTGACGGACTCAGCCATATCGGCCAAAAAACCATGATATGCCTGCGCGAACCCAGCCTCGGCCCGGTTTTCGGCATGAAAGGCGGCGCAGCAGGCGGCGGCTATGCGCAGGTGATTCCGATGGAAGACATCAACCTGCATTTTACCGGCGATTTTAATGCCATCGCGCTGGCCAACAACCTGCTGGCAGCCTTGATAGACAACCACATACATCAGGGCAATGCGCTGGGTATCGACCCGCGCCGCGTGACCTGGAAACGCGTGATGGATATGAACGACCGGGCTCTGCGCGACATCGTGACCGGGCTGGGCGGCACTGCCAATGGTTACCCGCGTGAAGCAGGCTTCGATATCGTTGTTGCTTCGGAAGTAATGGCCATTTTTTGCCTGTCTACTTCGCTGGCCGACCTGCGCGAGCGACTCGGAAAAATCGTTGTTGGGTTTACCTACGATCGTCAGCCTGTGCTGGCGAGCGACATCCATGCCCACGGCGCTATGGCTGTGCTGCTGAAAGATTCCATTCAGCCCAACCTCGTACAAACCCTGGAACACACGCCCGCTTTCATCCACGGTGGCCCGTTTGCCAATATCGCGCATGGCTGCAATTCGGTGATTGCGACTAAAAATGCGCTCAAACTCGCCGACTACGTAGTAACCGAGGCGGGTTTTGGCGCCGACTTGGGCGCAGAAAAGTTTATCGACATCAAATGCCGCAAGTCTGGCCTGCAACCTGATGCTGTGGTGCTGGTGGTCACCATCCGCGCGCTGAAATACCACGGTGGCGTCGATTTAAAAGAAATCAACCAGGAAAATGTGGCGGCTGTCGACAAGGGTTTTGCCAACCTCGAACGCCATATCAAAAACGTGCGCAAGCACTATGGCCTGCCCTGCATCGTGGCGATCAACCATTTCACCTACGATACGGAGGCGGAAATTGCCATGGTTCAGCAAAAACTCGCTCCATACGGCGTGCCTGCTATCGTGTCGCGCCATTGGGCGGAAGGTGGGAAAGGTGCTGCCGAACTGGCCCGGAAAGTGGTAGAACTGACCTCTAATGGCCATGCAGATTTCCATTTCCTGTACGAAGACGGTACACCGCTTTGGGAAAAAATGAAAACCATCGCTACCAAGGTGTATGGCGCTTCCGACATCATCGCCGATACTGACGTGCGCAACCAGATCAAAAAACTGCAGGAATCGTACGGGCATTACCCGGTATGCGTTGCCAAAACGCAGTATTCCTTTTCCACCGACCCTAAATTGCGCGGCGCCCCCAGCGACCACGTGGTGAAAATCCGCGAGGTGCGGCTTTCCGCAGGCGCCGAGTTTATCGTGATGGTTTGCGGCGATATCATGACCATGCCGGGCTTGCCAAAAGTGCCTTCCGCAGAAAACATCGATGTGGATGCGGAGGGGAAGGTGAAAGGCCTTTTTTAGAGGTGAGAGGTGAGAAGTGAGAAGTGAGAGGGGCGTTGCGCCTGGTGTTGTATGTGTACCTTGTGGTTTATTATTTGGAGAATTAATCCATGTAACCTACATGATCCTTTGGCGAAGCCAATCTGTTTGATATCATCACCATCAAAATGGAAACTATTCGCATCATCCTCAAAGTCCCGTTTCATCGACATCCTGCCGGCACAATACTGGAATTGTCAGCCGATACGGAGCCGGCCAACTGGCCCGACGATGACCGTCTGCGTGAAAAAATATCCTTTCACAAGCAGGCCTATTTCCTGCCCGATGGCGGTCGTGGCTTTGGTGTGAGCCTCGACGTGAGCGATACTGTTCCATGCCCCGAACATGTACTGGAAGGCGTAGACCTCCGCAAAGGTGAAGCGCGTATGACCATGGCGGGCACTTTTCACCCTGACTCCGATAAAAATGAGCGGCAAAATCCGCCTTGTGGCCGATTGCGCGAAATAGACGTGTCCGTTCAGATCAACGAAGCCCTGAAATCGCAGGGATTTCTCATTCGCCTGCCCGAATTTGAAGAGGTGGCGGAAAAAATGGTGCTGATGGATACCCTGCGCGGCGTGCAGGTGCTGGATTATGTGCTGCGCAATTACAAACATACCGACCGCGAACTTACCTGGGATGTGTCCGATTTATATCCCGGTTTTTTTGATTTGCAGGTACATTTTCCGGGCGGATGGTACCATGTGCTGCGATTTATCAAGTTTTTCCCCTTGTACATCGACCCGGCCAAAATTCCGTCGGCGCCCAAAAAAGAATGGCAACGTATGGCGGAAGAAATCATTTCCAACGCTTTTGCGACAACATCTCCTGCAACGAGGGATACGCCCGAATTCAGTGGTCTCGAAGAACAGGATATGCGCAATGTCGCCCTCGCCTACTGCCTGGAATGGGGTGAAATGTTCAACCAGCCTACGCAGGAACGCATGATGAAACAATTTTCTGAAATATCCCAGGCAAAAGCAGACGAACTCGACCGACTGGCCCGCGAAGTGCGCTCCTGGGTGTACAACCTGTGCGAGAAAGAACTGGCTGGCGAAATCAGGGAGTCCGACCTGCCTGGAACTGCAAAACAGCAATATCCCTGGCTCAGTCAGGTCAATATCAACCGTATGATCAATGTAGGGATGTATTATGCACGGCGGTAGTTATCTTCGTTGTTGCATCCTGCCAAAAAAATAAATGGACATCTTCTACACACTCCTGGTCGGCCCCGAAATGCTTTGGCTGCTCTTCTTCGCATACCTGAAGGCGCTGATCCGATTCACCCGCTCGCCGCGCAAGCAGATGGACCGCTTGTGGCTCAGCCTAGCCAATTTCGTCCCGCTGATTGCCGTTCCCATGACGTTTTTGCTGTACCAGTTTCCCGGCATACCACACGCGTGGTTATTGCTGCGTATTTGGGTGTCCTGCATTTTCGGGGCGCATTTCGTGCTCGACCGCGGACTGGGCGCGCACAGCGAGCAAGGCCCAGGCATTGGAACAGCGTACATGATGGGCATGATTCTGACATTCGTCATGCTGGTCGCCGGATCGCTGGTCGTGGCCTGGATGTGGTACTTCGGGTAGGAGACAAGGTAGCAGTTTTTACTTTCCCCAAATCGGAAAATTCGGGCAAATTTTTCCTCAAAACGCCCTGGTAGCGTCCTCGATTTCCGTGGCTTTGTTTTTAGTTAATATCTGTTTATTGACAAACAAGTCACACTACTCGAATGAACGACACCAGGCCCGCCCAAGGCCGCCGGCACAAGTTCCTGCGGTTTCTATTGTATACACTCGGCACATTGTTGTTGCTGGTGACGGGCTTGCTGTATGCGCTTACCTTGCCGCCTGTGCAGCGGCGACTCACCCGGGAGGCACAGGCGTTTTTGCAAAAAAAACTGGAAACAAGGGTTGAAATAGGTTCCATCGGCCTGCAATTTCCCTATCATCTTTCCCTGGATAAATTTTTGCTGGAAGACCAAAGCGGCGATACACTGGTGCAGGTAGGCAGCCTGCTGGTAACGGTGGACATGTGGAAACTGCTCGATCAACGCATTGAATTACAGCGTATTACCCTGAAAAACGCTTCCGCTTTTTTGCATCGGAGAGACAGCATTTACAACTTCGATTTTATCGTCAAGGCGTTTTCCAACCCCGATGCACCGAAACCCGAACCTGCCGATACCAGTGCAAGTGCCTGGAAATTGCAGGTCGACCTGACGGTGCTGGAACTCGAACATGTGCGTTTCCGCATGCAGGACGACGACACACAAAGTACCACACGTGCCGATATTGGCAGCCTGGAAACCACCCTCGTCCGTGCCGATTTCGACCGTTTGTTTTTTGAACTGAAAGGGCTGAACCTGGCTGATTCAGATATCCGATTGGTCCAAACCCAAAAAAGCCCCGACGATGGATCGCCGCCCACTTCTTTCGGCCTGGTTCTAAATGATGCCGGGTTGGAGCGCTCGCACATACTTTATGCCACACCTGAACTTTCACTGGACGCGGCGCTGGATGAAACGCGCGTGGGCAGCCTGCAAATGCAGTCAGCCGATCAGTTGAGCCTGCAAACGGAAGGGCTCGAAGTAAAAAACAGCGCCATTGCCTACCGCGATCCTGAAACAGCACCCACACCCGGTCATTTGAACGCCGCCGACCTGGGGTTGACACAGATGAATGCCGATTTGCCCTCGTTTTCCATGAAGGGCGATACCATTCAGATAGCGGTGGCATCTTTGTCAGGTTTTGATAAAAGTGGTATTCAGGTACATTCCCTGAACGCAGAAATACACATCACGCCGAGGGTAATACAACTCGAAAAAACGCAAGCCAGTGTGAATCGGACACAACTCAACGGTGATGTCCGGCTGCTGCGAAAAGACTCTACTTTTGAACGCATGCAGGTAGATTTGCGCCGCTTGCAGGGTATCGTGGGCGACCTGATTGTATTGCTGCCGCCGCAGGAAAATGACGCTTTGAATAAACTGAGCGCTACTCCCTATGAGGTTTCAGGGCGCCTCAGTGGATGGCTGGACCAATTGCGATTGGACAACCTGAACCTGAATGCAGGCAACGGCACCGCAGCAAGGGTGAGCGGCACGCTCCAGAACCTGACCGACACGACGCGTATGTCCATGGCCCTGAATATTGCCAATATTCAAACCCTGCGCGAAGATCTGGTGCAATGGATGTCGCTCACGGATACGCCCCGCGACAGCATCCTTTCACAACCCTTGCCTGCGCGCCTGAGTGCCAAAGGTACGATCGAGGGTGCGCTGTCGAATCTGACACTCCACCTGAACGGAGAGGTCGGGAGCCTGCAAACCGGCCCGGCATTTCCGGCAGATACTGCATCTGCGTTGCAATTCGATGTGGAAGGCACCTTGTCGCATGTCGCCAATCCCGAGCACCTTGGCATGGATATGAACATTCGGAAACTGGAAGCACGACATGCTTTTTTTACATTTCTGGAGCCAGAGGGCCTGCGTTTTCCGGATGTATTAAATGCTACAGGTACGCTGCGCGGCAATATGACCGTATTGAATACCAGTTTGAATATCAATGCTTTGCGAAATGGACAAACCAGCGAATTGAAAGTTCAGGGTGATTTGAAAAACATCCGGAATACACAACAGGCAGGTTTTGACCTGCAATTCGACGCAGCGCTCACACGGGCGGAAATTCTGGGCTATGTGCCCGACTCCGTAGTAACATCCGTGCTGCGTTTGCCAGATATAACGCAGGTGAAAGGACAGGCAAAAGGCAACCTGCAAGAGGCAAACGGCAATCTGCAAGTGGCATTGGGCAATGCAGGCCTTATTTACCTTACAGGAAATCTCCGGGACAGCACCTACCACGCCGATGTACGGGCAGAAAACATCCGGCCTGCGCAACTGGCTGTCGATACGGCCTTGCGGCCACTCAAACTGCTGAGTTTCCATGCCGGCTTAGATGGAACGGGGTTTCAGTTGGGCGAAACGGCCCTTGTAAAATTCAACGGCGTGGTAGATTCTCTGATCTGGGACAATGTCATTTTGCGCGAACTGCGACTTGCGGCAGACATCGAGGGAAAAAAGTTTCTGGGCACTTTTGAATCGCCCGACGATCGCCTGGCAGTGCGGGCAAGGGTGGAGGGCGACCTGGGGTTGGCCCTTCCACAACTGAAAACAGACCTGTATCTGAATTGTGTGGATTTGCGCGAATTCGGTTGGTCGAGGCGCCCCACTACCATTTGCCTGCACCTGATATCGGAGTCGGAAGGCTTGTCGCTTGATAGTCTGAAGGCAAAAATTGTAATAGAAGATATTGATTTACAATATGATACAGTGCATGTGAGGCCAGGCAATCTCGTCATGGATCTTCAACTGCTGCAGCGCAACAACCGCCTTGCAATCGAGTCAGACTGGCTAAAAGGTGAAATAGGCGGCTATTTCTCCCCGGCCGAACTGTCTACCACCATTTCCAATATCGCGGAGCAGTATTTTGTGGTGGATCGCACCAAATATGTACCGAGGGTTGGAACGGATTCCGTAACTGTCGACCTGCACCTGCTGCGTCCCGATGTGCTCACTACCGGCCTTATACCCGGCCTCAGCGACCTCGCACCTGTACGTCTGCAAGGGGACTTAATCGCGCGTCGCAATTATTTCAACCTGGAGGTACATGCGCCCCGGGTGGTGTATCAGGACTGGCATGTAGATTCACTGACCATCCGTTCGTATGCCGGCGATTCGGCAGCCATATTTGTGCTAACCACGCCATTGGTGCGCCGGGGCAATGAAGGTTTTATTGAAAATACGGAACTGAACGGACAGTTTGTTGCCAACACAGCCCGGGTAACTTTTAACGCCCGCGATGATGAAGGGCAGGAGCGGTTTGTGCTGGCCTTGCAGGCGGCGATCGATGGCAGCAAAAAAGAAACCATCGTCACATTTGCACCCCGTCAGATCATAGATTTCAAGGAATGGTCGGTAGATACCGACAACCGCATTCGCATCTTGCCAGGCGGCGTCGATGTGGAGCGTTTTTCCATGCAGGGCGCCGGGCAATCCATTGAAGTAAAAGGAAATACGCGCACAAAAGGCAATAAAACCAACCTCGACATTGCGGTCGACATCGACCGGATTAATTACAACAACTTCGACTTGCTGGTGGCAGGAACCCTGCGCGAACTGGGTGGCTGGGCGGAGGCGCACCTGACGATAGGAGGGAGTACCGATGCCCTGAAAGTGCGGGGCAAGGTGCAGTTTCACGAAACGTATTTTACGCCGAGTTTTACCAATGTGCGCTACGAACTCAGCGATACCCCCCTTGAATTTACTGAAAACGGTATCTTGCTCGATGGCCTCCGTTTGCGCGACCCGGCAGGGCACGATCTGAAGATAGATGGCCAATTGACGACCAGCGACTGGAAAGACATCCGTACGAACCTGACCCTGAAAGCCGAAGGCTGGCAGGCGCTGAATTCTACCAAACAACAAAATCCGGTGTATTTTGGCGAGGTTTATGTCAATTTAAACGGCTCAGTAAAAGGCCCAATCACTCAGCCCGACATTCAACTGGTAGTAGGAACCGCTAAGGAATCGCGTTTTACCTACGTGTATGATGCTGCTACCCAGGCCTTGCAACACGAAGGTATCGTCTATTTTGTGCCACCTCCGCGCAGGTATGTGCGTCCACCGGTGTACGATGCGCCGGTGAACGAACAGCCTTTTACCCTCAGCGCCAGCATAGAAATTGACTCCAACCTCACCATCAGCAGTGTGATCGATCCGGTGACGGGCGACGATTTCAGGGGAAAAGCCACCGGCAAACTCCAACTCGATGTATTGCAGAACGGCAATATGACCCTGGCGGGCAGGGTGGAACTGGTGCGCGGCGTGTACAACTATTCCTATCAATCGGTAGTGAAACGCAGTTTTGAAGTGACGACGGGCAGCACCATCACCTGGACAGGCGATATTACCCGCCCGGAACTCGATCTGAAAGCCCGTTACCAATTCAAGGCATCACCTTATCCATTGGTTGTCAATCAGTTGTCGACGGCTTCTGCGGAGGAAGCAGCTGCATACCGAAGGTCGCAGGTATTTTTCCTGCAAACGAGTATCAGCGGTTCGGTCACGGAGCCCAATATCAATTTCCAGTTTGTGTACCCTTCGGCGGAAACGCAAAAGGGCCTCGCCGCCTCGTTTGGCAGCCAGGAAACGGGCCTGGTAGAAAGCGCGCTGAATACAGTGAACGAAGACAAAAACCAGTTGTCGAAACAGGTGTTCGGGGTGTTGCTCCTGCGCAATTTTATCGCCGAACCGACGCTCAACCTGCCTGGTTCAGGTGGCAATCCGTTACAATCAGGACTGAGCAATTTCCTGACCGGGCAACTCAACGCCCTGGCTGATCAGTACCTCACCTGGATTGACGTGGATTTTACCACCACGCAAGGCAGCACCAACACGGGCGCTGCCACGGCCGAAGGCACGACGAATTACCAGTTGCGCCTGCAAAAATCGTTTTTCGAAGATCGGCTGGTGTTCCGGCTCTCGGGCGGCACTACCGTGGGCGGCTCCAATGGCGACGCTTCGCACAGCGCCCTGGAGAATGCTTCGGTGGAATATGCGCTCACCCGTGACGGGAACCTGAAAGTGACGGTGTTTTCAGAAAGAGGATTCGAACTGCTGAATGCGTCTTCGGCCAATTTGAGGAATTCGGGAGCAGGGATTATCCTGAGCCGGGAATTTGGAGGGTATGAATGAGATGAAGTTTGGTAAATAGTTGATAATGTTTGTTTTGTGACTTTACTGACGGAGTGAAACTTCAGATGGGAACAGATTTTTTTTGCATTGTGAATAAAAAACGTGTACGCTACGCATTGTGTCCTTTGTGAAACCTTGGTGCCCTTCGTGGTAAAAAAAAATTAACCACGAAGGCCACCAAGGTTTCACAAAGGACACAATGCGTAGCGTACACCAACATTCTTTTGGCTTATGCACCACCAGCAAATACAGAAAAGGCTGTTAAAACGGGCAAATAAGGCTACGGCTTTGTTCGCCCTATTGTTTCTTTTTGCCGCCTGCACCGGAACCGGCCACCTGCAGGAAGGAGAGCGCCTGTACGTCAAAGCCAAAACAAAAATCATCAAACCCGACAAAGACTGGAATACAAAGATCCTCAAAACCGATCTGAAAATAGCCGTTATCCTACCCAGGCCCAATCGAAAAGTGTTGTGGATGCGTCCCAAACTGGTGATTTACAACATGTTCAAAAACAGTCGGGAAAACAGCCTCGGCAGTTTTTTTGCCAATCGGCTAGGCGAGCCGCCTGTGTTGTATGAATCCAAGGTTGCTAATCGGCATCGGGAACTGCTGGCCGAGCGTGCCGCCAACGACGGTTTTTTTAAAGTGAGCATCGATTCTGAAGAAAAAATACGGAAACACAGCGTTCGCCTCACCCACAACATCACCGTCAAAACACCCCGCGAACAAATCGACAACGTCACTTACCCTGCCGATTCCAGCCTGCTCACACGCAGGCTCGCATCCTTGCGCCCGGGTGCGCTGGTGCAACCCGGCCAGTTTTACCACCTCGAAGAAATGATTGCCGAAAGGCAGCGCCTGTCGGACACCCTGCGCAACGAAGGCTGGTATTATTTTTCACCTGACAACCTCGTTTTTGAAGCAGATACCCTCCATCCTGCCGGCGAAGTGAACCTGACGCTGCATGTAAAAAAAGAAACCGGCGAACGCGAACGCAGGCGTTATCGCCTGGCCAGTGTTACGGTATATCCGGACTATGACCTGTCTCGGCAGTCAGACAGTACCCATACCACCTATGATTCCTTGCAGTTCAATTGTTTGCAATACGCCTACCACCATATGCCCCTGCGGCCTGAGGTGCTGAATCGCCAGATCACCTTGCGCTGTGGCCGTTTTTACTCCAATCGAGCCTATCAGGCGACTATTTTCAGGCTGCTCAACCTCAATGTGTACAAGTTTGTCAACATTCGCTTCGAGGTGTCGCCACTGGCCGATACGTTGCTCGATGCGCGAGTATATCTCACGCCGTACAAACCGGAGCGCCTGGAAGGCACCTTGTCGGCGGTGTTTTCGCCCGGGTTTTACTCGGGAGCGCGGCTGGGAGGGGCATATTCGCATCGCAATACCTTCCGGGGGGCCGAGGCATTGCGCATATCGTTCGACGGGGCCTATCTGCGTACCAGCAGGCGCAACTTCGACTTTCAGGATTTTATCGTGAGCAATATCGGCATTCAACTGACCTATCCGCGGTTTTTGTTGTTGCAGGAAAAAAACAGGCGCGCATTCAGCACCACGCGTTTCAAATTGCAACACGAAACCAACTGGTTCAAATACGACCTGCCTGAAACGGGCGCATTCCGCCTGAGTTTTCAGCGCGTAGGCGCCGAGGCAGGTTATTTATGGAAAAAGAACCGCCGCGGTTCGGTGTTGCAGGAAATTAACCCACTGAGTCTGGGCCTGCAATTTTCCACCGTCAGCGACCGTGAAATACGCCGCCAATTGATCGGGCAAATTCCGCAGGACACCACGGGAACGGCCCGTACCCTGCTCACCTTTGTGGAATACAAACCGAACTACACCTTCACTTTCGACGAGCGGCTGGGGCCAGCCAAACAACACACTCGATATTTCCGCCAGCGTTTTGCTGCGCAGGTAAGCGGCTACACGGGCAGCAAGTATCTGCCGTCCGGGTATCTGCTGGAGAGCCCGCTCAATTTTTTCATCGAATCCGACTACCGGCAATACCAGCGCACCCACGGCCGCAATGTGCTGGCTGCGCGTTTTGCTATTGGCGCAGGTATTCCGCTGCGCAAAAATGGCAACGTCGCTCTGCTCGACCGTTATGTCGTTGGTGGTGCTGCCAGCGTGCGCGCATTCCCGCCCCGTACTGTCGGGCCGGGCAGCGTGCCGCGCGATGACTCACCGTCGGGCCTGACGGTCGGACGTTACACCGGCAATGTCCTGCTCGAAAGCAGTATTGAATACCGAATGCCCATCGGCAAATACCCCGAACTGGCCGTTTTTGTCGATGCCGGAAATATCTGGCTCACCAGCGGCGCCGATGCATCCGATGCCTCCCGGTTTTACCTCGACAGGTTTTATCGTGAACTGGCGATGGGCGCAGGCATGGGGCTGCGCGTCAACCTCGGCTTTTTTGTGCTGCGCCTCGACCTGGGCGTACCGCTGTCCAAACCCTTCCTGCCTGTGGGCGAGCGCTGGGTGGCCGACGACCTGCATTTCGGCGTCCGCCAGTGGCGGAAGGAGAACCTGAACTGGAACTTCTCGTTTGGATACCCTTTCTAGATGTGAGAGAGTGAGAGGGTGAGAGGGTGAGAGGGTGAGAGGGTGAGAGAGTGAGAGGATGAGAGAGTGAGAGGTGAGAGAGTGAGAGGGGCAGAACTGTTTTTAAGGGCAGGAGAGAGGGGGTTGATCGAATTTTGCGGAGAGGTGGGCAAATTGAAGATTAATTTAATCCCATGTATTGGTTTAACCTGCTCAATGAACACAATTTATCACTACTTCATTCAAGGCCGAAAAACTACCACGCCCTGAATTACTCTATCCTGAAAGACGCGCAACTGAGTTCCACTTTTCAGGGGTTTTCCATCGTGTATGTGTGCGAGGGCGTGGAGCATCATACCCTGAACGGCCGATCTTACGATGTAGCGCCAGGACAATATTTGCTCAGCAACCCGTATTGCAGTGGGCATGTGTATTTAAAAAGCCGGCAAGCGGTGCATGGGCTTTGTATCGACGTGCTACCCGGGATGTTTCAGGAAGTATTGTCGAGTCTGTTGATGCCAATGGAGCCCGAAGCGACGATCAGCCTGCACGATATGTTGCACAGTGGCGATTTTCTGGAACATTATGCCACCACAGAGACGCGGGGGCTGGGTGCATTTCTGCATCATTTTACCAATCAATTTCGCCACCATCCGGAGGTTTTACCTGCATTGGATGAATCCTTTTTCTACCACCTGACTGAATTATATGTGGCTGATTACAAGGAAATTGTAAAAAGAATTCAGTCTGTACACGCTGTTAAAACCTATGTGCGCAAAGACATTTTGCGTCTGCTGGCCCGTAGCAAGGCATTGATGGATGATCGCTGGTCGGACCCCCTTTCCGTACAAGACATTGCGCGGGCAGGGAATATGTCAAAATACCATTTTTCGCGCATGTTTCAGTCTGCCTATGGGGTACCTCCGCACCGGTATTTATGGCAAAAAAGACTGGAATACGGCCGCGCCATGTTGCGAATCGGCGGCCGCTCGGCGCTGGATATTGCCCTGCAATGCGGCTTTGCCGACCTGGCCAGTTTCAGCAAAGCCTATAAACAATACTATGGAGAACCGCCTTCCAAAATCCTGAAAATTAGCACGATTTGACAAACAGCATCTGACACTCCAGCCCCACTTTTGCATCAGCAATAGTACCTATTGAACACGCATGGAGTGTTTACGGCTATGGGCGTCTGAGTACGTCCATAGCCTTGTTTTTTGAGGTGAGAAGCGAGAAGCAAGAGGTGAGAAAAATTTGGGAGAATGGGGAATGGAGAATAAATTGCAGGAAAATTTATTTTACTCCTCATGAAAAGACATTACATCCACCTTGCCTTTGCCCTGACTTATTCTTCCCTTTCTGCCCAACCCGTTACCTTTCAAGCATGCGCACACCAGTGGTGTAGCGGAAGCGGAATAAGCGAAACCACGTTTCTGGTTGAATTTGCGGCAGATGCGCAATCACCCTTTTCCAATGTAAACATGCTGCTCTCTTCCGACAACGGGTGCGTGGCGTTTGGTCTTCCTTCCACAACAAATACCAATGCCCTCGTCCGGATCACACCAACAAAAGATGCAAATCCGCTATCCGGACTCACCACCTTCGACCTGCAACTAAATCTGCAACGCATTCAGCGGCACCTCGACGGTACGGAGCCTTTCACCGAAATCTGGCAGTTTCTGGCAGCCGACTGCAACCTGGATGGCGCCATCACACCGGCTGATATTTCCACCTTGCAAGGGCTGGAAATACCAACCTGGCGTTTTGTGCCTGCTTCCTTTCAATTTATCAACCCGGCGCAACCCCTGATCCCTTCTCCACCCGGGTTTCTTGTTAAAACAATAGGCACCTTGAATTCCACTGAAATTTTCCGGGCTGTCCAACTCGGGCGTGTGATTTCTGGCACTGCCTGTGCTGTTACCGGCACTTCTTCTATACCCGATTTTTCTGTTTCGGAAGCCTGGCCCAATCCGACGGACGCCGGTTTTTCCATTCAACTGAACCTGAATACGGCTTCCGAACTGCTGTGTGAAGTATTCGATGCCAGCGGTCGACGTGTCGTGCTGCAACGTGCACACAACTTTGAAACCGGCGAACATCTGTATAATTTTGAATCTCCTGGCGCCTCGGGCTTCTATTACTGGAAAATTACGGATGAAAGCGGACGGTACAGAATGGGGAAGATAATTAGAGGTGAGAAGTGAGAGGTGAGGGGTAAGAGGTGAGAGGTGAGAGGTGGAGAGAGGGGCATGATTTTTGGGATTTGGGTTCCAAAAAGTATAGATGTGGCTACAAGGATGGGCCAAAGTGTTAAACCTTGGTTCGGAAGTTGTCGGGTTAATATTTTGGAGGCACGAAATATTAACCCAAACGACTTCAAAGTTTTATCCGCATGTAATCCATTTGCCCCTTCGTGTACCCAAAACTGAACAAACCCATGCACCCTGCTCTTCCTGCACGCGGGCTATTTGTACAGCGCCTGCTTTTTGCCCTGTTGCTCTCTGCAGCGAATGGGGCGAGCGTTTGGGCGCAGCCTGCCATTGCATGGGACCGGATCATTGGAGGTGAAAGTTATGAAGAACTCAACGCACTGGAAATACTGCCTGACGGCATTATTGCAGGAGGTTCCACTCGTTCGGGCATCGCATTCGGCAGTCCAAGCGATTTTTCCTGGAATTTACTCATTGCAAAACTTGATTTCAACGGCAATCCAATTTGGCAATATACCTACGGCGCCGACCAGGACGAACGTTTGTGGTCACTTATTCCAACCCGCGATGGCGGGTTTGTAGCAGGTGGATATTCCTATTCCGGTATCAATGGCGACAAAACAGAATCCAGCAGGGGCGATCGCGACGTATGGATCATAAAAATCGATGCGCAAGGACAATTGTTATGGGACAAAACCTTTGGCGGCCTGTTTCAGGACGAACTCTTTACCCTGCTGGAAATGCCAGATGGCGGTTTTTTGCTGGGCTGCCATTCCAACTCCAATATTTCAGGCGATAAAACCGCAAACAGCCTCGGCCTTCACGATGTCTGGATGATACGCACCGACGCTACGGGCAACAAACTTTGGGATAAAACCATCGGCGGCAGCGGTTACGAGCAAATCAACGACCTCATTTGGGCGCCCGATGGGGCCGTGTATTGCGCAGGTGGCACTACCTCTGCCGAAAATGACGGCAACCTGGGGCCCGAAACCGCCCACGGAGGTATGGACTTTCTTTTGATGAAAATGAACCCCGCCAACGGCAGCCTGTACTGGACACGTCGGTTTGGTGGCGCCGGGGAAGACTACCCGTACAGCCTTTGCCTGGCATCCAACGGCCGGCTTTACTTCGGCGGGCGTTCGGGATCGATGCCTGGATCGGCTGGTCCGTTCAACAACGGCAAAACGGCCGCTTTCTACGGCGGCGACAGCGATTACTGGCTGCTCGAACTCGATACCGACGGGCGAAAAATGCGCGAATGGAGTTTTGGCGGTACCGGCCTCGACGACCTGTACTACATTCAGGAGCAGCCTTGCGGCGGGCTGGTGCTGGGTGGTGTGTCCGATTCGGATATTTCGGGAAATAAAACGGCCGAGCACCGCGGCGGCTACGATTACTGGGTCGTGTCTATTGGGCCGGATGGACAAAAAAGATGGGAACAAACCCTCGGCGGAACCGGCGGCGATGCGCTCACCCAAATGGCTTCATTTCCGGCTGGCTCGTTGCTTTTTGGAGGACATTCGGACAGTCCTGCGGGTTTTGAAAAAACATCCAACTCGCTGGGTGTCAATGATTTTTGGATTGTAGGCAGCAGTTGTCAGTCGGTCGCACAAATCACCGTTCAAGGGCCGCAACCGCCCTGTTCCGATGAACCGCTGACGCTCGATGCTACCGTATCAGGTTGCAATGGCTGTCATTATCAATGGAGTACAGGCGACACCACGGCGTCCATTGAGGCGCCACCCGGTACGAATGGCTCGTTTTCGGTGCTGGTTTGCAATGAAAGTGGCTGTGCAGCATCCGACACGGTGCAAATAGCCACCCATCCGCCCCTGGTGATCGACCTGGGCGCCGATATTCAGGTGAACAATGCTACCCAATTGAGTGTGCCCGGCGCGCAGGCCGGCTGGACCTATCTGTGGAGTACCGGCGCCGGCACGCCTACTATAACCGTTACACAATCAGGTGTATATGCCGTTACTGTGACCGACCAAAACGGCTGCACGTCCACCGACGCCGTGCAGGTTACCCTCACAAAAAAATACCACGTATGGGTACCCAATGCCTTTTCTCCCAATGGCGACGGATACAGCGATTACCTGCCTGTGTACAGCGATGATCCGGAATTGCTGGTGCGAACATTTCAAATTGCCGACCGCTGGGGCGATCTGTGTTTTCGTCGCGACAATTTTATTCCCGTGTACGACTGGGATGGCTGGGATGGCCGCTGGCGGGGCAAGGAAGCGGCTGCCGGGGTGTATGCCTGGTTTGCGCTCGTAGAGTTTTCCAATGGTGAAATGTTGCTATTGGAGGGTGATGTCAGCCTGATTCGATGAACTTTTGATAGTTTGGGCAGTACATTGTTAAAAATTTAGTTTGCCACAATGAACTAATTTGTACTTTTCGCCCGAAAAAAGAACTCCAATACAAAAGTGTATATGGATTTCTTTTAATCTGTCTTTAATCTCAACAGGTAATTTATGCGCATACAGTTCAGCCTTTCCTGTCAGAAAGGCACCATTATTCCAATTAACTACCAATCTGAAATTTCGCAGTGGATCTTCTCTGTACTTTCAAAAGCAGGCACTGAACTCTCCACCTGGGTACAGCAGCAAGGTTTCGATTTGACTTCCCGGAATTACAAGTTATTTACTTTTAGTCCTTTGGCCATTTACCCCTATGAAATGGACCAGGTGAAACAAGAGTTTAAATTGTTGGGCAATCAGGTCAAACTGAGTTTTTCTATCTATCTGCCGCCCGTTTTCGAGCAGCAGGTGGTGCACCTTTTCCGTCAGATGCCCCTGTCGCTCGGAACCAATGAAGGGAAGCCTGCCTATTTCGAAGTGAAGCACTGGCAGGTAATGAGCCGCCCGGTTTTTAAGGAAACCATGCAGTTCAAGGCTGTCTCGCCCATTTCCGTGACAACGGTAGAAGAGGTCAAAACGCCCAATCCATATTTGTTGCCCGACAACGAAGCCTACGATGTGAGTTTTTTCCACCACATTGTACGCCGTTTCAAGTCGGCCATGCAATATAAGTCGCTGGCAAATATGAAATTGCTCGATCCGGCGTTTCCTATGCATTACAGGTTGATGGGCCAGGCTAAATCGCGGCTGATTCACCTAAAACCCAATCCGGACGATATTCAGCAATTGCGTGGCTTCACGTACGAATTTGAAGTCAGCATGCCGCTGGGCGCCATGGAGTTTTCCTATTTTGCCGGATTTGGCGAATACCCGCACCTTGGTTTCGGATACGTCGACATTAAATAACGTGTTGGAATGCCGGTTTGCCGGCCAATGATGCAACCGGCATTCCAAACACATCCAGCAAGACTTCATATGTTGTTGCCCCGCGTTTTTTTGGCCGCCCTTTGTTCGTCAGCATGCCTGGCCCTGTATTCCTGTGAAGATACCAGCGAAAAAACCCAGTCCTCTATTATCGGGCATTGGGAACTTGTCAAGGCACTTCGCAACGACCATGAAACCGGCACGCTCCAGGGCGTATATTTTGATTTTGGCGCCGATGGTCAGATGCAAACCAATCTGCCAGTCGGGCCCGAAGCGCCGGTATCTTACGAAGTGGACAAAAAGACCATTATCCAGAAAAGCCCCCAACCTATTCGGTATGAAGCCGCTGTACTGGAAGATTCCACGATGGTGCTGAAAATGGAAATGCGGGGCATGACCTTTGAGATGCACTTGCGCAAGGCCGAGGCACCCAAACCGGTAGATACCCTGAGCACTCCTCCCATTGACACCGCCCGGTAAATATTCATTTTATGCCTCTGTAACATAGCAGGTATGCTCAGAAATTTCCTTCTCCTTCTGTCTTTTCTTGCACTGCTGCTTTTTGTCCGTTCCAGGATGCAACACTGGATGGAAAGCAAACAGGTCGTCGCCTTTGAATTTTTAAAAACCGAAGCGGCTGCTCAGTCGCTTTTGAGTGCGCCGGAATGGCAAACGGGCGCCTCGGATGGCCTTTCCGACCGGCTTCGCCAAAATACGTATTGGGATTTTCTTTTTATCGTTGCATACACAGGTGTCCTGTTTTTCCTGGCACGGGTGATGCTGGGCGACACACATCGCTTTATGCCCGCTATCGCCCGACTGCTGCTAATCGCCGGGCTGGCAGATGCCGTGGAAAACGCCTGTATCCTTCAAATTCTGAACGGCGCACGCGGGTGGTTTCCCGCAAGCATGTCTTCCCTGGCAGCCATAAAGTTCGCTATGTTGCTATTGGCCGTAGGGGTGATGGTAGCAGGCTTGCTGAAAAAACGCTGAGCGGGTCTACTCACACACTTTCATATACGTTTCCGTATCCCAGTCGAGGTGGTAGCGTTCAACGGTATTCGCTGGCACCGATTTTTTCACGTCGCCTTCGGCAGCCCTGGTGCCGCGCGTAACGATTTCAAAATCCCACCAACCAGAGTCCGTGTCCTCGTGGGTAATAAAGTGGATGGATTTGTCGAAAGAATAGGACTCTTCGCTATCAGCGCTCAGGGTGCCGCTATTGTCTTCGTGCACTACAAAATTGAACACCTTTTCCATATCGTCGAGGTTGTAGAACGTGGTGTATTCGCTAAAAACGCCTTGCCCGATCCACGACATCGACAGGTTGAGGCACCACTGGTTGGCGCCGAATTGTGTGAGGGCAATTTCGCCGTTTTCGCCGCCGCTGCCAAGCGTGGTGAAATGTTTGGAGAAACGCTGCATATTCCATTTGCCACCCAGCGCTTCGTCAAATACAGCCACGCTGATCTGCACACCACAGGCATGGCAGTCGCTCAGTACCCCTTTTTCATAGTGTACGGTGGAAAAAACAGCCACGGCCTGGCTAATGCCATAGGTGGTGAAATAAAGAATGGTATCGAGTTGGGTGTGCAGGTACCCGTCATCGGAAAAATTGGCGGACACACCGTCCGAATAATTCAGCGGTTTCCACATCACTTCTCCATTCGGAGCAAACAATTTGGAGTCGAACAGCAGGCTCAACAGCCCCGGGTGATCGCCCAGATCAATCGGCGGATTGGCAGGAATTTGTGCCAAACCTCGCATCGTACAACACAGCAAAACGGTAAAAAGGATATTTTTTTTCATGTGCGATTACAGGTAAAATGGATTGTTTTGGTAACGGAAATATTTTTGTCAAACGCGTTCCAGCACTACGGCAAAGCCCTGCCCCACCCCGATGCACATGGTACAAAGCGCATAACGGCCGCCCGTGCGCTGAAGGGTGCGGGCTGCCGACAGCAGGATTCGGCCGCCCGACATACCCAGCGGGTGGCCCAGCGCAATGGCGCCGCCGTTGGGATTCAGGCGTTCATCGTGATCGGGCAGTCCAAGCAAGCGTGTGCAGGCCAGCACCTGTGCGGCAAAGGCTTCGTTGAGTTCTATGACGTCCATATCGGCGATCGTCAGTCCTGCTTTTTGCAAGGCTTGCTGCGACGCACTCACCGGGCCAATGCCCATAATGCGTGGTTCGACGCCCGAAACGGCGCTGCTCACCATGCGGGCCAGCGGCTGAAGTCCGTTGTCGCGCATGCCTTTTTCGGAGGCAATGAGCAGTGCTACAGCGCCGTCGTTGAGTCCCGAGGCATTACCGGCCGTCACGGTGCCATCTTTTTTGAAAGCCGTGCGCAATTTTGACAGCACTTCCAGGCTGGTATCGGGTTTTATAAACTCGTCGTGCTGAAAAGCGATGCTGTCGCCTTTGCCTTTTTCGATCAGCAGGGGCGCAATTTCTTCTGCCAGTCGGCCCTCGTTGCGGGCTTGTGTGGCTTTTTGCTGGCTCCACAGGGCAAATGCGTCCTGATCTTCCCGGCTGATGTCGTACATCTCTGCCAGATTTTCAGCGGTCATGCCCATGGCATCTGTGCCATACATCGTTTGCATTTTGGGGTTGATAAAACGCCAGCCAAAACTGCTGTCGTACATCTGCGCGTCGGTGCCAAAGGGTTTGGCCGATTTGCTGATGACATAAGGTGCGCGAGTCATTTGCTCCACGCCACCTGCCATAAACAAATCACCGTCGCCGACATTGACGGCGCGTTTGGCGTGTACGGCCGCGGCCATTCCGCTGGCGCAGAGGCGATTGACGGTTTCGCCGGGCACGGTATGCGGCAATCCGGCCAATAGCAGTGCCATCCGGGCTACATTGCGGTTGTCTTCGCCGGCCTGATTGGCGCAACCCATAAAAACATCTGAGATGGCCGCCGCATCGAGGTGCGGGTGCCGTTCCAGCAATTTTTGAAGAACATGTGCGGCTAAATCATCAGCCCTGACGCTGGAAAGGGTTCCGCCAAAATTGCCGATGGGCGTACGGATGCCGTCTGTAATAAATGCCTGTTGCATAGTTTGAAAAACGAACTGCAGGTTCGCGGTGCATTAAACGCTCTGGAATGGATTTTATTCGGCAGCAAAAGTAGGCGCAGCCCGAGATATGTTGCGAACGCCGCCCTTTCAAATGTTTAGAGCGTGTTTTAATTACACTCTTTGAGCATGTTTTTTTAAAAGAAAACGATAAAAATGAAAACTGTACTTGATAGTTGTTGTTTTTGGGAATAAGTTTGCCTGACAAAATCAGATATGGTGTCGATGACTCACATTTATGCTACCTGTTGCTGTTGCTGTTGTCTTACCGAAAGGGAAAGGCTGGCCGCTGGATGGGGCATGTGAAACGAACACATTCTGTTGCCCATATAAACGCCCTTTCCCGGTTTTGTCCGTGAAAGGGCGTTTGCATTTGTTGTGTTTTGGGGTTTTGGTGTTTTTGTGTTTTTGTGTTTTGGAGGGCTTCGGGCTATATGCTTGGACTCCCAACCCATATTCTTAAATCCCTAGAGTAAAGCACACAAAAACACCAAAACACCAAAACACCAAAACACCAAAACACTAAAACACCGCCCTCCCAAAACCAAACACGCTTAAAACGCTATTTAATATGCAAAACGACCTCGACACATTTTTTAAAAAACTGGATGCGCAGCACCGTCTGTCGAACAACCGCATTCCGCCCAAACTGGAATCTCAGCGCCTCGCCGACGAACTTTTCCAGTTTCTGTTTCCCATGATCAAGGAAGATGCGCGGCCTGCGGGAGTGGAATATGCCTTGTTGCGGCATGAACTGACACAATTGCTGGAGCCCTTACTGCGCGATCAGGACACCTCGATGACACCCATTGTCGATGCTTTTTTTGACGGCTTGCCCGACATTTATGAGCACCTGCTCGAAGATTCTGAGGCCATCATGCAATTCGACCCTGCGGCTACCTGCATGGAAGAGGTCATTGCTACTTATCCAGGGTTTTATGCTATTGCATTGTACCGTATTGCACATTTGCTGCATCAACTCGGGGCACCCTTACTACCACGTGTTTTTTCCGAATATGTGCATGGCAAAACGGGTATCGATATCCACCCGGCGGCCACCATCGGGCGATCTTTTTTTATCGACCACGGCACGGGTGTTGTTATTGGCGCCACGGCAGTGATCGGCAACAACGTAAAAATATACCAGGGCGTCACATTAGGTGCTTTACAGGTAGACAAATCGCTGGCCAGCGTAAAACGACACCCTACCATTGAAGACAACTGTATTTTATATGCCAACAGCACGATCCTGGGAGGCAGAACGGTTATCGGCCACGACTCCGTGATCGGAGGCAACAGTTGGATCACGGAAAGTGTGCCCCCCTACTCTATTGTGCTGCACCAGTCGCAGGTAAAAGTGCGCACCAAACCCTTTGAAGAACCCGTCAACTTCGTCATCTAAACTCTCTCACTTCTCACCTCTCACCTCTCACCTCTGTTTATGAAAGCGAATAATATCCTCGATACCATCGGCAACACGCCTCACGTCCGCATCCACCATCTTTTTGGCGACCGGCATGAAGTATGGATCAAACTCGAACGCGCCAATCCGGGCGGCAGCATTAAAGACCGCATCGCGCTGGCGATGATCGAAGATGCCGAGCGTAAGGGCGAACTCCGCCCCGGAAGCGTCATCGTCGAGCCTACCAGTGGTAACACCGGCATCGGACTGGCCATGGTGGCCGCGGTTAAGGGTTATCCGCTCATCCTCGTCATGCCCGAAAGCATGAGCGTAGAGCGCCGCCGCCTGATGGCTGCCTATGGCGCTCAGTTCGACCTCACACCGCGTGAAAAAGGCATGAAAGGCGCTATCGAGCGCGCCGGCCAACTGTTGCAGGAAATCCCGAATGCGTGGATGCCACAACAATTTGAAAATGAAGCGAATATCGCTATCCACAAAGCCACTACGGCCAAAGAAATCCTGGCCGATTTCCCGGATGGCCTCGACTACCTTATCACTGGCGTAGGCACGGGCGGGCACATAACAGCCGTCGCGGAAGCGCTGAAAGAACACTTTCCCAAACTTCAGGTGTTTGCCGTAGAACCCGCGCTCAGCCCGGTGATTTCAGGCGGAGCGCCGGGGCCGCACCCCATCCAGGGCATCGGCGCCGGATTTATTCCCAAAAACCTGCACACAGACGCGCTCGACGGCGTGATTCAGGTGTCGAAAGACGAGGCGTTTGAATTTGCCAAAAAGGCAGCTTTGAAAGAGGGTATTTTCGGTGGTATTTCTTCGGGCGCTACCCTGGCTGCTATTGCGCAAAAACTGCCGGATATTCCGGAAGGCGCGCGTATTCTGGGTTTCAACTACGATACCGGCGAGCGCTATCTCTCCATCGAAGGATTGTATGAGTGGGAAAATGCGCAGAGTGTGGTGGTGGGGAAAGGGTGATGGGGAAAGGGTTGATAAGAGTTGATGAGGGTTGATGGGGGTTGATGGGGGTTGATAAGTGTTGATGAGGGTTGATATTCAACCACTCGATGAAAGGAATGGCGGCAGCAGGCTGCAAAAAACACACTAAAAGCATCCATTGACACAGTTTTTTGAACCTTCTCGATGTGAGAAGGTGAGAGATGTGAGAGGGTGAGAGAGTGAGAGTTCGTAGAGTGTACCAACTCTACGAGAAAAAGCCTTACCCCGAGTGGCTGAATATCAACACTCATCAACACTCATCAACTTTATCAACCTCATCAACTCTTATCAACCCTCATCAACTCTTATCAACCTCATCAACCCTTCCTCACCAACCCATTATCAACCAGGTCTTTCTGTACCGCATTGATGACCCTACGGGCGAGGTAGGCAAATAACACCGGGATCATAACAAACAACAAGGCCCGGAAAGACCATCTGATCAATAAGTTCCAGTTGTTTGTAGCCTTGTGCGCCATTTTGAACATACGGCGTCGCAATGGCTTGCGCAGTGCGATGAGTTGTGAGGGCTGTAATGTTGGAAAAGCAAAATCGGATTTCCGTGCATGTTCCAGCAAAGCCGCCTCCCGCTTTTCCGGATCGTCCGTGAAAGCCTGTTTTTTTTCATTTTCCTCCCTGACAAAATCGAGCACAGGAATGATGGGCAGGTGCACCACCCCTTCCCGGCTTTCCCGCCATGCTACCTTGTACGTATTTACCATTTCGGGTGTCCAGTCTTGAAAAATGGCATGGTTCGTGGCGTCAGGCTTGGTTTTATATTCTATGGTAAAATAGGAGCGCAGAAAATTCCGGCAATTTTGCCTGCCTAGAAAATAGTCGTGCAACCTGAAATTACGCGACAAGATGCCTGAGAAGCCCCCCAGCCCTCCACATGCCAATGCATTTCCGCATTTATCCCAATCCTGCGCCTTGTCATTGTACGTCCAGCGACTGGGGTAAATCATGTTTTTTTTGTAATTGGCTTTCAGTTCATCCTCCTGGCCTACCTCTCTCAGATCAGATTCTTTTAACATGCCCTGGTTTCGCAAGGCGCCCATAATAGGGAAAAGCAGTTGGCGCAGAAACTGCAGTGGCTTGTACTTCTCAGGTTTGCCTCCAAAATTGGGGAATGGATCGACGAGGATCAGGGCAAAATCCCGAATCTTTCGTTCGTGCATGATAGCCGCAATTTCTCCAAAAGGTTCATTGTTGAGCGCTCCACCATCGATGGAAGTAAATTCGAAGGGATCTGGCACCGTTCCCGATTCGAAAATGCTGTCGAGTGTTTTTTCATTAAACTGATAAAATGTACCAAACTGGTGTTTGACATGGTTGCGGCTCAGCGTCACCTCCCGGGCCTGAAAACCAATGGGGAATGCAGCGGTGGCCTTGGCACAATCGATCAGTTGCTGGAGTGTTTCAGGTTCCGAGCGGTCGAAAGGGATAGCACGATGCGGGTTATTTATGGTAGTTTTGGGCGTAAAACGCGCATATTGCTTGTGAATCGACATCTGGTGCGATGGGCTCGCAATCCAGGAGCTGTTGTCGGAATTGAAATTGATGCCCACCGGAATACCTCGAAGACTGCAAAGCGTCAGCAGTACTTCCACATCCTTTGCCACGAATGCAGGCCAGGGCTTCTTGGGTGTCGAGTTGGTGTGCTGAAGCGCCCGGTCGGAAATTTCGTCGATGGGCAGCGAATTGAGCAACGAAGGGATACCGCCTGCTTTTTTGAGGTCGGCGGTATCGAGCATTCTGAAAATACCTTCCGGAGCATTGGATGCCGCGCCCAGATTTACCCATGCGTCGAACAGCATGTTGTTGGAGGGCCGGAAGTTTTTTGCCTTTGCATCCTCTGGTTGATCTACCGGGTTTATTCCGGTAAAACAGGCCAGTGCCGTCAGCGCTGCCGTGATACCACCTGCCGAGGCGCCGCCCAGCACTTCAATCTGCACCCGGTGGGGAGGGACTTTTTTTTCTTCCGCAGGCAGGTTTTCTTCTTTCTTCTTCGCTGCCTCCCAGTCCTGAAGGGCTTCAAAAAGAAAATCGATCACACCGGCAGTGTAGGCGCCGGCAGAAACAGCGCCGGCCATGGTAATGCCCAAATGGAGGGTAGGAGGTGGATTATTTGACATAGAATGGAGTTTTATAATGTTTTTTGGGGCCTCAACCCCTGGCCCTCTCTCCAACGGAGAAGGGCCAGGGGTTAAGGTCTACTATATTACTTCCACCCACTTACCCGGCACGCTGGCCTGAATCCGGTTGTCGTACATGGCCTCGCAAGCCATCGCAGGCAGGAAATAACGCCCTGCGTAGGCAGCATTCAGTTGAACGCGGTAGACGCGGGTGTCGGCCTGGTTGCCAGAAGCGCGTGGCAGGTCGAAGTAGGTCATCACCCGGTCGTCGCGCACGTCCTGGTAATCCATCGGACTATTGGTCACGTTGGAAATGCCATCCATGCGGGCATTGGTGATTTCCCAGCCGGAAGGGAATATTTGTGTCAGGGCCAATTCGTTGAAATCAAACGTAAAACCGGTGTTGCGTTTGACGGTAATTTCAGCAACGAAATCGGTACCCTGTTTCACTTTGGCAGCATCGATCACCTGGCCTTTCAGGTCGGTAAAACGAATCCCCAGCGACAAATTGCTCGAAGTGGGCGCAGTAGCAGGCGTAACAGGCGCGGCCGCCACCACCAAACGGGCATATAGGCGAGCAGCGCCATTGTTTTTCACATTTACCTGTCCGCTGCCCATGGCGCTTTCCGTGAAATCGACCAATGAAACCGGGCGGGAAGAATCGCCGGTTTTCTGGCTGCCCGAGGCAATGCGATATGCAAAGGAAGGGCCGCTACCAAAGTTTTTGGACACGTAGCGCGACAAAGCCCGCAGCCCCGTAGCAATGCTCTGTGTATTCCAGTACCAGCCGGTTTCCTTGCCCAGTTCTGTGGTGATATTGTTGGCCATGGCTTGCGCCTGCGTCACATCGCCTACGAGGGAATAGGTTTCCAGCATCAGCGCGCGGTCGCGCAAATCGGAGCCGTACGTGGTGCCACAGTAACTATACGTCCAGTTGTCTTTCCATTGTTTATTCGCCAGAATATCGCGGGCAGCCTCCGGTTTTCCAGCCTGCGCATAAGCAGCAGCAAGCATATTGGCCGATTGTTTCCACATTTTCTGGTCTTCCCGCAGGCGATTCATGTCGGCCAGGTCGGCTTTGCCGGCCAAAGCGAGCGTGTACAAGCGATAGGCCTGGGTCAGGTAGCCATGATAATCGCTGTTTTCGGAAACATTCGGGTTCCAGTTGCGGGCGCGGGTGGTTTGATCCTGCACCCAGCGATCAATCAGCCCATCCGGAATGGCGTAACCCTTGTTTTTGGCTTCCAGCAGGAAATGTCCGGCATAACTGCTGCACCAGGGGTTGATGTCGTTGCTGCCGCGCCAGTAGGCAAATCCGCCGCTGGAGTGTTGGAAACCACGCAATTTTCCGATAGCAGCGGTCACATATTTGGAAATATCGTCTTTCTGCTTTTGCGTCAGCGGCGTAATCAGATCGACGTACAGTTGCGGAAAAATGGTGGAAGTCGTTTGTTCCACACAGCCGTGCGGGTACTGAATCAGGTAGTCGAGGTGACGGCTCAGGTTGATGGGTGGCAGGGCACTCACTTCGATGCTCGCATTGCGTATATCCGTGTATTTGGACGGGTCGAAATTGGCCGACCAGTCCTGACCGGCTTCAATAGTGCCTTCCCAAACGGTGGTAGTCACGGGGTTGGGGTTGCGCACATACAGTTCAATGTCCTGTGTAGCCGATTCGCTACCGCTTTGTGCGGTGATGGTAAATTTTGCCACGCCGGTTCGCTGGCCTACTTTCAGGTCGAAATAGGTCATTTTTTCGCCCGGTTCTGTAAATGCCAGGGTGTTTTGTCCACCGCCCACTGTTACAAGTCCCGATTTCTCCCGCACGCTGACGGTGGCGTTTTGTACGGATTTTTCCATGGCAAACACGTCTACCGGCAGGCGCAGCGTTTCGCCCGGGCCCAGCACCCGTGGCAAGGTGGGCAGGATCATGAGCGGCTTGCGCACTGCGCAGGTTTTTTCAGCATTGCCGTATGCACCCGCGCTGCCGTTGGTGGGCGGCGCCGACAGGACGGCCATGACACGCACGGAGCCGACGTAATTGGAAATTTTCAGGCGGTGTTTGGCCGTCTGACCTTTTTCCAGTTTGAAGGGTCCGAGGTGGATCACACAAGGTTTGAAACGATTGATTTGAGCAGCATTTTTCGCTTTCTGGTTGATGCCGTCACCGCCGATCGCGAGGATGCGTTCCAGTTCGGCGCCGTATGCACCCAGCACGTAATCATAAATATCCCAGGTTTTTACGCCCAGTGCTTCGCGCGCATAAAACGCATCGAAAGGATTGGGGGTTTGGAAACGTGTCAGGTCGAGCAGCCCTTCATCTACGATGGCGAGTGTGTAGGTACAGGCTTTACCGCCCGTTTCGCGCAGGGATACATTGAAATACTCGTCGGGCTTGAGCACATCGGGCATATCGATCTGGGCATTCAGACGCGCCGTCGGGTTTTCGATGTTCACCGGCGTGACGCCATACATGCGAATGGGCAGGTCGTTTTTGGTTTGGGCATGCGGCTGAATGAGGCTCACGTGTGCATACACCGTGGGCGACATACTTTCTTCTGCCTTGAATTTCAGGAAATTATCACCGGCTTTGGCGTCGAACCACATGTGTTTGGCCACACGGGTACCATTTTCCAAGGTAAGCAGGATGCGACCGTTTTCGCTGGCAGGCACTTTCAGTGTCACCTCGTCGCCTACGTTGTATTTTTCTTTTTCAGCAGAAAATGGCAACATGGCGGCGGCATTGCGGCTGGCGATATCGTTGAGGTCTTCCGGATAACCCGACCAGAAGAAATCGCCGGAAGCGTGGCCACCGTTGCTATCGACGGCACGTACGAGGTAGCGGCCCCAGTCGTCGGGCTTCACTTTCCAGGTAGCCTGCCCGCGGCTGTCGGTGGTAAGGGTGGTCTGGTCGATGGCGTTGTTGAACTCGCTGTTGTTGAATTGTGCCACGCCCGATTCCGCGTCTTCGTCCCACCACCAGCGCCAGTCGGTACGGAACAGCGCCACGCTGAACGACTGATTGGCCAGCGGCTTGCCGTTTTTGTCCACCATAACGAAGGTGACGGTGCCGCCACGTTGATCGATGGTTTTATCGCCCCAGCGGCCTTTTGGCATAAAAATGCCGATGTAGCGATCGAAGGGATAGAAATCGAGCGAGAAATTATCGGTGCTGAAATCGCCGCCCGCTTCGAAGGCGCGCACTTTGAAACTGGAGATCAGTTTGCCCGGCGCATTTTCCACATCCACCACTTTCAGCGGAACGGCAGCCGTGCCGTTTTGGTCGAGGTTGGCATCGAACAGCACTTCCGGTTCGGAATAGAAATTGCGGCTGGGGTCGTCGAAAACATACGTCTTGTAACTCGGGAATTCTGTTTTTACCGAGCGCACCTGCATTTCCACCTTGGCTTTAAGATTTTGCGCCACAGCGCCATGTAGCCAGTTGACTTTCAGGGTGCCTTTCAGGTCTTCGTCGGCCGGGCTCAGGTTCTTTTTGCCAAAATTCAGGTCCATTTTGAGCCTGTTGGGCTTCACTGTTTCAATTTTCAACTGTTTGGTAAATATAGCGCCGCCCACGGTCACTTTGGCCGTCCAGTTGCCTGTAGGCGCATCGGGACGTGTGACGCAGTGGAACGGGAATACGCCATTGACGCCACTGGTTTGCACCGTGCGGTATTGAAGCGCGCCGCGCGGGTCGGTGAGTTCCATGGCCACCGGGTGGCCTGCGGGTAGTTTGCCCGATCTGTCTTCCAGCACGAAGTTGAGGTACAGCGAATCGCCGGGGCGCCATACGCCTCGTTCACCGTAAATAAAACCTTTCAGGCCTTTTTGCGCTTCCACGCCAACCACATCGAAGCGGCTGAGTGACAGAGAATTACCGTCGGCCATACGGAGGTAGCCGCGGCGATTCTGGCCGCTGGCGACGAGCAGGAACGGCGTTTCACGCAGCCCTTCGATAACGGTAGTGCCATCGCTGCCGGTTTTACCTTTGGTGATCGATTGCAATTGATAACTGAACAGTTCGAGGTCGACGCCGCTCACCGGCTGTGCGGTGTGCAGGTCGGTGAGCGCTACGAACAGCGAGCCGTCGCGGCCGCGTTTGGCGGTGAGGCCCAGGTCGCTCACAAACACATTGCGCTGCGTAAAGTGCTGGCTGTTATAGTATTCGCGGGAGCAGGGGTCTTCCTGGCTGTCCCAGTTGTAGTCGTCATCCCAGTAACTGTCGGAAAAATAGCGGCCGCGCCATCCACCCATGATGGAAACGAGTTTGCCATCGTCGTCGTACTGGTTCAGTTCGATGGTTTGGGTGCCCTTCGACGACACCATACCCGAAGCATCGGCGGTCAGGCCGGCGCCGGTAGCACAGTCGGTGTAATTGATTTGAAATGCAATACGCACCTGATAAATGGCGCCCGGGTCTTGCCGGATCATGTCTTTCAGGTCGAAAGCATAACGCTGCCAGTTTTTGGCCGTGGCATTGGGGTTGATGTCGGAGAGTTTGATTTTTTTCTGTAAAACAATTTTACCGACGCGTTCCAGTTCATCGGAGCCTTCGATTTCGTTGACTTGCAGAAATTGTAAAATATTGGAATTGAATATTTTAAACACCTCTACATCCACTGCGTTGAGGCCCACGGCTTCGAATGGAAAAATAATACCGCCGTTGGATTGCTGCGGAATGACCGCGCCGCGGCCCACGAGTCGGACACCCGGTTTGAGGTCTTCAAAATTGAGTGGCCACACGGCGCGTTCTTTCAGGTTTTGGCCCGAAGCGTTGCGGATACCCGATTCTACCTGCAGGTTGTACTCACCCGAAAGGCGTTCGCCGGGGTACACGCGGACAAAGTTGCCATCGGTTACATAGCGTAGTTTACCGGAATAATTTTCCAGTCGAATCAGGCCACTCAGGTCTTGCGATGCAGCAATCGGATCGGAAAAATTCAGCAACACGTATTGTTCTTCCACCTGTACTGCACGGGCGGAAAGCAGCGTAAAATCATCCCAGGCAGGCACCGGCTGTTCGGTATCGAGGTTGCGATCCACGCCGATGGCATTGCCCGACCAGCGCAGGTTCACTTTGGAAGCCGCATTGGAGCGTTCCACGCCGGCCACCGTCCAACTGTGGCTGAGGCCATCGGAACTGTGTTGCCAACTCACCAGCAGGGCTTTATTGCCTTGCCGGGCTTCGAGCATTTTTTCCACTTGGGCGCCGGCGCAGGGTTCGTTGACCCGCACATGGCCCACGACGCGTTGCATGCGTGCATCATCCGGATCGGCTGAAAGACCTTCCATGACGACATCGAAAGCGGTTTCCTTGATGCGGAAATCGAATTCGAACACACGCGCCACTTTGGGTACGTCGGAATATATTTTTTGAAGGGCCACTTGTGCGGTGTACAACTGACCGGGTTTCATGGGCGCCGAGGGCTGTAGTTTGATGGTGCGGTCGTCTTCCCAAACGGCTTGACCTTCTATTTTGGGCTCTACGGAAAACAGGTTGGCCGGAACGGCTTGGCCGACCTGCTCCTGCGATATGGCCGCGTTGACAAAGCGCACGCGGACGGTTTCTTCCCGCCCGATAGCGCCGCCGCTGTGGGCATACACATATTGAGAAACGGCCTCGTAGTAGGCGTCGTTTTTAACAATCTTTTGAGAACGAATCAGGAAAAAAAGGCCGGCGATTCCAGTGACGGCAAACAGGGCGTAGGCGATCGGCTTTCGCATGGAGAATTGGTTGCGTTTGAAAGGTTAAAACAATTTTGCCCGGGGCTTGGGCGACCCAAATGTAACGGCTTTTCAGGCCTGATAACGACGAAAAGTGTGGAAATTTATTTCGTTCTTGCCGCAGAAAAATTGATCCTGCATGTTTCCGGAAACCGGGTTTTCGAAAAAAAGACACTTTCCATAAAAATGAAGATACAAAGCGGTGTTTATCAACACTTTAAAGGTAAATTTTATCTTGTTATCGGCACGGCCATCCATTCCGAAACCGACGAGCAAATGGTGGTGTATCAGCCGCTGTACGGTGAGCAACGCTGGTTTGTACGCCCACTCGCCATGTTTTTGGAAAAAGTGGAGAAAGACGGGGTGGAAATGCAGCGATTCAAGTGGGTGGGGAATGATGAATGTTTTGGTAGAAGTTATGAGTTATGAGTTATGAGTTATGAGTTTTACTCACATTGCTCTTGGCCTCTCTAGTTGATATACCAATAGCATCGAGAGTAAAACTCATAACTCATAACTCATAACTCATAACTTCTACCAAAACATTCATCATTCCCTACCTTTACCCCTTCAAAGCAACCCACTTTACTCATGTCTATATCCGACAAACTCAGAGCCATGCGCGAAGAAAAAGCAGCCGCCAACCTCGAGGCGGGAAAAAAATTCCTGGCAGAAAATGCCCAACGCGAAGGTGTTGTCAGCCTCGACAGCGGCCTTCAATATGAAATACTGGTGGAAGGCACCGGCCCGAAGCCCGGCCCGACCAGCAGTGTAACTTGCCATTACCACGGCACTTTGCCGAATGGCACTGTATTCGATAGTTCAGTACGCCGCGGCCAACCCGCCACTTTCCCGCTCAACCGCGTTATCAAAGGCTGGACGGAAGCCCTTCAACTGATGCCCACGGGCAGCAAATGGCGTTTGTATCTCCCACCCCACCTTGCCTACGGCGAACAACAGGTGAGCGCTGAAATCGGCCCCAATTCGACGCTGGTGTTTGAGGTGGAATTGCTGGGAGTAGCCTGATTTTTAGGGGTTGATGAGGGTTGATGAGGGTTGATAAGAGTTGATGAGGGTTGATATTCAACCACTCGATGAAAGAAAAGAAAAAACCTTACCTCGAGCCGCCATTTATCAACCTTCATCAACCTTCATCAACCCTCATCAACCCTTTCACCATGAAAACAATCTTCCATTTCCTCGCTACCCTGGTCGTTTACATCGGCCTGGATCTGCTGTTTCTGGGCATTTTGGCAAAGGATTTTACCCGGCGCCAAGTCGGTTTTTTGATGGCCGAAAAGCCTGACTGGGCAGCAGCGGGTTTATTTTATCTGATTTTTGCCGTCGGACTGCTGTATTTCTGCGTCTATCCGGCGCATTCAGCCGCAAGGGCCGCATTCAACGGCGCCTTTTTCGGACTGGTTGCTTATGCCACCTACGAACTCGTCAACAAAGCCCTGCTTGCCCGCTGGCCAGTAGCGCTGGTAGTGGTGGATATCGCCTGGGGAATGGTGGCAGGCGCTGCTGTTTGTTGGGCCAGTTACCATATCGGGCGCTTGCTGGGTATTTTCCCCACCTGATACATACATTTTCAATATGCCTGTTCGATACGTTTTAAATGCCGGCAATCTGGCCGATTTGCACCGCGAAGATTTTCAACTGCCCGAACTACGTCCGGAAGAAGTACAAATCGAGGTTCGTTCCATCGGTCTCAATTTCGCCGATGTTTTTGCCATCTGGGGCCTGTACAAGGCCGCCCCTAAAACGAATTTCACGCCCGGACTCGAATACGCCGGGGAGGTTGTCAAAACCGGTTCTGCCGTTACACACCTGAAGCCCGGTGACCGTGTGATGGGCGTGACGCGTTTTGGCGCCTACACCACCCACCTGAACATCGACGCGCGTTATGCGATCCCATTGCCGCAGGGCTGGGATTTTGCTACTGGCGCTGCCTACCTGGTGCAAACCCTGACGGCCTACTACGGTATGGTTCATCTGGGTAATTTGCGTAAAGGCATTGTTGTTTTAATTCACAGCGCCGTCGGTGGTGTAGGTCTGCAGGCACTAAAAATTGCGCGGGCTTATGGTTGTTTTACCATTGGAACCGTTGGATCGGCAGAAAAAGTAGCCTTTGCTGAACGGGAAGGTTATGACCGCGTCATCGTACGCGGTAAGGATTTTGAAGCACAACTTCGCAAAGCGCTCGACGGCCGAGCCCTCGAACTGGTGATGGACAGCGTGGGCGGGCCGTTTTTCAGCATTCCATACCACATGTTGGCGCCCATGGGGCGTATTATTGTGTTCGGTTCGGCGCGTTATGCCAGCCCGGGCGACAAACCCAACAAGTGGCACATGCTCAAGCATTGGATCAGCCGGCCTAAAATCGACCCGCAACAAATGCCCGAAAACAACCGGGGCGTGCTGGGTTTCAACCTGATCTGGCTCTACGAACGGGCCGAATTGATGAATCAGTTGCTGCAGGATTTGTCGGCGCTCGAATTGGCCCCGCCGCATGTGGGGCATTTGTATCCTTTTGCACAATTGCCCGATGCCGTCCGGCTGTTTCAAAGCGGGAAGACGGTGGGGAAAGTGGTGGTGCAGGTGTGAGGGTTGATGAGGTTGATGAGGGTTGATAAGAGTTGATGAGGGTTGATATTCAGCCACTCGATGAAAGAAAAGAACAAACCTTACCTCGAGCCGCCATTTATCAACCCTCATCAACTCTTATCAACCCTCATCAACCTCATCAACCCCCATCAACATTTATCAACCCTCATCAACCTCATCAACCCCATCAACCCCTATATTTGCCCGCTTTTCAACAGAAAAAGAAACGATGCGGTTAAGATCCCTGGAAATTAAAGGTTTTAAGTCCTTCGCCAACGAAACCGTGCTGCATTTCAACGCAGACGTGACGGGCGTGGTGGGCCCCAACGGCTCGGGCAAGTCGAATGTGGTGGATGCCATTCGCTGGGTGCTGGGTGAGCAAAAAAGCAGCCAGTTGCGCCTCGATAAAATGGCGTCGGTCATTTTCAACGGCACCAAAAAGCGCAAGGAAGGCCAGATGGCCCAGGTGACACTCACCTTCGACAACACCAAAAACGTGCTGCCGACGGATTACAGCACCGTCAGCATCAGCCGTATCCTGTACCGCAGCGGAGAAAGCGAATACCGACTGAACGGCGTTACCTGCCGCCTCAAAGACATCACTTCGTTGTTTCTCGATACTGGTATTGGTCCCGATAGTTATGCCATCATTGCCCTGAATATGGTGGAAGACATGCTGAGCGACCGCGAGCAGGCACGCCGCAGGATGTTCGAACAGGCCGCTGGGGTGAGCAAATACAAGGCCCGCAAACACGAAACCCAGCAAAAACTAGAAGCCACAGCCGCCGACCTCGACCGCGTGGAAGACCTGTTGTTTGAAATTGAAGACCAGTTGAAAAAACTGGAAAAACAGGCCGAACGCGCCCGCAAGTTTTACGAACTGAAAGACGAATACAAAAAACTCAGCGTCGAACTGGCCGTGCACAACCTCGCCCGCCACAAAAAAACATATAAGGAACTCGAAGAGCAAATTGCCCGCGAAGAAGACAATTACCGCAGTACAGAAGCCATGAGCCGACTGCTGGAGGCCGATACCGAAGCGAAACGCAAAAGCCATATCGACAAGGAAACGAGCCTCAGCGAGCAGCAACAGGAAGTGAACCGCCTCACCGGACGCATTCGGGGTAAGGAAAACGAGAAAAATATGCTGGCGCAAAAACACTCGTTCGTCACCAACGACCTGCGCCGACTCGAAGACCAGATGCACAACAACACCCAGCAGTTGCGCACCGTGGAAAGTGAAATCGAGGGCTACCAGACCGACCTCAACTACGAACGCAACGTGGAGGCCGAACTGGAAGACGCACTTTCTACCGCACAAAAACTGCTGGAAAAAGTGCGCGCCGACCACAACCTGCTCAAAGGCAACCTCGACGAATTCGTCAAGGAACAACAAGCACTTGAACGCGAAGTGGTAGAACTGGAAAAAACCAAAGCCATCCAGACCAACCAGATCGAAAACCTGCGCCGCGATGTGGAACGCACCATGGGCGACATCGCCACCCGCCGCGAGGAAATGAAAGTGCTGGAAAAAAACCTCGCCCAGCAAACGGCCGCAGAAACCGAACAGTCGCGTAAAATCGCCGACCTCGACGCCGCTGAAACCAAGCGCCGAAACGACATCGCCACAGCCGAGCAGCAACAGGACGAACTGGTAAAAAAACTGGCCGCCCACAACCGCCAACTCGACGCCCGCCGCAATGAATACAAACTCACCAAAAGCATGGTGGAGTCGCTGGAAGGTTTTCCGGAAAGCATCAAATTCCTGAGCCAGGACAAGGAATGGGCCAAACGCTGTCCGCTCCTGTCCGACATGCTTTATGTGCGCGAGGAGTACCGCATCGTCATTGAAAACTACCTCGAACCCTACCTCAACTACTACGTGGTGCCCAATGCTGACGAGGCCGTGCGCGCCATCGCTCTGCTCGGTCAAAGCCAGAAAGGCCGCGCCAATTTCTTTTTGCTCGACGCCTTCAACGACTACCAGCCGCCGCTCACCCTGCTTCCAGGCGGCATGCGCGCTGTCGACCTGGTAGAAGTTGAGCCGCAGTACCGCCCGCTGGTGGAATACTTGCTGGAAAATGTCATCATTTCCGATGAAAGCCTGCCGCAGGCGCCTGTGTCCAGTTCAGACCTGACCATTTTATCGAAATCTGGCACCTTCGTACGCCGGAAATTCAGCCTGTCGGGTGGCTCGGTTGGTTTGTTTGAAGGCAAAAAAATTGGCCGGAAAAAGAACCTGGAAATCCTGGATACGGATATTAAAAAACTGGAAACTACTGAAAACCAACTCAATACACAACTGGCTACCCTGCGCACGCACCTGCAAAGCCTCCGCAATGCCGATCAATCTGCCCTGCTCCAGCGCGAACGCGATGTGCTCAACCGCCTGAGCCAGGAAAAGGCCGGCATGCAAGCCAAACTCGATAACATTGCCGCTTTTGTCGCCAATTTCGACGCGCAGGCAGGCGACGCCAACCAGCGCATTGCCTCGCTTATTGCCAGCAACCAAACCATCGACGCCGAACTCGGCGCCAAACAAAAAGCCGCCGACGCCGTACGCGAACGCCTTTCCAATGCCGATGGTTCGTTCCGCGACGTGGCCGACCAACTCAGCCAGGCCAGCGCTGATTACAACCAGAAAAACATCGAGTTTATTCGCCAGCAAAACAAGGTGACTACCTTCCGGCAGGAACTTACTTTCCGCGAAAAACGCCGCGAAGAACTCCGCCAGTCGCTGGCTTCGGCGCAAACCGGGCTGGCCCGCAACAGTGATGAAATTAGCCTCATCCAGGCCGATATGCAGCGCATCGACGAGGAACTGACCCTCGCCTATGCCGATAAAAAAGCCAAGGAAGCCTCCCTGAGCGGCGTGGAACAGGCCTACTTCAAAGCCCGCAATGAAATCCACGAACTGGAAAACAAACAGCGCGAAAATTTCCGCAAACAACAGGACGTGCAGGTGCTGGTCAACCGACTCAAGGAAAAATTTTCCGATGTGAAATTTGAAATCACCTCCATCGGCGAACGCCTGCGTGCCGAATTCGGCCTGTCGGTCAACGACGTTATCAACCAGGAACCCAACCCGCTGTTCCAGCGCGATGCCCTCGAAAAAGACGTCAATGCTATGAAACGCCGCCTCGATACCTACGGCGAAATCAACCCCATGGCCATCGAAGCGTACAATGAAATCAAGGAGCGCTACGATACCATCGCCGGCCAGCGCAACGACATTCTGGCTGCCAAGGAAAACCTGGTGCAGACCATGAAAGAAATCGAGGAAACGGCCACGGCGCGTTTCCTGGAGTCTTTCGCACAGGTGCGCGAAAATTTCATCAACGTGTTCCGCACCCTTTTCACGGAAGACGACTCGGCCGACTTGCTGCTCACGAATCCGGACAGCCCGCTCGATTCGGACATCAACATCATCGCCAAGCCCAAAGGCAAACGCCCGCAGACGATCGCACAATTGTCAGGCGGCGAAAAAACCTTAACGGCCACTGCACTGTTATTTGCCTTGTACCTGCTCAAACCCGCGCCGTTCTGTATCTTCGACGAGGTGGATGCACCGCTCGACGACGCCAACATTGAGAAATTCAACCGCATCATTCGCCAGTTTTCCGCTGATTCGCAGTTTATCGTCGTCACACACAACAAAGCCACGATGGCAGCAGTAGACACTATTTATGGCGTGTATATGCCAGAGCAAGGCGTGTCGGCCGTGACACCGGTGGATTTCCGGAAACTGGGGCATGAGGCGCTGGTGTTTGAAGCGGGGTAAGGGGCGCTAGTCCTTGTGTAAAATCACATTTAGTCTTTATCTTTGTAAAAAATTGATTTTCAATGGGAAAGGACAGGCTTATTGTGAAAAATTTCGGCCCGATCCGGGAAGCGGATGTTGAACTGGGCAAAATAACGGTGTTCATCGGTGAGCAGGCGAGCGGGAAAAGTGTGCTGGCGAAGTTGGCTTTGTTACTTCGCAACCCACGTGCTTCACAGAACAAAAGACATATTTATAATTGGATAACCTTGGGATTTCAAGATTTAAATATTAGTAATTTCTTAAATAAAAATTCAATTGGCCTGTTTTATACCGATCAGTTTATTTTTGGCTTTGAGAAAGAAGAAGGATTTAGAGAAGTAAAAGACAAAGACTTGGATAAACTCCTTTCTATACTGCACAACATTGAGGTAGATATTCGCAATAATGAACGGGACAATCTTTTAAAAGAATCATACCGTTCAAATCAAGAGCGGTTTTCACTAGGATTGGAAGCCGTAAAAAGCAGGCTTAACAAAAGTTTTTTCTTAGAACCTGTTTATATTCCTACAGAAAGACATTTGGTCTCAGTTCTTGTTCAATCTCTTTTTAACCTTATTAAACATGAAGTTTCTCTACCAAATTTCATCAAAGACTTAGGTGATAGATATCAATCAAGCCGGAACATTGCAAGGCAGGTTGACCTTCCTGGTATGAATTTGCAATACATATTTGGCGGCCATGATGACAAAATAAGGCTTGAAAATGGCAAACTTCTTGATCTGACTGAGTCATCCAGTGGAGTTCAATCTATCGTTCCATTATCTATTATCGTTGAAGCCGTGAATGAAAATGTTAATCATCTCTTCATCGTCGAAGAACCCGAACTCAACCTCTACCCCACCACGCAAAAGGCATTGGTCGAATACCTCATTGAAAAATGTACGAAGGGAAATAACAGATTGATTATCACTACCCATAGCCCATACATTCTCACTGCACTCAATAACTGCATTCAGGCACAAAACGTAATAGACCTGCATCCTGAATCAGCGGAAGAAGTAAACAGAATTATCCCTCCTCAATATCATATCAAGTACGAAGATGTAAAGGCATATCATGTAGCAGGAGGTACGGCCAAACCCATTATGGATGATGAGTTTCAGGTGATTGATGCCAATGCCTTGGATGATGTTTCCAATGAATTAGGTTCCGTTTTTGATAAATTACTCACTCTCAAGTACCAAAATCAGGACTAAGGGTATGTGCTGTGAAGAAATTCGGGTTGCATTTAATGCTGCTGATAAGTGCATCCAAAACAATGCGCTTCAGGTTGAAGAAGACCACAAAAAATTTAAAATCCTGCCTAAACAAGGTTCTTCGGATGTTTTTTGTCGGATACATGTAGATGGATGTCTCATTACCAATAAAACAAGACAAAAATGTGATTATTGGTTTAGACAATGTAACCAGGAAAAAATACAGAATTATTTCGTTGAATTCAAAGGCCAGGATATTCAAGATGGATTTAATCAAATCGTGGATACAATTGCCCAGGTTCGAGAAAAAGGCATCCCATTGCAGCAGTCAGCAATTCATGGGATTGTTGTTTGTAATAAAGTGCCACTTACAACGGTAGAACTGCAAAAAATCAAGGAGAGATTCGTAAAAAATTATGGCATGAGTTTTTTGGTGAAATCAAAAGAATATGTCCTCTCCCCTGATCCAATTGCTCCTCATTGAATTTCAGCACTACATTAGCCCATGCCCACCATCGCCATCCTATCCGCCAGTGTTCGCACCGGCCGTGCCAGCCACCGCGTCGCTTTATACCTGCAAAAACGCATGGAAGAGCGCCAATTGGCCTCGGTCGATCTGATCGATCTGAAAGAATATCAGTTTCCGGTATTTGAAGAGCGCCTGCGTTTTTTGCCCGAACCATCTGCGGCTTTGCTGGAATACGCCAGTCGAATCAAATCTGCCGACGGCGTCATTATTGTTACGCCCGAATACAACGGCGGCTATCCGGCTGCCCTGAAAAATGCCATCGATGTATTGTACGAAGAATGGCATCGCAAGCCGGTAGCCATTGCAACGGTATCCGATGGTGTGTTCGGCGGCACACAGGTGATTACTTCCCTGAGTTTTACAATGTTTAAAATTCGTGCGCTGCTGGTGCCGGCCATGTTCCCGACACCCAAAGTGAAAGATTCGTACGATGAAGCAGGCAATCCAACCGACAAGGCTGCGGTGGATAAGCGGGCGGACGGGTTTTTGGATGAACTGATGTTGGTAGTCTTGAGTCGTAAGTCCTGAGTCCTGAGTCTGTAGAGTACACTTACTTATGTTTGGCATCAATAAAATGAATGCCAAACATAAGTAAGTGTACTCTACAGACTCAGGACTCAGGACTTACGACTCAGGACTACCAACTTCATTCTTCCTCCTCAATAAACCGTACCCCATGCTCTTCCAACTCCTGCATCACTGGCTCGTACACTTCCGGCATGGTCGGGATATTGACGCCCGTGGTGCTGATTTTCCCGAGTAGAAGCAGTTTCACAAAAATACCCAGGGGCAGGCCGACCAGACGCGACATAGCAGTATCCGAGCCATCATGCCCTTTCATGATAAGGGTCGAGGTGAGTTTTTTCTTTTTGCGGTTCAGTTCATATTCGAACACGTGCTGCATGATGACCATGTCCTTTTCCTGAGGGCCGAGTGCCCATTTTTCGAGCAGCAGGTTTTCAAGGATAAGGGAAGGCGTGGCATTTTTCAGTTTGATACGGCGTTTGCTGAACAGTCCGAGCCACTCCAGTTTTTTCATGATCTCGCTGTCGGGCTCCGTTTCGATCATCTTCGCTACGCGGTCTTTCACAGAGCCGGTGTGTTGGCTGATACCGAGGAAAGCCTCCATCAGGTCGTGGTAGGTCAGTTGGTCCGAATCGACGATGGGGAAAGTTGCATCCGTGAGGCCGATGCGCACCAGTGCATTCCAGGCATCACAGAAACCACGGTGGCGAATAGTGCCGCGGAACAGGGTTTTGATGTCCTGCAAACCATAAGCGTCGCGGTACAACAATGAGTCGCGGTTGGCATACACTTCAAACTGGCCCATGTTCGGAATATCCACCAAGCGATACTGGCGAAACAAACGGCGATACGGGATGTATTTCAGTTTGTTGTCTTCCAGAAACTGCGCGGTACCTTGTCCGGCCAGCACCACATTCCGGGGGTTCCAACTGAATTTGTAGTGCCAGGGGTTGTTGTCGCTTTCCGGAGCCACCAGGCCGCCGGTATAGGAATAAAATGCGGTGATTTTGCCGCCTTTTGCCTTGATCTGGTGGATGCGTTGCATGGCGCTCATGTGGTCGATACCGGGATCGAGGCCCAGTTCGTTCATGAATACGAGGGCGCGTTGGCGCGCTTCGTCGCCGAGTCGGAACACCTGTTTGCTCACGTAGGAAGCCGTCACCATGTGTTTGCCCAGTACGATACAATCCTGCGCTACGTCGAGGTGCATTTGGGGTGGCAGCAACGACACAATGACGTCGTGGCGATTGATGATGTCCTTTCGGTCGGTCGGTTTGGATGCGTCGAGCCAGATGGCGCGGCCGTTGGTATGGCCTTGTACTTTTTGCTGTGCCAGGCTCAGGTCAGCATCCGCAACAGTAACAAAGAAATTATGCTGTCTGGCTTGCTCCAGAATGTAATTGATCAATACTGTCGCCGAACGCCCGGCGCCGATAATGAGAAGGTTTTGCATTTTTGAAGTATCAATTTTCAGCGGTGAAGATAGGAAAGAATGCGGATTGTTCGTGCGGAGAGGAACACTGCTCTAGCCAGCGCTTTGTCATATTTTTTCAATTCATGTAGTGGAGGAGATTTTTTTCAGAGAACAAATTTCACAAATCTACCTGATTGATCTTTTTACTTCTATATACCGGTTCATTTCCAGGGCTTCTGCCGTTACGTCCAAAGGCAAGGCTGTCAAGTTCCAGAAAACACAACTTTTATTTTTTATCAACCACGAAGAGCACGAAGGACACAAAGCGTAGCGTACACCATTTTACGGGTCACACCTCTCAAAAATGGACAAAAACAACGAATATTTAATCGCTTTGAATAAGGAAGGTGTACGCTACGCTTTGTGCCCTTCGTGTCCTTCGTGGTTGATTAAAAATACAAAAGGTGTGTTTCAGCCCTGCCGCCAAAGCAGAAAGACTATACCTTCTCCTTTCTATTTTTCACACTTATATCTCCAGACACTTTCACTTAACCTCAAATTTTCCTTCCAAAAACATTTCACAATCTACCAAAAATGTAATTTTTTACAAGCCAAATCTGATGCACTTTTGTATCATATAAAAGACACGGAATACCGTTTCAAAAGTGAAGCGGGTTAGTGTTTTGGATATGTTCATGGGATTTCAACTTCGAGGCGCATTTTCGGCGGGGAATTGTTCAAGAGAATAGTTCCCCGCCGCGCCAAGATGTTTCGAGGCATCTATTGCCACATTTCTTCATCCACCTTTTCCCATGCTTGCAACAGACAAATAAAGAGTGAACCATAATGGTGTGTTCTTTCGGGGGTTTGAAAAAATCATCCTGAAAATGATCGGATATTTAAAAACACACCCGATATTGCGCCCCGGTTTCAGCAATTCTTAATCATACTTTCACACATCCTCTTTTTTTGCTTATGCCAAAACCTGTTACAATTAAAATCAAAAACGGCACCGTACGCGTTACACGCTAACAATATTGCCGGGCTCCATGGAACAGGCCACTTGGAAAACCATTAATTCGATTACATCCATCTAGGATTATATGACGGAAAGTCCTGTCTGAAGCGGCAGGACTTTCCGCGTTTTTATCCATTACCTACCTCCGGTGCAAGTGTATATCTTTGCAGCAATTCTGCGGGCGCATGGCCCAAAGATGCTATGAAATCTGTAACCTCTTTTTTGTTTGCACTGAACTGCTTTTGCCCCTGGGGCTTTTTAAAACATGAAACCGGTCGTTTGTTTTGTCTTGCTATGCTGCTTCTGTTCAATTGCTACTGCTCAGAACGCCGCCTCTCCTGCCGACACCACTATTTATGAAATAACGGATGTGCCAGCATATCCCCTCATGGCCAGTTGCGATCCGGCACGCCATACTTCCTGGCCACTCGACAGCATTCGTCGCTGCGCCGAAGCACAATTGTTGAGCATTCTTTCCAATAATATTCGCTATCCGGCTGAAGCCGCCGACGGCAATATCCAGGGAACGGTGGTCACCTCATTTGTAGTGGAACCCAGCGGAAGGATGAGCAACTACGTTTTGCTGAAAGACATTGGAGGTGGCTGCGGCGCCGAAGCCGTTCGCGTGCTCAAAGCATTCGACGAAGCGGGCCTGCGCTGGCAACCTGCCCAAATGGCGGGCAAACCAGTGCGGATGCGCCAGTCGCTGCCCTTGCGATTCCGGCTGAAAGAAGCGCTGCCTTATTATATCAGTGAAAACAACGACACCGTCTATACTGTGCTTGATGTGGCCCCTGCATTTCGTTATGGCATCGATTCGCTGACAAATTTTACGATCAATAAACTGGCTTATCCGCAGCGCTACCTCGACAGTTGCAAAACCGGAATCATTGAAATGAGTTTGTTGATCCGCCCTGATGGTTCTACTCATGTAGATAATCAACTGGATTTCAGCGGGTTAGGTTACGATTTTCAATGGCAGGCTATCCGACTGGCCAACCAGACGAGCGGGCTGTGGACACCAGGCCAGTACAAAAGCCGGCCTGTGGCAACGACCCAGCCGCTGCGTGTACTTTTCAAATCGGACAAACGCGGTTGTGCCGCCGCCAACCAGCGCTTCGATCAGGCCATGCTATTGGCCGACGAAGGCGCTGCCTTGCTGGAAAAAGACCAGGAAGATGCAGCCATTGCAAAATGGACGGAAGCACTCAAACTGCACCCCGACAACACAGAAATTCTGTACTACCGCGGCAATGCCTATTTGAACCAGAACAAAAAAGAGGAAGCCTGTCAGGATTTTAACCGCATCAAGGAGCGTATGGGAAGCACATGGTTTGAACCCTTGCGGCGTCTTTTCTGCGGCTGGTAAGTGCCAAGACCTAATTAAAAAAACTTTACAATTACTTAATCCATGCATAAAATCATGCTGCCTCGAAGGGACTCTACCTTTGCGGCAATATGAAGAACAATATGAGAGAATCCGCTGCCAAGAAAATTCTCATCGTCGACGACGAGCCGGATATCCTTGAATTCCTCCAGTACAACCTGCGCAAGGAAGGCTTCGACGTGCTCACCGCCAATGACGGCAAACAGGCCATCGAAGTAGCAGAAAAAACCAAACCGCATCTGATCATCCTCGATATCATGATGCCCGAACTCGACGGCGTGGAAACCTGCCGGATCTTGCGCAGCCGCAAGGAGTTTGCAGATACACCGGTGGCTTTTCTCACCGCCCGCGACGAGGATTTTTCTCAAATTACGGCCCTGGATGTGGGCGGCGACGACTATATCACCAAACCCATCAAACCACGGGTGCTCATCAGCCGTATTCAGGCCCTGCTGCGCCGCGCTAATCGAAGCAGCGACAACGACCAGGAACCGATTCATGTGCACGACCTGGTGATCGACAAACAGAAAGTGCTGGTTTTCAGGGGCGAACAGGCTATCGAACTGCCTCGCAAGGAATTTGAAATACTGTGGCTGCTGGCCTCCAAACCCGGTCGTGTGTTTACCCGCGAGGAAATTTTTGACAAAATATGGGGCGCCGATGTCATCGTTGGCAACCGCACCATCGATGTTCATATCCGCAAACTCCGCGAACGACTCGGAGAAGAATATATCAAGACGATGAAAGGCATCGGCTACAAGTTTGAATTTTAATGTTTAAGAACCAGACACCTCGTCAACTCTCCTTTTATATCGCGGCAGTTTCGGCCACTATCGTGGTCGCATTATTATTTCTGCTGGAAATTACCGGGCTGTTTCGGATATCCTTTGCACAGATTGTAGCCGTTTTTGTCCTCGTTTTCACTGTCGCATTTATTGCTAATTTCTACCTGATTCGCTACTATATCTTTCGGCGTATCAAACTGATTTACAAGATTATACATCGCCACAAACTCCCTTCCGACTTCAAGGCCGACAAGATTGCTATGAGCCGGAACATCCTCGATGAAGTGGAACGTGAAGTGGACGAATGGGCTGAAAAACACAACCAGGATTTTGAAGAACTCGAACGCCTGGCTTCCTACCGCCGCCGGTTTATCGGCGATGTGTCGCACGAACTCAAAACGCCCATTTTCAATATCCAGGGCTTTATCCATACCCTGCTCGACGGCGCCGTCAACGACCCCAAAGTGAATATGCAGTTTCTGCAACGCGCCGCTAAAAATGCCGATCGGCTGCAAGCCATCGTTGAAGACCTCGAAACGATCAACAAACTCGAAGCCGGGCAAATGGTGCTCGACCTGCGCGAGTTTGACATCCACGACCTGACCGAAGAGGTGTTTGCCGACCTGGAAATGCGCGCCGAAAGCCGCAAAGTGCGGCTAATTTTTAAGGAAGGCGCCAACCAGCACTTCCGTGTGCGGGCCGACAAGGAAAACATCCGCCAGGTGTTGATGAACCTCATCCACAATTCGATCAAATACGGCAAGGAAGGTGGCGTCACCAAGGTCAGTTTTTACGATATGGAAACTTTCGTGTTGGTGGAAATCAGCGACAACGGCATCGGGATCGACCCCGAACACCTCGACCACCTGTTCGACCGTTTTTACCGCGCCGATAAAAGCCGCTCACGCGATGCAGGTGGTACCGGGCTTGGCCTTTCTATCGTGAAACATATCGTGGAAGCACACAAGCAGACCGTTAACGTGCGCAGCACCCAGAATCAGGGTTCGACGTTCGGGTTTACACTGGAAAAAGCGTAACACGGATTGGGAACACGGATTGCGCGGATGGGGACGGATTGCGCGGATTTTATCCAGGTGCATTGGGGGTTAGCCGTACACTTTCTTCGATCCATTTTTCATAGGCGGCATTGGCCCGCGCTTCGAAACGCATGATACAGGGCGTATCATAGGGGTGCAGGCGGATAATTTCCGTTTCGAGCAACTTTTCCAGAGCAAGGCTGGTCTTTACGACACTGACCCACTCGGCATCGTGTTGCACCTTACCCTCCCACCAGTATGCACTTTGAATGGGAAACAAGTTGGCACAGGCTACCCAGCGTTCCTGTACCAGATGTTCGGAAATACGGTGCGCAGTGGCTTCATCGGGATGCGTGACGTAAAAAATCAAAAATGCCATCAGGTGCTGTCTGCGTTTGCGAAATATTAAGAGCGTGTTTTAGTTTCAGTGCCGAGGCGAAAGTGAGCAAAATTTGTTTTAGGTAAGGCAAAATTTGCAGCCATAGCCGGGAGCCTATGGCGAAAATTTTAACGCGACCTGAAACAAATTTTGCTTGCTTGCAGCCCGGCGACTGAAATTAAAACACGCTCTAGGAACGGCGCGCTTTGATTCCGATTATTTTTGTGTCAATTTTTTCACCGATATTTTCAGAACATGAAAAAAACACTTATCGCCGGCCTCCTGCTCGTTACTGCAGCATGGATGATGGCATTCCGCCCCGCTCCGCCTGCTACCCTCAAATGGTACACCTGGGAAGAGGCCGTTGAACTCAATAAAACCAAACCGAAAAAAATGTTTGTGGATGTGTACACCGACTGGTGCGGCTGGTGCAAGAAAATGGATAAATCCACCTTTGCCGATCCTGCCGTAGCGGCATACCTGGCAGAGAATTTTTATCCTGTAAAACTGAATGCTGAACAGAAAGCCGATATCCAATTTGCGGGTGAAACCTTCAAATACATGGAAAATGAAGGCGGCCGGGGCGGCGTACATACTCTTGCCTATTCGCTGCTGGATGGCAAAATGGGATACCCGGCAATGGTATACCTCAATGAAAAATTTGAGCGCATTATGATTTCCCCGGGATACAAAGAGGTGCCTGCTATGCTGAAAGAACTCAAATTCGCGGCAGAAGAGCAGTACACGAAGACGACCTGGGATGCTTATAATGCGGCGAACTGAAGGATTTAATATTTACGATTACATGATGTAAGATTTCTGATTGGATTTACGATTTTTGATTGCATGTGTGCAGTTCGTTCAATCAAAAATCGTAAATCCAATCAGAAATCTTACATCATGTCATGTAGTCGTAAATCTTAAATCTATTGTTTCCAGGGCAGTTCCAGCACCTTCTGGGCTGCTACCTCGCCCATCCGAATACCTTCATCGCAGTCCATGCGGAAGTGAACACCCAGCGGAATACGCGAGTAGGCATCTTCTTCAGCCATAGCGCGCAACGACGACAGCGTACGAGGAATACCGATGAATTCGGAGCGATCGTGGTGGCAGTTATCTACAAAAGAATACGTGCCGGGGTGCTTGGCATTGAATTCAAAGAAAGAAGACAGGATTTTGCCACCGGCACCGCCAAAGCCGGAGTGGCCGGATGGATAGGCCGGGAAAGCCGGTGTGATGCCCTGATCACCGGTGATCGGATTGTTCAGGCAGGTGCTGAAATTAGCAGCCTCCGGAATATTCTGTGACACCACACGGCGGATGTAGGATACCGGACGTTCGATGTTGTACACGTATTTGGATTGCCAGATACCTACACTGATGTCATTGAGCGTCATGCCCAGTTTAGCGTACAGTTCTACGGTTTCTGTCAGGTTCAGCCCTTCTTTAGCCACCAATTGATCGGCTACGGCTACGAGGCGTGCCGGTGGCGAAAACGTCAGGCCCAGGATATCATCACTCCAGAATTCTGCCAGCCAGCGCTCATGGAAAGCATTGGCGCCATTTTGTTTGATGGCTTTCACACGCGAATACACTTCCATCGCCTGCGAATAGAACAAGGATTGCGGGTTTTCGCTATAAGGAATGGGTTTGCGCGCCAGTTGGTCGGTTTCAGGCAGGGCGAACGTGCGCACCTGACCCCAGAACGGGAACATAGCGCTCACAAAATCCGGGAAAGTAGGTTCCCACAGGCCCGGGCCATGCGGTGCATTATAAGGTGGTTGCGGATTCAGGAATGCATTGTGCGCAGCCAGGTCTTTTTCTTCCCATTCATATACGGCCTGTGCTACTTCGCGGCCGCGTTTTTCCGAACGATCCAGAATTTCAGGTGTCGTTTCATTGGCAAACTGATCGTGCAATTGAATACGGGTCTGCTCGATCTGGTCGTATAAATTGCTGTGCGTGGCTTCCATATGGAAGAAGAAGCGGCGCATCAGATAGGCGTATGATTCATTGATAACCGCGGGCCAGTAATACTCGACACTTTCATCATATGTCGGTATGTCAAGATCGGGGTATTGGTTAGCCAGCGAGTTGTAGCCCGGCATTCCCGGTACTACTGCTTCATAGGCTGAAAAACCCATGTAACCCAGTGCGTGCGGCACGGGGCCCGGGCGATAACCTACAGCATAACGGTCGATTTTGAGGAATACTTCGTTCCAGCGAAGGACGGTGGAATTGTCGAACTGATCGACGGTTGCACGCGGTTGTGGGACTTCTACCTCTTTACAGGATTGAACGAAGAGCACTACCAGCGCCGCTAGCAACAAGACGGCTTTAGAATGTTGAAGTACTTTCATGAAATTAAAAATTTTGGTGAGTAGATTAAAAACGGGGCAAATATCGTACAAAAATATTATGTTTCCACCTTAATTCATGATTAAAATATGCCGTTCCCTTTGAAATGATGAACGAAAATCTTACTGTAGCCGCCATTTCTTTTTGATTTACGATATACGATTACATGATTTCAGATTTCCGATTGGATTTAAGATTTATGATTTCAGATGGAGGCTATGTGCTCAATCGAAAATCACAAATCCAATCGGAAATCTGAAATCATGTAATCGTATATCGTAAATCTCTCACCGCTTCGGCCCTTCCGAATCATACACAATCACCTTCTCCCACAAATGGGCGTAATTCTCCACAAACTTGAGGTGAATCGGGTGCTTTTGATAAATTTCTTCTTCCTCTTTGTTTTTGAAAAAACACAGCCAGGAGATGGCGTAACTGCGGTCGATCACCCCCCGGTTCGTATCTGCAGGGGTGCCGATATGGCACATTTTTATGGTCGGCACGGCACTCAGGCCCTCCAGACCTTCCATCAGTTTGGCGCGGTCGGCTTCATTGCCCGGGTTTTTCAACCAGAAATATACATGGTGGATAAAAATGGTCTTTTTGGTTTTTTCCATGTCCGGAAGGGCCGGAAGTGTCACGGCGGCTGCCGCCAATGAGGTATTGGCGAGGAAAGAGCGACGGGTAATTTTTTTCATACGCAAGATGTAATCGTTTGATTTTGAATAAGTAAGAGAAGATTTATGGTGTGGGTGCTTTGTCATGCCCCCAAAAAAGGCATGAGCCATTCCCTACTCGGGAAGGCTCATGTTTTTTTATTTCCAATACCAGGAATTAGCCCCCTGATAACTGATAACCAATAACCGATAACCCTATTTCAGGAGCGTCACGTTGCCTTTTTTCACATACGTAGCGCCGTTGCCACAAGTCACTTCGATGTACCAGGCGTAGGAGTCGGGTGTCGATTCCTTGCCATTGTAGGTACCATCCCAGCCGAGGGCAGCAATATCGTTGGTTTCGTACACTTTTTCGCCCCAGCGGTCCCACACAATGAAGTGCAGTTCCTTGATGTTGGCGCCGCGCACGATGAAACGGTCATTGTTGTCGTCGTTATTGGGTGTAAATGCTTTTGGAACAAAAATATAGGGTTCTGCGCATTCTGTTTCCATGAAGTACACGGTAACGGAAGCCGATGCAGGGCACAGACCATCGCCCAGTACTGTTACGATATAGTCGGTCGTTTCGGTTGGCTCTGCCACCGGATCGGCTACATGGCTGTCGTTCAGAGAGGCGGCCGGCGTCCAGGAATAGGTATACGCAGTAGCATTGCCCGAGGCTGTTGCCAGCAAGCGGGTTGTCTGGCCCACACAAATCGTATCAGGGCCCACTACTTCCGCCGTAACGGCTACATCCACCACATTTACATTGAATGTGAGGGTGTCTTTACATCCGAACTGGTTGCTGATGCGCACTTCGTAACTGGCATCGCTTTGCGGGATCACCATCGGGTTGGGGATGGGGTCGAGGTTGGGCGTCCACTGATAGGTCAGTTGCTGCGTAGGCACGGTATTTACAACCGTGAGTTCGGTAGCAAAGCCTTTGCAAAGGTCGCGATCGAGCGATTTGGCCAGTACGTCAATTTGTGCATTGTTGACGAGAATGGAATCAAGCGCTTTACAACCCGCCACATTGGTACCTTCAGCATAATACATTCCGTTTGCAACCGGAATAACCTCGATAGTAGTGCCTGTAGCAAGCACTGGGAACAAGGTGGGTGAAGTCGACCATTGAACCGTTGCAGCATTGGTATTTTGTACGGTAATCGTCACCGGATTGTCCGAGCACACTACCCGATCGGCGGGTAGTTCGAGCACAGCCGCTTCGCGGGGCGTCACCAGCGCGTTGTACGACACTGTGCAGGCGCCGTTTACAATATTGACCGAATACATGGTAGGCGACGCTGGCGATACCGAGGGGTTCGGGTTGTTGGGCTGCAGGTTGGGGTCGGCCGGTGTAGCCGTCCAGGTGTAGGTGTAGTTCTGGTTAAATTCGGGGTTCAACGCTACGGCACTGGGTGCGCAGAAGTTAAAGGCTTCAGATACACTTTCATTGATAATATCCACCTGTGCCTGTACGGACGTGGTATCCGCACAGCCATTTGCAGCAGTGGCAATCAGTGTGCCTGTAACAGGGCCCGCCTGCGTTACCGTCAGCGTTGGCGATATTTCAGTGGAAGTAGAGCCATTGGAGAATGTCCATTGCAGGCTGGCCCCAGCGCTCACCTGTGCTGTAAACTGTACATTGGCACTGTCGACACAGGAAGCAAGCGTGCTGCTGGCCGTAGCCTGCACGCTTTCACTCAGCACCTGAATTTCGGTCTGGAACGGCGCCACGCATGCCTGGTTCGATACAAATGCTACCATGTACGTGCCGGCTTGCGCATACGTGTGTGTCGGGTCGTTTTCGGTGCTGGGCACTGAATTGTCGCCAAAAGTCCAGGTGCCTTGCACCGTGCTGGTATTTTCAAAAGCCACCTGCAACCCGTTGCACAGGTCGGCAGAGATAGCGCCTGTGAGCATTTCACCCGGTGTCAGTGTGACAGGAATAGTGAATGTTCTGGTGCAATCAAACTGATTGCTCACTGTAACAGTTACCGTGTACTCGCCTGCAGGGCCATTCACAGTTACCTGAGCGGTATTCTGCGGCGTAACCACAAGCGCCGGGCTGCTGGACGACCACTGATATGACAAGGTATCCTGCGGGTCAAGGTTGGTCACTTGCAGCGTGATCGGGGTATTTTCACAGCCACTCACAGGCTGGCTGATGGAGGCATCTACCTGAACGCTGTTGCCAGAAACGGAAACCGTAGCAGAACTCGTACAACCAATTTCATTGGTGGCAACTGCGGTGTAAACAACCGTCTGGGCTGTTGCGGGTACTGTTATGGTTGCACCGGAACCTATTTGAGTGGTTCCGTTAAACCATTTGATAGGAGCAGCACTGCCTGTAGCCGTGGCCGACAGGACGGCTACACTATCGCAGGTGGTGATAACACTCGTTTGAACAGTAATCACAGGCAATTGCGCGCGGTATACGAGCACAGGAATAGTATCCTGGCATGCGCCATTGCTGACAATTACCTGATATGTAGTAGTTACTTCCGGATCCGCCAGTACATTTTGGCCGTTTGGTGTAATAAAGGTGATGTTCGAATCTGGAATCCACTGGTAAGTGTAATGATCGCTATTAGCCAGCAGGTGAATGGTACTGGGCAGGTAATCACAATTTTCACCGGGATCAGTATCCTGCTGAATACCAATTCCAACCGGCGTACCCACCTGGAATGGCGCAGAAGTGGTAGCCGTGCAGCCGCCTGAAGTGGTAATTGTAAGTTGTGCCGTACCCGAAGTGCTGTTCGGGAAATTCATGACCGGGTTTTGGGTAGTCGAGGTCGTCGTATTCGTTCCCCAGGTAAATACCCAGTTCCAGCCGGTGATGGTACCGGTAGCATCCGTAGATTGATCGGTAAACTGCGTTGCCACATTTTCAGGCGAACATTCCGTACTGGCATAGGTAAATGCTGCGACCGGGTCTCCGCCCGGCATGACATCGGCCACTCCTACAGCCGTACAACCGCGTGTGTCGGTGGCAGTAACAGAATACAGCCCGGGTGCAAGGCCCCCGATACTGTCGTTCGTTACCTGAGTACTGTTCGGGAAAGTCCATACATAATTGTAGGGCGCCTGACCCAGCGATGCGGTTGCAATCGCAGTGCCGGTGGGTGCGCCGCCACAGGCAGCATCGGTATGAATTACATCTACTTCCACCTGATTGTGGATACCCACGACGCCGGTAGCGGTGCCCTGGCAGCCGGTAGCCATATCCGTCACGGTAACTGAAACGGCCGTATTGGCAGGAATACCGTTCAATTGAGACGTTTGCGGGCTACCCTGAATATTCCATTGATAGGTGTAATTGCCACCGGGCGGGTTAACGATAGCCGTTGCCGTGCCGTTGTCTACGCCCGGGCATTCTGCCTTGGTCAGGGTAAGCGTTACATCGAGACCCGGCGCCTGCGGGATCACCACCCAGAGGTCGAACTGGCAGTGATTGGCATCGAAAGTACAAACGTAATATTGGCCGGGCGCCAGGTTGGTTGCCGTGGTGCCGGTCTGTCCGTTGCTCCAGGTATGCATGTAAGGTGGTGTGCCGCCGGTGGCAGTGATAGTGGCACTGCCATTGTTGCCACCGCAGGCAGGTGTAATGCTTACCACCGATGCTTCCAGCGCCGGTGGCTGCGTAACCACAGCGTCATCCGTAGCCGTACAACCTTTAGAGTCGGTTACGGTAACCGTGTAGGTGCCTTGCGGTATGTTTTGCAAGCCCGATGCTACGCTGCCGGTATTCCACAAAAAAGTATACGGATTGACGCCGCCGGCAACGCCGGCATTCACCGCTCCGCCATTGGGCAAAGTAGCACAGGGAATATTTGTCGGGAACACTTCTACTACCAAGGCTGGTGGAGCGTTCAGTGTAGCAGTCGCCACTTTGGTGCAGCCGTTTGCATCCGTAGCGGTAATACTGTAAACACCAGCCGGAATATTCGTCAGGGATGCGCCAGTGCTGCCGTCTTGCCAGACCCATGTGTAGGGCGCGGCATTTCCAAAAATATTTACGGTAACAGAGCCATCAGAACCATTGGCACATTTGGGCGCTTGGAGCGTCAGGAATTGAATGACAATTTCAGCGGCCGGTTTTACATAATAATTGGCCAGCGCCGAACAACCATTCGCGTCTGTAGCGGTCACGTAATACAAACCTTGCTGAGTAACAGGCAGTGTAGCGCCCGTAGTGCCATTTTCCCAGGCATACGAGTATGGGCCCACGCCACCTGTCGCAGCAGCCACCAGAGTGCCGTCGACATCGGTACATCCGAGTCCTTCCGGCGTGATGCTCACCAGCACAGGTGCTGGGGCCGTCACAGCGACTTCGCCTGTGATGGTCTGGTTGGCAGCATCCGTTACGGTCACAGTATAGGTGCCTGCGCCAATCCCGAGCGTTGTCTGGCCGCTCTGGCCATTGCTCCAGTTGTAGGCATAAGGTTCCTGTCCGCCACTTGGCAATGCCGTTGCAGTGCCATTGGTAAATCCGTCGCAAGTCGGTGCCGATGTCGAAAACGACAGTTGCAACTGTCCGAACGCAATGTTCGACATCAAAAGTAAGAAGGCCGAAAAGAGGCTGTATTTCATGCAGTTATGCGTTTTGCTGGCTGATAATTGTGGGTTGATGGGGTTGATAGGGTTGATAAAGGGTTGATGAGGGTTGATAAAGGTTGATGAGGGTTGATAAATGGCGACTCGGGGTAAGGGTTGTATTTTGCATTCATAGAGCGGTTGAATCTCAACTCCTCAACCATCTCAACTCCTCAACCATCTCAACTCCTGAATTTTCATTCATCGAGTGGTTGAATATCAACCCTCATCAACCTTTATCAACTCTTATCAACCTTATTTCCTCAGCGCATCCAGTTTCTCATCTCTATTTACCTGTACGCCGATGATCTCCAGCCTTCGTTCGCGGGAGGCGGGTACACTATATATCGATTCACGTTCTTTGGAAATTACATCGCTGATACCGCGTGGCGCTTTGGATTCGCCATTAGGCTCCTGCACAATAGTAATTTGTCCATTCTCCACGAATTTCTTGTAAATACCACCGTCGAAAATCATAAAGTGATTCAATACGGAAGAAACGCGTCGCGCGGTCAGGTTGAGGTTATAGTTCGTAGCCGCACGCGGAGAAGCAAAACCTTTGAGCGTCAATACAATGGTATCGCCGCGCGACATCATATCGTACAGCACCTCGGAGAATGCCATCAGGCCTTCCCAGCCCGCGCGCACTTCTTTTTCAAAGAAATAATCGAGCGTATCGTTGGCGATTTGCAAATCCCTGCCGCTGAGGCCGGCGGTGTATTTTTCAATAAATTCCTCTTTGCGGCGATAGTAGTCCACATACGTCGGGCGGTAGTCGCGGGCCGTAGTAGTCGCCATCGTACGAGGATCGGGGTAGTCGTTGTCGAAATAAAGTTTGATCGGCAGATAAGCCTCCAGAATCAGTGGTTTCAGGCGCAGTTCACGTACAATTTTCTGGAAATCCACCTTTGGCAAATCCACTGTCGAGAATTCCACTGAGTCGCGCGAGAAGCCGTCTTTCGTTGCCTTGATCATATAACGGCGCTCGTAGTTGACCGTGGTTTCGTAGTTTTTACCCAGCGGACTGAGGTATTCATCATGGCGGTTGTTGCCACCGATTTCCACCAATTCGTAATGCACCCCATACAGGGTATCGCGGTTTTGCATATTGATGGTAAATGCCTCAAATGCGATACCACGGGTGATGTACAGTTTTTTCTCAATGACCGTATTTCCATCCAGGCCTTCAGTAGAAATGATACCTGTAGAGTCGATCGTGTAGCCCGGTTTCGACACTTCCACCTTATAGCGGTGGTCGAACTGGAGCGGATAGTCGAATCGGTTGTTATCCTGATTTGTTTTTGTATTCGAAGCCAGCGGGCCGCCGCCTTTTCCGGTAGCAAAAGTACCGCTGGGCAGCAACACACCAATATCAGCAAATCGGGCCGTAACACCCGGTATGGGTTCTTTCGTTTCGCTGTCGTATACGGTAGCCACCAGATTGACTTTGTGTGGCGGGAGGTACAGTTTTTTGATCAAAACATCTTTCCAGATATTCTTAGGCGCTTCAAATACGAGCGTATCCGATGTAAAATGCGGCTTGTCGGCTATCAGCATGTACTTCTTGCCCGGCTGAAGCGGGAAAGAAAAACTCGGGCCGGTCACTTTCACCTTGATTTCGTTGCCAGGACCTTCTGCGGTGAGTTCGATGAGGCGCATGGTGGTGCCCGAAAGCGAATCTCCGGTTTCCTTGTTGAAAGTAATGGCCATCATCTGCGGCTTCACAAGGTCGGCACGGAAAATATCGTAGCAGCATGCCTCTTCAGAACTGTTGTGGTCACCTCTGCGGTTGGAGGCCAGGAAAGCCGTATGGCTGTTAGGTGTGAGGCTGAAATAAGCGTCGTTGTAACTGGTGTTCAGCGGCGCGCCCATGTTCATCGGCTCTGTCCATTGCGTTCCGAATCCCTGTGTTTTGTAAATATCAAAACCGCCCAGCGACTGCCGGCCGTCGGTGCTGAAATACAAGGTTCCCGTGTTGGAATGGTAAAATGGTGTAACGTCGTTGCCAGCAGTATTGATCGGGAGGTTTTGCGGTTCGCCAAAGGCGTCCTGCTCGATGGTGCTGTACCAGATATCGCGTTTGCCTTTACCGCCCGGGCGGTCGCTTACGAAATACAGCACTTCCTTTTCTTCGCCGGGAATTCTGCCCACGCTGGCGCCGGTAGATGTATAACCTTCCATATTAATACTGGAAGGCAATTTCACAGCGGGCCCCCAGGAGTTGTCGGACTGTCGTTTGCGCATGTACAATTCGCAACGGATATCGGCATCGTTGATGAAATCGCAGAGCGAATAGAACATCAGGTCGCCGTCCTGATTAAACGTGACGTGTGCCGTGTGTCGGGTATCTTCGTTAAAACCGACTGGTTCTGCTGCCAGAATATCGTTTTGAACCGTAGCAGTAAGCACTTTTACCAGATAACGCTCCGGATTGTGGCGATCCTTTTTGAAAGGAAAACGATACGACGAAAACCACAGGGTATCGCCAACCATCAGCGGAGAATATTCCGAAAAGCGCGTGGTATTGACGGAAAGTGTGTCCAGCGGTGTTACCGGCGTTTCCAGATCGGTATTGTGTTCGATGGAAAGCGCCCAGTCGCTGTTTTCGAGACCCGTTTGGGCGGTTTCGATCATTTGCGCCGTGGCAGAAGCAGGCTCATCGTGCAAGAACTGGCGATACAGGTCTTTGGCCGCCTGGTAATTGCCTTGCAGGAACTGCACTTCGCCCTGTGCCAGCAGTATCGAGCCATCGGGACTCATATTGTGGTCCAGCATATACTGGTAAGATGCCTGCGCAATCGGCAAGGCATTGATCTGTACGGCCGATTCGGCTTTGCCTTTCCAGGCGTTCGCCATACTGCTGTCTGCCTGTATGACACGGTCATAATATTTCAGAGCGGTGTAATAGTCGCCGTGGTTGTAGGCTTTGGCGGCTGCCTGCTCCAGTTTTGCGATGGAGGGCGCACGATCCAGTTCCTCGTTGATACGATCAGATACACCGTTCTGGGCACGCAGGGCGCCTGCGGACAGCGTACACAACAGGAATACGAAAATGCAATTGGCGTGCCTCATGCTGAATGGATTTCTTTGTATCATCTCAAATTATGGGGCAGGATTTGAATACAGGAAGCGGTTTGATTTTATAGAGTCGGTAGGTCAGTGAAATCTCGGGGCCGCCGCGGCGGTTGGTCACCAGATTTACGTCCGACCAGAAATTAACATCATAAGTTACGCCCAGCATCCAGGTTCTGTACAGCACTTCCACGTGTGGAATGAGTGCATCCTGGTAGCGGCTGCGGTAGTCGGCGCCCACCTGAAGCGATAGTTCGCGGTAGGGGCGCTGGTTGAGGTGAAAACGAAGGCCGCCGCCGTACACGATTTCGCGGTAACCGCCTTGTTTTTGATAACTGGCCTGCAGCATCAGGTCAAAATTGGAGCGTATCTGAATGAGGCCGAGGCCGTACACGCTCAGTTTGTTGTACAGGCGCACATTGCCCGGGTCGCTGAGTGTCGACGACCAGAAGTCGTGGTACGGGCGGTTGATATGGTGCATGGCAGCGCCGACATCGAGTCGGTTGCGCTTTGTGAGGCCTTGCATCCGGAAATTTGCTCCGGCGCTCAAGTCGAAATATTTAAGGCTGGTATTTTGCAGCAGCAGGTCTTCGTTGGGGTTGATGCTGCCATCGAAGGCACAACCGTCCCACTGGTTGCCGAAATTGATTTTCGACTGATCGAAAGCGCGCTGGCCGAAGGCCGGCGTAGCGCCGAGGGTAAGGAAATTGGTTTTGGCAATAGGCAGGGTAAGTGCCAGCGGGATGCCAATCTGGAGCGAGGTAAGGTGCAGGCTGCCCTGACGGTCGTAGTTAACTAAAAGCGACCCTGTCAGAAAACGATCGTATCGTCCTTTGGTCAGGTAAACTTTGTTTTCCACGCTACCCGAAAAGGTAGTGTATGGCACTGGCACACTGCGCCACTGGCTGCGGTAATTGCCCACGAAACGCAGATCGCCGCCAAAAACGCCAGCAAGGCCGGGGTTCAGGTTGAGTGGCGAGTTTCCAAACTGCGAAAAGTGTATGTCCTGCCCCTGTGTCAGTGTAGATGGCAAGAGGGCGAAAACGATCAGAAAAAAACGCAGAGATGTCAATAATTCCTTCACAAGTGCTGCTTTAATTTTTGGAAAAATGAGATTAAACAAAGATAAATACCATGATCAGTACCTGACAATCAAAGGATTGTCGTACATACGGCAAATAATGTACCATAGTTTCGAATCAGCGTGTAAAAGACAATAAACCGGACGGGGATCGGCGGGAAGATGAAGGCGCCACCAGCAATGAAGGCTTTGGGGCAAAAGGCGGCGTAAACTTTTCTGAGATAAAGAAACTGGTGTAAAGGTAGTGTTTTCCTTCGCGTTAAAAAACTTTGACCGGATTTTTATGTGTTGGTTATTGGTTATTAGTTATTGGTTATTAGGGATGGTAAGGGTTTATCTGTACCATCTATGGGCTACACAATAAGGAATGCCCATGGATGGTACAGATAAACCCTTACCATCCCTAATAACCAATAACTAATAACCAATAACTTCACCGCATGAAACTCCTCCTCCTCGGTCAGGGCATTGCCGGCACGATGCTCGCCCATTCCTTGCTTCAGCGGGGTGCTCAGGTACACATCATGGATGGCGACCTTCCTGGCGGTTCCACTTTGCCGGCGGCGGGCATCATCAATCCGGTCACCGGAAAACGATTTGTAAAAACCTGGCGACTCGATGATTTTTTTCCCGTTGCTGAAGAATGCTATCAATTGCTCGAACGTGAACTGGGCATCCCGGTCTGGCTCCCCTACCCTATCCTGCGCATCCTTGGTTCGCCGGAAGAAAGCAACGACTGGGCTGCGCGCTGTGCCCTGCCCGATTACGCCGATTATGTAGGCGAAAGCAGGGATGGTGGCGCGTGGCAGCCTTTCATCAAACCAGGCATATCTTATGGCGTCATTCGTCGGGCAGCGCGGGTACATTTCCCCCATTTGCTGGGACATTTCCGGAAAAAAGCATTGGCAGAAGGCATTTTTCAGCAAAGGAAAATCCGCTACGAGGACGTGGAGGTGCTGGCACGCGATTACGATGCAGTGGTATTTTGTGAAGGGTTTCGGGCTACGGAAAATCCATATTTTCCCAACCTGGGCTGGCAACTTGCCAAAGGGGAAGCGCTGCATATCCGTATTCCCGGCGCAGCAGGTATCGAGCATATGCTCAAAAAGAATACGACACTGGTGCCTCTTGGAGGAGATAGGTTCTGGGTGGGTGGCTCTTACCAATGGCATTATCCGGATTTGTTGCCCAGCGCCGGCGAACGCGATTATATCCTTCGCAGGCTGGAAGAAATGATCATCGTGCCGTTTGAAGTGACCGGGCATGTGGCCGGTGTGCGACCTACCGTGAAAGACCGCAGGCCATTGCTGGGCGCCAATCAAACATTTTCTAATCTATTCATTTTCAATGGATTAGGAACCAAAGGCGCTTTACTGGCGCCTTTCTGGGCCGAACACCTTGCCGATCACTTGCTGAAAGGCACTGCGCTGGATGCAGCAGTAGATATCCGGCGTTTTACATGAGCGGAGGTGATGCCCTGAATATACCTCAAATTGCACCCTTTAGGCCTCCACTACGCAAATTTTGGAGTACCAAAAGAGTTGGATTCAATAAAATTTTTATTAAAACAATTGAAATTCAATTTCTTACAAGAAAAGCACTTACCTTTGCGGCGGCAAATTGCCACATCACATTTTTTTTCTTTTTTTCCAATGTCTACTGGCACAGTAAAATTTTTCAACGAATCCAAAGGATTCGGTTTCATCATTGACAACACCACCAAAGAAGAAATCTTCGTACACGCAACGGGATTGATCGACAACATCCGCGAAGGAGATGTTGTAACTTTCTCCACTGCACGTGGTAAAAAAGGCATGAATGCAGTAGATGTCAAAATCGCCTAAGCGGTTCTGACATACGTTCCATATTGTGCAAAACCGCCGGCGGGTTATCCCGTCGGCGGTTTTTTTTAGAGGTGAATGATGAATGATGAATGATGAATGATGAATGATGAATGATGAATTTTGGATATACGCACGTTCATTATCATCTCAATGATGAGATTAATTTATTCATTATCAATCGAAAGTGTTTTTAATGGGCACAAATTCATCATTCATCATTCATCATTCATCATTCATCATTCATCATTCATCATTCATCATTCATCATTCATCATTCCTACCACGAATACACCACATTCACCTCGCCTCCTGCCCCGAAAATAGAAGTCAGCGACTGCGTAACCGGCAGATCAAAACCAAAACCCACCTTGAACTGGCTGTTCAGCAACTGCACTTGTTCGCCAAAGAACAAACCCGCTTCCATGTGCAGGGCCGCGCTGAATTGTTTGCCCAGGCCCGCATTCAGCCCCGTACCAGCCCAGATCAGTTCGTTGATCTGGCAACGTACATTGGCATCGATGTTCAGCGGGCCGTTCGGTGCGTATTTTACCCAGACGGACGGCTCAATGTAGGATGTTTCGTTGCCGAGCCAGGGAGCGCTCCAGTAGCCTCCGAGCACGGCAAATACATGGGGAATGCGGCGGATAGTAAATGTTTCCTTGCCAGATTCGAAAGTAGTACTCAGGCCAAAGGTTTGTGGAACCGAAAGGCCCGCATAATACTTATTAGAATACTGATAATACAGGCCCAGGCCGAAATCAGGTCGAATCTGGCGGTCGTCATCCACCGGTTGGGTACTCGGATCCGGGAATCGGATATCGCTCAGGCGCGCCCGGTACTGAACGGCCCCAGCGGTGAGTCCGATGGTGAGCGATTGCACCACGCGTTTACCCGATTTGATGCGGTAGGCATAACGGCCATACACGCCGGTCTGGCCAATTTTTCCGGTTTGGTCGTTCAACAGGTGCGCGCCGAATACACTGTTTTTTTCATCGGCCACAAATTCCCAGTTGAGCAGTTGTGTGCGCGGCGATTCCGGTAGCCCCCACCATTGCGTGTGCCAGGTGCCGCTGAGCGTCATGCTGCGGTTGTTGAGGATGAAATTATTGGAAATAGCCGCCGGGTTGAGGATGCTCCACTGGTCGCGATACACAGAAAACAGGGGCGTTTGCTGCGCCTGGAGCCAGGAAGTAGTAAAAAAACAAAGGGCAAAAAGTATTTTTTTCATGCGGTCGGGTGTTGAGCGGGTTGAATTGCTTGGTCGGTTATTGGCTGCTTATTCCTGAATAAAAAGATGCACGATGCCGGTTTGAGTGCTCCCGATCTGGGCATTGCCATCCCAGGCTTTGAGGTAATAGTAATAGGCTGCCTGTGGCAAGGGTTTTCCACTGAAATAACCCAGCCAGGGGTCGTCGTTCCGGTAGTTGTTTTCCTGAAACACCAGATCGCCCCAGCGGTCGAAAATGGAAATTTCCACCCTGCTGAACCCGCTGATGCCCTTGATGGTCAGGCGCCCGTTCGGGCCGGGGTCGTCCACCACAATCCCTTCGGGTACCGAGGGCAGGTTTTGAATATCGATGGTAACCAGGGCAGTGTCGCAGGGCAGGTTGCAGGCAGAAGCCGGGCTGCACACCACATATTGAAACTGTACTGTGCCGCGGTAGCCATCTTCCGCCATATATCGGAAGCGTTTGCCATTTTCCAGGTATTCCAGGGTGCCGGAAGCAGGTACGCCGAGTTGGGTGATCACCGTATCCGGTATTCCTGATAAATTGTCATTGAGCAGTACTTCCATCACGGCAATGTCCTGCGCATACTGCAACACATAGCGGTCGTCGCCCAGAACAGCCTTTTTTTCCAGAAAATACACAACTGTATCCGAAGCGGCAGCTGTGCAGGCGCCCAGACTTACCTGCCACACGAATGTATTGGCGCCTGTTTGCAGGTTTCGGGCAGCGGTCAGAAAATCGCCAGGGTCGTCGATGGTGGCATTGCCCAGTGACACCCACATGCCTGTGCCCTGGGGAGGCTGCACTGCTTTCAGCACCACCACCCCGGCAGCGCATATCAGGGTATCATTTCCGGCAAAAACCTGCGCTGGATCGAGGCTGAGCACCGAAACAGGCGCTCCGCCGACTGGAATGGAGCGGCAGCCCGCCGAATCGCGAACGACAAAGTATTCGCCTGAAAAATCGCTGGACGTTGCAAGAATATCGAGCATCGGAACCAGGGTTTGCGCAGAATCGCCATTGGGGGAATACCACCAGTATCGAATATCCGGGCCGGGAAACAAATCGTCCACCTCCAGCGAAAGGGTGCTGTTCCCGCACACTTCCGAAGGGCCAAGCACGGCATATACGGGCAAAGCAGTACAAGGACCTGCGCTTTGCCCGGCGTTGATCATAGCAGTGGCGGTTTGGGTACAGCCGTTCATGTCGGTCACCGTAACCGTGTACGTGCCCGGGCTCAGGTTATTGATAGTGGCCGTGGTGGCCGTATTGCTCCAAAGAAATGTATGAACGGGTGTACCACCACCTGCTGTGGCAGTGGCAGCGCCGTCGTTGGCGCCTGCGGCCGATTCGTTTGTTGCATTGGTATTGACCGTCAATTGTGTCGGTTGTGTCACCTGGGTGTTTCTCACAATGGTGCAGCCTTTCGCATCCGTCACCGTGACCGTGTAAATATTGGCCATCAGGCTGTTGATCGTAGCGGCGGCAGATCCTGTATTCCACAGGTAAGTATAGTTGGGGGTGCCTCCAGCGGGAATCGCTGTGGCAGTTCCGTTATTTCCACCAAAACACGCCACGGGCATGGTATTAAAAGTGGTTGTAAGCAAAGCAGGCTGTGCGATCGTTGCAGTTTCAGTTGCCGTGCATCCGGCCGCGTCCGTCACCGTGACAGTGTAAGTGCCTGGCACCAGGCTGGAGATAGTGGCCGTGGAAGCCCCGTTGCTCCAGGAAAAAGTCGGCGAGGCGGCTGAAATGGGCGTTGCAGTCGCCATCCCGTTGTTCAGGCCGGAACAGGTGACATCTGTGGCTGCAACCGTTACACCCAGTGAAGAGCAATCGGCAACCGTAGCGCAGGTAGTAAATTCGGAGGTGTTGTTGCCATTGATGGTAGAAGTAGCCACCACTTCGTCGGATGCCTGCAAGGCATTGCCCCCCAGTAGAAGGTCCCAGGCACCAGTAGCCGTGGCAGTGGTGCTTCCAATAAAATTTTTCCCCTGACAAGGCGCTGCAGCACAACCCGTTTTATCATCGCGGTACACTTCTATTGTCGCATTGGGGGAGGCTCCGGTACCTTTTATCCTTTGGGTATTCGAAACGGTAATGGACGGAATGGAAGGATCGACACCCCGGTTGATACCTTTTACAGCGTTGCAATACATACTGTTGGCGGTAATAGACGCATTGGTCAACCCGCCGTCTGTCAAAAAAACACCATTGCGGTTGTTGTGCAATGTGTTACTGATAATCGTTACGGCATCGGCGGAAGGGCCGAGCCAAATGGCATTCCCGCCGGCAGAAGCGGTAAAATTCCGAATGGTCAGCCCCTGAATAGTGGTTCCGGTACCTGTCACGATAATTCCCTGACTCGAAGGGCCTGCTGCAGAGCCGCCATCGACGATAATGCCGCTTTGTGATGTACCGTCTACCAGCACATTATCGGCAGTAATGGTGAGTGGCGCTACCGCCGTTGGTTGTATCACCGTTGCGCCGCTGATGTTGAATTGTATGGTTTTTATCGTCGAACCCGCCATATTCACACACTGGCAGGCCCGGGCGAAAGTGCCCACCGCATTGTTGCCCGCGCTACTGGTAACGGTGTAAGTGGTCACACCTGTCGGACATTGCGCTGCAAGGAAGAAAGGGAAAAGCAGCAGGAGGGGAAAGAGGATGTTTCTCATGGTCAGAGGTGAGAGAGCGTGAGAGAAGTGAGAGGGTGAGAGAGCGTGAGAGATGTGAGAGCGTGAGAGATGTGAGAGTGTGAGAGATGTGAGAGCGTGAGAGAGATGAGAGCGTGAGAGATGTGAGAGTGTGAGAGATCATAGAGTAACAGTCTTTGGAGCAAAGCGGTACACTCTACGAACTCTCACATCTCTCACGCTCTCACCTTCTCACTCTCTCACCTCTCACGCTCTCACTTCTCACCTCTAACAAGATATACAGGTAGATTCTTATCCAACTGGCTTTCCGGCATAAAAGGCGTTTGGCCGGTCGGGGCATTGGGAATCGCCGATTTTACCATGTCCGGCACGCGGCGGAGCAGGAAATCGTACAATTCGCCGAGCCGTAGAATATGATCGCCGTCAGTATCAGCCGAAAAAGAGCCGTTGGCGTCGGTGCAGGATTTTCCAGAAAAAGCATCGAGCAGGGCTTCCGTGAAAGCGCCGTTGCCCCAGGCCTTGTCTTCATACGACTTTTCCGTACTGCCGCAGGACGTGAGGGTGCTGAATCCGGGTTGTGTTTTGGCCAGGTCCACCACCGCCTTACTCACACCGCCGAAGCCTTCCTTGGCGCCGCCGCTGTGGCAGGCATCCAGAAAGATGAGTTTTTTGCAATTGATATTGTTCAGCACCTCCAGAATGTCCGTTTTGTAATCGACAGCGAGGCGTTCGTACTTCGGATTATAGCCCGTTTGCAGGATTTTAAAGCGGTTATCGGCAATTTTTCCGTGGGAGGAAATAAACACGATCAGCATGTCGCTCTGCTTGATCTGATGGTCGTCCCACTGATACGCCAGGTCGTACATGGCCTGTTTGATACCTGTCAGGTCGGTTTTTTCGGGAGTAGTGAGTTCCGTAATAAATACCTCGTTGAACAATTTGCCCGCCCCACCCTGCTCCTGGAAAGCCTTCGCAAAATCGATGGCATCGCGTGTGGTATATTGCAGGTCTTCGTGGGTCGGGCCGATGCTCAACACATACAAATTGGCACGTTCGGGGGCAAATTCCACTTCCAGCGCATCGGACACCACATCGTCGACCACCACTTCCACGTGGTTGTTGCCTTGCTGAAGCGGAATCTTGTTTTTGTAGGTATAAATAAAGCGGCTCTCTTCCTGGCGTGGCGGCGAGAGATCTTCCTCATTGAATTTAGAGCCGTCCATTTCTACGCCGTTCACTTTCACCTTGATGTTTTTGGTGTTGACCGGTTTGGGCGACACAACGGTCATTTTTACTTCGATATGGTCGTCAGTTTTACGCACTTTGTTCGAACCGGTTTCATGCGGCGCCGGGTCAGTCCACACCAGAATGGGCCCTTTGGAAATCATGGAACTGTTGCCTTCCTGCCAGGTCAGGGTTTTAGTTGCTTTGTCGCGATTCGCTTCTTTCACTTTGCATGAAATGGCCGCACTGTTGGAAGTATTGCCTGCATTTTTTTCAAAAACAAAACGCACATCCCGGCGGCTGTGGGCTGGCACCAGCCCCATGGGCGAGGTGGAAGCACTTTTGGCTGTGTACCCGGCAGGACACCCGAACACGACTTCTGCGGCCCGGGAAGTAGAGTCGCCGGTGTTTTCAATACTCACTTTGAGCGTCACCTGATCGGAACTACCGCTGCCCGAAAACTGGTGGTCGGCAATGATCAGGGTAGCCGGTCGGGGTTTGCGCAGGGTAAAGGTTTTATCGAACGATTGCAGTGTTTTGGTACCGGCAGTGATGGTAAACGACATGGTTTGTTGCCCATCTTCCAGTTCAGCACTGCCTTTCACAGGAATACGCGCTTCCAGCGTACCAGCCTTTGCAACGCCGCCATAATAGTTTGTATTCCAGGCGATTATATCGCTGCTTCCCGATTTATTATCCACGCTCACACGCAGATCGGGCAAGTCGAGGTCGGCAGTATTGGTAATGACAAACGACACATACGACTGCTGGCCGGGGGTCAAAGTACCATCGGCAGTGTGCAGCGCCGCATCGGAAACTTTTACGGATACGGCATCACGAATGCCTGCCAACGCATTGGCGGCGTGGTACACATCCGAGCAGCGCAACAGCCAGGTGTTGTTGCCGTCGTATTTACCCGCCAGGGCTACGCTGCCATTGTGGAGGGGAAGAATGGCGGTAAAAACATCGTCTTTGTCGGAGCCTTGCGGTTGTTCCCATTCCAGGTCGCCGCCCGGTGTGGTTTGCACGAGCCAGGCATCGGAAAAGCGGGCGCCACTGCGTTGCGACTGTGTGGCGCCGGCGAGCAGAAAACCGCCGTCGGGGGTTTGCAGGAGCGACTGGAACAGGTCGGGATTTTTTCCACCGAACGACTTGTCCCATTGCCGGGTGCCATCGCGATTGGCTTTCAGCAGCCAGCCGTCGGGGTCGCCGGCGCCTTTGGGATTGTTGAGTCCCGCCATGGCAAAACCTCCGTCGCGCGTGGTAATGAGTGCCAGCGCCTCTTCCCAGCCTTTTTCCCCGAAAAACTTTTTCCAGGCCAGTTTGCCTTTTGCATCGGCCTTGGCGAGGTAGATGTTGCCATCGCCGTTTTCGGCTTTTTTGCCCGTATTTCCGCAAAATACGAGTCCTCCATCGGGTGTGCCCACCAGTCCGCTCAGGGTACTGAATTCAGCGCTGCCGAGATTTTTCTCCCAAAGCAGGCTGTCGTTTTGCATTTTGGAAAGCCAGACATCGCCGGTGTCGCCGTCGTTGCTTTGTCCGGCCAGCAACACCGAGCCATCGGGTTGCAGCAACACAAACCGGTATTCGTCGCGACCAGGCGTGCCTTGCACGGTTTCACGCAGGATATCGCCCCGGTCGTTGACGAGCAGAAGCCAGCCATCGGTTTTGCCCTTGCCCTGCGAGGCGGTAGCACCGGCCAGCAGGAAATTTCCCTCAAAGGTTTGAGTCACACTGTACAGCACGTCGTCTTTTTTGCCGCCGAACCGTTTTTCAAAAAGCACCTGTCCGGTACTGTGGTCTGAAACGAGTAGCCAGCCATCGGAGCCGCCGACGGTAGAAGCGTTTGTTTGGCCCACTGCCACCAGATATCCGTTGGTGGCTTCGATCACCTGGTGAATGACTTGATCACCCGCGTGGCCGGGCATTTTTTGCCAGTCTGTCTGCATGTTTTGGGCAAAACAGAAAGCCGGAAATATCCATATAAAAAGCAGGAAACGCATGGTATTGAATTTCAAAAGGTTAGAAGAGCGTTTTACCGGGATTGTACCTGAAGGATGAGCGGAACGATGTACCCTTCCGCCCGGGTGGCGGCGCTGAACGCGATTTTATCAGGGGCGTAGGTGATGTCCGCAGGCGGCACGGCGTATTTACCCAGTGTTTGAAGCAGATTTTGGGCAAAGTCACCTTCCTTTTTCGTTGCAATAATAGCCAGTTTTTGGATGGTTTCAATCTTGCGTTTGGAAAAAAGCAGCACGAGGTGGTCGATTCCAGGTGTGGCGAGTTTCAACACTTTATTCACGCCCGGAATGGCAATTTCCGCTCCGCCGGCCAGCAAAAGACCGCTTTCATGGGAGCCTTCGAATTTTTCATTCAGCCCTACCTGCCGCGGCCAGTGGAAATGGATTTCGCGCCTGGCGTCTACGCTGAACACATACAGGTACTCGTCTTCCCGCAGTGTGGAAGCGAGCAACTGGAATTGCTGGCCCACGGGCCAGTCTTTTTTTTGCAATTGGTAAACGGGGTATTGGTACGTCGCTTGCGCCTCGTCGAAAAGCGCTTGGGTTTGCTGCCAGCCTGCAAAAGCCCGGAAACGGAACTGCCCGGAAAGTTGGAGCAGCGGTTTTTCCGAAACAGCCGCCGTATCGACCGTGGCCGTTTCCAGCCGGGCCGGCGCTACGAAATACAGGGCGTAGGCATATTTGCAAAACTGTGCGAAGTCCTTGTATTTCACCCAGATAAAGCCCTGATCGCCCCAGTTTTTGCCCCAGGAATTCATGATCCGGAAGGCTTCCTTGTGGTCGTCATAGCCCACTACCACCATGGCATGGCCGCCAGCAGGGGTCGTATTGCCGAGTTCGGGGTGCCAGTACACGGCGTTTTTCAGATCGTAAAAATTGCGCAGCACATTCATGCCGATTACCACCGGTTTGTTGCGCGCCAGCACGCGTTTTACACGCAGCACCTTGATATCCGATGGGTCGTTGATGCCAAACAGGGTAATAAAATCCTGAATAGCATATCGGCCAGCCTGCCGAACCACCTGGCTGTCAGGCATTTGCGCGCAATTATTGACATCGAAATCAAATTGGCGGGCCAGGCAGTCGCCTTTTTGGGTGAGAAAGGTGAGCGCATCGGAGATACGCGAACCTTTGTTGCAATCTTCTTTTTTGATCTGGTTGTACAAAAACAGCGCGGAATGGGCATTGCGTGTAATGACAGCCCGATCGGTGCAACCGTTCATCACGGCGCGTTGTATCGACAGGGCGCCGTAGCCCGTTGCCCAGCCCACACAAGAAAATATGTAGCCCTGGTGGCGCACTTCGGGGCAATACGGTGTGAGGTCGATGGCAGCGGGCAGCTCGGCTTTGCTGCCGTCTTCGGGGCTTTGGCGCGGCAGCATCTCGTAGGTGTCGTCTTCGAACACCAGCCCTGCCGCAAATTCCTGGGCATATGTGACAACGCTGAAAAACATCAGCGCAAAGGGAAGGAGCACTTTCATCGGATCGTTTTTGGGGAATGTGTTCCGGGGGAGGAAAATGTGCCCAGGGGTGAGCGTTTTTCTTAGTGGTGGCATGGGAAATTAAAAAACACAGGCGGTTATTTTTCATACGAAAAATAACCGCCTGTGTTTTTTAATTTCCCATGCCACCACTTCGCCATTCCCCAAACGAACGTTCCAGCGCCTGTAAAAACACCGCTACCGGCTGAGCGCCGGAAATCGCGTATTTGCGGTCGAACACAAAAAAAGGCACACCATTGATACCAATTTCCCGGGCTTCTTCCAGGTCGGCGCGCACCAGATCGGCATATTTTTCATTGGAAAGAGCCTCCTGCACATCCGCCTCGCTGAGGCCGATGTCGCGGCCGAGTTCAGCCAATACAGCCGGACTTCCAAAGTTTTTTCCTTCGGTGAAATAGGCCGAAAAAAGCCGTTCTTCCGCCTGGTCGCCGAGGCCCTTGGTTTTGGCTAATTGAATCATGCGGTGCGCGCGGAAAGAATTGGCGACTACGGCTTTATCAAAATGGTAATCGAGGCCGGCATTTTTGGCCATCAGCACCACGTTTTCATGCATTTGTGCCGATTGTTCGTAAGAAATGCCTTTTCGCTCGGCCAGGTAGCGGTATACATTTTGCGCTTCGGGCATTTCCTGTGGAATGGAGGGATCCAACTGAAAACTTTTCCAGACGATTTCGATGTGTTCCCGACCGGGAAATTCGCGCAGCGCCGCTTCGAAGTGGCGCTTGCCTATGTAGCAGAAGGGACACATGATGTCGCTCCAGATTTCTACTTTCATGATGTTGGGTAGTGTGCGTGAAAAAAGGGTTTGAATCATAATCCTGATTCAAACCCCTAAACAAGCCTGACACACATATGTTCCGGCTGAGGCACTAACCTACATCTCACCGCTCGCTTCTCACCTCTCACCTCTAAAAAAGATCATGCGTCGGCCACTTCGTGATCGTATTCTTGATATCGCCGAGCAACTGGCCCATTGCCACGCCGTTGGTGTCTTTGCCGGTGCCTGGGCGAGTGTTCATGAGAATAGCGAAGCAGAAACCGTCGGAAGTGCGCTTCATTTCTGAAAGGGTGCTGGGCAAAGCGCCGTTGTGCCACAGGGAGCCGGAACTTGGCACCCGCTGCCATCCTTTGCAGTAAGAGTTGTTGGTAGCGCTGGGTGTAAACATTTTAGTCAATGTACCACCGCTGAGGATGTCGGGAACGGTATTCGACTGGTCGACGTGTACGAGGAAGCGCACCAGATCAATGGGTGTTGCAATCCATCCGCCGTGCGAGTCCATGCGCGGAATATTGTAGAAATAGGCACTGTTGCCGTAGTATTTCACTTCGTTGGGTTTGCGTTGCGCCAGGGTGCTGCCACCGATTTGCATGCCGGTGATGCCGCAGGGGGTCAGGATTTTATCCTGCACATAATCTTCATACGTTTGGCCTGTTTTTTTCTCGATGACACGGCCCAGGAGGGCAAAACCAAAATTGGAATAATCGTAGGCAACGCCGGGTGCGTTGTCGAGCGGGTAGTTGTTGAGGGTGTTGTTGATGTAGGTCGACATGCCCCACGACTGATCCTGACCGATCGGGTCACCCTGTTGATCCCAACCGCCAGCGTGGTGCGTGAGAAGGTGATCTACGGTAATGTTTTTGAGGTTGTTGGTGTAAGCCTGCTGGTTGCCGTAGGTGGTACCCAGGATACTGCCGGGGCCGAAGATTTTGTCGCCCAGTTCAAGTTTGTTCTCCTGTTCCAGGCGCATGATAGCAGCGGCGGTAAAAGGTTTTGACACACTGGCGATGCGGAATTTGTGTCGCGGGGCCACTTTTTCGCCTGCTTCCTGGTCGGCATAGCCGTATGTTTTGGCCAGTACCAGTTTGCCGTTCCGGGCGATGGCAATGGAAATGCCTGGTACGTCGTTTTGCTGCATATAGGCTTCCACCAGGTTGTCGACGGCTTCCATTTCATTGGCTTTAAACGGATCGGCACAGGTAAAAATGGCCGCGTACACATCCTGATTATTCACTGTGTAGCCATTTACCCACACCGGGCGGTAACCCTGGTAGTAGAGGCGTTCGAATTCGTCCTGGTAGTTTTGAGCGCCATTGAGGGCGTGGCGTGCTGCCCATACCGGGCCGCCGGTTTTTTCCCAGATAGCGGCAAAGCGAGGCGAATTGCTGAGCGAATAACCCGAAACCTTGACGAGACGGTAACCCTGGGAGGCTTTTTCATTCACTTCGCTCTGGTATTCGCTGTTGGTCATGCGGTGGCGGGCGTACACCTGCGGCGCATTGGCTTTTTTCTCCCAGATGGCGGCGTAGTAGTCGGTTCCGCCAACGGTGTAGGCGCTCACATCTACGAGGCGATATCCCTGGTTGCTGTTGTCGGTAAATTCATCCTGATACTGTGCGGAGGTCATGTTGTGGCGGGCATGCCATTGCGGAGGATTGTTTTCCTTGACAAAAATGGCGGCAAATTTGGCCTGGTTGCCGGAAGCGAAGCCGCTGACCTGAATCGGCCGGTACCCCTGACCTGTAAGTGTGTTGAATTCGGTTTGATACTGTGCGCCGGTTAGTCCGTGGCGAGCCGCCCATTGCGGTCCGCTTTCCTGTTCGAAAATAGCCGCGTAACGATCCTGGCCGTTGTCGCTGTAACCGCTCACCTGGGTAAGGCGGTAGCCGAGGTTGACCCATTTGTTCACTTCGGTCTGATACTGGGCGCTGCTCAGGTTGTGGCGGGCTACCCAGTTTTGGGAAAACAATGCGCTGCTAACAAGTAACAGCAGAAAAAATGGCAGAGCAAAAATTGACTTTTTCATGTTCGTAAAGGAGTGTAGGGAATGATTTTTTTGATTGAGTGTCGATGGATGTTCGAGGCGGTTTGAGGAAATGTGTTTTCAGGCGAAGGAATGTACCCATGACTTGCACGTTTTTTTTGAGCGCGGCCCTTTTTCACCACAAAACATTGATTGTCACCACAAACCTGAAGTACCTCAAGCCATTACTGCCCCGATTTGGAAGGGATTGGTTTGGCCGGAACAGTTTTTTTCGGGGCAGCGGCTGGCTTTTGCTGTTGCGGCGCCGATGCAGGCGCGGGTTTGGAAATGAGATTTCTGTGGCTGGTACTGTCGGGGGCAGCCGTCGGTACGGTGGGCGCCGTGGGTGACCAGTCTTCGTACTGGAAAGAAGAATCGGCGGAGGCCGGTCCGTCGGGGGGCAGGTTGAACTGGTCGGAACCGTAGGGGTTGTCGGTTTTGGCGGGTATCATCTGGATCGTGGCGTTCACTTTTTGCAACTGGCGGTCGAAGGCATCGTCCGATTGTGTGTTGTTCAGATCGGCTTCCGAACTTTTTTCATACTTTTCATAGGGAGAAGCGCTGCCCGACAACTCTTCCCAGTAGCGCCAGCGGTATGGCTGTACAAGGTTTTCGTGCAGGTATTTTTCTGTATATTGTTTCGCTTCGCGTTTGATGTCGGCGAAATAATTGGTGAGGCCTTTGGTGAGACCAATCAGTTCGACGATCAGCACGAGCGCCACGCTGCCGTCTACTTCTTCCTTTTTCACCTGCGCATCGGCCAGTGCCTGCTGGAAATTGGCGGCATAGAAATCGGCCAGTTCCTGGAGTTTGAAGCGCAGGCCGTCGCTGTACATATCGGGAAATTCAGCGATGGACTTGAGTTTTTTCGGGTTTTGAAAATCCTGTTTGATGGATTCCAGCAACTGGTTGGCGCGGGAAGCCGTCTGATCGTAAGCGGTACGCAGGCGATACTGATCGGCCGGTTTGAGCTCGGCCTGGCCCGATTGTACCCGAATAGCATCGCTTTCGGCCTGTATGCGCAGGTCGCGGTATTTCACCATAAATTCCGTGTTGAGGAATTTGTACAGGGCAGGCGCTACTTTTTTATTGGGCTGGGCAAAGGCGCTCAAACCGAGCAGCAGGAAGCAAACAAGGGCAAGGATATTTTTCATGATGACAGATTGTTTTTGAATCGTTTGTCATCATGTGTCGGGAGCGGGAAAAATGTACCCAGGAAAAGAAAAGAGAGCGTGAGAGATGTGAGAGCGTGAGAGATGTGAGAGATGTGAGAGGGTGAGAGATGTGAGAGAGTGAGAGAGTGAGAGAGTGAGAGTACGTAGAGTGTACCACTTTACTTTAATACAAGTCCAATGAGCGAAGCGGTCTACTCTACGAACTCTCACCCTCTCACATCTCTCACTCTCTCACATCTCTCACCCTCTCACTTTTCTCACTTCTCACTTCTCTCCAACAACCACTGCCGCTCGGCCACATCCACCGTTTTTTCTACTTCCTCGCGCAGTTTGTTACGTGCGGCCCGGCTGCTGCCCTGCAATTCGATTAGTTTTCGCACGAAATAGAGCAGTTTTTCATTGGTGGTACGGTGATAACCCAGGCCTTTTTGTCGGCGCAGGTAGGCGCTGAAACTGGTCAGTAAGGAATCCAGGGCTTCCCATTCGCCGAGTTCGAAATAACTGCGCAGCAGCATGCGGCGGGCCTCCAGTTGGTGCAGGGCGTCGTCGAAATTAATTTGTTGAAGCAGGGGCATGGCTTGCGCATAATCCTGTTTTTGCAAATACAAATAAGCCAGGTTGTATTTGTACAGGTTGTCGCGGTCGCGTGGGTGCAAGGCCTGCCGGTATTGTTCCAGAAAATGCTGCGTCCAGGTTTCCTCGCCCAGCACTGCGCCGATGCGAATAATATTTTTGTAGGTAAAACCCGACATCCAGCCGTCTTCCAGCACAAAACCACGCGTCAGGGCCGCGCGATACAGTTCGAAGGCTTCCCGCACGTAAGCGCGCTGCCCGGCGTTCATGCGCCGGATGCAGCCATTGATGGCCAGCAGGTAGAGTCCGCGCATTTCTGTAGAAGGAAAAATATCGGCGTGTTCAGAAAGCAGGTCTTTTAGTCGCTGAAAATGGGCAGCCCCGTTATCATCCTTGTTTTTCAGGGTTTGATAGACGTGAAAATAGACTCCGACAGCCGGTTCCTTCAATAAATGCTCGGTTTCGGGCCTGTCCAGCAAGGTATCCAGCAGTGCAAAATGATACGTTTGTCCGGCAACGGCCTGGTGGGTATAAGCCACACAAGCCCATCGAAGCATATCGGCCAGGTAAAAAGTGGTGAGTGCTTCCGGCAGCGGTTGCAGGCTGATACGGGCCGAGCGCTCGCTGCGGCTGGCCATTTCGAGTTTTTCCTGCAACAGTCGGTAACGTCGGTGATGAAACGTGGCGTCGCGCAGAGGGTCGGCTTCCTGTGCCTTGAAAGCACGCTCCTCTTCATAGGCAAACATAAAATCCATCCCGCGTTTGCGCAGCGACTGCAACAGCCAGGGGGCAGTATCCGATTCGCGGGCGCTCCATTCCGACCAGGCGAGGTATCCGCGCGCAGCCTGCAACAAATACGAGATGGTGTGCCGCAGCCGGGCAGCCTGGTAGGGCCGACCCGGGAAGGCGGCTTCGTGCAGCCGTTCGGCGCGGAGTGCGTCCGGCCGGGCAGCATGGGCCGCCATGTAGGCGCATAGAGCCGATACTTCCGGGCGCTTGTTGATGAGCGTACATTGCGTCCACTCACACAAACGGCGCTGTTCGGCAGAAGAAAGTTTGCGAAATAATTTGATCAGGCGCGCATCCATGTGGGCAAAATTCGATAAATTTTTGTATAATTCATTGTAAATTAAATTATTACAAAAATTTTCTTCCGACAAATTCTGATTTTTGTATTTCTCCACACCAAATGACCGCACGACCTTTGAATGGTGATCAAACTACCGGCTTTATGAAAAGAACTTTACTCATCGGCATTTTTCAATGGCTCGTGCCTTTTTTGCTGCTGGCACAAACACCGTACTGGCAAACAGCAGTTGGCCCATACGGCGGCAATGTGGCTGTGACGCCTACTTTCAACAACAAGGTGTACGCCCGTTTCTACACAGGCATTTACCTGCGCTCCACAGATTATGGGGAACACTGGGCTGAATTTGACTTACCCAGCGCCGATCCGGAAGCCTACAGCGTGGAAGTTACGATCGGTTATTCTGGAAATTTTTATGCCATAGTGCTCAAACAGGTGGGTTCCGAATGGGTACGGCGCTTGTATCGCTCCCAAAATGAAGGCGCTACCTGGGAACTCAGAAATGAGTCGCTGTATCTACTCGGGGTTTGGGAATCTCCGTCTGGCGTTTTGCTGGGTTATAGCGCGGGTTCCACCCTGTATCGCTCTCTGGATGGTGGCCTCAACTGGCAAACGCTCGGCGAATTCTCCAATTTTTTTGCATACGACAACACTTTTCTGGCAGGGGCAGATGGAAGGATCGCTATTTTCGATGTCTCCAGCGTGCGGTATTCCCTCGACCATGGCGCTACCTGGCAACCCGGCGGCACCTGGGAATTTACCCTGGACAATCGGTACCAACTGATGCCAACCGGTACGTTGTTTCGTATGCACAATGCTATTTCGGGTACGGATTTTTATCTGTACCGATCTACCGACTGGGGCAACAACTGGCAGGGCATCGACATTCCTTTTGAAAACCAGGAATATCCCAATTCCATATTGCAATTGCCCTCAGGCAGGCTGTTGCTTTCCACCAACAAACACCTGTATTTCTCCGATGACGACGGCATCCTGTGGTCGACCATGAACACAGGAGAAGAAGCCGCCCAGTATTTTTTTTCGAGTACGCCATTGCCCAACGGCGATTTGCTCGGGACCTACAAAAATTCGATTTTCAGATCCAACGATCAGGGTGAAAACTGGACTTTCTCGGCCACAGGCATGCAACTGGCCGACACCAAACAACTGGAATTGCTGAGCGACTCGCTGCAACTCGCCGTTACGGACAATGGACTCTGGCGCACGGAAGACGCAGGCAGTACCTGGGCACGTATTTTCTCCTACCCGGATGTGTCGCGCTATTTGTTTGGCAGCCACCCCCTGGCCGTGGTGAATGCAGACAGTTTTGTCATTTCCAAAGGCGCGGAACTGTGGCGAACAGTGGATGGCGGCACACAATTTACCAATATTACGCCGTCAAGCGGGCTGCAGCGCAGTTATGTGTTTGTCAATACAAGCCGCCAACTTTTCGCCAGCACCACCACGGGTATTGCCCTTTCGAATGATTTCGGTACCTCGTGGCAAAATATTTTTTCCGGAAAAACGGTCATCAGCCTGTTCCAGCACCCAGAAGGCGCCTTGTTTATGGCGGCCGCGCCTGCAAACAATACCAACGATACGAGGTTGTACACCAGTGCAGACGGGGGACTCCACTGGAATGAGTTGTTGATTTCAGGGTTTGCCCCGTCTTTCAACTTGTCTGATTTGCAAATGGGCCCGCAAGGCGACCTGTATGCCATCGGTTTTGGACAGTACATGAAACTGGCCCATTCTGCCGATCAGGGCGCTACCTGGACATACACCCCCATTCCGGATATTTATGCCCTGGGGCCTTTAGGGCTGAACACTTTGGGGCACGTTTTCACACCTGCAGGCAACTATTCGCAAGTATTTTGCTCGGTAGATGAGGGCAATTCCTGGTATTTTCTGCCCAATTACAATGAAAGTGGCGCCCTGTTGAACGACCTGAAAGTTTCGCCTTCCGGATTTTTATATGTCCTGCCGAATAACCACCCCGTTTACCGCAGCACACTTAGTACACAGAACGGCGGCTACCTGAAAGGCCGTTTTCAGCGCGATGCAGATGCCGATTGCAGCACACCGGACGCACAAGTGCCCCTGCCAAACTGGGTCGTGGATATTACCGGCGAAGATTCGTATGCGGTCAGTACCTCCCCGGAAGGCAGGTATTCTTTTTATGGAAACCCCGGCACGTACACACTCGAACCACGCGTACCGCAAAAACTGTGGTGGACGCTGTGCGATAGCCTTGAAATGGTGCAACTGGACAGCGCCCAAACCATCGACACCCTCGACTTCGCCGTCTCCGCCCTCTCCGAATGCCCGCTCATGAGCGTCGATGTGGGGATGCCGCAAATGCGTCGCTGCTTCGACAACACGGTGTACGTGTCCTATTGCAATGCGGGTTCCGAACCGGCCGACAGCGCCTGGGTCGACGTGCTGCTCGACCCCTACCTCAGTCTCGTCAGTTCCGCACAGCCACATCAGTCGCTGGGAAACAATATCTGGCGTTTCCAACTCGGCGATGTTGACTGGGGCGACTGCGGGCAATTCTCCCTCCTGGTGCATCTCGATTGTGATTCCACCGTTTTGGGCCAAACCCACTGTATTACTGCCCACGCCTTCCCCGACACCCTGTGTAACCCCGTTCCCGAATGGTCGGGCGCCAACATCGTGGCCAATGCCACCTGCCAGGACACCCTTGTGCGGCTCGAATTGCGCAACACGGCGCCGGAGCAATCTTCCCTCTTGAATTACATCATCATCGAAGACGATGTGGTGTTGTTGCAAGATCAGAAACAATACGACGGCGGCGAAATCCTGCACCTCGACTACCCTGCCAACGGCCACACCTGGCGCATCGAATCGCAACAGGAACCCGGCCACCCTTTCTCCAACCTCGCCCTCGCGTTTTTGGAAGGCTGCGGTGGTTTCCAGACACTCGGATTCATCAATCGTTTCAGTGTCGACGGCTGGGAACCCAGCATCGAGCGGGAATGCCTGGAAAACACCGGTTCCTTCGACCCCAACGACAAGCAAGGCTTCCCGCTCGGCTATGGCGACGAACACCGCATCCGCCCCGGACAGGCCCTCGAATATATGATCCGTTTTCAGAATACCGGCACGGATACAGCCTTTACCGTGCAAATCAGGGATACGCTCTCGCAGTGGCTCGATCCGGCTAGCGTTCGGCCCGGCGCTTCTTCGCATGCCTATACCTGGAATCTGAGCGGCGCGGGCGTGCTGACCTTCCGGTTTGACAACATCATGCTGCCCGACAGCAACGTGAACCTTGCCGGTTCGCAGGGCTTTGTCAGTTTCCGGATTGATCAGCAGCCGGAAGTGCCGCTGGAAACGCAGATTCTGAACTCGGCAGCGATTTACTTCGATTTTAATGCGCCGGTGATCACGAATCAGACGCTTCACACGGTCGGGGTCGATTACATCACCGACGTTCATGACGCCGGGCCATTCAATCCGCTTCAGATCGGCGTACAGCCTAATCCTGCCCTGCTCGAAACCCTGCTTTCACTACCGGAAGGTACCGAACGATTGACCCTGTTCAGCACGCTGGGCCAGCCCCTGCGTACCTGGCGGGTGAGCGGCCCGACATTCAGAATGGAACGATCGGGATTGCCTGCAGGTGTGTATGCCGTACGGGCAGAGGATGGGAAAGGGAAGGTGAAGGGTGTGGGGAAATTGGTGTGGCGGTAAATTCTTATTCGAAACAATGCAATTCTTTTGCCTAAATATTAATCAGTCCATATCATGAAGAAGTTTTTATTGATCTGTATTATTCAGTGTTCAGTATGGAGTTTGGCAGTTTCACAGGAAGCATACTGGGAAAATGCGCCAGGGCCTTATGGCGGTCTCATATCCTATCTTCATTCAACATATAGCAGTTTAACTTATGCCATAAATTGGGATGGATCTACTTACCGTTCCACTGATTATGGCGTTAATTGGGCTTATTTCCAAATACCGTCTGCCCAACTAGGTTCAGATGGTGAAGAAGTTGAAATTGGGGTATCAGGAATTTTTTATTCCGTCACAACAGAAGGTTCAGGAGATACTGCAGTACGGAAACTATATTGCTCAATGGATGAAGGGATTTCCTGGCAACTGAAAAACCCTCAGGTAAACGTTCTTTCTGTTAGAGAAACACCAAGCGGGGCATTGTTAGGATTTGACATAGCAGGCAAAATGTACAGGTCTTCGGATACAGGCACTACCTGGCAACTTTGCTTCAATGAATTTATGCTATCCCCTCCTTCAACGATGAACTTTCTCTTTGCCAATGATGGGAAAATGGTATTCGTTACTTACCAGGGGCCAATGTACTACTCGTTGGATGATGGCCAAACCTGGGCTTTAGCGGGTTATGAAATATATAATCTGTTTGTCCGTCCTCGGATAATGCCATCCGGTACTTTGTTCAAAATGCATATGGACGGCGACCAATCCAAGTTTTACCGTTCTGATGATTGGGGGTTTACCTGGATCGCATGTGGGATTGAAATGGAACTAACTGAAACTCCAAATTCCGTTGTATCCCTACCAAGTGGACGTCTATTGATGACAACCAATCGCCATATATTTTATTCAGATGATGATGGAATTACATGGGCGATATTATCAACTGCACAGGATAACCCGGATTACCTTTTTGGGGACCCTCAATTATTGAATGGTAATGTGCTTGGGCGATACAAAGGCACCTTTTTTCGATCTTCAGATGGAGGGAATAACTGGAATTTTTCAGCATATGGAATAGGCTTAGGATCGACCCAACAATTGCTCTTTTTGGGCGATTCATTACAACTGGCTCAAACTTTCACCGGCCTTTGGCGTACTGTAGATGGAGGCATCACCTGGTCACATTTGTTAGCAGATACCAGCACAAATAATCCTGCTATTCAGCCTATTGCAGCAATTAATCCAGACAGTTTTGTTGTAATAATAAATCAAAACATGCTTCGCACAACAGATGCAGGACAAACTTTTGAAAATATCACCCCTGCGCACCTTTTGAATCAAGGCGTTTTTAAAACACAAAACGGGTACCTATTTACAAGTGATTCTTCGGGTATCTTGCGTTCAAACGATTTTGGGCATTCATGGCAGTCATCACTTCCAGGAGAGACTTTGCTTCAATTGATACAACACCCTAACGGTGCGCTTTTTGCCAGAACATTTACAATTGTACCTTTTTCAAATGGTACCCACCGATTCAGAAAAAGTACGGATAACGGCGATACATGGGAGGAATTATCTGTACCAACCCTTCCTGAAATTTCAGATATTACCATTAGTAATACAGGGATTATTTATGCCATTTACCAACATCAAATGGCCTATTCATCCAACCTTGGTTTGAACTGGACAATTTCGAACATCTCTAATGAGGCCCCTCTTGCAAGCCAAATTGCCTTAAATAATCTGGGGCATATTTTTGTAAATGGCAATCAGGAAATATGGGCTTCCGTTGATGGAGGGCTTTCATGGTACACGTTACCTTCTTGTCCTACCAATGTTTCGCTTTTGAATGACCTGATAATATCACCGTCCGGGCAACTGTTCGTCCTTATTAAATCAGGTTCTATTCTTAGATCGCGGCAGAGTAGCGAAGAAGGTGGTTATATTGGTGGCCAAGTACTTCGTGATAGTGATGCAGACTGTAATACACAAGATGAACAAGAGCCTCTGAAAGAATGGATTGTAGTGGCCACTGGCCAGCATGATTTTTTTATTAATACTTCATATTCAGGAACATACACAACCTATGTTCCCCCTGGAGTATACGATGTACAGGTAAAACTTCCGCAAAATCTGTGGTGGTCGGCATGTGACAGTACAAAAAGTGTACAAATTGGAAGCGCCCAAACCATCGACACCCTCGACTTCGCCGTCTCCGCCCTCTCCGAATGCCCGCTCATGAGCGTCGATGTGGGGATGCCCCAACTCCGCCGCTGTTTCGACAACACGGTGTACGTGTCCTATTGCAATGCGGGGTCCGAACCGGCCGACAGCGCCTGGGTCGACGTGCTGCTCGACCCCTACCTCAGTCTCGTCAGTTCCGCACAGCCACATCAGTCGCTGGGAAACAATATC
>JAIUPL010000010.1 GCA_020160935.1 Bacteroidota bacterium | reverse complement strand
GACTGAATCTGGCAGTTGCCATTGTAGGTGATGATTTCGTACACGCCGTCCGCGTCGTTGCCGTCCACCGTCGGTACACCTGTCACGCAAGGTGAGGTGCTCGCAGTTTGGCCGCAGCCCGCGCATTCGATCGTGATGTCTTCGGGGAAGTTCACTTCATCCAGGTCGTAGGGCTCCAGGTAGAACACCTGCGTGCACTGTGCAGAGTTACCCCAGGAATCTTTCGCTGTCCAGGTGCGTTCGATGCGGCTCACGCCACAGGCGCCACCATCGATGAACACGTCTTTTTTGTACAGGTTGGCGCCTGGTACATTCGGGCCGTTTACAACCGTGGTGATCGGGCCTTCGCAATTGTCGGTTGCCACCGGCACAGGCGTGGCAATGGAGCCGTTCAGGATGCCATCCTTGTCGGCACAGGTAAATGTGCAACCTTCTGTGGGCTCATTTGAGGTACACGGACATTGTATAACCGGCGGAAGTTTATCCTCGATTTTTATCAAGCCTGTACAGAAATTATTGTTGCACTCATCCGTGACTCTCACCTGCAAGGTTTGGCCCGTATACGAACAGGTAACTGGATTAGGTACCGGCTGATTGGTAATCAGTTTGGTAATCGTTACCGAAAAGAGTTCTTCTTCATTTTCATTTTCTCCTTCGAGAATCATACCGGGCAAGATGTATGCCTGGCCATTTTCGTTGAGAGACACTTGTACGAAGTCGTTACAAACCAGCGATTGAGTCGTATGAATCGTAACAAGCACCTGATCTGTATTCGAGCATGCGAACTGATTGCTTACAGTCAGCGTGTAAAGTGTAGAACTTGTGGGGCTTGCAATCGGGTTGCAAATATTGGAAGCGGAAAGCCCGGCAGCAGGTGACCAGGAACAAGACGTGCTCCCATTTCCGCCCAATGTCACACTACTGCCTGCACAAATGGCCACATCCGGGCCGGCGTCAGCAAGGGGAGTTGGGTTTACTACCAGGGTGACCGCTGCGGAGGCAAATGCACTGGTTTCAATATTCGTTACCCTGGCATATACTGTAGCAGAAGGGCTGGTAAAGGATGATGGATTGTTGATCGGATTGGTAAGATTTACATCAGTAAACCAGGTCAGCGCAACTGGTTCGCTGTTGCCTGCAGTTACGGTAGCCGCAACACTGTTCAGGTTGAAAACAGCGGTAAGACCATTGGGCTGGGTAGCACAGGCGGTCAAAGTAGCCGGGTTGGCAACAGGCAGCACCTGATCCAGCGGACAGTTATAAGAATCTGTTACCGGGTTGTTGCCCATGTACATGTTCACTGAAGGCGCATCATTTACGCTGGCAGACATCTCGTTATTGATGTTGATACCCGCATTGGTAAATAGCGCATTGCGAATCGCATTGTTATTTACATGAACCTCCAACGCTCCTCCTGTGCAATCTTCCGATACACTGAATGAAAAAAGGGAGAGTGGCTGATTGGCCGTAAATACGGGCGTTGGAGAATTTTGTAAAATACATTGATACACATCTCGCCCTTGCAAGTCACTGGCATTGAATCCAAAACTTGCATAAAAAGCAGGGGTGATTTTCTCAATCCTCCATGTACCCGTAATATTGTTGAAGGAGCCAAAAGACGGCAAAACAGGAATAGAAGGGGTGGTCAAAGTACCTGCTGGAAGGTAAAATGTAAATACGGCCGTTGCAATGGTTACGTTGCCGGAACTAACCGTTGGATAAGCAACTGCCGTAAATTGTAAAGGATCATTGGCGTCCTGCAACAAACCATACGTCAGGCTCTGACTTTTAAGGCCCAATCCCGCAAACATCAGGAAGCCCAACAAGCAAAAAGTGATAATTTTATTCATGAGTAAAACCACGGATAAGGATTGAACGGATAAAAACAACCTACATTGAAAAAAGCAGGCAGAGCGGGCAAAGCCCACCCTGCCTGAAAATCATTCATTATTCTGCAAGTTGTTGGCGGATTACATAAGTCTGGCTCCGCAGCACATTTCTGGGATGGCTGTCTACGTTGTTGAAAATGAAGTCCACATCATTTTTCTGACCGGCATAGATGGCAGAGCCGTCCATATTTACATCACCAGTAAAATAGCCATTGTAGACGTACAACTGTGAGTGGAGGACGGAGTTACCAGGCGCCTGATCGATCTGGTTGAATATCGTGTTTTTGTCGTTATCCTGTCCGGCAAACACCACTGATTTATCCACATTGGTATTGCCCGCCCACAAGGCGAAGGCGCCGGCAACGGTGGCCTGTTCGTATCCGTTCAGGTTGGTTCCATCATCCCATAAAGGCGTAGCCAAATTGGTAAAGTCCACTGTTGTGCCTGCATTGGTCATGGCTACCGAAGCAGCAGTCATGGTACCCAGGTGGTTGCGATGCCTTACTGCCACGTAAAAATTGCCAGGCAAGGTATTTTCAAAAACCAGCGCAGAAGTTCCGTCAATATCTACCACATCGCCATCTCTCTGCAACAGGGCTGCACGTGTTTTTACAACTGTTGCCGGGTTCGACATACTGCGAAGTTCAACAAATACCCAGTCTACAATCGAGTTGGCGCCGTTATTGGCAAATACTACCGCTGTATTTCCTACAGTTTCACCACCCGGATTACCAAAGTGTACAAAGCCAGACATGCCTGTGTATGGTTCTGTTGCTGGCAGGCGATTCAGTTGTCTCAACGTATCGCGCATCAGCATTCCATTGGTACCAAACAGTGCACCCTGCAGGCGCATTTTAGCCAACAATCTGACACTGGTGGCATTTACGGTGACCGTCACTGTTGCCTGATCGCACAAAATCGGTGTGCCATTATCGCAAATGGAATAGGTGAATACATCCGTACCAACGAAGTTGGGGTTGGGTGTATAGGTAACCACACCGGTCATGTTATTCACACTGACCATACCATTCGTCGGCGGTGTCACGATGGTAACACTACCCAAATTAAGGCCTTCTACATCTGTATCATTGGCGGGCACATTGATGGGTGTGGATATGTCTTCATTGATAGTAATAACATCGTTTACCGCATCAGGTGCATCATTCACAGCATTTACAGTTACAGTAATAGTAGCCACGTCGCACTGTACCGGCGTCGGTGTACCGGTATCGCATACCTGATAATCCGTCGTGGCCGTGCCGTTGAAGTTGGCGTTTGGCGTAAAGGTCACCGTGCCGTCTCCATTGTAGGTAAATGTACCGCCCGTTACCGTTACAGAAGTCTGGATACCTGCTACACCTGTGTTCAGATCAACTGAAGCAAGGTTGATAGTTCCGTCTGTATCTGTATCATTGGCTGTGATGCTGAAGGTCGCAGCCATATCTTCCGGCGTCGTTTGGCTGTCGTCGTTTGCCACTGGCGGGTCGTTTACGGCGTTGACTGTGACAGTAATGGTCGCTACATCGCATTGTACCGGAGTCGGCGTACCCGTATCGCACACCTGGTAATCCGTCGTGGCGGTGCCATTGAAGTTGGCATTCGGTGTAAAGGTTACTGTTCCGTTGCCGTTGTATGTAAATGTGCCACCTGTTACGGTCACAGAAGTCTGGATACCGGCCACACCCGTGTTCAAATCCACAGAGGTCAGGTCGATCGTTCCATCTACATCCGTATCGTTGGCCGTGATGCTAAAAGTAGTGGCCATATCTTCCGGCGTCGTCTGGCTGTCATCGTTCGCTATCGGTGGGTCGTTTATTGCATTTACTGTAACTGTGATAGTAGCCACATCGCACTGAACGGGCGTCGGTGTACCGGTATCGCATACCTGATAATCCGTCGTGGCCGTGCCGTTGAAGTTGGCATTTGGTGTGAAGGTTACCGTGCCGTTGCCATTGTAGGTAAATGTACCACCGGCTACGGTCACAGAAGTCTGGATACCGGCTACACCTGTGTTCAGGTCAACAGAAGCAAGATCAATAGTGCCGTCCGTGTCTGTGTCATTGCCAGTGATGCTGAAGGTAGTGGCCATATCTTCCGGCGTCGTTTGGCTGTCGTCGTTTGCCACTGGCGGGTCGTTTACGGCGTTGACTGTGACGGTAATGGTCGCTATGTCGCATTGTACCGGAGTCGGCGTACCTGTATCGCATACCTGGTAATCGGTCGTGGCGGTGCCGTTGAAGTTGGCATTCGGCGTAAAGGTCACCGTGCCATCACCATTGTAGGTAAATGTGCCGCCTGTAACTGTGACGGAAGTCTGTATGCCAGGGAGCGTAGTGTTCAGGTCTACCGAGGCCAGGTTGATCGTTCCGTCTACATCCGTGTCATTGGCCGTGATGCTAAAAGTAGTGGACATGTCTTCCGGCGTCGTCTGGCTGTCATCGTTTGCTATCGGCGGGTCGTTTACAGCATTTACTGTAACTGTGATAGTAGCCACATCGCATTGTACAGGTGTTGGAGTACCGGTATCACATACCTGATAATCCGTCGTGGCCGTGCCGTTGAAATTGGCATTCGGCGTGAAGGTTACGGTGCCATCACCGTTGTAAGTGAAAGTGCCTCCCGTTACCGTTACAGAAGTCTGGATACCGGCCAGGCCCGTGTTCAGGTCTACCGAAGCGAGGTTGATCATGCCATCCACATCCGTATCGTTGGCTGTAATACTGAAAGTTGCAGCCATATCTTCCGGCGTCGTCTGGCTGTCGTCGTTTGCCACTGGCGGGTCGTTTACAGGCCCCACCGTGATCGTCACGGTCGCCTGATCGCACTGATTGGGTGTGCCGCCGTCGCAATAGGAATACGTATATGTATCCGTACCGTTGAAGTTCGGGTTGGGTGTATAGGTAAACGTTCCGTCAGGATTCAGGGTCAACATGCCGTTTGTGGGCGGCGTCACCACTGTAATGTTGGTCATGGGGCCATCCGGGTCAGTATCATTTGTAGAAACGTTTCCTGTCAAAACGCCGTCTTCATTCATTGTGTACATATCCGGATTGGCATCCGGTGCGTCATTTACTGCATTTACATTGATGGTTACAGTTGCAATATCACAATCGCCATCTGCATCACAAATCTGGTAAGATACTGTTACTGTGCCATTAAAGTTGGCCGGCGGTGTGTAGTTGATCAAGTCGTCTGTAGGGTCATTGGGCGTTCCGTTGTCATTTACCGTAGCAGTACCAAAAGCGGGCGGAGTAGTAATGGAAATCGGACCTGTAGCAGGAATGTTATTTCCGAAATCGTCATTGTTCGTCACATCGATCATGGTGGAATTATCCTCATTGATATTTACTACATCATCTACAGCATCCGGAACATCATCGAGCGGGCAATTAAACAAGGCCGGGTTGGAAATATTCCCGGTGTAAATATCGGTGGAAATGGCATCATTCACGCTCACCGACATCTGGTTGTTGATGTTGATGCCGAATGCATTGAACAGCGACTGCTGGATGCTATTGTTGTTGGTATGCACCTGAATGGCGCCGCCTACACAATCGGAAGGCACCCGAAACGTAAACAATTGTACTGGCTGACCTGAAGTTGTTACAGGTGAAGGCGAGTTTTGTAGCACACACTGATAAATGTCGTTCCCTTGCATATCGGAGGCAGGGTTGCCAGACATGGCATACAGCGCAGGTGTTATTTTTTCAATTCTCCAGGTGCCGGTAATATCCGTGAATGTACCGGTAGAAGGAAGCACCGGCACGGCAGGATTCAGTACCGTTCCAGCAGGAACATAAAAGGTAAATACCGCCGTGGAAATGGTCACATTGCCAGAGGTGAAATTCGGATAAGCCACCGCAGTAAGCCGCAATGGATCCATCGTGTTTTGCAAGAGGGCGTATTGTATCGTATTCTGCGCCATAATAATACGGCTACAGAACAGAATGCCCAGCATGAGAAATAGCGGGAGTCGAAGTTGCTTCATATTAAAGTTTGTTTTTTTCAGAAAAATGGAAAGGGAGCACATCAGCCGGGAATGCCGGAATGACTATGGCAATTGCTGTCTGATCACGAATGTCTGGCTGCGTAGTATATTCCTCGGGTGGGTATCCACGTTGTTGAAAAGGAAGTCTACATCATTGCCCTGCCCCGCATATATGGTGCGGGCATTCAGGTTGACATCTCCGGAGAAATACCCTTGCAGGATGAAGGTTTGAGAGCGAAGTATGTTACCCGGAGCCTGGTCGACTTGATTAAAAATGGCATCCTTATCGTTGTTTTCGCCTGCAAAAACCACTTTTGTATCTACTTTACTGTTGGCAGCCCAGAGTGCGTACGTGCCGCCAATTGTGACCTGTTCATATCCGTTCAGATTGGTTCCATCATCCCAAAGAGGGGTGCTCAGACTGGTAAAATCTACCAGCGTTCCATTGGCTGCCAAAGCGATTGGGTTTGCTGTCATCGTACCCAGGTGGTTTCGGTGGCGAACAGACACGTAATAGGAGGCAGGCGAAGAATTGGCAAACAAAACCCCTGAAACCCCATCCACATCCACCACATCTCCATCGCGTTGCAAAAGCGCCGAACGAGTTGCAACGATGGAATTAAAATTGGAGCCATCTCTCAACTCGATGTACACCCAGTCGACGATGGAATTCGATGCCTGATCTGAAAAGACTGTGACCGGCTGCGCCACAGTCTCCCCTCCCCCGCCGTTCACATGCGAAAAAGTAGCCATCGATGAGTACGGCTCTGTTGCAGGTATCCGCAATGTCGGCGTCCGCAGGTCGTCGCGCATCAATCCACCCGAACCGCCGACCAGAGCGCCTTGCAACTGCATCCGTACCAGCAAGCGCACTGAAGCAGCGGCTACATTTACCGTTACCGAAGCCTGATCGCATTGGTTGGGCGTGCCTCCGTCGCAATATTGATAGGTAAACTGATCGGTTCCGTTGAAATTAGGGTTGGGGGTGTACGTAAAGGTGCCGTCCGGGTTCAACGTCAAGTTACCGTTCGTCGGGTTCATCGACACTGTTATGGTTTCAGAAGGGCCATCCACATCCATGTCATTGGTCGATACATCGCCATTTAGCGGATTATCCTCATTGATATTGTAGGTGTCGTCGGCTGCATTGGGCGCATCGTTTACCGGATTTACCGTAATGCTGACGGTGGCATCATCGCAGAGTGCAGGCATAGCGCCATCGCAGTATTGGTAGGTAAATTGATCCGTGCCGGAATAATTAGCATTGGGGGTGTACGTAAACGTGCCGTCGGGATTCAGCGTGAGCATCCCGTTTGTGGGGCCCGACAGTACAGACACCACCACTGCCGGTCCGTCGGGATCGGTATCATTCGATACGACGTTGCCCGACAGTGGCGTGTCTTCGTTCACAGTGTAAGGGTCCGGATTGGCGACAGGAGGGTCGTTGTCCGGAACCACGTTGATAAATACCGTTGCGTTGTCGCAATCGCCGGTACGTTCACAAATCCTATAAACCAATTGATCTGTTCCAGAATAGTTGTTCGCCGAAGTGTACACTATAGTATCGTCGGTAGGATCATTGGGTGTGCCATTGTCGTTTACCGTTGCTGTTCCATGGGCGGGCGGGGTTACGATGGTAATGGCAGAAGTAGAGGGGCCGTCATCACCAAAACTGTCGTTGCTCAACACATTGATGGTAACCGGTTCGTTGGAATCGAGGGTAACCATATCGTCGTTGGCCATGGGCAGCGGGTCGCATCCATCAGGCTGACCGTCGCCATTGGAATCCAGGTTGTCCGAACTGCCACAGCATTTATCTACACAGTCTGGCGTACCGTCATTATCAGAATCTGCGTACACGAATGCACCGTATACATTGGTAACGGTGAGTACGGATGCCAGTCCGCCCATGCTCAACTGCACTTCGTCAAAAGTGAGTGTGGTTTTCATGGTAATCTGGCTCAATCCGCTTGCCGGATTCAGCACCTTGGCTTGAAGCAGGCCGCTGCCGCTGAATTGATCTCGCTGTACGCCATTGAGATAAGTGGTAATTCGTATACCGGACAATACCGTTACATCGGCAATGTTGAAAGACGATGAAATAGTAAAACCTGCCACATAACCGGCTGGAATCGTTTGTCGCGTTTTTACAGAAACACTGCCGCGTGCGGCCAATACACCTGCTGAAATATCAATAATGGTGTAATTGGAAGGGCTGGCATCGATCAGATTGCCCACCCGGCTGACTGAACACCCAACGCAGGCGCCACCGGTGATGCCACTTCTGTCATAGGAAATTTGACCACAGTATGTGGCGTCGCTTGCAATCAGGTCTTGCGAGCACAGATCGGCGTCGCCAAGATTCGGGCACCCGGACGTCGGTTCTTCAAAAGCATAATACACCCGAAGAGAAGTTAATGCGCCTACTACCGATGTGGCCACCAGTTCTACTTCATCGAAGGACAGGGTGGTGACAAAACCCAGGCGTTCCTTGTTGCCGTCTCCAGTAAGCGCCGACGCGCCCAACAAGCCATTGCCGACAGTTGCAGTTTCCTGCAGTACATTGTTTAAATAAGTGCGTATTTGCAACGAACTCAAGGCAGTTGCATCCAGCAAGCCGCCAACGGCCTCTACCAAAAAGCCGGTTCTTCTGCCCGCCGGATATACCTGCGAGTTGTCTTTTACAGAAATAATGGAAGTAGCAGTGAGCACGCCCACGCCAATGGTGTAGGTCGAATAATTACTTAAATCCCCGTCAATTGCCTGGGTGCCGCCCCCGCAGAGAATACATATCCCGCCGGTAAGCCCCGTCTGATCGATCGTGACACCATATCCTGTGATAGGATTATTACAAGCATAATCCAGCCCCTGCTCCTGGTGGTTGATGAAAACAGTGTCTTTACAAGTACCCTCTGTCAGGATAAATCCATAAATGCCGTCTACAGTGAGGCCCGTGACGGCGCCACCCGAACTGACAGAAGCAATAGAAGGATTGGAAGGCAGTGCCGACCATGTCTGCCCTACGCCTGCTGCCGGCAATTGCGCCGTAGTGGTAGAAGGACAGGCCGTAAGGTCGGTACCGGCATTGACGGTGCAAACAGCCGCATCGCAGCCATTGGGAATACCATCGCCGTCGGCATCGAGGTTGTCATCCTGTCCGGCACATTTGTCGACACAGTCCACAAAACCATCGTTGTCACTATCCGGTCGTACAAAGGCATAATACGCGCGCACATCGACGCCTACGGCGATCAGGCCGCCGTCGATGCGCAACTGGATTTCGTCAAAAGGCAGGGTGGTTTTAAAACTCAGTGCCTGTAAATCGCCCCCCAAAACAGTCAGATCAGCGAGGTTGGCAAAGGATTTGGTTTCCTGTGGAATGCCGCCCAGGTAGGTCCTGATGGCCATGCCTCCCAGTACCTGGGCACTGAGCAAACCGAGTACTCCATTATCACGCACCACAAAGCCGGCATCATAGCCGGCTGGGATAGGAATGCTGGTACTTGCTTTTACAGAAACACCTAAAACGGCGCCTATGCCCAGGCCCATGGCAAGGCGTCCAAAGTTGGTCGTGTCTGCATCTACCACGCGGCTTGTATTCGTCACACAACCAATACACAATCCGCTTAGTGTTCCGGAACGGCTGCTTTCGATGGCGGGCGTGTAAACAGAACCCGTGATTACCTTGGTGGCACAGTTGTAATCACAGCCGGCATGTTCTACAAAAGCATAGTACACCCGAATAGAAGACAGTGCCGTTACAAGGCCGCTTTGTACAAATTCTATTTCGTCAAAAGATTGCGTGGAAAGGAATGAAAAACGCTGTTTTCCCCCCGAACCGCCCAGCACATTGATCAGAAGCGTGGTTCCACCGGTAAAAGTTTCCCGCAACACATTGTTGAGATACGTGCGAATCTGAAAACTTCCCAGCAGTCCGCTGCCCAGCAGTCCACCTTGCGGTTCTACCACAAAGCCACCTCGTGTACCCGCATCGTACACCTGCGCAATGTCTTTAATGGATACGATGGAAGCCCCCAGTACAGTAGCAGTCGGATTGAAAGAAGTGTAATTGCTCAGGTCACCATCGAGGAGATTTTTCATATCCGTATTGCCGCACAATACACAGGCTGTTCCACCGGGCAGGTCGTCGATGACCACATTTTTCCCAGTAAGCGGATCATTGCAAACGGAAGGTGTGATCATTCCGCCTCCCTCCGGCGCTAAAAAAAGCCCGGCATTCTCAGCAGACGGCTCCAGGTAAAGCGCATCGGGTTGCAAGAGGTATTCGCTCGACAAACCCGGCAGGCTGTCGGGCCAGGTGTTGTTAAAATGAACTGCGCCAGCGACCAGGGGGACTGGGTCAGCGCCGGCGCAGAAAACAAACAATAATAATATAAAGTAATGGCACCCCCTCTTGTCCGATCGTTGGGAAGAGGAAGTAGATGGCTGGCAACGAGTTAGCATTCGGCTGCCTGTACAGAATTGCAGGAATTGCCGGGACAGAAAAGTATAGATTGTCATCAATACACGAGATTATTTAGGCGAAACAGCGATGCACGGCATGAGCGGGAAGGCGTACCGGCAGGATTATTTGTGTGAAAGCACTGGCGGATTAAAAAAAGGGGGGATGGATTACTTATGTTCGTTTCCCGTGTCCGGGACAGAGCATTCGAAGTGGCAATAAAACCGGCCTGCTTGCTGGTAGCAGCGCTACCTGAAAGCCTTTGAATAAGCCAGATAAAATGCCAGGGAGTAGGTCTCGAAAAAAAGGAAGAAGTTGGTGTGGTGAAACTTCCCCCTTTATTTTCGAAACAGTTGCAGGAGGATCAATTCATCAATGACCAAGAACGTCTACGTTGTTGATCCCTTTGAATTTCAGACCAGGCAAAACGGTTAGGGATGTTTTGCCTGATAGAAACATAAATTGAAGTGTAACATTTACCATGAGCGGATGATTTAGAAAAATGAAAATGGGCATTACTTTGATCCAAATTTATGCTCAGGAAAAATTCCCGGAAAAGGACAAAAAACCAATTTTCTTACGCATTAAATTAAAATATAATTCAATAATACCTTAAAATCAAAAAATTAAATAGAAATACTCATGCAATCAAGCGATGCATGCATTACTTTTTTATTATGATATGAAACGGAGCCTACAAATCCAGTCCGCCTTCCCAGTAACGGCGAAGCAGGGCGCTTTTGGATTTTACATGCAGTTTCTTGTAGATGTTCTTGATGTGGTAACGCACGCCGTTAATAGAGATATTAAGCGCATCCGACACTTCCTGATACGATAATCCGTCGACCAGAAACCGAATCACTTTCAATTCCTGTTCGGAGAGAAGCAAGTCGTTTTTCTGCCGGGATTTGGGCTGGAAATAGGAAATAATCCGGCGTGCTACGGAAGGCGTGAGCGCACAGCCGTCGTTTTCTTTTATGGAAAGGAGGGTAGATTCCAGTTCTGGCAAGTCTCCGTTTTTCAGCAAATAACCGGTTGCGCCTGCACAAATGCACTTAAAGATGGTATCGTGATCGTTCACTACCGTATGCATGATAATTTCTGCATCGGGAAGCAGGTTGCGCACAACGCCTATTCCCTCCAGCCCGGATAGGCCCGGCAGATTGATATCCAGCAAAACAATGTCGATTTGCATAAATGGACGATAGAAGTGCTGAAATTTCTCGATGGTATCCACCACCAAGGCGCAGTATATCTGTTTGCTTTTTTTGAAAAAGTCGGTCAGTTCTTCCCGAAGCATGGGATCATCTTCGATAATAGCGATATTAAACATGATATTTATTTTTAATGATTATCCGCATATTGTACCCCAAGGCCGCCAAATCTTGGTGCCGACGCCAGGCCAGCCGTTATTGTTGGCGAGGACGCCAACAATGGCATTTGTGCTTGACTTACCACGAAATGCCGCTGTTGGCGTCCGCGCCAACAGCAAAAATGGATAGGGTACAATATGCGGATAGTCATTTTATTTTTTATATATATTATAAACAATAAGATTCGTCTTCTGAATTTGATCTCCACTTTCTGTTTGTGCCAGTTCTCCGCCTACCTGTTCAAGGCGCCTTTTCAGGCTTTCCAGGCCCCTGCGTCCGGAAAGCAGGTCGTATTCGCCGATGTTGGGCCGGTGTTCGTTCAGAATTTCCAGTTCAAATTTGCCGGCTTCAGACAGGGTTACCACAAAATTAATATGCACCGGTGGAGAATATTTGATCATATTCATCAGTAATTCCTGGTATATCAGAATCAGGTGATGTCGCATATTGAGGCTGATTTCCCGTTCCGGCACATGGGCAGGGAACCTGAAAGAGAACACGATATTGAGTGGTCGCAGGAAGTCGTCGGCAAAATCTTCCATGCGATTCAGGAGGTTTACCAACTTGTCTTTAGTGGGGTCTACTGTCCATATCATCGTATGCAGCGACATGAGTGCTTCTTTAGTGACCCCAACGAGTTTTTGCAGCGATGTTTGTTGGGCAGTATCGTTGGCAGAATCCTGAACCCGGGAAATTTTCTGGGCAAGAATGCTCACAATATTCAATTTGTTGCCAATATCGTCATGAAGGTCGTCCGCAATCTGTCGGCGGATCTGCTGTTCTTTCAGCACTCTCCTTACCCGAAGCAGGTAAATCAAATGCGCCAGCAGCAAACTTTTGAATATCAGGAATGCAATAAACCAGTACGATTCATAAAACGGTTTGAGGACTGTGATCGACAGAAATGCCGGTTCGCCATACCTGCCGCCCGGGAGCCATACCTGTACTTCAAATCTGTATTTCCCGGGTGGAAGTTTGAAATACTTGATTTCCCTTTCTCCGTTGGTAAAATTCCAGTTGTCAGAAATACCCAGCATGCGGTACCTGAACCGAATTTTGTCGCGCTGGAGATATTCATCTGCTCCCAGCAGGATTTCCACGTATTCAGGATATGGCCAGAGCGACAAGGGTTTGTCCAGCATCGAAAACGTAATCAGGGTGTCATACCTTGAACTGTAGGCCATTACAGAAGGAATGATCGTCTGATGATGAAACCCGAGTACTGGCACCGAATCGGGCTTAAAATACATTAAACCGTTGGGGCCCCCGAAGAAAAGGGTTCCATCGGGTTCCCTCGCGCTCGAACCGGTATTGAATTCGTCGAAGGGAAGGCCGTTTTCTTCAAAATAATTACAAAAAGTGCCACTGGCAATATCGAATCGGGACAATCCTTGCCGCGTACTAATCCACATGACCAGGTCCTGATTGCTGCCTTCAATCCGGCAGGTAACGTTGTTGCTCAACCCGTTGTCAGTGGTAAGCCAGCGCCAGTGTCCTCTTTTATACCTGCAGGCTATGCCATTGCCCTTGGTCGCCACCCAGAGGTTGCTGAAACGATCCTGATACAAGCCGCTGATAACAACACCTTTGGCATATGGCGACGAAGGATCTTCCTCAAATCGTGCCTTGCTGATGTTGTAAATCAGGTGATAAAGGCCATTTTCCGTACCGATCCACAGGCTGGAATCCCTGTCTGACAAAATAGTACGCGCCAGAGACTGGTGAAATGCATTACCTGTGGATGCATCAACGAAGGTTCGAAAAGTGTCAGGCGCGTTCGCGCTGTTGTGTAACACCCCCTGAAAACAGCCGGCCCATACCCCCCCCTGAAAATCCCTGCAAAGCGATAGCGCCTGAAATTCTCCTACACCGCTAATATCAGATGCAACAATTGTATTTTTCAACAAACGATTTGATCGAAAATCCCACTTCCCGACCCCTTTGTTTGTTTCAAATGCAAGAAAACACGTATTATTTCCAATTGGTAAAAAACTGCACACCCCTGACAGAGCAGGATAATACCGGAATTCACTTTTGCTGCGAATACGGCCGGTGTAGGTACCATTGTAGGCGCTGGCCCACCATCTTCCGGAAGAATCGGAGTAAATACCCCTTATTTCCTGGTTGACAAGTTCGGGAACCGCATGAAATGCCGTTACTTTTTTACGGAGGATGTACATGCCTGCATTGGTACACAAACCGGTTTGTTCCGTTCCCAATGATAAGGCCGCATTTACCATTACCTTGTGATTAAATCCGGCTTCAATGGACTTCAAAGCAGGAAATAATTGATTCAAAGCCATAGCACTTTTGCCCCATCTCTTGTTATCAGGGTTATAAGTGTATAGATTCCATGCGCCATCCCACCCGTACAGTGATGTTCTGTCATAGGCAATACTGACGAGTCCCTTTACTATCGGGGAATTGTTCGAAACAGGATCTACCGGGCAGTTGTATTTTTCTCCAGGGGTTGCATACCAGGCCTCTGAAGCCTTGGGCAATAACCAAACGGCGTCACTTCGGGTACGATCAGAGATCATTTTTAGTTCGGAGCCTGCATCTACTGCAAACCATGGATCGATAACCAGTTGCTTGGGTTTATGCCAGTCTACCCGGCAAACCATACCTGGGTAATATCCGAAATAAAACCCTGCCGTGCTTTTTTCGAATTGCAGGCAGCGCGACAGGCGCCCGTCGCGGATACCCAGATCCCATTCCGGGATATTAGTGCGTTCCATTGGATCAATGGCACAGGCGCCACGCGGGGTACAAACAAGGATAATGTCGGCCCCTTCTATTACTTCAAGATCGGTGATGTGGTAGTCAGGCAGTTGCCGGCTGTACATGCCCGGTAAATCGTATCGGGAGATTCGAAAACCATCGTAGGTAAAAAGCCCATTCGAGGTACCCAACCATAGCATACCTCTTTCGTCTTTACAGGCCACCGTGACAGCCTGATCGACCAGTCCATCTCGCAGACTAATGCGCCGCATATCATAATCATGCAGCAAAACCTGTTGTGCTGTACACAGCGGTTTTGCTGACAGCATGCACAACAAGAGGCAGAGGAAGATCGACCACTGTTTTCCATTGCTCAAGGGGAAGACCATTAAGAAAGCGTATTATTAAAATCAACGGAAGCAAACATATATACATTGGAGCAATATATTTTCCATCCATGTCAAAGATCCATCATCAGCGTCACTTGCCCAACTTCATTCATATTACTTTTCCTACATAATCATGTAGCACACATACATATTCGATAAAATGATCTGTATGAGCGTACTATTGGGTTATCTTTACCACAAATAATGTTCGACCAAAACAGAAAACAGGCACCATTGAGGTCACCCGGACCTTTCCAACATTTTCTCTCCACACATAAATAGTGCCATTCTTTTTTTAATATATCCCCTGGTTTCCCCTCGTATTATTCGAATCGTCAGCGTTTTGCCGACACTAATCCATCCATCATTTATACTCCAACCTCATAATTATGAATGAACTCAAAGAATTGGTCGATTTTATTGAGAAGACCAAATTCCGGTCCAATAGTCTGCTGGATGCTGTCATTCAGCCCCATTCTCAAATGGGAAAAATTTATCGTTCCATAGCAACCGGCCAGGTTAAAACGGACGAGGAAATACTGTCGGCCTTCCCTGATATTTTGGGAGAATCTGCCCTCATGACGCTTAAATCGCGGCTGAAAAACCGATTATGCGACATGGTGTTTTTACTTGACTTCCGGGAAGAGAAAAACCCGGATCGCCAAACGGCATTTATTGATTGCACCACCAAATGGAGTTCTGCCATGATTCTGATCAGCAAGAACATCCGTTCCGTGGGTATCAAACAAATCGAAAACCTGCTTCGGCATACACAGGATTTTGAGTTCACCGAACTCAGCATGAATATTGTGCGTACCCTCCAACTCTACTACAGTACTTCCAATATAGATACGAAGAAATACGAGAAACTGGATGAGACCTACGAGGAACTGGAAGCCACCTGGCATGCCGAGCGCAAGGCAGAGAAACTGTATAGCGACCTGATGATGCAACATGTAAATGTGCGCTCCGACAAGGAATCCTCCGTAGAAAAAGCCAAGGAATACTTTATGTCGATCGAACCCGACATGAAGCGTTTTTCCTCCTTTAAGGTACAGTTTTTCGGGCGTATGATCGAGGCATTGATGTACGACTGCCGCAACGATTACATCGGAATGGAAAAGGTATGCAGCGATGCTATTGAGTTTTTTGCCGGCAAAAAATACCGCAGCGAAATGGTACAACAGGCATTTTACTACAACCTGATCACATGCTGCCTGTACACCCGCCAATTTGGCAAACTGGACACTTATGCCTACCAGATTTTAGCCCTTCTGGAACATAACTCGTTTAATTGGTTCCGGGTTCAGGAGATTCTGCTGCTTGCCGCGCTGCACACCGAAGAATATGACGAGGCTTTTGAAATCCTGCAAAAAGTACAAAACAACCCGTATCTGGCCTCACAGCCGCCGCAAATCAATGAACTTTGGAAAATATTCGAAGCCTACCTGTGGTACCTGGTAACGATTAAAAAAGTGAATCTGTCGGAAGCAGAAAAACAGCAGAACAATTTCAGAATCAATCGTTTTGTAAATGATGTGCCTTTGCTTTCAAAAGACAAGGGCGGCATGAATGTCAGTGTGCTGATTATCCAGTTTTTGTTTTTTGTGGCACAAAAAAAGGCAGATGAATGTGAAAGCCGGATCGATGCCATGAACAAGTACTGTTCTCGCTACCTCAGCGATCCCAACTCGTTGCGAAGCCAGTATTTTTTCAAAATGTTGATTCAGATTCCTCAATCCGATTTCAACCTGAAACAAATCCGGCTCAAAACGGAAAAATACTATGCGCAACTACTCAACACGCCCTGGCATGTGGTCAATCAACACCGGGAAGTGGAAGTAATTCCGTACGAAAATCTGTGGTTGCTGGTGCTGGAATCCCTGCAAACGCAGTCTTCGACGAGTAGTAGCAGAGAACCGGTGCCTATTTATAAAGGGCAGCGTTTGACTGCCTGAAAATTATCGGAAACAGCCATTTGCTCACAACGGGCCTGATAAATATCGCTTGTGTCACATACCAGGAAAACAAAATCCTTTCAGAGCAAAGCGGCTGTTCCGTTCACGCTACATTCCCGGTTCCAGCCAGGACTTGTAATACTTCCCGTCGTCGATCTGCATGGCCGCCGTGGTGAGGCTGAGTGGTGCGAAGGTGTCGATCATGACGGCTAATTCCTCCGTTTGTGTTTTCCCGATGCTGCGTTCGTAAGCGCCGGGCGCCGGGCCGTGCGGGATGCCGCCGGGGTGCAGGGTAATATGCCCCTGTTCGATGTTGTTGCGGCTCATAAAATCGCCGTCTACATAGTACAACATCTCGTCCGAGTCGATATTGGAGTGGTTGTAAGGCGCCGGAATGGCCTTCGGATGGTAGTCGTACAGGCGTGGACAGAAGGAGCACACCACAAATGCCTTTGTTTCAAAATTCTGGTGTACAGGCGGCGGCTGGTGCACACGCCCCGTGATGGGTTCGAAATGGTGGATGGAAAAGCCGTAGGGATAGTTGAATCCATCCCAGCCCACTACATCGAAAGGGTGCGTGGGATATAGCAGGTGGTGCAATTGACCCTGCTTCTTCACCTTGATGACAAAGTCGCCACGCTCGTCGTAGGTTTCCAGTTCGGTCGGGAGTTTGTAATCGCGCTCGCAAAACGGCGAGTGTTCGAGCAATTGTCCGAACCAGTTTCGGTAGCGTTTTGGCGTGTAAATCGGGTGAAACGACTCGGCATACAGGATACGGTTGTCGGTCGTGTCAAAATCGATCTGGTAAATCATACCACGCGGAATAACGAGGTAATCGCCGTATTCGAAGTCGATATTTCCCACAAAAGTGCGCAACTTGCCCGAACCCCGGTGGATGAACAGCAGTTCGTCGGCATCGGCATTTTTGTAAAAATACGAGCGCATCGACTGTCGGGGCGCTGCCAGGCCGATGTAGATGTCTTTGTTGACCAGCAATGGCGTGCGGCTGTCCAGAAAGTCGTCCTGCGCAGGCACCTGAAAGCCCTGGAGCAGGCGCGCGGTCATGTTTTTTTCCACAGCGATTTTCGGACTGACGTCTTCTGTTTTCAGGATTTCGCGCACCATCGTCGGACGGTGTATTTCGTACAGCAGCGACGACATGCCATCAAAGCCGATGGTGCCGAAGAGTTGTTCGTAGTAAATGCCGTCTCCGTCGGGTTTTTCAAAAACGGTGTGGCGGGTGCGGGGTATTTTTCCCAGTTTATGGTAAATAGGCATGGCGAGGATTTTATTCGGTGGTGGTAAGTGTGGGCGAAATTACGGGCCCCTGCTAAAAGCATGGTGGTTAGTTGCTGAAAAAAAACACCAGGGTTGTTTAACGACATGAACATGAGATTTTCCGTAGAGTAATTTCCCGCAGATCGCGCAGATTTAACCGCAGAACTCGCAGAATGTAGAGTACATAACGTAGAGTACTCATTTGTTATCGCTTTGAGGGAATAGGTGTACTCTACATTCTGCGAGTTCTGCGGTTAAATCTGCGCGATCTGCGGAAAATTACTCTACGCGGTCTGCATGAAACTACTCTACGCGCTCTGTTTAACAAAATAACCCCGCCTTTCTGTCCAAATTCCCCCCGCTACGCCCCACATACTTTTGATTCTTTTGCATCAGGGATTTCCCCGGGTACTCTTATCTTTCCACCTTTACCCTCCTCTGTTATGCGCAAACACACGTGCCTTTTACTCATTCTCCAGTTCTTTTGTCTGATGCTTTCTGCTCAGTCTCCCGCTCCGGCCAACGCTGTAAAAAGAATACAAGTAAAAGGCAATCAATTCGTTACACCCGATCAGGATACTTTTATATTTCGGGGTTTGAATGCCAGCGACCCCGACCGGCTGGCGGGCATCGGCCACTGGAATGCCGCCTATTTCGATGAAATAAAACGCTGGGGCGCTAATATCGTCCGCCTGCCCGTACACCCGACTGCCTGGCGCGAACGCGGGCAGGAGGAATACCTGAAACTGCTCGATCAAGGGGTGCAGTGGGCCCGCGAGTGCGGTCTGTACGTCATCATCGACTGGCACAGCATCGGCAACCTGCGTTCCGAATTGTATCAGCACCCCAGATACGAAACCACACACAAGGAAACCTTCGAATTCTGGCGCACCATGGCGCAGCATTACAAGGACGAACCAACGGTGGCGTTTTTCGAATTGTTCAACGAACCCACCGTGTACAACGGCCAACTCGGCGTATGCTCCTGGCCCCAGTGGCGCGAAATAATGGAAGAATGTATCACCATCATCCGGGCGCACGGCTGTCAGGCAGTACCGCTCGTTGCGGGGTTCAACTGGGCCTACGACCTCACGCCGGTAGCCACCGATCCCATTCGCGCCGAAGGCATTGCTTACGTGAGCCACCCCTACCCCATGAAACGCGCCAAACCCTGGGAGGCACAATGGACACAGGACTGGGGATTCGTAGCCGAAAAATACCCGGTATTGCTAACAGAAGTGGGTTTTTGCGGCGCCGACGACCCAGGCGCGCACATCCCTGTCATCAGCGACGAATCGTATGGGGATGCCATAACGGCCTATTGCAAACAAAAAGGCATTTCGTATGTGGTGTGGGTGTTTGATCCGGAATGGGCGCCGAGTTTGTTCACCGACTGGAATTTTACACCGACCCGGCAAGGCAAGTATTTCAAGGCAGCATTGCTAAAGAAGTGAGGTGAGGGTGATATGTTTGATGGTAGTATGGACTTTAGTCCGTCGGGACAGCGCCTTTTAAGGCGCTTTATATAGTTTTTTTTGCGCCTTAAAAGGCGCTGTCCCGACGGACTAAAGTCCATACTACCATCCATGTACCCTTGGCAGCATCCTGATAAACCCCTTTTCGTTAGCAAGTATCAAATTGAAAAGAAAATTTAAACTGAGTAAAATGAAACACCGTATCAAGCAACATCTTTTCGCCTTACATCGCCTGCTATTCACGTTCTTGATTGTGGGGGCAACCTCTACCCTGCTCCGAGCCCAGATCGGCGTCGGCGTCAAAGCCCCGGAAGGCGCCGAAGTCTATTTTGACGGCACCCGAACCATGCTCGACGAAAAGTGGCAGTATTGGGAAGGGCCCCGGCTGGCAGCCCAACCTCCCATCAAATGGACGATTGTGAAAGACCCTGTAGACGCCGGCACCGTACTCAATGGCAACGACCCCACGGCTGCCGGCGGCAAATACGGCACGGCTGATATCGTCACCAAAAAAGCCTTCCGCGATTTCCGCCTGCACATCGAGTTTCTGATACAGGAAAAAGGCGGTAACAGCGGCGTTTACCTGCAAAACCGCTATGAAATTCAGGTACTGGATGGCGATACCACTTCGCATGGCATGGCAGCCGTCATCAACGAAACCCCCTCGCCCTACTACGCCTACAACGGCATAGGGAAGTGGAATGCCTACGATATTGTATTCCGCGCAGCCCGTTTTCAGGACGGACAACGCACAGAAAGAGCCATGCTTTCCATGTGTTTCAACGGGCAAAAAGTATATCTCAATCAGCCCATCAATCAGGTGTGGGGCGGCGCCAATTCGGGTATCGATGGTGGAAATGACGGCGGCAAAGGCATCACCGACGTTCCCGGCGGGCTCAAACTACAGGCCGAAGGGCACAATGTATTGTTTCGCAATATCTGGATACAGGAACTCGATCTGGCACAACCGGAAACGAATCTTTTGTCAGTGCCAATTCCGCTTTGGCCCAATGGCGCACCCGGCTTTGAAAACAGAAAAAACGAGCCTGAAAAAGCACAGGACTGGTGGGTAAAAAACATCCACAATCCGAGCATTACGGCCTTTTTGCCGCCTAAGAACATGGCCAATGGCGCCGCCGTACTCATTTGCCCGGGCGGTGGCCACCGCGCCCTGGTGTTCAATTCCGAAGGCCGCGACGCAGCCCAGTATTTCAACAGCATTGGCGTAGCGGCTTTTGTGCTGAAATACCGCCTTTTCAGGGAAGAAGGCTCGCCATACAAGGAAGAACACCCGCGGGAAGACGCGGCCCGCGCCATGCGCCTCCTGCGCAGCCGGGCGGCTGAATGGGGCATCGACCCGGCGCGCATCGGCGTGATGGGTTTTTCTGCGGGCGGCGAACTGGCGGCCTGGGCTTCCTTCGAAGACCGGCCTGCCAACCTTAAAAGCACCGATGTTGTGGAACATTTCAGCGCCCGCCCCGATTTTTTGGTGGCTGTTTACCCGGGCCCATTGGCCGTCCCGACAAGTACCCTGACCAATCCGCCGCCCGCGTTTTTGCTGGCTGCCAACGACGACGAGTGTTGTTCGGAACCCGTTTTGCAACTGGCGGGACTGTACCGGAAAGCGCATGTTCCGGTAGAAGTACATCTCTATTCGCAGGGCAACCACGCCTTCAATATGGGCAAACGCACACCGCTGACCTCCCTGAAAACCTGGCCGCAACGGCTTACAGACTGGTTGAGCGACAATGGCTGGTTGAAAAAAGGCAAATAACAAGGAATATCAACCTTTTTTCTGACCAGGATCATTGGTTTTGCATAAAGCAGGGGGTGAATTTTAGTGTATAAAAGCACACTATTCACCACTGCTTTATGTCGTATGAAACAATTAATTCCCCTGCTCGTCCTCTCTTTTTTCCTTGCCTGCACACGCGAAGAAATACTGCCATTAAAAGAAATACCCGGTCGGCTGGTCATGCAAGCGGAAAATAACAATGCCTGGTTGTACACCCCTTCATCAGGCCAACAGACTTCATTTGATCATGGCACGCCGCTTCGCTGGGCACACAATGGCGCCATGATAGCGGTTTACAGCAATCCGAACTACCGCATTTTGCTCGCCAACTCACAGGAAGAAATATTTCGTTTTCGGAAACCCGAAATGTCTGCACTTTGCTGGTCGCCCGATGACAATACACTGGCCTATACCGCTAAGAATCAGATTGTCTTTTTTCATCGCTTGAGCAACACATTTGACACCATTTCATTGCCTGATCCATATATCTATGATTGTGGTATCGACTGGTCGGCCGACGGCAATAGCCTGGTGCTCGCAGCACGCAATACGAATCCATATGAAGCATCCATTTTGTGTACGGTTCGTTGCGATGGCAGCCATTTTAAAATCCTGCTGACAGGTGGATTTAACAGTTTCAGGAACCCGCGCTTCGCTCCCAACGGAGAAGATATTGCATTTGAAAACACTTATTCCATCCAACTGATACGGCCCGACGGTAACGATGTTCGCAAATTCGAACCCAGTGCCACCAGCCCCTGCTGGTCCGCCAATAGCGAAGTGCTTATGTATAATCAACTCAGAATCAAAACTTTGATGAGCAGCGTTTCTACCATCATGGCACGTGAAATCGGCGGCGACCAACGCGAACGAACCATCTATGAAGATCGCAGCCTGATTGATTGGGCGCCGGGGGAATGAGAGAAGAGTGTTTTTGTGTTTTGGTGTTTTGGTGTTTTTGTGTTTTCGTGGTGCTTCGCGCCCAGTCTATTTGTGTCTAAAATCACCCCTCATCGACTTTTATCACCCCCACTTTCCAAATGCCGGGCGCGAAGCCTACAAAAACACGAAAACACGAAAACACGAAAACACTAATTCAACATGAAAAACATACTATTCCTGCTCATTTTGACCGTTTTCCTCGCCTGCAAACGCGACGAGGAATTGCCCCTTTCCCTGCTGCCTGGTCGAATTGCCATGCACGATCAGAGTGGCAATGATTCGGAATTGATTTTGAAGGACAACAGGCATACGCCTCACACAGGCATCGATCTGTTGCGTTGGTCGCACGACGGAACGCGGCTTTGCGTGAACGACCACACTACCGGCGATCTGAAGTATTCCATTGTAGATGCCGAAACCTATGCTCCCATTTTAAAACTCAACAACCAGGATGTAGCAGGTATTTGCTGGTCGCCCGACGACAGCGAAGTGGCCTACCTCGAAGGATTCGACAGTACGATCGTGCGCGTAAATCTGCAAACACAGCAAAAAACGCTTGTCCACCTGCCCGGAGGATATTTGTACGCCAGTATCGACTGGTCGCCCGACAGCCGGAAATTCGTTATGATTGCCCGTGACGACGTGTATTATGAGTCTTCTTTATGCACTATCAATGCAGATGGAACCAATTTCAAAAAACTGGCCACAGGTGCATACGACAACCCCCGCTGGTCGCCCGATGGATTTACCATTGCGTTTCACGATCCGTTCGATATCTATTTCATAAATCCGGACGGTTCCAACCAAAGAAAAGTGATCAACAGAGCATTCAACCCCTGTTGGTCGGCAGATGGATCGATTTTGATGTTTACCTTCGTTCGGTCGCTGAGTTGGACAAGTAGTGAAATCGACATCCGTGCCCGCGAAATCGGCGGCGAACGTCGCGAACGGGTCATTTACAACAGCAATTCGATCACCGACTGGAGCCCTGTCGAGTAAACCGAGAGTTACCGTACCAACACTTTTAATCCGTTGTTGGGCTCGATGGGTATTTTAGCCGCAATTTCTGCCCGCAGGCTTTCCAGTAGCATGCGGCGGGGAAAGTTTTTGGTGGTCACCAGGCTGATCTCGCGGGCAGGTTTGGGGTTGCTGAATTCGCGCAGGTTTTTCTTCTGATGCGTTTTCAGGTGCAGGGTGGCCAATTGCGGAATAATAGTAATGCCGCCATGGTGATCGACGAGGTTGATCAGCGTTTCAATGCTGCCCGCTTCGTACCAGACGGCCGTGCCGAAGTCAGTGTTTTTTAGTTCGCAGAGGTTAAAAATCTGGTTGCGCAGGCAGTGTCCTTCCTGCAATAGCCACAATTTGGAGGGATCGATGTGTGCGGGCAACACGTATTTTTTTTGTGGAAAACCTTCATTCTGAGACACATAGGCATAAAATTCTTCCTGAAATACGGGGTATTCGCACAAATTGGGTTCGTCGAGCGGTGTGGCCAAAAGCCCCATATCCATTTCTCCGCGGCGCAGGAGCATGATGATATCGTCTGTGACGGCTTCCTTGATATGTAGTTTGAGTTTGGGATATGTTTCGGAAAACGATTTCAAAAACAAAGGCAGCAGATAAGGCGCCAGGGTGGGAATGATACCCAGGCGCAATTCGCCGCTGATTTCGCCGCTCAAACCGGCTGCGTATTCGCGGAGTTTGTCTACTTCAGCCAGAATATGCCGGGCTCGCTCGACGATTTCCATACCTTCACGCGTAGGAACCACCGGTTTTCGGTCACGTTCAAATATCCTCACCCCCAGTTCATCCTCCAGTTTTCGAATCATCATACTCAGCGTAGGCTGGGTAACATAAATACTTTCCGCGGCCTTTGCGAAATGCCGGTGGACGTCGACGGCGACGACATATTCGAGTTGTTGCAGGTTCATTCTGATAAGCGTTGTCTATGCAAAGATAGAAATTATCAGTTTGATCAATCAATCAAACTAGAAGACTTTTGCACTGTCAAAACCGGGAGCAAGTTTGATACACCCATCAACTTATGCTTTCAGTTCATTACTTCAAAAGCGAGCGGCAGAAACGCATTGTTATTTCAAGGGAAGAAATAAAAAACAAACATCCAGATTCGTTTTCCAAATGCATATAGGAAAATCGGTTCGTTCAACATTTTTAATCCGATGTTTTCTGCTGCTCGCCATTTTGATTTGCTTTACCTGCCAAGCACCTTTGCAGCCTCCAGCATTTTTCCAATTTCCTCACTGTTGTAATACCTACCAGCCAGAAAAACGCCCAGAATACTGCGCGTATTCCGGATATCCTCCAGCGGATTTCGGTCCAGCAGTACCAAATCGGCCTGTTTTCCTTTCTCGATCGTACCTTTTTTGTCTAAAATTCCGAGATAAGTTGCAGGATGAATGGTTGCAGTTTGCAGGGCGGCAAAAGGCGTGAGCCCTGCCTGCACAAACGTTTCCAGTTCGTCGTGAACGGCAAAACCCTGCACCAGAAACCATTCCGGCGAATCGGAGCCTGCCATGAGCGGTACCCCGGCCTGCCAAAGGTCGTACACCATTTTTTTGCGCAGGTACACGTACTTTTTCCGGGTCTCTTCAGTGGCAGCCCTGTTCCAGTAGGCTTCTTTCACATCCCAGCGATCTGCTTTTATATTGGAAGGAATGTATTGATAATCAGGTCGTTGCCGGTATTCTTCATCGGTGCGTCCCTCGCCGAAGGAGGAGAGAAAAAAGAAGTTGGTCGGCGTCACGTAGATACCGGATTCTTTGACCATTTTCACCAACTCCGGCAATTTGCGCTCATCCAGAAACGGCACGGTCGCCCAGGCATTCCGGCGCCAGATGTTCATATCCGACACGCTTTGTCCGTGGTTGTAGGAGGTGTCTGGCAGGAGCATATCGATAAATTCGTCCATGTGCTCGATTTGTTGTCGCGCAGCGAGTGCAGCCGGCAATTTCACCTGCGGCCCCACGTGCCCGGTCACTTTGATGCCTTCTTCCTTGGCTGTTTTGATAATGGCATCGTACACATTTCGGGGTACCATAAAAGTGATTTTGATTTCGTCGTAACCCTGTTTTTTGCATTTGCGTACAGCGGCTTCCGCTTCCTTCGTGGTTTTGCAAATTTCAGCAAACACTTTCCCGCGCCAGGGCCAGTCGCCGACGAATTGCGGACTGGAAACAAACAATTGCGGCCCGGCCCAAGCCTTCAGAGCCACTTGTTGGCGAGCATCCAGGTACACCGAATCGCCACACTGGATACGCACCGTGGTAAGTCCGTTGGCGAGCATGACCTGCAATTCCTGCTCGCAGGTGTTGATGTTGTTGCCCTGTTCGTAAAAGAAATGCGCATGCATGTCGAAAAGGCCCGGGATCAGGTATTTGCCCGTGCCATCGACCATGCTTGCATCGGCAGGGATGGCTACATCTGAAGACGGGCCGAGCCCTTCGATTTTTCCATTCTGAACAAGAACGGTCTGATTTTCCAGCACGACATCCTTGTGCATCGGGATGACTGTAACATGCTGAATAGCAAATGATTGGGAGAAAAGCGCCCTGCTTGTACACATACAAAGCAGGAGCATTACAACATGGAATTTCATCATGGCAGAATTGACAAGCGGAGCACCGCTCCACTCATCAAACCAAAGACTTGTATCCATCAAAATCATGGTAATTAGACGGCCGGGCCTCGAAGAGCATTTAAAGACCAACCTGGGAAAGCGTATGACATTTACCCTTTCAGAGCGATTACTTCTTATCCAGTTGTTCGAGCAGCCAGTCCCGCTCTGTCAGCACAGTGGCCTGTTCGATGTCTGCTCTTAATGCCAGCCGTTCCTTGCGGTCGGTTGGACGGAGCATGGTAATTTTTTTTACGAAATTGATGATATTCAGATAGTTACGACGGTGGTAATCGCTAAGTTCCCGGCGCCGCACAAACTGTCGGAAGGTGTCCAAATGCGAATCGAGCAGGTCGAATTCTTCCAGTTCAAAGTAAATTTTTAGTTGCAGGGTTTTGGCGATCAGGTTGTTGACCAGGTCTTTAAAATCGGCCGTTTGCAAAAGGCGCAAGGCAGCATGGTGGTGTCCGCGTTTGTATTCCAGCCGGGCGAGGTTGAAACTGCGCAGGCTTTCCTGCAAAACGGGTTCCAGAAAATGGTTGTATTCCTGGATAAAGGCTTCCACTTCTTCATATCGGCCGAGTTTGATACCAAATGCGGAAATATTGTTGAACGTAAATGGTGAAATGCTTTTGTTTTCGAGCAACAAACCGTTGTTGAGCCCTTCCCGATACAATTCCCATCCTTCGAGGATAAATGCATCGGCGCCTTCATTGATTTTTCGGATACAATAGTTGATGGCCAGCAAATACAGTTCTTTCAATTCCGTATCCGGGAAAAAATGGCCGTTTTGATGCAATTCCTGTCTGAATTTTTGAAAATAATCCAGGCTGTACTGCTCTGTCAGGAAGCGATAACAATAATAGTACAATGCAATAGCGGGTACGTCGAGGAAGCCGTTGGGCTCCACCCGATCGATCACATCTGGCAGCAACCCAAATCCGTAGGAGGTTTTAAACACTGCCTGGTGTGAAATCTGTGTGCAGGCATGCCGCAGTTTTTCGGCAAGGTACAGGGTATCGATCGAGTTGGAAATATCCTGCAACGGCAACTCAGCCGTACGTACCGTACGTGATTCGAATTGGGCTATTTCCACTTGAAAATCAAGTACCTGCCGGTGAAAGTCTGCATTACGGATAGGACTGGTTTCCAGTTTTTGTTCGAGTTTCCGGCGATTTTTTCCAAAAAACTTGCCCAAATTGCGCTCCCGGAAAGCCGTAGCAAGGGCCAGTTGAGCCCTGATTTCATCTCCTCGCAACACCTGCCAGGTAAGAAACTCCTCCATGAGTTCCAGCAAGTCGCTCATCGTGGCGCGCAGCAAAAGATCGTCGTACGGCCGATCCGGGAAACTCTTTTTAAAAAGCATTTCCTTGTCTGGCAGGGGTTTGTCGCGGTACCTGCAATAGGCCAGACAGGCAAACATGCGCTCCATCTCACTCCGATGGGTAAAAAATGGCGAGCGCACCAACTTGCCAAAACGCCCCAGATCGTGCCGGGTGAACGATTGAAGTACTTGATAGAGGACAAAATTGGGCATGGTGTGGAATAATTATTTTCACAAATGTAAGGGTTGATGAGGTTGATAGGGTTGATAAGAGTTGATGAGGGTTGATGAGGGTTGATAAGTGTTGATGAGGGTTGATAAGTGTTGATGAGGGTTGATAAGTGTTGATGAGGGTTGATAAGTGTTGATGAGGGTTAATAAGGGTTGATATTCAGCGGCTCTGGGTAAGGGGGCTTCACATTCCTCGAGTTTGTTCAGAAAAGAGTGCCAATCGATGCTTTTCGAAACAAACTTCAATGAATGTATGAATGAACACCCCCTCCTTAGCCCGAGCCGCTGAATATCAACCCTCATCAACTCTTATCAACCCTCATCAACTTTATCAACCTCATCAACCCTATCAACCCTATCAACCCTATCAACCCTATTTCCACATTTCCATTTTTTTGTCCTTGTCCACCCGTCTTGCTCGCCTCACTTTTGTATCGTTCAAAAAGTCAAGGATTTCCCAATTATAACTACTTGCGTCTTATGAGAATACATGGCATTCATTTCGCACAACGGGCACTCTTTTGCGTCCTTTTTACAATCATCTCGTACAATTCAAATGCACAGGGCTGGATGTTCAGTTTTGCCCAAAGCGCGGGCGGGCCATACGAACCGGATGGCAATTACATTACGGGCTTGCATGAAATTCCAGCCAGTCATTACATCTGGTCGATCAACAATACGCCGGACGGGTATGCCAATTACATGTTTGGGTGTTTTGCATTGCCAACCGGCGGACATTACGGTGGCAACAACAACTTTGGCTGGGAAAGCCCTCCATTTCACCATTTTTCCCGAAAATCAATCCTGTTGCTCGATGAATCGCTGATTATTCTGGAAGAGAAAATTCCACAGGACAGCAGTTATAAGGGCATTTACCTCAGCAGGTTTAATCCCAACAACCTGCTTTTTCCGAATAACAATTACGAATTGGATTGGCACAAACAGGTGTTTGCCAATGACCTGACCTACTGTTCTGCCCGGAGTATTATTCCTACTTCTGATGGCGGATACCTCATTCTGAGTACGGTGAAAACACTGGCAAATCCGGGCAACGGGGATGTTCAATTGTCCAAAACAGATGTCCTTGGCAATGCCATGTGGACGCAGCAATATACAAGCCCCGACGACGAAGAGGGCATTCAGGTCGTAGCAACGCCCGATGGCGGCTATATGATCCTTAAAAACCAGCATTCCACGACATCAGATATCCGACTCCTGAAAGTAGATGCAGCAGGCAACCAGCAATCGGAAATCAGCCTCGGCAGCAATCCGAATGATCTTGCAGCAGATATGGTACGCTCGCAGGATGGAAATCTGCTGATCACAGGCGGGCAATTTGACGCTGCTGGCAACCATGTTTTTCTGCTGAAATGCACCGATACCGGCAATGTATGGTGGCGCCAGGACTACCTGATGCCCGGTCGTTCGGCGGAAGGCAGGCAAGTAATTGAAGACCTGAATGGTGAAATTGTGCTTACTGCCAACCACCGAACGGAGAATGTACCCGGCCAGAAAATCCTGCTGATGAAAACCGATGCCACCGGCGCTCCGTTGTGGGAGCGGTTGCTGGGCGCCAAAACGCTGGTCAACAGCAGCAATATATTGCAACGCCTCTCAGATGGTGGTTATGTGATAGGCGGTTTCAACAACCCCAGCAACTGGCCCGTAGCGCTCGTCATTCGCACTGATGCAAACGGTGTCATCAAAGCCGGCGTGATCAAAGGCAATGTGAAACACGATCTGGATGAAGATTGCGCGCTGTCGCAGCCCGACATACCTTTGGCCAACTGGATTGTGGAAGCCACGCTCGATACCATCCAACTGTACGGCACTACGGACAGCCTGGGAGAGTACAGAATTGCTTGTGATACAGGCGATTATGTAGTCCGCTTAATACCGCCTGTCGATTACTGGAATTCTTGTGTGCAGGACGTTCCCGTTCACGTCGGATATCTCGATACAATAACCGTCAATTTCCCGGTGCAGGATGTGCTAAATTGCCCTTATCTCACAGTGGAGCATGGTTCAAGCGCCGTACGTCGCTGCAGCACTTCAGTTATCAATGTGCATTATTGCAATTTCGGCCCGGCAACAGCCGTCGATCCTTACTTTGTCATAGCCCTTGCGCCTGTTTATTCTTTTGTAAGTGCGGATGCCCCGCCTTCACAACAAAACGGAAACATATTTACCTTTCCCTTGGACGACCTGGAATCCGGCGAATGTGGCGATTTCAATATAACCGTGCAAGTCGACTGTTCGGCTGAATTGGGTGAAGTAGCCTGCTCCAGTGTTCATATTTACCCGGATAGCCTGTGCTCCGCCCCGGATCCGGCCTGGTCAGGTGCACATATCCGGGTGGGAAGTGCGTGCGACGGCGACTCGGTGCGGTTTCAGATTATCAATCAAAGTATGCAAGCCATGCCGCAGGCACTGGAATACATTATCATTGAAGATGCCGTATTGCTGATGCACGATGATTTCCAACTAGGCCCACTCGATACACGCAACATTGCCTTTCCTGCCAATGGATCTACCTATCATCTCCTAGCCCAACAGGAGCCCAATGCACCGGGCAACGACCTGCCTCTGGCAGCCGTGGAAGGCTGTACAACAGGAACGAACTTCAGTACCGGCTTTTACAACCAGTATCCTCAAAATGATGGCGATCCTTTTGTTTCGGAATACTGCCCGGTGGTGCGCAACAGTTTCGACCCCAACGACAAACAGGCCGTTCCGACGGGGTTCGACGAAGCGCATTACATTTACCCGAATACCGACCTGGAATACACCATTCGTTTCCAGAATACCGGAAATGATACGGCATTCCGAGTGGTGCTGATCGATACCCTGTCGCGCTTCCTCGATCCGTCGAGCATTCAGATCGGCGCCTCCAGCCATCCGGTCGACTACCGTTTGGAAGGCAATCGGGTGCTCAAGTTTACCTTTCAGCCCATTGCATTGCCCGACAGTACGACCAATCCGGATGCTTCACAAGGATATGTGACCTTCCGTATCCGTCAAAATCCGAACCTTCCGGAAGGAACTGTCATCAGAAACAATGCCGACATCTACTTCGACCTCAATGAACCGGTACGTACCAACACAGTATTCCATACCATCCACGAACCGCCTTTTGAAGTGGTCAGTGCCGTCAATGTGCTCCATGATGTGTTTGTAAAAGTGGAAACCTATCCGAATCCGTTTTCAGAGCAACTGCGCATACAGATCCATGGCGCTGATGTGAAAAATGCCAGTTTCCAACTTTACCACACCTCAGGCCAATTGGTACGCACCATGCCTCTTCCTGACAACCAGGGCATTTTACAGCGGGAAGGACTTGATACCGGCTTGTATTTCTACACCGTTCAGGCAGGCGGGAAAGTGGTTGGAACGGGGAAAATAGTGGTGAAGGGAATGATGAATGATGAATGATGAATTTCATAGCATTTTCACTTTACAAGTCGTGGCATGAGGAATAAAAAAGAGTCCCCGTTTTAGGCCGATGGCCTAAAACGGGGACTCTTTTTTATTCCTCATGCCACGACTAAGCCTTACGGTAAATTCATCATTCATCATTCAAACAAGGTATCCAAACAAATTATCATCCTTGTTGATTTCCGAAAAATCGATGTTGTACTGGTGCAATTTCCGGATAAGCACCTCATAATCAGCACGTTGCTGAAGTTCAATACCAACAAGCGCCGGGCCGGTTTCCTTGTTGGTTTTTTGCATGTATTCGAATCGGGTGATGTCGTCGTTGGGGCCCAGCACATTGGTGACAAATTCCTTGAGTGCGCCGGGGCGCTGGGCAAAACGAATCAGGAAATAGTGTTTAAGTCCTTCGTATTGAAGGGCGCGCTCCTTGATTTCCGGCATACGATCGATGTCGTTGTTGCTGCCGGAAACGACGCACACCACATTTTTACCCCGAATCTGATCGGCATAGTCTTCCAGTGCGGCAATACTGAGCGCGCCGGCGGGTTCGGCTACGATGGCATCTTCATTGTACAATTTCAGAATGGTACGACAAACGCGGCCTTCCGGCACCAGCAGCATGTCGTTGAGCACCGACTGGCAAATCTGGAAGGTAAGTTCCCCTACCCTTTTTACCGCAGCACCATCAACAAAACGGTCGATGGCATCCAGTGTAACCGGCTGCCCGGCCTTGCGCGCTTCAAACATCGATGGTGCGCCCTCGGGTTCCACGCCAACGATGTGCGTTCGTGGTGAAAAGGTTCTGAAATAAGTGCCCATGCCCGAAGTGAGTCCGCCGCCGCCGAGCGGAACGAATAGAAAGTCCACTTCGGAAAGTTCTTCCAAAACTTCCACCGCCACCGTTCCCTGCCCTTCGATGATGTGCGGGTGATCGAAAGGCGGGATGAAGGTCATGTTTTGTGCTACGGTAAACTGTTTGGCTGCCGCTGCACAGTCGTCGAAGGTATCGCCTACCAGTTTGATGTCGATAAATCCTTCCCCGAACATCATCGTTTGCGACACTTTTTGTCGGGGCGTAATCACAGGCATAAATACCACGCCGCGGGCGCCCAGTTTTTTGCAGGAATAGGCAAATCCCTGCGCATGGTTGCCGGCACTCGCACACACCACACCCCGCTGCATCTCTTCTGTCGAGAGGCGGCTCATCATGTTATACGCCCCGCGCAATTTGTAGGAACGCACCACCTGCAGGTCTTCCCGCTTGAGCCATACGTTGCAGTCGTACAATTTGGACAAATTCACGTTGCGTATCAGCGGGGTGCGCCGTACGACATGGTGCAATCGTTTGGAAGCCAGCAGGATATCGGCAGGCTGGATGAGGGTGGAATGGGATGCGTGTGTCATGGTGCCTGTTTGGTTATTAGTTATTGGTTATTGGTTATTAGGGGTGGGTAAGGGTATATTTTCACAAATGCCTGGTTTCACTGGCTGAGTAGCAAAGAATTTATGAAAACAAACCCTTACCCGCCCCTAATAACCAATAACCAATAACCAATAACATCAAAGTTACGCTTCCTCCGCCACCGGCTGATTCTCCGGACGCAGGCTGCGTACGGTTTGGCCGGCTTGCCACATTTCGCTTTCGCGGAGTTCTTTCAGTTCTTCTTCCAGTTTGACGCGGTAGTCGGGCTGGCTGTTGGAGGAAATGGAGCGAGCCGCTTCTTTTCCGGTGGCTACACTATCGTAGAGTTCGTTGAACACGGGCAGGGTGGCATCGCGGAATTTTTTCCACCAGTCCAGTGCGCCGCGTTGAGCCGTGGTAGAGCAGTTGGCATACATCCAGTCCATACCGTTTTCAGCCACCAGGGGCATCAGCGATTGAGTGAGCTCTTCCACTGTTTCGTTGAAAGCCTCGCTGGGCGAGTGGCCGCGCTCGCGCAGTACGGCGTACTGTGCTGCGAAAATGCCCTGAATAGCGCCCATGAGCGTGCCGCGTTCGCCGGTCAGGTCGCTGTACACTTCTTTTTTGAAATTCGTTTCAAACAGGTAGCCACTGCCGATAGCGATACCCAGCGCGATCACGCGATCGAACGCGCGGCCGGTAGCATCCTGGTGAATGGCATAACTGCTGTTGAGGCCACGGCCTTGCAGGAACATACGGCGCAGGGAAGTACCCGAACCTTTGGGGGCTACGAGGAACACGTCTACGTCGGCAGGCGGAACAATACCCGTCTGATCGTTGTAGGTAATACCGAATCCGTGGGAGAAATACAGGGCTTTGCCGGGTGTCAGGTGTTTTTTGACGGTGGGCCACATCTGAATCTGGGCAGCATCGCTAAGCAGGTAGCAGATGATGGTGCCACGTTCGAGCGCTTCTTCAATGTCGAACAAGGATTCGCCGGGTACGAAGCCATCGGCCACGGCTTTGTCCCATGATTTGGAGTTTTTGCGCTGGCCGACGATCACGTTGATGCCATTTTCGCGTTGGTTGAGCGCCTGACCGGGGCCCTGTACGCCATATCCGATGACGGCTACGACTTCATCCTTCAGGATGGCCTGCGCTTTTTCAAGGGGAAATTCTTCGCGGGTGACGACATTTTCAAGCGTGCCGCCAAAGTTGAGTTGTGCCATTTTTATTGAAATTGTTGAGTTTTTAATTCGTTTTGAAAAAATCAGCCGGGTTTCCCAGAGCCAGTATCACATTGCAAATACCCGTTCCTTTTCGTTGAGGTATTCGTTTTCAAAGGTGTCTTCGCCTGGTTCGCGGCGTTCGAAGTCTTTGAGCATTTCATGGAATCCGTTGCTGCCTTTGATGATGGCCACGCGGGCGCTGCGCACAAATTCGATGAGGCCGTAGGGCTCGAGCACCCGAATCAGGTTGCTCGTTTCTTCGCGGTGGCCGGTGGTTTCAAACACCGTATAGTCTTTGCGGATCACCACTGCCCGGGCGCCGTGTTCGCGCAGGAGCCGTTCTACTTTCACTTTTTCGGCAATTTCGTCGGTTGGCACCTTGTACAGCGCCATTTCCTGCCACACAATTTCTTCCTCACTGTTGTAAAATGCACGCAACACATCCACCTGCTTTTCGATCTGGCGGGTGAGTTTGCGCACTACATCTTCCGTTTCATCCATCACAATGGTAAAACGGTGGATACCTTCCACTTCGCTGGGCGAGGTATTGAGGCTGTCGATATTGATCTTGCGCCGGGAAAAAATGATGGCGATCCGATTAAGCAAGCCCACCTGATTTTCGGTGTAGACGGTGATGGTGTATTCCCTTTTCATTTTTTGTTATTCGTTATTGGTTATTGGTTATCAGGGGTGATTACACTTGGCATTTTTAATATTTTTGGGCTTTTAATAATGCTTTCATTTATGGAAATTCGATCATTTACACAACTGGAATCCTACAAGGAATGCCGCTTGCTGCGGAAGCGAATTGCAATACTGGTCAAGGATTTTTTCCCTTCAGAGGAGCGATTTAGGCTTACTGACCAAATTGTTCGTTCGTCCAGACGCATTACTGCCTGTATTGCCGAAGGTTACGGACGTTTTCATCACAAGGAAAATGCTCAGTTTTGCAGAATGGCAAGGGGATCTATTCAGGAAACGCTGGAGCACCTTGTTACGGCTTATGATGAAACCTACATCTCTTCAGAACAACTAAAATCATTTAAAGAACAAATCGACAACTGTATTAAATTACTGAACGGATACATTGCTTATCTTTCCAGACAGGCCAAGAAGTAGGGTAATTGATTTTTGAGTTATTAAGTTATTGGTTATTAAGTTATTAAGGTGGGTAAGGGTTGGTTTTGATAAATTCTTCGCCACTCAGCCAGTGAAGCCAAACATAGGTAAAAATAAACCCTTACCCACCCCTAATAACTTAATAACCAATAACTTAATAACTATTCCAGTCTTATCTCCGCCACCCCACACCCCTGCGGCACCATCGGGAACACATTGTTTTCCTTGCCAACCATGATTTCCAGCAGAAAAGAGCCTTTGTGATCGAGCATGGCCTGGAGGGCCGATTGAAGTTGTTCGCGCTGGGTGACTTTCTGGCCGGGAATGCCGTAACCTTCGGCCACTTTTACAAAATCGGGGCTGGTGATATTGACGAACGAATAGCGGCGGTCGTGAAACAGTTGTTGCCACTGACGCACCATTCCCAAAAACTGGTTGTTGAGGATGATAATTTTCACCTCGGCGCCAAACTGCTGAATCGTGCCCAGTTCCTGAATCGTCATCTGAATACCGCCATCGCCGGCAATGGCAATAACTGTGCGATCGGGAGCACCATATTTCGCGCCGATAGCGGCAGGCAGGGCAAAACCCATGGTGCCCAGGCCACCTGAAGTAATATTGCTGCGGGTTTTGTTGAAACGGGCATAACGTGTGGCGACCATCTGGTGCTGACCCACATCCGTCACGATGACCGATTCGCCATGGGTGAGTTCATTGATTACACGAATCACTTCGCCCATCGAGAGAATGTCGCCCGTGGGGTGCAATTCTTTCTGAATAACCACTTCCTGTTCTTTGGCAGCGTGGTCGCGGAATTGCTGGAGCCATTCCGGGTATTGTTTTTGCGCGACGAGTTGTGTTAGGAGCGGCAAGGTTTCTTTGCAATCGCCCCAGACGGGTACCTCGGCTTTTACATTTTTATCGATTTCTGCGGGGTCGATATCCAGGTGGATGACCTTGGCCTGTTTGGCATAACGGTCGAGGCGGCCCGTCACCCGGTCGTCGAAGCGCATACCTATGGCAATGAGCACATCGCACTGGTTGGTAAGCACGTTCGGGCCGTAATTGCCATGCATGCCCAACATACCTACATTCAAAGGGTGATCGGTGGGTAAGGCGCCCAGTCCGAGCAGCGTCCAGGCAGCCGGAATGCCGCTTTTTTCTATAAATGCGCGGAATTCCTGTTCGGCTTTACCCAGGATAACACCCTGTCCGAAGAGCACAAAAGGCCGCTCCGCAGCGTTGATCAACTGCGCGGCTTCTTCTACATATTCCTTGCGAATGAACGGACGCGGGCGATAACTCCGGATATGGTCACAACGCGTATATCCTTCGTAATCAAACTTTTGCATTTGGGCATTCTTGGTAATGTCGACCAAAACAGGGCCCGGACGCCCGCTGCCGGCAATGTAAAAAGCCTTGGCCAGCGCTGCCGGAATTTCGGCTGCATCGGTCACCTGACAGTTCCATTTGGTCACGGGCGTGGTAATGTTGATCACATCCGTTTCCTGAAAAGCATCGGTGCCCAGCAAATGGGCAAATACCTGCCCGGTGATACACACCACTGGCGTGCTGTCGATCAGGGCGTCGGCCAGTCCGGTCACCAGATTGGTCGCGCCGGGACCGCTGGTGGCAAACACCACCCCTACCCTGCCGGAAGCGCGGGCGTAACCCTGCGCTGCGTGGATTCCACCTTGTTCATGCCGCACCAGAATATGGTGAATTTGCTCGCCATAATCGTACAAGGCATCATAAATCGGCATGATAGCGCCACCCGGATACCCGAAGACGGTATCGACCCCCTCGGCCAGAAATGCTTCAAGTACGGCCTGCGAGCCGGTGATTTGTGGGAGAACAGGTGTTTCCAACAATTGGACTCCTGCTTCGGGCGTGGATGGTGTGGCTGTCATAATGTGGTGATTTATGAGTGAGGTAAAAGCATGTATTCAGGTTTATTCGTCGGTTACGCAGCCTTCGGCTGCATTACTGACGGATTTCAGGTATTTGTACAAAACGCCTTTGGTAGCGGCCGGTGGCGGTGTTTGCCATTGTGCGCGGCGGCGTTCTATTTCTGCATCGTCGACTTTCAATTGGATAGTGCGATGCACAGCATCCAGTTCGATGATGTCCTCGTCGTGTACCAGCGCCAGCAAGCCGCCTTCCGATGCTTCGGGGGTGATATGGCCCACTACAAATCCGTGGGTGCCGCCGCTGAATCGGCCATCGGTGATGAGCGCCACACTTTTGCCGAGGCCCGCGCCGATAAGCGCCGACGTAGGTTTGAGCATTTCGGGCATACCCGGTGCGCCTTTCGGGCCAACATATCGAATGACCACCACGTCGCCCGCACGAACGCGGCCGCTCTGAATACCCGCAATCAGGGCCTGTTCGCCGTCGAATACCCGCGCAGGGCCTTCGAAACGTTCGCCTTCCTTGCCGGTGATTTTGGCGACGCTGCCCAGTTCGGCCAGGTTGCCGTACAGGATTTGCAGGTGACCGGTGGCTTTGATGGGCGATTCCAGCGGATGAATAATGTGTTGGGTGTCGAAGTCGAGATCAGGAACATTCTCCAGGTTTTCAGCCAATGTCCGGCCGGTCACGGTGAGGCAATCGCCGTGCAGCATGCCTTTTTTCAGCAAATACTTCATCACAGCCGGTACGCCGCCGATGCGGTGCAGGTCTTCCATGAGGTATTTGCCGGAAGGTTTGAGGTCGGCCAGTAAAGCGGTGCGGTCGCCGATTTCCTGAAAATCGTCCTGTTTGAGGGACAAACCCACACTTTTGGCGATGGCAATCAGGTGAAGTACGGCATTGGTAGAGCCGCCCAGCACGGTCACCACGGTAATCGCATTTTCAAAAGCCTTTTCCGTCATGATGTCGGAAGGCTTGATGTCTTTTTCCAGCAGCAGGCGGATATAGCGCCCTGCATCGGTGCATTCTTTTTGTTTTTCCTCGCTCAGCGCCGGATTGGACGAAGAATAGGGCAGCGACATACCCAGCGCTTCGATAGCCGAGGCCATGGTATTGGCCGTATACATGCCGCCGCAGGCGCCCGGGCCCGGGCAGGAGTGCTTCACAATACCCTTAAAATCGCCTTCGTCGAGGGTACCGGCGATCTTTTGCCCCAGGGCTTCAAATGCGGAAACGATATTCAAATCCTGCCCTTTCCATTGCCCCGGAGCGATGGTGCCGCCGTAGACCATGATAGCAGGGCGATTGAGACGCCCCATGGCCATCACCGAGCCGGGCATATTTTTATCGCAGCCCGGCACAGCAATCAGTCCATCGTAGTACTGCGCGCCACAAACAGCCTCGATGCTGTCGGCAATAATATCGCGACTCACCAGCGAAAAACGCATACCATCGGTGCCGTTGCTCATGCCGTCGCTGACGCCGATAGTGTTGAAAATCAGTCCTACCAGTTCATTGTCCCACACGCCGGCTTTCACCGTCCGTGCCAGGTCGTTGAGGTGCATATTGCAGGTATTGCCGTCGTAGCCCATACTCACGATGCCCACCTGCGCCTTTTCGAGGTCGGCCTCCGTCAGCCCAATGCCATATAGCATGGCCTGCGCAGCAGGCTGTGTAGGGTCCTGTGTGAGGGTACGGCTGTATTTATTCAAAATGCTCATGCTTCTATGCTTGCAGGTTGTGTGGTTTGTTCGCGTACTAGTTGCAGGTATTTGGCCCGGAGTTGATGTCCGATGGTGCTGGCCCAGTCCTTGGGAAAATGGTAATGATCTACTTTTTGAATGCCGATGATTTCGGCGCCGGTGCCACAAAAGAAAGCGCTGTCTGCTTCAAACAGGTCTTCTGCTGTGAAATGGCCTTGTTCAACCGGAATGTCGAGTTCGGCGCACATTTCCAATACGGTAGCGCGGGTGATACCCGGCAGGATGTGGCCGAGTGAAGGAGTGTACAGCACACCGTCTTTTTCAAAAAACAGGTTGGCGCCGGGGCCTTCCGCCAGATTTCCGTCGCAGTCGAGCAACAAAGCCTCGTCGTAACCCGATTTCCGGGCATCTGAAGTAGCCAGAATGGAATTGACATAGTGCCCCACAGCTTTGGCTTCCATGTGTACCGAGCGCGGGTGCGGGCGGCAATACGGACTAATTTTGAGGTTCAGGAGTTTTTCGCCCAGGTAGGCGCCCCATTCCCAGGCAGCAATCAGGAGTTTGCTCGGCTGGCCGTTGATAAGTGTCATGCTGGGGTCGCAGATGACCAGCGGGCGCAGATAGGCATCGCTGAAATCATTGGCTTCCAGCACCTTGTAACTGATTTCCGTCATTTCCTCTACCGTGTACTCGAATGGAATGCCCAGCAATTGGCAGGAATGAATCAGGCGTTCGTAATGCTCACGCGCCTTGAAAATGCGTGCGCCATTTTCGGTCTTGTAACTGCGAATGCCTTCAAAAACGCCGTAGCCATAGTGCAGGGTTTGCCCGTACAGGTTGGTGTGCGCTTCGGTGGCTTTCAGCATCTGCCCATCGAAATACAGAATGGTATTTTCATGAAAATACTTCGCCATATCAAATTACTCTTCAATAATTTACATTAAATGATTGTCAGGGTCGACAACAAGCGGTTTCTGCGTTTTCCGGGAGAAGGCGGCACTTCGTCTTCCACGCGGGCGCTGATCAGGTCACCCAGTTGGGAGGTGTACTGGAAATTTTTCGGGTCGAGGTCCTGCGTTACCAGGCCCTCTGCCAGCGACCAGTTGACGGCGTCACGCACGGCTTTCGCTTCGGCCTGGAGGTTGAGGTAATCGAGCAGCATGGCTGCACTGAGGATAGAGCCCAGCGGATTGGCAATATCCTTGCCCGCCGCCTGTGGATACGAACCGTGGATGGGTTCGAACAGGCCACCGCTTTGGCCGATACTCGCCGATGGCAGCAGCCCCAGCGATCCGCTGATGACCGAAGCCTCGTCGCTGATGATGTCGCCAAACATATTTTCTGTGAGCACCACGTCGAACTGTGCCGGGTTCAGGATAATTTGCATGGCAGCATTGTCGACAAAAAGAAAATCGACGGCTACATCCGGGTATTGTGTGGCAATTTCCTGCACAATTTTTCTCCACAAACGACTGGTTTCCAGCACATTGGCTTTGTCTACCAGCGTTAGTTTCTTGCGGCGTTTTTGTGCATGTTGAAATGCCGGGTGGGCAATACGTTCAATTTCTGCGCGGGTGTACACGCAGTCGTCGGAAGCAGTCGTCGCGGCTTCATCTACCGTCTTTTTACCGAAATAAATGCCGCCCGTGAGTTCGCGGTAAATCACAAAATCCACATTCTCCAGGCGTTCGGCCTTTAGCGGCGACAAGTGCTGGAGCGCCGGATAGGTGCTGATCGGGCGAATATTGGCGTACAGTCCCAGCGTTTTGCGCAGTTTCAGCAGGCCTTGTTCGGGCCGCACTTTTGCCGTGGGGTCGTTGTCGTATTTCGGGTGCCCGATCGCACCAAACAGGATGGCGTCGCCTTTCAGGCAGGCTTCGATGGTTTCGTCGGGCAGCGGATTGCCGGTCTGGTCGATGGCACAAGCGCCCATCAGGGCGTATTCATATTCGAAGGTGTGGCCAAAACGTGTACCCACTGCATTCAGCACTTTTACGGCCTGTGCGGTTACTTCCGGGCCAATTCCATCGCCTTCGATGACTGTGATTTTTTTATTCATGTCTTTCATTTTTAGTTACTGGTTATTGGTTATTAAGTTATTAGGGGTGGGTAAGGGTTTATTTTCATCAATACTTGGCTTTACTGATCGAGTGGCGATAATTGGGAGAAAACAAACCCTTATTCACCCCTAATAACCAATAACTAATAACCAATAACTTGTTCGTATGTCTCAATCTCCTCCCGAATACTCAGCAAATAATCAATATCGTCGTATCCGTTGATGAAGCATGTTTTTTTGTAAGCATTGATGTCGAAATGGGCTTGTTCGCCGGTCGACACATTGGTAATGGTCTGGTTTTCCAGTTGAATATCGATTTCAGCGGCGGGGTTCTGCTGGATGGTATCGAACAGATTTTGCACAAAATCATCATTCACCTGCACTGGCAGCAGGAAGTTGTTGAGCGCATTGTTTTTAAAAATATCGGCAAAAAAACTGCTCACTACGACGTCGAAGCCGTAGTCCTTGAGTGCCCAGGCAGCGTGTTCGCGGCTGCTGCCACAACCGAAATTTTTGCCTGCCACCAGTATTTTGCCACTAAAAACGGGGCTATTTAATACAAAATCCGTTTTGGGCCGGGCCTCGTCGTCGTCGTTGTAGCGCCAGTCGCGAAACAGGTTTTTCCCGAATCCGTCCCGGCTCGTCGCTTTTAAAAAGCGGGCCGGAATGATCTGGTCGGTATCCACATTTTCATTTTCCAGCGGAACGGCAGTGCTATGTATAGTCATGATAATCAGGTCGTTAAAGAAGTGATCTGGTAGTGGTGGTTTGTTCGGATCAGTTAGCCGTCAGCATGTCGCGCACATCGGTCACCACCCCGGTAATAGCGGCGGCAGCGGCGGTGAGCGGACTGGCGAGCAAGGTGCGTGCGCCTTGCCCCTGTCGTCCTTCGAAATTTCGGTTGGAAGTAGAAATGCAGTATTTGCCGGCCGGAATTTTGTCTTCGTTCATACCGAGACAGGCCGAGCAGCCAGGTTGGCGGAGTTGGAATCCGGCGGCCTCAAAGATGTGGTGCAGGCCTTCTTCACGTGCCTGTGCTTCCACCTGTTTGCTGCCGGGAACGATCCACACTTCCACCCCATCGGCTTTCTGGCGGCCTTTTACAAACTGCGCCACCTGACGCAGGTCTTCGATCCGTGAATTGGTGCAACTGCCAATAAAAACATAGTCGATTTTCTGGCCTTTGATGGCTTTTCCTGCCTGCAAGCCCATGTAATCGAGCGCCTTGCGGAAAGAAGGGCGTTCCTTTTCTTCCAGCACCGTTTCTTCGGGAATAGAGCCTGTAACAGGAATGCCCATGCCTGGATTGGTGCCATAGGTCACCATCGGCTGAATGTCTTCCGCGCGGATATGAATTTCATGGTCGAAAACGGCATCGGCTTCTGAATGTAATTGCCGCCATTCGGCCACTTTTTGATCCCAATCTGCGCCTTGAGGGGCAAATTTTCGGCCTTTCATGTACTCGAAAGTCGTGTCATCCGGAGCGATCAAACCGCCCCGCGCACCCATTTCAATACTCATATTACAAATGGTCATGCGCGCTTCCATCGACAGGCTGCGAATGGCCGATCCAGCGTACTCCACGAAATAGCCGGTCGCGCCGCCTGCCGAAATCTGTGCGATGATGTACAGAATGATGTCTTTGGAAGTCACCCCTTCCTGCAGCGTACCTTCGATGTTGATGCGCATCTGTTTCGGCTTGTTCTGCATGAGGCATTGGGTGGCGAACACCATTTCCACCTCGCTGGTGCCGATACCAAATGCAATAGCACCGAAGGCGCCGTGCGTACTGGTATGGCTATCGCCACATACAATGGTCATGCCGGGCTGGGTGATGCCCAGTTCGGGCCCGATGACGTGTACAATGCCCTGGTAAGAGTGCCCGAGTCCGTAGAGTTCTACACCGAATTCCTTGCAGTTTTCGGTGAGTTTTTCCACCTGCATGCGCGACAGCGCTTCCTTGATCGGCAGGTGCTGATCCCAGGTAGGCACGTTGTGGTCGGCCGTGGCAATGGTTTGTGCCGGCCGTGCCAGTCCAATACCGCGTTTGCGCAGGCCGTCAAAAGCCTGTGGACTGGTTACTTCATGAATAAAATGCCGGTCAATATAGAAAACGGAGGGCCCGCCTTCTATTTGTTTGACGACATGTCGGTTCCATATTTTATCGAATAGAGTCATGTTGCTTTTTTTTGTTATTGGTTATTGGTTATTAAGTTATTAGGAGTTGGTAAGGGTTAAATTTGACATAAACTTGGCCACTCAAACAGTAAAGCCATGTATACATGAAAACTAACCCTTACCACCCCTAATAACTTAATAACCAATAACTTAATAACTACGTTCACATTTCCACGCCCGCCATAGCCACCGCCATAGCCTTCAGGTCTTCGTCCTGCACTTCCTTTTTCTCGTCGGCTACCTGCAGGAATTGTTCGTATAGTTTGTCCACTTCGTCGCGGTTGAAATCGTAGCCGAGTTTGCGGAAACGATAAGCCAGCGCCGAGCGACCGCTGCGGGCGGTCAGGATGATTTTAGAGGTATCGGCGCCAACTTCTTCCGGCGCGATGATTTCATAGGTCTGTGCGTCTTTCAGGAATCCGTCCTGGTGGATGCCCGAGGAGTGCGAAAACGCATTGCTGCCGACAATGGCCTTGTTGGGTTGCACGGGCATCCGCATGGTGTCCGACACCAGGCGGCTGATCGGATTGAGCATGGGCGCTTTCACATCGGTGTGAAAACCGAGGTGTCCGTGCTGCCGAATGATCATTACTACTTCTTCCAGGGAAGTATTGCCGGCACGTTCGCCGAGGCCGTTGATGGTACACTCGATCTGGCGCGCGCCGGCGATGACACCTGCTATGGAATTGGCAGTGGCCAGCCCCAGGTCGTTGTGGCAATGGCAGGAAATGATAGCCTTGTCGATATTGGGCACGTTGTTGACAAGGAATGCGATTTTTTCGCCATACTGATACGGCAGGCAGTATCCTGTTGTGTCGGGAATGTTGACGACCGTCGCGCCGGCAGCGATCACCGCCTCGATGACCTGTGCCAGGTATTCGTTGTCGGTACGGCCGGCATCTTCGGCATAGAATTCCACTTCGTCGGTGAAATTGCGCGCCCACTTCACGCATTGAATGGCGCGTTGCAGGATGTCTTCCCTTGTAGAGTTGAATTTAGCCTTGATGTGGTAATCGGAGGTGCCGATGCCTGTGTGAATCCGCGGACGGCGCGCATGTTTCAGCGCTTCCGCTGCCGTTTCGATGTCTTTCTGAACGGCGCGGCTCAGTCCACATACCGACACCTCTTTTACAGCCAGTGAGATTTCCTGAACACTTTGGAAATCGCCGGGAGAAGAGATGGGAAAACCCGCTTCGATGATGTCCACACCCAGGGCTTCCAGTTGCAAGGCAATGGCTACTTTTTCACTGGTATTCAGTTTGCAGCCAGGCACTTGCTCGCCATCCCTTAGCGTGGTATCAAATATGTGTATTTTGTTGTTTGACATAATTTTTATTGGCCCAATTGGATAGATGAAAACATTTGTGTTTGTACGGACTGTAAATGTAGCATCTTCAACTGCGTACTTTTTTGATAAAGTGTGGGCGTTTATACGTTTTTCAATAAAACAATTTCCCAGTCCAAATAATTGATTTTCAAGCACATACACCACCTCATTTCTACACTCGCCAAAACGGGCCGACCAACATATTTTGTGATATTTCCGGCTTGAAATTTCTGCCTTCCGGCGCCGCTCCGGTGCCCCTTTGTATTGATTCGACAGTGCGTTGGGCGAGTGTTTTTTGTTAAAGCAGGTATTCGGTCTAACCAAGTACCATGTTTATCGAAATTTTTCCCGCAATTGATCGTTAGCAAGTTGCTTTGGCAGGCTGTACCAATGATGCAGGTCGCACAACGGTACCGTTTTCTTCGAACTATGAAATCAACTGCAGATTTTTTCCTCTTTTGCGCAGGGGCAGATGCCTCTATTCTGGAAAAATGCCCGACCGACCGCAACAAATACATGGGCATTGGCGCAACCGTTTTTTTTACCGGGGTGCTGGCATTCTTTTCGTCCGGCTATGCGCTGTACACCGTTTTTGACTCCTATTTAATGGCCGTAGCCTTCGGGCTCGTGTGGGGCCTCATGATTTTCAACCTCGACCGATACATCGTGATGAGTATGAAAAGCAGGGGCAAATGGTGGCGCGACGCTTTAGTAGCCTTTCCGCGGATGGTGATGGCTGTGCTGCTGGCCGTGGTTATTTCCAAGCCGCTGGAACTGAAGATATTCGACAAGGAGATACGCGCCGAACTGGTGCAGATGGAACAGGAGGTGTTCAAAAAACAGGAAGACAAGGTAAAGGAAAGATACACGGGACAAATCGCCGATTTGCGCAGCCAGATAGATGTGCTGAAGGCAGATATTGCCCAGAAAACAGCCGCACGTGATTCGCTCGCCCTTGCAGCCATTCAGGAGGCTGACGGTACCGGCGGTTCGCGCCACAAGAACCTCGGCCCGATTTACCATACCAAAAAAGCCGCAGCCGACCATGCCCAAACCGAACTGGACGCCCTCATTGCCCTGCATCGGCCGGCCATTTTACAAAAAGAACAGGCTATTCAACAACTGGAAAGCACCAGTCAGGGCGATATTTCTTCGCTCGACCGCGGCCGCTACGATGGCCTGGCCGCTCGCATAGAAGCGCTGTCGAGACTCAGCAACACTAGCCTGGCCATTTTTTATGCCAGTCTGTTTATCACCTTGCTATTTATTGCGGTAGAAACGGCGCCTATTCTGGTAAAACTGATCTCTTCACGCAGCCCCTACGACTACGTGCTGCACCAGGAAGAACACGTGTATGAAATGGCACACCTCGAAAAAACTTCGCTGCTGCGCAACAGCGTACAAAACAAGGTGAAAATCGATACGGAAGTGGGCACCTATCGCGCCGAAGCGCAAATTGAAATGGAAAAGGCCGCGATCGATCGGGAGAAGGGGGTGGCGGTTAGTTTTTAGTTATTGGTTATTGGTTATTGGTTATTGGTTATTGGTTATTAAGTTATTAGGGGTGGGTAAGGGTTTGTTTGCACAAATTCTGGGCTTCACTGGTCGTGTAACCAGGACTTTATGCAAACAAACCCTTACCCACCCCTAATAACTTAATAACCAATAACTTAATAACTAAGTAACGAACCTACATTCCCAGAGCCTTCAAAAACTCCACATTATCCGGCTTTACCTTCGAGGGGAAGAAATTGACGAGTTCGCCTTTTTCATTGATAAGGTATTTGCAGAAATTCCAGGTTGGTTCCTGCGTATTCCAGCCATTTTGGGCCGGATCGGTCAGCCATTGGTACAAGGGCGCTTTCGAAGCACCTTTAACAGCCACTTTTTCGAACATGGGGAAGGTAACGCCGTAGTTTTTCTGGCAAAAACTGCTGATTTCGGTAGCCGATCCGGGCTCCTGACCGCCAAAATCGTTGCAGGGGAAGCCCAGGACCACGACGTGGTCTTTGTTGGCTTCATAAAATTTTTCCCAGTCGGCGTATTGAGGTGTGTAGCCGCATTCGGAAGCCACATTGAGCACTACAATAAACTTGCCGCGGTACTGCTCCAGCGAAACAGGTTTGCCATCGAGGCTGTTGACAGTAAACTGGAAAACGGAAGTACGGGTGGAATCGCTCGTCATAGTACTTTGATTGGATGGGCGTGAAAGTGTTTTTCCGGCGCAGGAAGCAGAAGCCATGAGAACAATGGCCATCACAAAGGAAAGCATGCCGGGGAAGCGAAGAAATTTCTTTTTCATACGTGTGAGTCGTTTTCTCCATAACCGGCATTTGTGAAATATGTTGAAGGCCGCGTTGTTTTTTTCGGCACAATGTTCGGTCACCCTGTACTTTTTTAGAGATTTGCTGCAAAAAAAAGCACGATGGCCAAACGCTCGTCGGATGAATTGTTTCAGTTGATCAAGTCGCTCGGAAAAGCGGAGAAGCGCAATTTCAAATTGTTTGTAAAGCGCAACCAGGCTACGGTCGACCTGAAAACCACTACCCTGTTCGACGCCATCGACAAAATGGAAGAGTACGACGAGGAAGCGCTGCTGCGCAAGGTGAAATCGCTGAAAAAAATACAGATCCCCAACCTGAAAGCCAGTCTTTATCGCCAGATCCTGGCCAGTTTGCGTACCCTGCGCGACGAAAACAACATCGAAATTCAGTTGCACGAGCAGATGGAGTACGCCCGCATTTTGTACAACAAGGGCCTTTTTCAGCAAAGCCTGAAGATGCTGCAACGTATCAAGGACAGCGCCAAAACCTACCATCAAACCACTTTCTGGCACCAGGCACTGGTATTTGAAAAGAAAATCGAGCAACTGCACATCACCCGCAGTATCCAGAACCGCGCAGAAATCCTGTCCGTAGAAGTCAATGCGCTGAACGAACGCCTCTCGCTGGTGGGCAATTTGTCCAACCTGTCTTTGCAACTGTACAGTTGGTACATCAACGTGGGCCATGCACGCAATGCCAAGGATGCTGTCACCATCCGCGAGTTTTTTGCTTCTCGCCTGCCGCCCGATGCGCACCTTACGAAGGGTTTTTTCGGCCGTCTTTATCTGTATCAGGCCTATTGCTGGCATGCGCTCATTTTGCAGGATTTCCGCATGTATTACCGGTATGCACAGAAATGGGTCGACCTGTTCAGTGATGAGCCGCATATGTGCCGCGTGGAAACGCTGTTTTATGTCAAAGGGCTGCACAATCTTTTGTTGGCCCATTTTATGCTGCGCAACCACCGGAAGTACGATGAAACGCTCGCGCTTTTTGAAGCATTTTCCAATACCGACGAATCCAACGCCAACGACAACACGCGTGTACAAACCTTTGTATATCTGGCTATTGCGCGTATCAACGGTCATTTTTTGAAAGGCACTTTTTCCGAAGGCCTGCACCTGGTACCCGGTATCGAGGAAAAACTTACGCAGTTTAGCCTGCTGATCGACCACCACCGCACACTCGTGCTGTATTATAAAATTGCGAGCCTGTATTTCGGCGCCAGCGACGCAGAAAAAGCCATCGAATACCTCAACCGGATTATCCACTGGAAAGTCAACCTGCGGAGCGACTTGCAATGCTATGCCCGGCTCCTGCACTTGATTGCACATTACGAACTGGGCAATTTTGACATCCTCGAACACCTCATCAAATCGGTGTACCGTTTCATGGCTCAAATGGAAACCCTGAGCGTGGTGGAAGAGGAAATATTCCGTTTCCTGCGCAAGGCCTTCCAACTCAACAGCCCGGCGCGCCTGCGCTCGGCATTCGTGATCCTGAAAGAAAAACTGGAAAAACTGCAGGAAAGCCCTTTCGAGAGCCGCTCCTTCATGTATCTCGACATCATTGCCTGGCTGGAAAGCAAAATCGCTGGCATCCCGATTCAGGAGGTCATTCGGCAAAGGGAAAGCGGGCTGGCGGAGGGGGGAAAAAGGTAGGGCTATTTCGTTATTAAGTTATTGGTTATTAAGTTATTAGTTATTGGTTATTAAGTTATTAGGAGTTGGTTAGGGTTAGTTTTCATTTATACATGGCTTTACTATTTGAGTGGCCAAGTTTATGTAAAATTTAACCCTAACCAACTCCTAATAACTTAATAACCAATAACTAATAACTTAATAACCAATAACTTAATAACCAATAACTTAATAACTACCCCCGCTTCAGCCGATGATCCAGCGAATATCGGCCCGGCCCCATCAAAAAGATGGCGGCATACACAGCCAGGTAAAGCAGCGGCAATTCCTTGTCGGTAATTTCATTTTCCCAATGGATGCGCAACAAGGCTACCAGCATGGTGATGAGCAGCGGGATCAGGGCAAAACGGGTAAACAAGCCAATCAGGCACAAAGCGCCACACAACATTTCCGCAAACATCACCAGGTAAAAACTTGCGGTGGCGCCCAGACCCACCGGGTCGGGAAAACTGTCGGGGCTGTCGCGAAACAGGGCAAATTTGACAAAAGCGTGGTTGTACAAGAGCAGGCCGCAAAAAACGATTCGAAGAATCAACACAGCCCAGTCCGTAGAGAACGGGGCAAGGGAGGACAATTGGCGTATCATGGCAAGGGTTGGTTTTGTCCCTACAATAATACTTCATTCCTCCAAAACACAAAAACACTAAAACACAAAAACACTAAAACACAAAAACACCAAAACACCCGCTCCACTCAATGCAGCGAAGTCACCTTCACCCGCTCAATATTTTTCAGCACCAGTTGGATATGGCGTTCGTGTGCCTGTTTTTCGAATTCGCTGATCATTTCCAGCACGTCGTAGTCGACAAAGCGGCTGTCTGATCCATCGATAGTGAGCACGGAATAAGGCGGAACCTGATACAGCGTTTTTTGAAGATTGACCTTGTTGAGAAAGGTAACCATCGAGTTGAGTTTAATATAGAAAAACTCCGTAGCAGAATGGTGGTGCCGTTCGATTTTGTATTCTGCCTTAAAATTGTTCCGAACAATGAAATAAATCGACAAAGTCAGACCGATCGCCACACCCATGAGCAGGTCGGTGGCCAGAATCACGACAATCGTAATCAGAAATGGCAAAAACTGATTCCAGCCAAGCAGGTACATCTGGCGAAACAAGGCCGGGCGGGTGAGGTTGTAGCCCGTCATTATCAGGATAGCAGCCAGTGAAGCATATGGAATCATATTCAACACAAAAGGAACCGCAGCCACAGCAATCAGCAAAAATATCCCGTGTGTAAATGACGACAAGCGCGTGCGCCCGCCGGCATCTACATTGGCAGCACCCCGCACAATCACCGCCGTCATGGGCAGTGCGCCGATGAGCCCGCACAACATATTGCCAACACCTTGTGCCAGGAGTTCTCGGTTTACAGGCGTTTTTCTTTTCAGGGGATCGAGTTTGTCTATCGCCTCCACACAAAGCAGGGTTTCCAGACTCGCCAGCAGGCCAATTGTCAGGGCATCTTTCCAGATTCGCATGTCGGACCCGACCCGGGAAAAATCGGGCCAGGTAATTTCCCCGAAAATATTGTCGGGAATATGTACAATTTGGGTTGATTTGAGCGCCCAGGAAGGGTTTATGAGCGGTTGAATGAACGACAGTGCAACACCCGCGCCCACGACGATCAGGGGCAAGGGCAGCCAGCGCGCGCGGCGTCGAAAAAAACCGCTCCAATAACCCAGTATAGCCAGCGAAACCAGCGTAATCACCAGCACAGAATTGGAAAAGTGCTGATAAAAAGCATCGACATTTGAAAAAATGTGGCTGTTGCTGAAAACCCCCAAAAATCCGTCTGTCCAAAAATCAGGCTGATCGTATCCCAACGCGAGGGGTATTTGCTTGGAAATCAGGATGATACCAATAGCGGAAAGCATGCCCTTGATGACTGCAGAAGGGAAAAAGTTAGCCACCGTACCCAAGCGAAGCAGTCCCAATAGCACCTGAAACAGGCCCGCCCCGAAAACCGCCAGCAGAAAAATGCGGTAATCGCCCAGGCCAATAATCGAGGCAGAAACCACCGTGGTGAGGCCAGCAGCCGGGCCCGATACGCCCAATTGCGAACCACTTACCAGCGATACCACCACGCCTCCGATGACACCCGACAATATTCCGGCGTACAAAGGCGCACCCGAAGCCAGCGAAATACCCAGGCACAAAGGCAAGGCTACCAGAAAAACAGTGAGTCCCGCCGGCAGGTCATGTTTCAGCCAGACAAGGCGGTAATAATGTAGTTTTTGGCGGTTTAATAAAGAACCCGGTTCCATGACGCAAGCAATACAGTTTTGACTCAGATAAACGTCCGTTATCTGAAAAGATTTTCGACAATGTATATGCAAGCGGGTCTGCTGGGGTCAGGACTGCAAGATACGGAGATATGCCACCCAGGGGCCGGCATCTTCCTTGTATTGCTTGGCCATCACCCGCGCAATTTGTGCGATGTGCCCCAGGTCGTGCGCTACCCAGGTCGACAATAACTGGTACAGGCGCACTTCGCCAAAGGCCGGATGAATGCCTGTTTTTATCAGGTCGTCATCTGAAATGGATCTGGACTGCAATATCTGAAGACTTTCTGCCCGTAGTACATCGAACTCATCGAGCAATGCATCGAGCGGCTTCCGTTCCTCCGTCAGTTGAGCGAAACGATCAAAAGGTTCAAATGTTTTATCGGCTTTGTCAGACAGAATAATTTCCATCCGTGGAATCCAGTCGGTCTTTTCGCCGTGGATCAGATGCCCCACTATATCGTACGGGCTCCAGGTGCCTTCGCCTTCATTGGCATACAGCCACTCATCAGACAGGCCTTGAAGCATTGCGCGCAGAACTGATGGAGTGCGCTGGAGAATTTCTGTGGAATTGGCCAGGTTGAACTGCATGTAAATATTTGATTTATTGAATTGAAAATCAATCACTTAAAATAAAATCACATCCACTACCCCGGCATTGTCGAACAATCCATCTTTGCAAAAGTTATTATGCCACTTGTCACTTTCTAAAAACAACTTCTACATGAAAAATGTATTTGCCACAATGGCAGCGGTACTCTTCGTTTCCGGTGCATTGTTCGCCCAAACATTCACACTCAAAAGCAATGACCTCGGTGGTCAGATGACCCTGAAGGAAGTATTCAACGGATTTGGTTGCACCGGGCAAAATCTTTCTCCTCAACTGAGTTGGCAAAACGCGCCGGCGGGTACAAAAAGTTTCGCTGTCACCATGTACGACAAGGATGCGCCCACCGGCAGCGGATTCTGGCACTGGGTAGTGTTCGATCTTCCTGCCAACGCTTCCGAATTGAAACAGGGCGCGGGCGATCCCGCCAAAAATCTGCTGCCTGCTGGCGCCATTCAGAGCATCACCGACTTCGGCAAAGCAGGATATGGCGGCCCCTGCCCGCCGGAAGGTGACAAACCGCATCAGTACCTGATTACCGTGTACGCCCTGAAAACCGACAAACTCGGCCTGGATGCCAATGCCAGCCCCGCACTTGTAGGTTTTTACCTGAATGCAAGTATGCTGGCGAAGGCCTCGGTAGTGGCGTATTATCAGCGTTGAAACACGGATTGCGCGGATAAATGCGGATTTTCACGGATTATACTGAGTGATAAGGGGCTATTTATTGTTTTAAATTTCCCTTATCATCCAGTATAATCCGTGAAAATCCGCTTTTATCCGCGCAATCCGTGTTGCAATTTCCCCAACAACCACTCCCGTTCTGCCACTGCCTCCGACTGACGAATCTGTTGTGCCAGCGCTGCGCGTTTGGAACGACTGGCGTACACAGTTTTCGCCAGTTTTTTTGTAAATTTTACCAGGCTGAGGTAACTCTCCCGGTGATAGCCCAGGTTCTTCTGGCGTCGCAAAAAGGCCTTGAAACTGTCGAGCAAACTGGCCAGCGACAACCATTCTCCCAATTCGAAATAACTGCGCAGGAGCATTTTACGCGCATCCAGTTGAATGAAAATATCGGAAAATTCCACCTCACGCAACAAGTCGAGTACCGCCCGGTATTCCGAGCGACGAAAATGAAAACCGGCCAATGCATAGTGATATATGTTGTCGCGTTCGGCAGGCGGCAAGGCTTCGCGGCTGTTTTCCAGAAAATGCAGCGCCCAGTCGTGTGCGCCTGTGAGTTGTGCCAGGTTTTGCACATTGATATAAGTGTTTCTGGACAGCAGTCCGTTTTCATGCAAAATGCCCAGTTCCAGTGCTTCCCTGTAAAGTTCAAATGCTTCGAAGGTGTAACTACGCTCGCCCCGGTTGTGTCGCCGAATCGCAAAATTGATAGCAGTCATGTACAAATCGCGGCATTCGGAAGGCGGGAAAAGGGTGCGGTGGGTGCGCAGCAAGGTTTTTAGCCTGCGGAAATTCTCCTCGTTTTCCGGCTCGCAAAGGGCGGTATGCCCGGCATGCATGAGTGCCAGGGCCGGGTTTTCATTCTCTGGCACAGCCCCGGCAGTTGACAATACACCTTCCGCAAGTGGCAGGGGTGGCAAGGCCTGACGCGAATAAGATTGCAGCGAACGGGTAGCGCCGGCCCATTTCAGGTGTTCGAGGAGGTAAAAATTCGTCAGGCTTTCCGTTACAGCCGGCAGGTTGGTTTGTCGGCCGCCACTTTGCAGTACCTGGTGCGAAAACACCTCGTTCTGCAACTGGTATTCCAGAAGCCAGAAACCCGCATTCCGATGTGGCATGGCATGGTGGTCGCGTTCCAATTGGGCAGCATTCTTTTCAAAATGGCGGTTCAGTCCGCGTTTTCGAAAAGCACGGCATCTGAACAGTCGATTTTGTATGCGATCGGACAGCAGTTCTTCACACGCTAGAAACTGTTCGAGCAATTCGACCATAAAGCCGCACAGATAATTGAATTGCAGCCGATCCCAGGGCTTGTCCGGGTACACTGCCGCAAAAACCTGTTCTTTTACAGGCCCTTGCACACTGCTGGAAGCGAGATGCCGACTGAGCAATTGATACATTGCTTGCACATCCGTGCGATGATTGAAATACGGCGATTCGAGAAATTTGCCGAATCTGAGCACATCGCGGGCCGAAAGTGACTGAAAAAGATGCCAGGCAAGTGTATTGGTCATTTTGATTTGTAGCAAAAAATGGTTTCAAAAATGCATTTTCAAAAATGGCTTTTTTGCTGTTGGCGAGGACGCTAACAGCGGCATTCGTTTGCTGTTGGCGAGGACGCCAAAATGGTTCATTTTTGCTATTGGCGAGGACGCCAACAGCGGCATTTTGTTGTAATTCAAGCACAAATGCCATTGTTGGCGTCCTCGCCAACAATAACGGCTGACCGGATTTAATTTGTTTCCTTTTGGGGTACAACATGCGGATAGTCATATTATTTTATCAATTTAAAGTATAAATACATTTTTAAAATGTATTTTTTAGTATAAAAAAGCACTTTATTTAGTTTTTTCATTTTTTGATCACAAGATAAAACTGTTGCATTTTTTGCTGCCTCACTACCCCACTTTTGTATCGAAAAAAAGAAATCAACAAAAAAATGAATAAACACAGCCTTTTCCTGTTCGTAGCGATTTGCTGGCTGACTGCCTTGAATACCGGTTTTGCCCAATCGTTTTTAAAATTTTATGATACACCTCCAAACTCCAACCTGGAGGCACAGTCTGTTTTTCAGTATCCCAACGGCGACTTCGGGGTTTCTGCCGTGCAGGGCGCCAATACGACCGGGCCGGGAAGCGTGGTAGCATTGTTGCGCACCGATGCGAGCGGCGTACAAATATCGCTTACGCCACAAACGACCCCCGAAAATGCCATTCACTATCGGGAGCAGGATGGCTCTGTATTGAGCCTGACCAAAGTAGCCGATTCGCTGGTGATTTGGAAGCGCAATCCGGCAGAAGCCATCGTGTGGCGTACTGCTGTCAAACTGGCGCCCAACCTCACGAACGTTTACCCCTTTAACCTGACAGAAAATGAAGCCGGGGAAGTATTTGCCAATGGGTTTTATGTAGTGACCGGATCGCAACACTACTTCAATTTCACGGCAAAATTTGCTTCCAACGGCGCTTTTTTATGGAAAAACACCGTCACAACCAACGACTATCAATACTCCTATGGCACCGTGCCTGATGGCCAGGGAGGATGCCTTTCGGGTTGGCCTATTATCGACACTGTTTTTTCACCCAATGGTTTTTACCATTTGCTTACCCGTTATTTACCGGATGGCTCGGTAGCGTGGCACCACAAGACCTACCCCAATCAGAGCCTCAGTTTATTCGGTTACGGCTCCAACGACGCGGGCCAAAGCCTGATCGTAAAAACGGAATTCGAACAAACCAATGATACCTCCCGATTGCTCCTGCTCGGTCCGAGTGGCGATACTGTCTGGCAACATTACCTGAACGATGTGCCTGAAATGTGTCAACTTCAGGCAAGGGTGGTGCTCCCCATCGGTAATAATGGATTTTATGTACTGGGAACCAATTATTTAGACAACCTGAATCAGGTGAATGCCACCGTGGCCAGGGTGAATGCCGACGGCAGTATTGCCTGGGTACGCAGTTTCCCTAACCAGGTGCTTGGCATCATTTCTCTGACAGCCGGGCATGTGCTGGCCGATGGCTCTTTGATTGCTGCTGGCACACGTATGAATGACGATCTGGTGCTGTTGAGACTAGCCCCTGATGGAAATCTCACCAGTTACCAAAATACCCTCGAGGGCAAAGTAGTACTCGACAACAACGACAACTGCCTGGCCGACAATGGAGAGCCTGCGTTGCAAAACTGGGTGGTGACAGCACAAGGGCCCGAGTTTTCTCTTTACACGCTTACCGATGCGATGGGGCACTACCGGATACCTTTCATCGATACAGGCGCCTATCAGGTTTACATTACGCCGCCGAGTTTTTTATGGCAATCGTGTCCGGATACCGTACATGTTTATTTTGCCCCAGGTTTGCCGGCAGTTTTCGATACTGCCAACTTTGCCGTACAGACGCCAACCGATTGTCCCTTGCTTCAAGTGAAAATAGCAGCCCCCAATTTCAGGCGCTGTACCAATATGAGTGCCAGCGCCACCATATGCAACTGGGGTGCTTCTACTGCCATACCGGCGCAACTTCGGCTTGTTCCCGATCCCATGATTACCCTGACGAATTTCTCGTACCCACATACCATGGAAGGGGATACACTGGTATTCACATTCGACTCTATCCCGCCTTTGGATTGCCGGGTGGTGGTGATGACGGCATTCATAAACTGCAACGTACCATTGGGTCAAACACTTTGTATGGAAGGACTGGTGAGCCCGGATTCTATTTGTGGCACTTCAGCAACGGGCAACTGGTCGGGCGCCAATATTCAGGTAGCCGGCAGGTGCGACGCCGATTCTGTTCGGCTCTCCCTGGCGAATAAAGGACTCAATCCTACTACTCAGCCGGTTGGATATGTGATTATCGACGATCATGTTATTACCCGTGAAGGTGCGGTTAGTTTGCAGGCTGGCGAGTTGAAGGAATTCGTTGTTCCTGCCAACGGACATACCTGGCGCATCACTGCCACTCAAGAGCCAGGGTACCCCATGGGCGAGCAAGCCCCTACTATTGCGGTGGAAGGATGTACCACAACGGGCAATTCCACCACAGGTATGGTCAACCTTTTCGACAACAACAGTGGAAATGGATTGGGTGATATTTTCTGCAGGGAAGTGATCGGCAGTTACGATCCGAATGATAAAACGGCTTTCCCATATGGCGTGGATGATCCGCACTGCATCGAAGCCGATCAAGACATTGAATACCTCGTCCGTTTCCAGAACACCGGTACCGATACCGCTTTCCGGGTGGAAATCATCGATACGCTCTCGCAATGGCTTCAGCCGTCGAGCATCCGGCCTGGTACTGCGAGCCATTCCTATTCCTGGAAACTGAGCAGTACAGGCATCCTGTCTATTTTGTTCGATGGCATCATGCTGCCCGATTCCAATGTCAATGAACCGGCCTCGAATGGTTTTGTGACGTTCCGGATTGCGCAAAAAACGGGTAACCCGGTAGGCGCTGTGATTTACAACCAGGCCGCTATCTACTTCGATCAAAATGATCCGGTGCTGACCAACACGCCTTACCAGACGGTTTGTAAAGACTTTTTGGAGGTAAATCTGGTGGGTACTGCAACACCACCTGTGCAACCTCGTCTTGTTCAAATCGCGCCCAATCCCGCAGGAGAATATGTGCGTATCAGTTTACCTGAAAACACCTTGAAAAATGGCGAAATCGTGTTGCGGGATGCATTCGGACGGGCAATTCGACGAATATCTTTCAACGGCTCAAACATTGAATTGCAACGCGAAGGGCTTGCTTCAGGGGTGTATTTTCTGGAAATATTGGAAAATAATGCCCGCATAGGCGTAGAGAGGGTGGTTTGGAAGTGAGGCCCTGAATGGTAGCATTGGAAAATAACACATCCCGAATTTTGGTGAAAGCCAGGATTCGGGATTGTTTTTTGGGAGGGTGTTACCGAAGAGTAATTTTTTTCCATCTACCTGTTGCGTAGCCAAATAACTACACATACATTTGTAGTCAAATAACTACACAATGTTCCTCAGACGAGATGTATTCCAGGCCATTGCCGACCCGACGCGCAGGGCCATTCTGCTGTTGCTGGCTTCGCAGGCTATGACAGCCGGCGCGATTGCTTCCAATTTTGATACCGCAAGGCCCACCGTTTCCAAACACCTGCAAATACTCACCGAATGCGAGTTGCTTCAGCAAGAACAGCAAGGCAGGGAAATATTTTATCACTTAAACCCGCAAGGAATGAAAGAGGTCGCAGATTTCATAGAACCGTTCCGCCAATTGTGGGAAGACCGGTTTAGCAAACTGGAAGCCATTATGAAAAACTATTCACCGGGAAAATAAACGAATATGGAACGTAAAACCAAGGTCAGCGCCGAAGACGGCAAACAGGACCTTTTCATTACCCGTGAATTCGATTTAACCGTCGAATTGCTGTTCAAGGCTTTCGAAGTACCCGAAATTGTAGAACAATGGATGGGTACCCGGGTATTAAAAATGGAAAGCCGCAAGCACGGCAGTTATCAGATTGAAACGCCCGACCACACCGGCAAAGTGGCATTTCGTGCCAACGGGACGTACCACGAATTTGTTCCAAACCAGAAAATCATCCGAACCTTCGAAATGGAAGGCGCTCCTTTCGGCGTGCAACTCGAATTTCTGGAATTTGAACCCCTGACGGAACATTCCAGCAAACTCACCATGCAAATTGTATACAAATCCATGGCACAAAGAGATCAAATGCTGCAATTACCCTTCGCACAGGGCCTCAACATGGCGCACAATCGTCTGCAGGAAATACTCGGCAAACAAGGGAAATAACTCAACAGAAAAAATCATCTCCATCCAATGTCCAAAACAAATAAAATCATCTACTGGATCGCCACTCTCTGGTTATCGCTCGGTATGGTATCTACCGGCATTGTTCAATTGATCAAATTACAGGAAGAGATAGACATGATTACCCGCCTGGGATACCCCTTGTATTTCCTGACCCTGCTGGGCATCTGGAAACTGCTGGGTGTAGTGGCCATACTTGTGCCAAAATATCCCTTGCTCAAGGAATGGGCCTATGCCGGCTTTTTCTTTTCCATGTCGGGCGCAGTATATTCGCATATTGCCGTGAGCGATCCCTGGAGTGAACTGTTCGGTCCGACATTGCTGCTCGTCCTCACTGTGGTATCCTGGTATTTCAGGCCTGCAGACAGAAAATTCGCCACCGTTTAATTGTACATCCATGAAACAAGATACTCATATCCTCCCGGCTGAAGAAGCACAGGCATTGCTGGCCACGCTGAAAACCCGTTTTGAAAAAAACAGGAAACGTCATGAAAACATAGAATGGTCGGATGTAGAAGGCCGGCTCCAATCCCGGCCCGAAAAACTCTGGTCGCTCTACGAAATGGAAAATACCGGCGGCGAGCCGGACGTGGTTGGCTACGACGCCGACACGAAGGAATACCATTTCTTCGACTGTTCTCTAGAAAGCCCCAAAGGGCGCCGCAGCCTTTGTTACGACCGCGAAAGCCAGGAATCGAGAAAAGATTTCCCGCCGGAAAACAATGCCCTCGATCTGGCTATGGAAATGGGCATCGAAATCCTTACAGAAGAGCAGTACCGTGCCTTGCAACAACTCGGCACCTTCGACACCAAAACCTCCAGTTGGCTGCGCACACCGGCCGATATCCGCCAACTCGGCGGTGCCATCTTCGCCGATTTCCGATACGGGCATGTTTTTGTGTACCACAACGGCGCACAGTCATATTATGCGGCAAGGGGATTCAGAGGGTGTCTGAGAGTGTGAGAGAGTGAGAGAGTGAGAGAGTGAGAGAGTGAGAGAGTGAGAGAGTGAGAGAGTGAGAGGCAAATTTTAAAAGGCAAGGGGCAAAAAGCAAAGGTCAACAGGTGAGTTTTGGGTATATAATAGCCCTGAAAGGGCGTATTCAATAGCCCAGGGCAACGCCCTGGGTATTCGTATGTATTCAAAAAATAACAATTCAACGCCCTGGGTATTCGTATGTATTCAAAAAATAACAATTCAACGCCCTGGGGATTCGTATTCATTCAAAAAATAACAATTCAACGCCCTGGGTATTCGTATTCATTCAAAAAACAACAATTCAACGCCCTGGGTATTCGTCCAACATAACAATCTAGGTACCCACCTTTTCCACCCGAATAATATTCACCGGGCAATAATCAGCCGCCATACGATTGGCAGCCCACTCTTCATCATCTACAAGAACCATATACCAGCCCTTCTTTTCCGTGGCGCCGATGAGCGTGCATTTCCCATCCCTGCGGGAAATACGCCAGCGCCAGGGAGCAGCATCGACGCAGGCATGGCAGCCGATACATTTTTCACGTTGTTGAATAATGCGAACCATATCTCAGGCCTCCACAATTTTGTACAGTTTGTCGGAAGGGCGAATTTTTTCGCCCAATGGCAAAGTGAATGACTCCCCTTTTTTCACGACTCCCGTATCCTGGTCGTTTACCCGCAGCGAATCGACCCGATGTTGTACGACGCCTGTAGTGGGTCCGGTGATGAGAATTTCATCGCCGGTGTGCAGGCTGTGGGTTTCCAGAAAAAACTCGCCGACTTTGGCCGTATCATAATATTTAACGCCACGGCCGAGGTAGATTTTCTTTTTGGTAGCAATCGAGCCGTATTCATTACTCCATTCTCCCATCGTGCGACCGAGGTAGTAGCCGTCCCAAAAACCGCGGTTGTACACCGTGGAAAGCCTCGTTTTCCAGTCCTCAAACAAATGCGGACCATACGTACCATTTTTCAGGGCATCCAGCGCCTCCCGGTAGCATTGGGTGGTGGTATGCACATAATCGGCACTGCGACCGCGGCCTTCTATTTTGAGTACCGACACGCCTGCATCGGCCACTTTATCCAGAAAATCGATGGTGCACAGGTCTTTGGCCGACATGATGTATTCGTTGTCGACCTCAAATTCGACACCGCTTTCCTTATCGGTCACCACGTAGGTGTGGCGGCAATTCTGGATGCAGGCGCCGCGGTTGGCCGAGGAAAAATTGCTGTGCAGGCTCATGTAGCATTTGCCCGAAACCGCCATACACAGCGCGCCGTGGCCAAACACTTCGAGCCGAACCAGGTGGCCGGAAGGGCCCGTGATGTTGTGGCGCTGAATCTCGCGGGCCAGCGCACCCACCTGCATCAGCGTGAGTTCGCGGGCCAGTACCATCACATCGGAGTACACCGAATAAAACTCGATTGCATCGATGTTGGTGATGTTGCTTTGGGTGGAAATATGCACCGGCATACCCGACTTGCGCGCATAGTTCATCACGGCAATATCGGACGCAATCAGCGCATCGATGCCACTTTCGCGGGCCGCGTCGACAATACGACGCATAAGCGCCAGATCGTGGTCGTAAATGATGGTATTGAGCGTGATATAGGATTTTACGCCGTGTTCCCGGCATCGGGCCGCCACCTCGGGCAGGTCGTTTACCGTAAAATTATACGACGATTTGGTGCGCATATTCAATTGCTCCACACCGAAATACACCGAATCGGCTCCGGCATGAATGGCCGCCATCAGTGATTCAAAAGAGCCTGCCGGCGCTAAAAGTTCTATCATGATTTCTTACTGATCTGGGGAGAGGTTGTTCGGCTTCGCCTCACGGTAATCCGGGATTGAGCGGATTGTGCGGATTCAACGGATTTTTAAATGGCATGTCGGCCACTTAATTTGATTTGATTTTGAAAGAAACAAGCACTAAAAAAGCGGCACAAGGTCGGGCAATGTCCAGCAAGCGAGGATGACACTGGTCATCATTCAGGGTGACGTTGGTCACCCGCGTGTGCAGGGTCAGCGAGCATGCTCTTTTTTGAGCCTTTTTGCCAGTTTGATAGAATGCTTCAGCGAGTTTTTGTTTTTCCAGTCGCTGTGCGCAATGACGATATACCTGGGTTTGCGGCATTTTTTCTGCACCCTTTTTAGCGTGGATTCGTATTCCAGGGTGTTGGCATCGCCCAAATAGCCCAGGGTTTCGGCATCGGCGCCTTTTATCAAGCAGCCGCCGAAGAGGATTTTTTCCTTTTCAAACCAGACGATAATATTGTCTGAAGTATGCCCTTCTCCGGGGAAGTACGTTTCAAAAGAATATTGGCCGACATGAAAAACGGTATCGTTAGTCATCAGATATTCACCCCTTTTCATATTATTTTTTTCGCTTAACTTATCTGTCAGGACCGTTGTCCAGGTTTTGATACCCAGTTTTTTATAATATTCCAGACCGGCGGTTTTATCGCTGTGCCAATGCGTTGCCATGGCCATCACCACGGGTTTGTTGTGCCGGAGCCGGATGCTGTCGAGCAGTGGCTGAAACTGAGTGGTATCCCAGGGCGTATCGAACATCACAACCCCGCTGTTGGTGATCAGGTACATGCCGTTGGCCGGCACCCGGTAGCCATTGTATATGTTGTAAGTGGTGTAAACGTAAAAGTCGCCTGTCAGGTGAGCGATATTGAGTTGGGGGTTTTGTGCTTGTGCAAAGAGGTGGGTAAGAGACAAAAAGAAGATAATGTAAAAGGTTTTTGTTTGCATGTTGCTTTCGTGAATTTGTGTGTTGTCCATTTTTGGATAAGGCAAGTACTCTTATTCTGTCTCACCCAGTTTGCAATGCAACGCCTCCAGCGCTTCTTCGCTGCGCACTAACCAGGCCTCGTCGCCCATCACCACAATCGGCCGCTCGATCAGCACCGGGTTTTCCACCATAACCCGAATCCACTCGGCATCCGAAAGGATTTTTTCCTTTAAAGTACTCCTGAAAAATGGCTTCCTTGGTGCGAATCAGTTCCTGCGGTTTCATTTTTAGCATAGCGAGGATATCTGCTAATTCCTTCTCAGAAGGAGGATGTTGTAGATAGTCGACCACCTCTACGGGTTTTCCCAATGTATCGATCAGGTTTTTGGCGACGCGGCTTTTACCACAGCGGTTGTTGTGGTAGATGGTGAGCATAGATTTTTTTTCGAGCATGTTTGTTTTTCCGGTTCAACAAGTGGGCCGAAAGTACGACAGACGTAAGGATAATCTGGTCACTGCTTATTCCCTAGACACAGAAAAATCATTTTGCACAAAAAAAACGATGGCAAAACAGCTTTGCGCCGTTTTGCCATCCTGACCAACTCTAATTTTCGTATGAAGTTGTTTGAATTATTTCCTTTTCCACAAAAGTTCTAACAACTTTATTTTCAGGGTTTTAGATACCACATTTTTGAATTCAGATCATCCGGCCCCTGACGGCTGATGGCGCCTTGATACCCTTCAGCATTCAGGGATTGCTCGATGATCGGGTACCGGAAACGCACCGGAATTTTATCGCCATTCTGGTTGGAAGGACCAGGTTTGAGGGCTGGAATACCCGTCCGGCGCCAGTCGAACCACGCCTCCAGCCCCTGGAAATACAGCGACACCCATTTCTGGAAGCCGATTTTATGCAGTTTTTGTTCTTTCGTACCTGCGTAGGCCACATCAGGCAGCGCGAAATAATTGGCAGGCGCGGTCAGTCCATAGAATGCAAAAGAAGCATTTACACCATTTTCATAATAGGCCTGCGCCGAACTGCCGATCAAACCTTTTTCAGCGGCTTCAGCCAAGAAAAACTGGAGTTCGGCGTAGGTCATGATGACGCCTTTGGCAATGGCGAGTCCTTGCGTGGAAATAGAATTTTCGTAGAACAGCGAACCGATACGCGACTGGAATTGCGGGCCGCCGTTGTATTGGAGTGCATCTACGTCGTTCAGGCCGTTTGGAATCCCCACGTACACCGGACTGGAAGAACCTTCCGTGCTGGGTGTGGGCCGGAAGAAAACAGGCATGCGCGGGTCGCCCAGGTCTACCAATGTATCCAGCAAAGTCTTGGAAGCCCGAAACTCATTGAAAGAACCAATACGGGAAGAGTAAAGCGGGAATTGATCCGGCGCAGTACTTTTAAAGGTGTACACTGCATTATCGGCGTTGCTTTCAAAAATGGGTGATGCAGTAGTATTGGTTACAATTTCCCGCAATTCGGGGCCGACATCGCGTTTGCCGGAAATACGCATCAGGTAGCGGATACGCAGAGAGTTGGCCAGTTTTTTCCACTTGGCAACATCTCCACCATAAATAATATCGCCCGCCACTACTTCGCCAGTAGTGCCCAGTATGTTGTTGGCTTCTTTCAGGTCGTTGAGAATACCATTGTAAATATCTTCCTGTGAATCGTATTTTGTATAATTGATGCCTTCTTTTGCCTTAATGGCTTCCGAATATGGAATGTCGCCATAAGCATCCGTAGCGAGAGAAAACATCCAGGCACGCATCACCAGGGCGATTCCCTGGTAATTTTTCTCGTTTTTATCTTCACTCTGAATGAGGATGTTGTTGACATCGCGCATGTTGTCGTACACAGCATTCCAAATGCCGTTGATTTCGCCCCAGAGGTAGCGGTCTTCGTTTACAAACTGGTTTTTGGCAGTATGCTGAATCACAATATTGCCGATACCCCAGGTTTCTCCCAGAAGCGAGCCGATCATATCGCGCTGGATTTGTGGCAGCAAGAGGCCCGAATTGACCGAAGTGGGGGCATTCGGATTGGTATTGATGTCATCAAAATCCTTGGTACAGCCAGCCATAAAAGCGAGCATTCCGCATAGAAGCAGGGATTTTAAAGTGGTATATTTCATGGATAAAAAATTTAGAAGTAAACGGTTTAGAAACGGCAGTTCAGGTTGATACCCCAACTGCGCGTAGAAGGAAGCGCCACAGATTCTACGCCGGGGATGACCGTGCCACCGGAAGTAGAGGAGGTTTCAGGGTCGATATGCGGCACTTTTGTCCAGAGTGCCAGGTTGCGCCCCACCACACTCAGGCTCAGGTCGCGCAGACTGGTTTTACCCCAGATTTTATTCGGGAAGGTGTATCCGATACGTGCTTCGCGGAGTTTTACGAAAGAAGCATCGTAAATAGCGCCTTCAATCAGGCGGCGGCCCAATGTGTAGGAAGTGTGCCATTCGCGGGCGCTTAATTCCACGGTATTGGGGCTGAACGAGCCATCGGCATTTTGCACCACACCGGCGCCTACTACGCCGTTGCCTTCCACACTGAGGTCGTAGCCATTGGCACGGCCTTCCAGGGTTTCGATGATTTGTCCGCCTTCGCGGCCCACCACTTGCGTGTGCGAGTACACCTGGCCGCCGCTGCGGATATCGAACAACACACCCAGGTTGATACCTTTGAATGTGAACGAGTTATAGATGCCGCCCAGCCAGTCGGGGTTGTAATTTCCGAGTTTGATCAGACTGGATGTTGCCACCGGTTTGCCCTGGCTGTTGTACACAATTTGGCCTACAAACTGACCAGTTGGGTCGTAATAAGCACTGTTCGGGTCGGCACTCACACGCTGGAAACCGATGCCGTACATATCACCCATTTGTTCGCCTACGCGGGCTTCCACATTCACGTAACGGCTGGCCATGACGTAGTTGGTCACCTTTTGGCCGCTTACCGGATCGGTGTAGAGTTCTTTTACCTTGCTGCGATTGGCAGAGAAGTTGAAAGCGATATCCCAGTTGAAATTTTTGGTTTTTACGGGTGTGATGTTCAGGGTAGCCTCTACGCCGTAGTTTCTAATGAGGCCGGCATTGATGAATCGGCTGCTGTAGCCCGTTGTGTTGCTCAGGGCAAGTGGAAGCAACTGGTTGCGGCTTTCGGTATTATAATACGTGAGGTCGAGGCCGATGCGGTTGTTGAAAAAACGAACATCGAGGCCGGTTTCGATGGAGGTACTGATTTCAGGTTTCAGGGCCGGGTTCACAAGGGTGCTCGACTCGCTGTAGGAGGGTTGGCCCTGCACGGCTGTTTGAGCATTGTAAACGGCTATCAGTTGGTAGGGATCGGTGTCGTTACCTACCTGGGCTACCCCGAAACGAACTTTTGCGAAAGACAGCACATCACTTTTGATTTTGAAAGCATCTGTCAGGATCGCGCTTAGGTTGGCTGCATAGTAGAGATAACTGCGCGAATCGGAAGGCAGGGTACTCGACCAGTCGTTGCGTGCCGACAAATCGAGGTAGAGGAAATTATCAAAACCAACCTGTGCGGTAGCATACAAACTATTGATGCGTTTTTGCGTAGACGGCACAGAAGCAAGGTTTTGCAAAGCCACACGTGAATTGCCGAGGGTGTAAATGCCCGGCACGGCCAGTTCTGGCGCAATGACGTCGGAAAAACGACCGCGCTGGCGCATGGCATTGCCGCCGAGGCCTATGTTGAGGTCGATGCGTTCGCTCAGGTTTTTTCTGTAATTCAGCAGAAAATCAGTATTGATTTCTGTAAAACCGATCCGCTCTTCGCGGTAACTGCCACGCTGGAAACGCTGTGTGCTGTAGGCTCTGCGGCGGGTTCTGAACTCATTGCTCACATCGGTACCGCTGCGCACCATCAGGCTCAGGTCGGAAGAAAAATCGTATGTCAGCGATACATTGCCAAATACACGGTCGATAGCCTGGCTGTTGGTATTTTCATACAAACCGAAATACGGGTTGTCGTGGTAGTTGTAGTTGAAATTGAACTGATTCAGTCCTTCGCGGCCGGCCATCCAGTAGTCGCGCAGCGAAGCCACATTTACACTTCGGCCGAGCCAGCAGTTGAACAGGTACATGATATTTTCGGTACCGTAACTCAGGTTTGGGCGGTTGTCGCTGTTGCTGTTCATGTAATTGATGGCGGTGCGCACTTTCAGTTTCGGCGACAGGTTGTAGCCCCCGGCAAACGCGACAGTATTGCGTTTGAGGTCGGTATTCGGAACGGTACCTGTCTGGTCGAGCCAGGTGTAAGACAGGCGGAAATCGCTTTTTTCGTTGCTGCCGGAAAGCGCCACATTATGGGCTTGCGTCACGCCCGTTTCAAAAAAGTCGCGAATATTGTCGGATTGGGCGGCAAAAGGAGTATTGTTAATCGTTCCGCGGGCAGCCAGTTGCGCATTCAGGTCAACTGGGCCGATGGAAGTAAACAGGTTGCCTACATCGCCACCACGGAAACCATTGGAGGTAGGCGAATCGAATTGTGGCAACAACTGGCCTTCCATTTTCGGGCCCCAACTTTCATCCACACCATCGGCAGCGCCGCCACCATTTCCATCCTTGAATTCGAAAACGCCACCCAGGCCCTGGCCATACACATTTTGGTAATCGGGCAGGCGAAGCACATTTTCAAAAGAGACGGTAGAATTGATGCTCACGCCGATACCTTTTGTGTTTTTACCAGATTTGGTGGTGATCAGCACCACTCCATTGTTGGCGCGGGAGCCGTAGAGGGCCGCAGCGCTGGCGCCTTTCAGCACGGTCACGGATTCAACGTCGTCGGGGTTTACAAAGCCGGCGCCATTGCCATAGTCCACATCCTGATAACTGTTGCCGGAAGAGCCCCGGAAATCGTTGCTGATCGGTACGCCGTCTACAACAAACAGCGGTTGGTTGCGGTTGATGTTGAGCGAGCGCTCCCCCCGGATCGTAATTCGGGCAGAAGAGCCAATGCCGGAGGGGTTGCCCACGATGGTAACACCGGCTACTTTCCCCGCCAGGGCGCTTACAAGATTTGTTTCGCGCGCCTTGTCGAGGCTGGCGCCGCTAACTTCCTGCACGGCGTAGCCCAGCGATTTTTTGGCTTTGCTAAGGCCAAGCGCGGTGACCACCACTTCGTTCAGTTGGTTTTGAGCAGCCAGTTTAATACTCAGCGTTGTGCCGCTGCCGAGGGTAATTTCCTGCGGTTCGTAGCCGACATAGGTAATGAGCAGGATTTCGCCAGCCTGCGCATCCAGTTTAAAAGAACCCGTAGCGTCGGTCACGGCGCCACGGCCAGTGTTTTTTACGGCTACCGAAGCGCCAATCAGCGCCTCGTCGGTGTCGGTGTCCAACACGGTGCCGCTGATACGCTGGGCATGTGCGGCCAGACTAAAAAAGGTACATACAAGGGCAATAAGCAGGCCCTTGAAGGTGTAGCAATTTGCCTTCATGGATAGAAAAGATTGATGAAAGTGAAAGTGGATTGAAAAATGAAAAAGCGGGAATATGGATAATAACTGCGCCTATGCTTTGGATACGCAAAGGTAGGTTCGGTACTTCCGGGAAAGCCGCAACAGGTGTTTAAGTTTCGTTGAACTCTACATTAACGATGTGGTTGTTTCAGGTAAATTATCTGTTAAATACCCCCCACAAACTGGCAGATACCGGGTGATTGGCCTTGAATTCAAACCCAAGCCATTCGGCCACCGTGGCCGCTACCTGTTGTTGAAACAACTGAGTCTGGCCGCTCATTTCCCCGCCTTTTTTCAGCCCTGGGCCCATCGCAGCAATCCATATCTCGTGCGAATCAAGCACCTCCGAGCCATGGCTGGTCCATTGTGCTTTTACCCGGTCGCCCCGGCCGTGATCGGTTGTAATAAGCAGGGCCGTTTTGTTGCGGTATTGAGGATCTGCCTGTACGAAGCGCCATATTTCGCCTATCCAGGCATCCGTTTGGCGTGCGGCATCCAGGTAGTCTTTGTAATGGCTGTGGTGTGCCCACTCGTCTGTTTCGCCATAAGCGATGTAAAGCACTTTGGGGTGTTTGTTACGGAGGTACTCCATAGCAGCATAATGGGTAAAAACGTCCAGTTGCTCGGCATCGCCGAAGGGCGTATAGGCATCGCGCTTCATATCATTGAGCAATTGTTCGCGCACGGAAGGATAGTCGCCGCCGCAGGCATCCCGTCCGGATACCACCGGAAAACCCGCTCTGCGTTCGTTGATGATTCGGTCGAAGGCATCCCAGGCTCCAAAGGCTGCTACATATCCCTTAAATGTCTTCTGGTTGTGAAGAAATTCCAGAACGTTGATATTGGGATTCGGAGGGTAACTGTTGGAATTGACAGCCGTATCTACGAAACCGCACAGAATTTCGCTGTACCCCGGATAAGAAAACCAGTAAGGATTGGCATTATCGACCTTGTTGCCGAGCTTTCTGTTGCCGTAAATACGGCCCTCCGAAGCCAGGGTGCTCCAGAGAAAGGGCATGAGTTTCTTGCGGCGCTCCATGGGAGTAGCGGCCCAATATTTGGTCATGATGCCGGCGCTGTCGTTCTGGTTAAAACGTTTATCATTCACCAAAGCCGTGTCTACACCGCCAAAAACCTCCTGCCAGCGCATACCGTCCAGCGTAATGAGGATAAAGTTTTCCACTTTCGCAGTGGATTGTGCCTGTGCAAAGAGCGACAGCGAGGCAAAAACGAACAGTAAAAAATGTTTGTGCATAAGTGCTTATTTTAACGTGAAAGAAATGGGCCAAACTGCCCGATCACTTCTCTTTTGGCAGAAAAATCATTCAGTACATACACCTGATAGGTCTTTCCGCCAGGCACAACCCTGACGACTACATGCCCATGCAGGCATGAATAAGCATCATTTATCTTATCGCCAATGACCAGGATATTGGATTGCAGCATATCTGTTGTAAATATCATTCGCTCACCCGGATACAAGGATCTGGATGTGATGCGGCGCAGCACTTCTTCGCCCGGATGGTCGGATGACCAACACTGCTGTATCCACACCTTCGGGCGCAGTGTTTTTACATAAAAGGGGCTTTGCGAATCGCGGTTGCCATGGTGATTCAGGGTAGCGACATCCACCGGGCCCACCACTGGCGCTACTTGTGCTTCCATTGAATGAAGATTGGCCTGCCCCAGGTCGTCAATACCGCTGATGTCGCCGCCTGTAAAGTAGTCGAACGGCCCGTAGGAAATTTTAAGGCATACACTCAGCGGATTTTCACCCGGATATGTCCCGTATTTGTACATTTCAGTAAATTCTCCATCCCGGAAGCCGGTCCAAATCCTGCCTCCTGCTGCAATGTTTTGCACCCTAAAATCGGGGAAGGCCGTTTCGTTTTTCAATTTTATCTGCCCGCACACGCCGGGCTGTATGGTGTCGTATCGCAGCCCGTTATGCGCCTGCTGCCAACGGATATACCGCTGGTATTCCCGCAAGGTCTGCACGATGTGGTATTCATCTTTTTCATATTGTTTCGCAAAATCATTACCCAGCACATCCACAGGAAAGTGCGTGCCCCTGTCCAGCAAATGCCGGATGGGAATTTCATCACCCACTCCCATCAAACCGGTAAGTGCATAATCGCCTTTTGAAGAACGCGGCTTGCTGGCATCCCATTCTCCAAAATGATCGTCGTGGAAATGGGTAATGACCGCATAATCGAGCATTACCTTGTCGTGCGCCGGATGAAATTGCCGGATATAATCGGCCACCCACGCCGATGCGCGTCGGCTTGAATCGGGTCGAAGGGCGCCGTTTCTGGGCGACAACGTGCGTGGATGGGTATCTGAAATTTCGCCGGCATCAACCAACATGGTGGAGCCATCCGGAAATATAAAAAACGCTGCATTGCCACGGCCTGTACTGATGTGGTGGATGTCCATCATGCCGGGTTGCCAGGGCGGCAAAGCGGTTTGGGAAGAAAGGCGCAAGGAAAACAGCCAGCAAAACGTGGCTATGAAAAAAGAAACCAGTCGGATCATATATGCAGGTTAACTTTAGAGTGCGTACATTTTTTAAAATAAACCATGGAGAACAAGGCCATTATCACAACAGCCGCGCTACCGTACAGACACAGGTCGCAGAAGAAATCCACCCAGTTCAGGTTGCTGCGGCCAAAATTGCGCCACAGCAGCACCAGTACGCTGCCGAGGTAGCCAACAGCATCTGCCAGATAAATCAGAAAACCTGCATTGCCGGTTTCCCGAAACGCCGCCATCAGCCGTTCGAATAACACACCATTGAAAAGGATGTACGATAAAAAAATACCCGCGCCCGACAACATGATCCAGGCGAGTGGCGACAACATTTCCTGCTGAAACAGCACAGTTGATCCAATCGTCAGAAGAGCACTTCCAATGATAATTAAGTGGTTGAGCCGCAGGGCTCGAAAATTGTCGGAAACAAAACTCATCGCTCCAATGCTGACCAGTACCAACACTGCAATTGGTAGTTCGCTCACGTTAAGCATAGCCGGCTGATTTCCATATCCCAGTTCTGTCCAAATATCTACGGCGAAATTGTCGCGCACATCCCGGATGATAGTGAGTAAAAGGTAAATACCTGTAAGCAGCAGCAATCCGGGTGCGTATTTTAGAAAAAGGGATTTGCGTTCGGCAGCCCCCATGGATTTTCGCTCACTACGCTGCGCTATATCTGCTTCGCCCGGCGGGGGCAGGTGTTCCAGCAACCAGATACACAGTAAAAGCGCAGGCAAGAACAACAAGCCTGTCAGCAATGGCATACTGAATTCGGAGACACCCTTTTCCTGAATCAGCCATCGACCCACTGTTTTTACAAAGCCCGAAGAAAGGATGAAGTTGATGCACAACAAGGCTGTCAGAGCCTCCGTCACCCGTCGGCCTTCCAGGTAACTGAATACCACTCCCCAGGCCAGTCCCAGCGGAATGCCATTGAGAAACATCCAGAACACCCCCCACTGCAACGAGGAATACGCAAATCCGAGCAGCGACAAAACTGCCACTGCCAGAATACCTAGCAGCATTCCGGTTCTTTGTTTGCTATCTAAAGATGAAATCATCCGAATTCAGGCAAATTTGGAAAGGGCATAACCGGCTACTTGCGCAATCACCAGTGCAATCTTGTATTGAATTCCGCACACTTCCAGCCCTTCGAATCCGGCAGCAGCAAATGGCTTGCGAAAGGCGTACACACAACCATACGCAACAAAAGCGATCAACCCGGCCACTATCACAAACGCAAGTGGACGCATTTGCGCCAGTGCGCGTTTCAAGGCAGCAGAATGATACATGATACCTACAGGGCAGGAATGAGATCGTTCAGGCTGTGAAAAATATGCGTGGGTTGCGCAGTTTGCAACTGCACCTCGGTCTGGGCTCCTGTGGTTATACCCGCTACGAGACCGCACCCCGCATTTTTGCCTTCTTCCACATCCACGATGGAATCACCAATTTTGGCCACTTCTACCGCATCTTCTATTCCGAAATGTTCCATGGCTTCAAAAATCATGTCGGGATGCGGGCGGCTTTTTTGCACATCATCGGCAGTGAGCAACAAATCATAGATTTGGCCCTGCATCCAGCCCAGTTTTTGAAGCAATCCCGCTGCGACCGGGCGCTTGTAGCCGGTATTCAAAACGATCAATATGCCGCGTTGACGCAGGATTTCAAACACAGCCTCCGCGCCCGGCATTGGCTGTGGCTGGAGCGTGCCATACGCAGTGTCCAGCAGACTTTCAAAATCCTGGAAAATCGCCATGGCGCGGGCCAAATCCACCGGACCATCCTGTAAATGTTGCATGACATCGCAGATCGCCTGGAATTTTTCTTTGCCGGCTGCGTGCAGCAAAACCGCGTCGAGCGATACGTCGAACCCTGCGCGCAGCAATGCCTGATGAACGGTTTTATACACCACGTTTTGTTCGTCTATGGTCGTTCCTGCCATGTCGAACACTACTAATCGGATCATAATCCCAGGTTTTGAGTTTAAAAAATATCGTTGAAATGATGTGCTGCATACCCTGCGCTGGCGGTCATGCCTTTCCCGCCGATGCCGGTCAGCAGGTGAATTTTCCCGTCGATCGTATGGCGGAAAATATCGTTGTGCTTGCACTGCGAATAGGTGCCTGTCCAGGTTTCGCGCACGGTCCAGTTCTGCAACTGAAAAATACGCGCTGCTTCGTCCAGCATGTAGCGGTTCATGTCTTCCCGAATATGCGTACCCAGCGATTCGGCATCGGCTGCATCGGCATATTCGTGGGTGTCACCCAGAATAATCGAGCCGTCAGTAGCCTGTTTGAACAGGATATGAACACTCCATTTTTTCGCCAGGCTGTTTGGGTCTTCCTTGGATTTGATAGCGGCATAAGACGGGCATTCGTGGAAACTTTCATAACGCCGAATACTCAGTCCAGTAAGGATAGAGCCGGGAATGATTTGCGAGGGCTGCGATTCCAGCAGCAGCATTTGAAGTTTGACCGCTTGCAGGTCGCTTTGCGCAATTATTTCTGGATAAAGGGTTTGAAACTCATAACCGCTGCAAACCAGCACCCGATCGGCAAAAAACAAACGGCCATCACTGGCTACCACCTGGCACCTGTCTTGCAAGGTTTCTATTTCCATAACGAGCGTTTGCGGGAAATAAGCCAGCCCTTTTTGCTCTTCCAGGTATTGCCTGATTCGGTGAATGGCCGTGCGGGGCTCCAGCGTAATTTCTTCCGGAAAAAACAATCCACCCATGCAATAGTCCCGACGAAGTCCCTCGTAGCGATCCAGGCATTCCGCCGCCGTGAGCATGTGCGATGGATAATCCTGTTGTCGGTTAATGGCAGACAATTCTTCCAGCAAAGTCATTTCTTCCTCGTTGGAAGCGATGTAGATCGAACCGTTTTGCCGGGCGGAGATATCGAATTTCTCCTGGAAGGACTTGTAAATTTCCAGGCTTTTACGGCCGTACTGTTGCCATTGGGCATTCATACCGGACGGCACCACCTGTCCAAAATTTTGAACAGAAGAGCCGCGGGCCTGCCGGTTTCTGTCTAGCACAGCCACGCGCAGTCCTTGTTCCAGGGCCTGATAGGCATGAAAAATGCCGAGCACACCACCACCAATGATGAGCAAATCGTATTGGTTTTTCATCTTGAAATGTTCCAATGTTAAGTTTGTTACCTCTGAGTAAACTTAATATTAAGTTGCTGTTAAGTCCGATAATTTTGCCCTCTGTACTGATTAAACCAACAGCAACTGATATGAAGCAAACAGCATCTAAATCCTCCAAACGCCCTTCTCCTTCCGATTCTGATACAGCGTTGAAAGCCCTACAGGCTAAAATCGACAAAGCCGAAAAAGCCGTTCAGGCAGCCCTTGCAGCATTTGAAAAAAAGCATGCTGCTTATAAAGATGCGGCTGAAAACGAGCCGGCCAAAAACATTGTCATTCAGGTGTGGTCGGCTATGAAAATTGCCAGATTGACCTACAAAATCAAGCGTATAGAGTATAAACTTGCCAAAAGCGACTATAAATTTGCCAAAAAAGCGGCTAAAAAAGCCGAACCCAAATCAGGTAAGGAAGCGCCGGTAGCAGCCATGGGAACACCTAAACAAAAAGTGAAAAAAGCGCCTGCCTCTACCGCTGCGTAATGCCTTTTGCGCCTACTCCGAACAGCGTGGCGATTTTTTCTCCTACCGGCTCTTCGGCGCCATATTCCAGCCCCAAAAAACCTGCAAAAGTCCGGGCAAACTGGTTCTGAAAACAGGGTGCGCCGCCTTCCATTTCGCCCAGCGGCATCGTTTCGGGGCCCATTACCGCAAACCATATTTCATCCGATCCTTTGGCCCAGCCATGGTGCTTGTGCCAGGTGTCCGATGTATTGCCCCGCCCGTGATCGGTGGTAATAAAAAGAGTGGTTTTGTTGCGGTATACAGGGCTGGATTGCACAAATTGCCAGATGCGTGCTATCACAGCATCGTTGGATCGGGCAGCCTGTAGGTATGCCGGGTAATTTTTTTCATGTGCGTATTCGTCGGTTTCACCCAGGCCGATATGCAACACGCGTGGCGTGCGCTGCTCCAGGTATTCCAGTGCGAAGGCTGCGGTCAGGCTATCGGGCCGAACCCGGCTTCCCCAGCGTCGTTGTACAGTTTTTAATTGGGCATTCAGGCCGACAAAAGCGGCATCAGGCACTTTTTCAAAAGCAGCATTGATATACATTCCGCCCCGTTTCTGGTTAAAAATACTGGGAAAAACATCCCAGGAGGCGAAGGATGCTACCCGGCCGAGGAAGTTCTTATTCTTTCCAATATGAGCGAGTACGTTCTGATTCGGGTTAGGAATTTTAAAATTGAGTTTTATGTGCCGGTCGTCAGGATGGCCTGTAAAAATCTCGTTGTATCCCGGGTACGAAATGTGCATTTTGTTGGTCACGTTTACCCGCGAACCCTTTATTCTGTTGCCGTATATCTGCCCCTGCGCAGCGACGGTTTTCCACAGAAAGGGCATGAGCGATTCGCGGTCTTTTGCCGGGGTATTCGTTGTTGTAATACCCTGCTGCCAGATGCTATCACTCGCTCCCGTGAACACTTCCTGCCAGCGCATCCCGTCCAACGTAATGATAATCAGGTATTTGGAAGGGTGTTCTTCATCTTGTACCAGTTCATGTGTTCGCCATTTTTCAAATATGCTGTCGCTTGCCAGGGTCTTGCTGTCGAATAGGTGGTCGTAGTGCTGGCACATGCATTTCCGGATGTCGGAAATCATGGAAGAAAATCGGGCATGGAGCGTATAATTCGGCGATTGGGGAAGTTTGTTTTGGGCAAAAAGCGTAGCCGTGCTGCTCAGGAGCAGCAGAAGCAAGTAAAGTTTCCGCATGAAAGTCTGTTTGGTAAGCAGGAGACAAACCGTAGTTCGTTCCTTTCGGAGGCAAAGGTAGGAGCGAGCCTGCGTAGGCCTGGAAAGTGTGCGTTAAATGGGGGTTAATAAATTGTAAGGTGCCCTTTTTTACCTGTCCGAGTAACAGATGACTACTTTCCCGTTTTAAACAACGCGTGCACCACCTGTGCTACAAAAATTCCCAGTCCGCCTTCCAGCACGGCCAGCCACTTGGTGAACTCGCTGAAGTCGACTTGTGAACGGTAAAGCATGAGAAAACAAACCAGAAAAAAATAGGCGCTCAACACCAATAAGGAAACAATCTGGAAGCGACGATTGACGCGTTTATTGGCCACGGCGCTCGATAGCAGTTCGCCGCTGCGCCGCTCGATCACCTCGCTGAACATCACAGAAAAATAGGCGGCTAAAGGCGACAGCAACAACGCGCAGGTAGTAGCCGTCTCGGAAGGCGTGAAAGCACCCGAACCCGAACCGAGCACAAAAAGGCATACGAATGCGGCAGCGTTGCCTGCCAGCATCATCCAGAAAATGATGGCCTTGAAGCGCGTTTCCGGCATACCTGCCAGGCGGAGGGCTTTGGTATCGGCAGACATTGTTTCCGGCAGCGACTCCGCCAGGGTCAGCAAGGCGGATCGTATACCGTTGCGAAGTTCTGTCAATCGTTCGTCTGACTGGTCGCCGCGAAGGCGGCCTTTTTTCCATTCTTCCAGTCGCCCGGAAATGATGATGACCTCACTGCGAAGATCGGGCAGCCCCGTGCGATCGGCAACGGCCAGCAGTTGGGCTGTAGTTTCTTCCAGTTCGTCGCGGCCAATCAGTTCGCGAAGCGTTTCTTTTGTGGCAGATGTCATATCAGGGTTGCAGCAGAAAACGTTTGAGATCAACCATGAGCAATTCGCCGTAGGTTTTGAGCAAGGCTTTTTTGGCAGGTTCGTCGTCGAGATCGTGCCAGCCGCCACCGCGCGGTTTCCAGATACCCGAGCCGTATTTGGCGGAAATAGTAGCAGAAAGTGAGAAGCCGCCGGATACCGCATCAGGCACTTCGTATTTGATAACCACCTCTAATTTTTCGTAAGGCAAACAGGTGGCGCATTGGCACAACACCTCGCACAACCAGGAACTGGAAGCGTCTGAAATCACTTCGCGGCGCAGGTCGTCGACTTCGAATTTCAGGGTTTGCCATTCGTCGGTGAAGCGGATATGCGACCAGCCTCCGTCGGGCTGGGGTTTCTGGTAACGGGTACTCAGCCAGGGTTTCAGCCGGGAAAACACCGTTTTTTTATCCATTTTTTTCTGAAAATCGGCTGCAGAAGGTGGGCGCAATCCCGGCAAATCCTGCGAACCGATGTGTACGTTGAACTCCTGGCTTTTGAAGCCGCAGTCGAGGTCTTTTTGCTGAAAAACGGGGCGGCTGTTTTTATTGCCGGGTACCACGCGCGCTTCCCAGCACAGGGCTTTCGGGCCGGTGTAACTGTCGCGCAGGTACAGCCGCGCCTGCCGGGGCGGCACTTCGAAATACCAGGTTACTTTTTCGAACAGGCGATTTTCGAGGGTATCACCACCCGTTTTTCGGGCAAAATCGGCGCGCAATTGATTCCACACCGCCCGGGCAGAATCGGGGTCGGCAGCCTGAAAGCCGAGGAATACCACCAATAGGGTGTCGTTTTTTACCTCCGCAGAGCGCACTTGCAGCGCCGGGCCCAGGCCACAGCCGTCGAGCCATTTCTGGTAGGAGTGGGCGGCTTCGTTGAAGAAGGGTTGAGAGGCGGTGAGGTTTTGCTGGGCGGAGAGGGAAAGGGGAAGTAAAAGAAGCAGAAAAAGGAACTGGAAATATTGTTTCATGTTGGAGGTCTTTGTGGTAAAAATACGATACTTCATTTCAAATCAAACTGTATTGTGGCGCTTCGCAGAGCGACAATTGTTATTGTTGTTGTTCCACGACCCGCCGCGACAAACCCGGGAAGACTTCGTATGGCCCTATCCTGCATACTCGCAGAATTTCTTAAAAACCTGTTTTTTCAAAAAAATTTCCGGCGCTTCGCGCCGAATGTCAAAAAGTAAAAGACAAAGGGTAAAAGTAAAAAGGGTTATTTGCCCTGCGCTACCCGAAAACCAACATCTACGTTACGATCCGTAGGACTGAAGTTGACACGGATCGCAGAGCGACAAAGGTTATCGTAGTTGACCCACGACCCGCCGCGACAAACCCGGGAAGAGCCCGTCGTAGGGCCTGGAGGGTCTTTACGGGGGCTCGTTTCATAATATTTGTCATTGTACCAGTCGGCACACCATTCCCATACATTGCCACTCATGTCATAAAGTCCGAGCACATTGGGGTCAAAAGAGCCGACTGGAGACGTATAGACGTATCCATCGGTATAATCCTCAAATATAGTCCAGTTGCTGTACCTTTTTTTTGCTGTTTCATCTGCAACGTTACCGCCTTTTCTACCAGAGGGATTACCATCGCCCCAACTGTATTTGGTGTGCCTGTACCCGTTTGCAGCGGCATATTCCCACTCCGCCTCCGTTGGTAATCGATAGTTTTTGCCCGTTCTTTCGGCCAGCCACACACAGTAGGCCACAGCGCCATACCACGACACATAGAGCACCGGGTAGTTTTCATAACCGCTTGCTACCACAAACTTTGTCCCGCTTTTGCTGATCCGGCAGCGTTCATCATCCCATTTCCCGTCCAGGTTGATCCATTCCACCCCACCCTCCGTTTGGTTGCCTTTTTCATTCAAAAAATTGCAGAATTGCGCATTGGTTATTTCATACCTCGACATCCGAAACGATGATATTTCAACAGTATGTACTGGTTTCTCATCCTCGCTGCCTTCTGTGCTCCCCATGGCAAATTCTCCGCCTGTTATATCCACCATGTCACTGGCCATGGGGTCGTATGCTGCAGCCGGCACATTTTTAGGGGCAGGCGCCGGTATTGTCACCGGGCACCCATCATTCGAAGCCGGTCCTTTTTCCGTCACACACCGGTCAAACTTGTCCGCCACCCCGTCGCCATCCTGGTCCGGGCAGCCTTTGGTGGCGGCAGGGCCTGCTTCTGTGGGGCATTTATCGGTGGCGTCAGGGGTACCGTCTTCGTCGTAGTCGGGAAAAGCGGGAGGCGGTACAGGCGTAGATTTCGGCTGGTACACGAACAAAAAATTTCCACAACTCTCATGCCCTTCAAACGTCGTTGAGTGTGGCGGAATAGCCAGACCGTACCACTCTTCCATAATATCCGAAGGGCGTACAATTTTGTCGGCCCCGCCTTGTTTGGAAAATGCCTTTCGAAAAGAAGCCGCAAATTTGGAAGGATTTTCTGTCTTGGTTTTTCCGCCGGAAGTGAGCAAAATGCGGCTTTGGCAGCGCAACTGGTCGTGTATCTGCTGCTTCCATTGCTGGTCGGCAGCGCCGGTGGGTTCGGCCCATTCTTCTGTTTCGTCCTTGAATACTACCTCATCATCGGCCGTGCCACTAAAGCAGGCGTCGAGTGCCAGCAGGATGTGGCGGCAACCGATACCCGTCACCAGCCGACGCAGGTCGAGGTACGGCAGCCACTGTCGCTCATACACGGAGCCCGAAGAGCCCTTGCCGTCGCTCGGAATGAAATAGCCCTGACGCCGGTCGTCGATGAATTGCCCGTGACCGCTGAAATATACCATTACCTGGTCGTCTGGGCCGAATTTGCGTGCCCGCCAGGCAGCCAGTTCGGCGTCTATCTCGGCCAGCGTGGGGTTTTTGATCACTTTCGTTTCAAAACCGTACAGGTCGCGCAGGTCGGCGGCGATGGATTCCACTTCTTTGGTCAGGCCGGGCAGGCTTTTCCAGGAACTGCTATGGTCGTAGGTTTCTACGGCGAAAAACAGAGCGTAGTCTTTGCCGCCGGGGCGGGTGGACAGAGCCGGGTGCTGCGCGCTCAGGAGTGGGAGGAAGAGAAGAACGAGGAGGGGAAGAGAACGGGGCATGGGTTGGGAAGTTGATGCGTAGGCGAAAGTAGGAATTTTCCATTTAATGACTATCCGCATAATGCACCTCACTGTTGGACTGGGCACCAATATGACAGTAGACATGCGTCGTTGAGGCGATGATATGGGCTTATAGTTTTCAAATGACTTCCATGTCTGTGTACATATTTAGTGAAGATCAAGAGGAATAAAACTTGCATTTGTAACAATATCAATATTATCACTATTCATGAACAACTTTAGCGTTTTTAAAGCCTAAGTTTAATAAATGAGGAAGCACCGCATCTGCCTCATTTTTATCTAAATATGGTCCGATATAATAATTATATTTTCCGTCAACCAAATCCTCTCTAACATTGGATAACAAACTTAATTGCCCCGACTTCATATCTAAACGACTTGGCCATGACAATAAAAGTATTTGAAATATTTTAGAATCAACAACTTTTGCCGTTTTAAATCCCATGTTTTTTATTTCTAAAAGCATAGCATCTGCATCCCTTAAATTAGAATACTGACCAGTGAAGTAATAATATTTTCCATCAATCACCTCTTCTTTGACATCACTTAGGAGTGCAAACTTCCCAACGTTTATATCTAAATGTGATGGCCACTCCAATAGTAAGATACGAAATGTTTTTTCGCCTCTAGTGGTAGTTGGGGCTACAGGCTTAGGTTCAGTGGAAACCGGACACCCGTCATTCGAAACCGGCCCTTTTTCCGTTTTACAACGATCAAACTTGTCCGCCACCCCGTCGCCATCCTGGTCCGGGCAGCCTTTAGTGGCGGCAGGGCCAGCTTCTGTGGGGCATTTATCCGTGGCGTCAGGCGTGCCGTCTTCGTCGTAGTCGGGTGCAGAAGAAGCCTTCACAGGGGCGGCTTTCGGCTGGTATACAAACAAAAAATTACCTCCTGCTTCATGTCCTTCAAACGTTCCCGAGAGTGGCCTGCTAATGGTACTTGCCGGCCATCGCTCTTCGATATCGGCAGGCCGAAGAAGCCTGTCTTTCCCGCCCAGCGTAGCCAGTGCTTCGCGAAACCAACGTACAAAATCCGAAGGGTGTTTGGTGCGGGTTTTCCCGCCGGAGGTCATAAGGAGGCGGCTTTTGTTTGCCAGCAGATCGTGTACGTATTGATGAAACTGTGCATCGCCGTTGTTTTCCGGCTGTGCCCATTCCTCGTTTTCATCTTTCAGCGCTACCTGGCTGTCGATGGTACCACTGTAACACGCGTCGATGGCCAGCAGGATGTGTCGGCATTTGATCGTGGTCACGTGGCGTGGCAGGGTGAGCAGGGAATACCAGTTGCGGCTAATAAAGTCGGCATCTTTTGATTTGCCATTGCTGGGAATAAAAAAGCCTTCCTGTACGTCGTCTAAAAACTGGCCATGTCCGCTAAAAAAGATCAGTAATTGATCATCGGGGCCATACTCGCGGCTGCGCCAGCGAGCCAGTTCGGCAGCGATGTCGTTCAGGGTAGGATTGTGCACTACTTTGGATTCCGATGAGAAGCCGTATCGTTCTATCAGGTCTTTGCGAATGGCTTCACATTCATCGATGAGGCCGGGTAAATCCTTCCAGGCACTTTTATTTTCATAGGTTTCTACTGCAAAAAACAAGGCGTAGTCTTTCCCTCCAGGGCGTGCAGAGTGGTATTTACTTACGCTCAACAATGGCAGAAAAAGCAACAAAAGCAAGGAAATGGAACGGGGCATTGTTCTGAAAGTTTATCGGGAAGCGAAAGTAGTTATTTTCAGAAAACAAAAAAAGGAGCCATGCCACACAGCATAACTCCTCGTACAATCCAGTGATCCCAACTGGGGTCGAACCAGTAACCGCCTGCTTAGAAGGCAGGTGCTCTATCCATTGAGCTATGGGACCCAGCAAAAAAGGCAACATGCAAAAAGCAAAAGGCAATGTGCTCCGCAGGTTGGGTGGCATTGTATTGCTACAGTGCCATCGCCGCAAAAGTAACAACTTTCGGACACTCCAATGCCCGGGCCCTGTAAAAAGTTCCCCGAGTGATTACCTTGCAGGCAAATTTCTGAAACATGGAAACAACACCGCCTGCTGCCAATGTGCAGATCGAAGAAAGTTGGAAACGAGTACTGGCCGACGAATTCAGCCAGCCGTATTTCGCATCCATCAAGGCTTTTTTATTGCAGGAAAAGCAGGCCGGAAAAACGATTTATCCGCCGGGACCCTTGATTTTCAATGCTTTCAATCAGACGCCTTTCGATCAGGTCAAAGTAGTGATCCTGGGGCAGGATCCTTACCACAACCCCGGCGAGGCGATGGGACTGAGTTTTTCGGTGCCCAAAGGTGTGCGCGTTCCACCTTCGTTGCAGAATATTTACAAGGAAATACAGAGCAGCCTGGGCATTGCAGCGCCTGCGCACGGCGACCTCACCGCCTGGGCGCAACAGGGCGTACTGCTGCTCAATGCCATGCTCACGGTGCAGGCCCGCACCCCGGCCTCACACCAGAAAATCGGCTGGCAAAACTTTACGGATGCCGTTATTCGCCACCTTTCAGCGGAAAAAGAGGGCGTGGTGTTTATGCTGTGGGGGAATTTTGCCAAACAGAAAAAAGCGCTCATCGACCAAAGTAAACACTACGTGCTCGAAGCCGCCCATCCTTCTCCGCTGGCCGGCAATGCTTTTCAGGGTTGCGGGCATTTTGCGGCAGCCAATGAAATACTGGAAAAACAGGGGAAAGCGCCGATCGACTGGCGGCTGGAGTGAAGGTGGATATAGAAATCAGACCGTTCGGCTTCGCCTCACGGAAGGAGGGAAAAGTGATTTTACGGATTGAGCGGATGAAATGGATTTTTGTGGCCTGTCGGCCACTCTTATTTTTATATAGGATAAACTCAAAATAAGTGGCCGACAGGCCACAAAAATCCATTTAATCCGCTCAATCCGCCCAATCCCAGTCCCCCCATCGGCGAAGCCGATCTTAAAATCTCCTCCCCTACTCACTCACCTCCGACGAGAACACATAAAAATTCTCGTCTACCACCAACTTTCCTTTTTTGCCCAGTTTGCAGGGGCTGCTCTTCCACTCGGTCGTGGGATACACCATCGTGTAAACGCCTTTTGACAACGTAACTTTTACCGGCATATCAAAGCCATCCACACAATTGGTCCAGCGGTATTCTACCTTGCCTTTTTTGTAACGGTATTCCAGGATGGGAATTTCCACGTGACGCAGGTATTGATCGAACACTTTTTGCAGGTTGCAACCCACATGGCTGCTGAAATACTGCTCAATTTGTTGGGTAGTGACTACCTGGTGGTAAAAATCCTTGCCCAGACCACGCAGAATGCTGCGCCATTTTTCGTCGTTACCTACAATTTGGCGAATGGTGTGGAGCATATTGCCGCCCTTGTAATACATGTCGATCGAACCCTCCCGATTGACATCGTAATACCCGATAATCGGCGCCTTGTTCTGAATATTGGAGCGCACGCCACGTGTGTAGGCTGCACCTGCTTCCTTGCCGTGGTAGTATTCCGTGTAGAGGCCCTCGCTGTAATTGGCAAACGACTCATGTATCCACATGTCAGCAATATCGCGGTAGGTAATGTTGTTGGCAAACCACTCGTGCGCCGATTCGTGGATGATGATAAAGTCAAATTTCCGGCCCCAGCCTGTGCCCGATTGATCCATGCCCAAGTAGCCGTTGCGGTACTGATTGCCGTACGTCACCGAACTTTGGTGCTCCATGCCCAGGTACGGCACTTCCACCAGTTTGTAGCCATCTTCATAAAAAGGATACGGACCGAACCAGTATTCGAGCGCTTTCATCATCATCGGCGCCTGTTTGAACTGTTCTTTGGCTTTGTTCAGGTTTTGCGGCAGCACGTAGTAGTCCATCGTCAGCGGGCCTTTTTCGCCATTGTACACTTCGCTCCAATGGGTGTAATTGGCGATATTAACATTGACACCGTAGTTGTTGATAGGGTTCGACACAAACCATTCGTACGTAGTAGTGCCATCGCTGTTTTCCTGAGTACGGCGCAGGCGGCCGTTCGACACGTCCATGAGCCCGTTTGGAACCGTTACTGAAATGGCTTGCGAATCAGGCTCATCGTACATATGATCCTTGCAGGGCCACCAAACGCTGGCGCCCAGTCCCTGACAGGAAGTCGCCACAAATGGCTGTCCTTTCGCATCTTTGGACCAACTAAATCCGCCATCCCAGGGCGCATGAACTGCCTCACGCGGCTTGCCGGAATACCATATCTTGACAGACTGCACAGACCCCACAGGCTGCACTTTTTGCAATGCAACAAACCAGGCATTTTCACCAACTTTCTGTACCGACAATGCCTGGCCGTCCTGTTCTGCTTTATCAATTTGAAGCGGTGGCTGCAAATCCACCTGAAGTAAATTACTGGAATTCAACACCTTGTAAAAAATAGTATTGCTGCCGGAGATGCTCTTTTCAGCAGGGTCGACCCGAAGCCGCAAGTCGTAATAAGTCAGGTCCCACCATGCCCGCTGAGGCGTGATGCTGCCACGCAAGGTGTCGTCGTGGGTAAATTCAGGTGTTTGGGCCTGTGCAACAATGGTTCCGGCGCACAGCACCATCAGAAGCAGAATTCGGTTGAAATGGCTACTCAGCATGCAGAATGATTTGGTCGTTTATCAGAAATGGCAGCGAAGATAAACGGTATAACGCCTGCAAATGCAAAATGTAGATAGATGGGCCCTCCGGGAGGGGTGAGATTCGGATTCAGGGGGACAAACAACGCCATTTGGTTATTGAGTTATTGAGTTATTAAGTTATTAGGGGTTGGTAAGGGTTGGTTTGCACGAATTCAACGGCACCTTGCCGATGATGCCAATCATTCGTGCAAACCAACCCTTACCAACCCCTAATAACTTAATAACTCAATAACCAATAACTAAACGGCCCATATCCTCCCCTCCAAATACAACTTCCCTTTCCCCGAAATCATCACCCGTTCGCCGTCCAGTCGGCACCGGAGGTAGCCGCGACGTTCCGACACCTGGATGGCAGCAAGTTCGTTTTTAGCCAGTCGGTGGGCCCAATAGGGCGTGAGTGTGGTGTGTGCTGATCCGGTTACCGGATCCTCGTCGATACCGGCAGCCGGGAAAAAGCAGCGGGATACGAAATCCGATTTCTGGCCGGGCGCGGTGGCGATGAATCCACGAACCGGTTCTTTGGACAAAGTTCTGAAATCGGGTTTCAGCGCCAGCACATCGGCTTCGGAAGGGTACACCAGCAGGTAATCCTCACGGCCAACCCACACTTCTTCCGGCAAAATATGAAGGCTCTGGCGGGCGATTTCGGGTAAAGGCGCTGTTTTGAGGGAATCTGTTGGAAAATCAAGCGTCAGCATATCACCCTCCTGCATGACATGCAGCCAGCCGCTCTTGCTCTGAAAGGAAATGCGGTGGGCGTAGTTGGAACGCAGACAATTGAACACCACATATGCAGCGGCCAAGGTAGCGTGTCCGCACAATTTCACCTCCACTGTTGGCGTAAACCAGCGAATGTGAAACTGGTCGTGCTCGGTCAGGGGGATAAAAAAAGCCGTTTCTGCCAGGTTATTTTCCCGGGCAATCAACTGCATGGTTTCATCAGGCAGCCATTCATGCAAGGGCACTACGGCAGCGGAGTTTCCTCCAAATAAGTGGTCGGTGAAAGCATCGACCTGATAGAGTGAATATTGCATTTTAGTTATCCGTTATTTGTTATCGGTTATTGGTTATCGGTTATCGGTTATCGGGGTGGTAAGGGACAATCTGTAGGTCCTCTTTGCAGCTCGAGATGTGATACAAAATTAAATAACAAACTTTAAACGTATCAACAGACCTCCCCCTACCACCCTGATAACCGATAACTGTTAACCGATAACTAATTAATTTTCTTCGTAAAATGGTGGCTGGAAATGGTGAATCCCTTGTTCAGATACAAGCGATGGGCCGTGTGCCGGTGGTGGCCGGAATCGAGCGTGATAACGCCATAACCAGCCTCTTTTGCTTGCTCGGCGACATAGTCGAGCAAGGCGCCGCCGTATCCTTTTCCGCGCGCTTCCGGCAGGGTCACCAGGTCATCGATATAAAAGTGTTTGCCACAGAACAGAAATTGCAGGTACCGGTATCCGATGGCCGCCATGGCTTCACCATTTTCTTCGATAAATGCGAGTTGGTAACCTTCTTTTAGCATATCCTGCACCATTGGGACGACTTTGTCGGGGTCAAGATGTGGGCGAAGTTCGAGAATGACCCGTATGCACTTGGCGATGTCTTCGGGGGTTTGGGCCTTGTGAATAAGCATTGGTGAGTGGTGAGTAGTGAGTGGTGAGTAGTGAGTGGTGAGTGGTGAGTGGTGAGGGTTAGAGGAGGTATTCCATTTTAATATTAGCGCGTTGGTAAATGCCGGGTTGAAGGGGTATTTCCTTGAATCCTACTTTGTGGTAAATGCGGACAGCAGTTGCGGAAGTGTTGGTGTTGGAAAAAAGTACAACTTTATCCACACCGCTTTCCCGAGCAGCATCCAGCACGGCATACATAAGTTTTTCGCCAATACCGCGACCCCGCCAGCGCTCGTCGACGGCCATTTTCGTGAGTTCGAGGCAGTTGTCGCCGAACGGACGCAGCCCAACCACCCCTACCACTTCGTCATCGATCAGCGCGGAAAGGATACTACCACCTTTATCAATGATGTGCTCCTCGGGGTTGCTCAAAACTGCAATGTCCAAGGGCTCCAGGTCATAGTCGACTTCAATCCATGCCTTGTTCAGCCTGAAAAAGGCTTCGCGAAAAGCCGGATCCCAGGTTTTGATCTGTACTTCTCCGTTGGTTTCGCCTCCTTTTGGGCCATAAAAGAACACCCAGGTAGCAAAATCGTCCGAAAAGCCGACAAAGCGATGTTTTGCAAATGCGGGCGCAAAGAGCACATCCCCGGCGTTGAATTCGGTAATTTTTCCATTGCATTCGTAATGGCCGCTGCCAGATGCGACTACGTAAATTTCATCGCGGTCATGCGGCGTTTGCAAATCCAGTACGATCGGTCGATACAGTTCTACCGATAGGCTGCCGTGTCTGAAGAGTTCGACAAATTTGTTACCCGATTTTTCGAGGGCTGCGAGAGATGGTTGATAGGCGATTTTCATAATTTATGTTGAGGAGGGTTGATGGGTTGAGAGTTGAGGGGTTGAGGGGTTGAGGGGTTGAGGGGTTGAGGGGTTGAGAGGTTGAGGGGTTGAGGGGTTGAGGGTTGAGGGTTGAGGGGTTGAGGGTTGATATTCTTTTGCTCGGCTCAAATACAAATACCAAGGGGTAAATATCTCAACTTCTCAACCCCTCAACTTCTCAACCCCTCAACCTCATCCCCTCAACCTCATCCCCTCCCATCAACTTTTCCCCCACAAATGTCCTACCTTCGCCCCAGCGAAAACAGATGCAGTTTTTTAATTTTTAAGCATAACAGATGGGAAGTTCCAACGATGATTTTCTATACCTGCAAGTAGCAGAACGAGTGGAAACAATGATCGAAAACGGCGTGCTGAAATCGGGCGATAAACTCATGTCTGTCAGGATGTTGTGTCGCGAGCAAGGGGTGAGTCTCAGCACTGCTTTCAAGGCGTATGCCGCGCTGGAAAGCAAGGGCCTGATAGAAGCGCGCTCCAAATCAGGTTACTACGTTCGGTTTCAGCAACGCCCCGCTGCACCACGTTTTGCACCAAGCGTGCCACCCAAACAAACCTGGACGCTGGAAGAAATGATCGCCGATGTGTATGAAAAAATGTCGGAAACAGGGGTCATGCAATTTTCTCTGGCCGCGCCCGACATCAGTTTGCTGCCCGCCGCCAAATTGAACAAATGCCTGCTGGAAGCCATTCGCCGCAATCCGTCGAGTTGCTTAAACTATGCCGACGCCAGTGGAAGCGAGCACCTGCGACGCCAAATTGCCCGCCTTTCCTTCAACTGGGGCGGCCGCCCTGACCCCGATGAAGTGGTTATCACCAATGGCTGCATGGAATCCCTGTCACTGTGCCTGCGTGCCGTGACCATGCCCGGCGATACGGTAGCCATCGAGTCGCCTACGTATTTCGGCATTTTTAATCTGCTCAAATCGCTGCACCTGCACGCTTTGGAAATTCCGGTGGATGCTGATACGGGAATCGATCTGGGTTTTCTAAAAACTGCCATTTCACAACAACGCATTTCGGCGTGTCTTTTTACGCCCAATTTCAATAACCCCGTTGGCAGTCTGGTACCCGACGAAACCAAAAAAGAACTCGTCGCCCTGCTCTCCGCAGCCAAAATTCCCCTGATCGAAGATGATATTTACGGGGAAATGTATTTTGGAAAAACCAGACCGCGCAGTTGCAAAAGTTACGACTCCGATGGACTGGTGTTGTATTGCAGTTCGTTTTCCAAAACCCTGGCGCCCGGTTACAGGGTGGGATGGTGCCTTCCGGGGCGTTTTTTAAGCCGTGTACGCCACCTGAAACTGACGCACAGCCTGTCGACGGCAACACCCACGCAGGATGCCTTGTCGCTCTTTTGTGAAACAGGCCGCTTCGACCTCCACCTGCGCCACCTGCGCAAAGCACTGCACACGCAGTGTTTGAGGTATTCGCAGGCCATTGCCCAGTTTTTTCCGGAAGGTGCGCGCATTTCCAGGCCACAAGGCGGATATGTGCTGTGGATTGAACTGCCCAACGAGGTAAACGCCATCGATGTGTACCACCGGGCGCGCCGACAACAAATCGGTATCGCCCCGGGACCGCTGTTCAGTTTGTCGGGGCAGTTTACACATTCTATTCGCATCGGTTTCGGAACGCCGTATTCTCCCGGTGTGGAAATGGGGCTAAAGCGGCTCGGAAGTTTGATAAAATAACAAGAAATATTACCATATTATTCGTACACTCTACGCATAGTGTCCTTTGTGAAACCTTTGTGTTCTTCGTGTTTAAAAATTTTACCACAACGAACACAAAGGTTTCACAAAGGACACTATGCGTAGAGTGTGCCTGTTTTTAGAAAACATTGTAAAGAAGGTTTTCAAAATAATAAGTCGGTTCCAGCCTCCATGCATTCTCCCCCAGTACAGGGAAATTCCCCATCTTTGCCCGCGGAATAATAGAACCATGTCTACCCTGCCCGTTATTGTCATTAAATTTGGAACCGGCTCCATTACCCGACCCGATGGAGAGCCGGAAGAAGCCGTGATTCGCGAAATTGCCCGGCAGGTATCCCTGCTCCGCGCCCAATACCGCATCATTCTCGTATCGTCGGGCGCAGTGGGCGCCGGCAAACGCCGTCTTCAGCAATACCGGGGCACCCTGACCGAGCGGAAAGCCGCAGCAGCCGTGGGCAATCCCTTGCTCCTGCAGATGTACGCCCGGCATTTCGAGCCGTTTGGCATCACCATTGCACAAAGCCTTTGCGAACGCCAGCATTTTGCACAACGCCGCCAGTTTTTGCAACTGAAAGAAACCTACGAAACGCTCTGGGAAAACGGGATCATTCCGATTGCCAACGAGAACGACGTAGTGAGCAACCTCGAACTCAAATTTTCCGACAACGACGAACTGGCTACCCTCATGGCCGCAGGTTTCGGCGCTACCGACCTGCTTATCAGCACCTCGGTGGGCGGGCTGCTCGACCGAAATGGCCACATCATTCCGGAAGTGGCGGATGTAGACAGTTCCATATTCGGGTTGGTGAGCAATGAAAAATCGGCGCTTGGACTGGGTGGTATGCTCTCCAAACTCACCTACACCCGCCTGGCTACCCGTATGGGCATCCGCACGGTGTTCTTCGATGTACGCACGCCAGATGGTATTATAAAAGCCATGCAATCGGAAACAGGCACGCTGTTTCACGCACATCGGCAGGGCAGCCTGAACGCACGGCGCAAGTGGCTGGGCAGCGGCAGTATTATTGCCGGTCGACTCACCCTCGACCCCGGCGCGCTGCAAGCCATTCAACAGAGAAAAAGCCTGCTGGCTGTCGGCGTGCGCAAGGTAAAAGGAGTATTTGAAAAAGGGGATGTCATTGAATTATCTGATTATCAATCTAATACAATTGCCATTGCCCGCGTAAAACACCATTCCGAAGCCATACAGCAAAACCTTCAAACGCAAAATTTCGAAATCGCACACGCCGACGACATCGTTCTGATATGACTTCTATTCTCCCGCTTCTGGAACAAACCCACCTGGCAGCATCTTCCGTGCGCCGCCTGAGTGACGCCGATAAAAAAGCCCTGCTGAACCGCCTGGCCGATCTGGTCGAGGAAAATCAGGCGGCTATCCTCGCAGCCAATCAGATCGACCTGGACAAAAAAGACGACGCCGATCCGAAAAAAGACCGACTTATGCTGAATCCGGCGCGCTTGAAAGCCATTGCCGACAGCATCCGCGATGTGGCTAATTTGCCATCGCCGGCAGGGCAGGTGCTGGCCGAACGCACCTTGCCCAATGGCATTTTGCTGCGCAAGGTGGCCGTTCCGTTGGGTGTGGTGGGCATCATCTACGAATCGCGCCCGAATGTGACACTGGATGTGAGCGCCCTTTGCCTGCGCTCGGGCAATGCGGCAGCCCTGCGCGGCAGCACCGATGCCTGGCACAGCAACGAAGCGCTGGTGCAGGTTATTCACCAGGCTTTGCGCGAATTTGGCGTGCCCGAAGCGGCTGTTTCCCTGCTGCCCACCGACCGGGCACTGGTGCAGGAATTGCTGACGGCCACGCGGTATGTCGACATTATTATTCCACGCGGCTCGGAGTCCCTGATTCAGTTTGTACGCCAAAATTCCCTGGTACCCACCATCGAAACCGGCGCCGGAGTTTGCCATACCTACGTACACGCCGAGGCCGATCTGGAGAAAGCCCGCGCCATTGTGGTGAATGCCAAAGTGTCGCGCCCTTCCGTGTGTAATGCGCTGGATACCATACTGTTGGATGAACAGGTGGCGGAGCCGTTTTTATCAGCCCTGGCGCCCGAATTGGCCAAATGGAAGGTGGAAATTTTTGCGGACGAACAAGCCTGGTCAGTGCTGGAAAAAGCCGCATACCCACACCTGCAACACGCCGAGACATCTGATTTTGGTCGCGAATTCCTCGATTATAAATGTTCAGTACGGGTAGTACCGGACGTAGAAACCGCGCTGGAACACATCCGACAGTTTTCGTCGCGACACTCGGAAGCCATTGTGTCGGAAAACGAGGTCGTTTGTCAGTATTTTATGGAAACGGTGGATGCCGCCGCCGTGTACGCCAACGCTTCTACGCGGTTTACCGATGGCGGGGAGTTTGGACTGGGCGCCGAAATCGGTATTTCCACCCAGAAACTGCATGCCCGCGGACCGTTTGCACTCGAAAAATTAGTGACAGAAAAATGGATGGCTTACGGATCGGGCCAAACGCGATAATCATTCGAACTACTTCAATCCTATTGCACATGTCCAGTATTCGCTGTTGGAAAACCTTGATTTTGTGGAGTGTATGCACTTTCGCCAGTGCGCAGGGGATGGTGCAGTTCCATTTCCATCTGACAGGTTTTCCAGCCAAATCCGCTCTGATCGGCTGCTACAAGGCGGGCGAAACCTATCTGGTCGATTCGGTGGCCGTAGACGAATCGGGGCATTTTTCCTTGCGGAAAAACGGACTGGAACCAGGCGTTTTTTTCGTGGCCGCCGATAAAAGCCGTTTGTTCAATTTTATGCTTCCCAAAGCGGTCGATACGATCACCATTTCCGGAAATGCATCGGACTGGGCAGGCCTTTCTTCGAGCAATTCGCCTGAAAACGAAGCATTTTTCCGATTCGAACAACAGCGGCAGGGAATAGAAGCCAAAATCGTGGCGCGCCAGTCGATGTACGACCTAGTGTCGGAAGCCACTAAACAGGATGCCAAAGCGTTGGAACCCATCAAAAAAGAAATCGATGGGTATTTCCGCCAGATTGATTCTTTGGCGCGGGTTTTTATTGTTCAGTATCCTACACACTTGTATGCCAAAATGTTGAAATCGGTGCGCCCGCCCGAGCCGCCCAAGAGCCTGGTGCCTGCTTTGAAAGGGAAATCCAACCCGGTGTACCGTCGCTGGGTGTTGCGGCACTACTGGGACCACACCGATTTCAAAGATGAAAGCCTGCTGAACAATCAATTCTGGTCGGCGTTTTTTGACAAATATTTTGATCGGTACATTCCGGCCATTCCTGATTCCATTGTGGTGGCCGTAGATGAAGTGATCAAACAGATGCCGCCCAATGGCGCATTTTACCAGTTTGCGGTGCGGCGTTTTGTGCAAAGTTTTGAAATGAGCGATGCACCGGGCGCCGACGTGATATTTGTACACATGGTGGATAAGTACTTGAAAATCAAGGAGACGCCCTGGCTGGATATTGCTACGCTTACCCGGCTGGAATACAAAGCCGACCTGTTCAGGCCGGTTCTGACGGGCAAAAAAGCGCCGCCGTTGGGGCTTTCCGACGAGGAAGGGCGGGCATTTGACCTGGATACCGTGTCGGCTAAACTTACGTTGTTGATATTTTACAGCCCCCTGTGCCACCATTGTATGGAAGTGATGCCCGATATTTACCAAACATGGCTCGATGCGCGGGTGTTCGGCGTGAAAGGTGTGGCGGTTTCCGTGGATGAGCAATACCGAAACTGGCAGCAGTTTACCAGGCAACAACACTGGGAATGGCACAACCTGGCCGACCCGAGCGCCAAAAATGAATTTGAAAAACAATACCTCACCAATAACCTGCCCGTCATTTATCTGTTGGATAAAGACAAACATATTTTGCGGAAACGCATCAAACCCGAGGAACTGCGCGATGTACTAAAAATTTACCTCAACAATTTAAAATGAGCACAACCCTTCAGGCATGAAACAAGCAATCCTTTTCCTGGCTATCGTCCTCAGTACCAACCTGTCCGCACAAAATCTGGTATCCACTACCCTGCTCGGCACCAAATCGTCGGCCCAACTGCAATCGACCTTCGGCGTCCCATTTATCCAGTACGGGGTAAAATACTACCGAATCAAATACACCACCACCAATCTTCAAAATGCCCTCGATACGGTATCTGGCCTGCTGGTGGTACCCAACAATTCCAACAAGATTTTCCCGCGCGTCGTGTACCAACACGGTACTTCAGGCTCCAAAACAGATGTACCTTCGTACACTTCCGCCGGAGGGGAGGGCCAGGTGGGGCTGCTGTTCGGCGGACTCGGTTATGTAGCCTTGCTGCCCGATTACCTCGGGCTGGGTGATTCTGACGGATTTCACCCATACGTGCATGCAGCCAGCGAGGCATCTGTAGCCATCGATATGTTGCGCGCAGAAGTGGAGTTCGAGGCGCAAAACCCCGTGCATACCAATGACCAGTTGTTCATCACCGGCTACTCGCAGGGAGGCCACGCGGCTATGGCGCTGCACCGCGCCATCGAACTGGAGCATGCCGACGAATTTACGGTAACGGCTGCGGCCCCCTTGTCGGGCCCATACAGCCTCTCGGGCGTTATGCGCCACCTGATTCTGACCGATACGGTCTATTACTACCCTGCTTATATTCCCAATACAGCCTTGTCGTACCAAACGGTTTATGGAAACATTTTCAACCAGTTGGAAGACGTTTTCAAGCAGCCATATGCCAACCTGATCCTGCCGTTTTATCAGGGCACCAAAACACTCACCACCCTCAACAGCCAGTTGATTTCGGCGCTCACTGCCAATGAGGGCTCGTGCAGGCCGTTCAGAATGTTGCAGGACAGCCTCGTTCAAAATATCATGAACAACCCCAACCATCCCATCAACGTAGCCCTGCGCGCCAACGACACCTACAACAACTGGACGCCACAGGCGCCTATGCGGCTGTTTTATTGCATGGCCGACGATCAGGTGCCGTTTATGAACAGCGTGGTGGCCCGCGATACGCTCATGGCAACCGGCGCAGTTGATTTTATAGCCAATGACGTCAATCCGGCTGCCGACCACGGCGATTGTTTTGATCCTGCCATGACCAGTACCATTTTGTTTTTCCTGGGGTTTCAGCAAATCGGCACCGTTAGTACCAATGACCCAGACGAACTGACACGGCTCGAAATTTCACCCAACCCGGTTAGCGATGTACTCACCATTCGAAACCTGCCCAAAGAAGGCACTTTCCAAATTGTTGATTATCAAGGAAAAATCCTTCTAAAATCCCGCGTCGCAGCCGGCACATCCACCATTCAGGTGTCGCAATTGCCTAAAGGTGTTTATATGGCAATGTATAGCGCAGGAGGAGTGGTGAGGATGGAAAAGGTGATCAAAGAGTGAGAGGGTGAGAGATGTGAGAGGGTGAGAGATGTGAGAGGGTGAGAGAGTGAGAAGGTGAGAGGGTGAGAGATGTGAGAGAGTGAGAGATGTGAGAGAGTGATTGGAGTAGAGTAAAAGTTATTTCAGGACGCCACAATTCTTTCAGTGGAGCGGTCAACTCTACTCCTCTCACTCTCTCACCCTCTCACATCTCTCACTCTCTCACCCTCTCACATCTCTCACCCTCTAATCATCTTGGTGTGTGGTATCCCGTCTTCCAAATACTCCTCACCCGTAGACAGGAAGCCAAAACCTTCATAAAATTTTAGCAGGTAAGATTGTGCGCCGATTTTGATCGGCGTGGGGCCAAAAAGGTGCAGGCACATCTCAATGCTGCGCTGCATCAGAATTTTTCCAGCGCCGGTACCGCGCGCCAGCGGCGAACTCACCACCCGGCCAATAGAAGTATATCCTTCATAGGAAACACCTTCCGGCAACAATCGGGTATAGCACACCAGTTGACCGGCATCATTGCGGCCCATCAGGTGCCAGCAATGAAAATCCTTGCCATCACAGTCGAGGTAGGGACAGTTTTGCTCCACTACAAAAACTTCCTGGCGGAGCGCCAGAATGTTATATAACTCTTTGGGGCTAAGTTGATCGAACGGTAAACAGGAGAAATTAAGCATTGGCAAAAGCGTAAGCGTAGTACATTTGAGCCGGCAAAATACACTTTCCCTCCTTGCATCGGGTTCCTATTTTTTTACCCGCCTTTGCCATATCATTCACAATCAGCACTTTACATTTAAAATCAATATCATGAAGCAAATTTTTATTGCATTATTCCTGGTACTTGCCGGCGCCAACCTGCAAGCCCAGAAAGTGGAATGGAAGGAACTTAGCGATTACCACACCGTGATGGCGCAAACTTTTCACCCTTCTGAAGAAGGCGACCTGAAACCCATCAAAGCGCGTTCGGGCGAACTGGCTACCAAAGCAAAAGCCCTGCAAAAATCGATGGTTCCGGCCGCTTATCAAAAACCCGGCGTGAAGGAAACCCTGAAACTGCTGGCCAAGGAATCGAAAGCCGTGGATAAAATGGTGCGCAAAGGCAAAGCATCGGATGCCGACCTCACCAAGGCACTGTCGGCCCTGCACGACCGCTTCCACGAAGTCATGGAAAAATGTAACCACTGATCACGTCTGCCATGAAGAATTTTTCAATCATGCTGCTTGTTGTTGGAGTGGTTTTGCTGGTTGCCTGCAAGCATCAGCCACCCTCCGGCACAACTACTACCCAGACGGCCACCGATCAGCCCGCGGGCGAAAAAGCCCCTGCTGTCGTATTGGCCAACACCATCGATCCGATCTGTGAAATGTCGGTCGATGGCAGTGTAGAAGATACCGTGCACTACCAGGGCAAAGTATATGGTTTTTGCAGCGAACACTGCAAAAAAGAGTTTATGGAAGAACCCGAAAAGTACCTTTCTTCGATAAAATAAGATCGAATTACGGCTGTTTTCTACAGTTTTTGACGCATCTTCCACATTCACATTTCATTTGATACCTGCTGCAACTTCCGGACGCCACCTGGCGCTCCGGAAGTTGTCTTTTGGGCCATTCCGAAATCAGGATGGTTCCTTTATCAACCATTTTACCCGAATGGTGTTCTATTGACGCATTTTTAAAACCTAATTTTCAAATCACAACATGAAAAAAACACTCCTACTCACTGCGTGCTGCACCCTGCTGGTCACGCTTTTGTCCGCACAGATCAAAACTCCGCAACCCAGCCCAACAGGAAAAATCAGCCAGGAAGTCGGCCTGACCAAGGTAGAAGTAGAGTATTCACGCCCAAGCGCCAAAGGACGTAAAATATTTGGCGATCTGGTTCCTTTCGGCGACCTGTGGCGCACCGGCGCCAACGCCAGCACCAAAGTAACCTTCGGCGATGATGTAAAAGTGGGCGGAACTGCCCTCCCCAAAGGCACCTATGCCCTTTACACTGTTCCAGGAGAACGCCAGTGGGACATCGTGTTTTACAAAAACACTTCTCTGTGGGGCGCTCCCGCACCGGCCGACTACAAAATGGAAGACGTTGCTGCTAAAGTAACGGTAGCCTCCTCTTCTCTGCGCGATGCCGTGGAAACTTTCACTATTGAAATCAGCAACCTGAAAAATGACGGCGCCACCATCGACCTGATGTGGGAAAACACCAAGGTATCGGTTCCGTTTACCCAGGATACCGACTCGAAAGTGATGGCCGACATCAAAACGCAAATGGAAGGCCCCAGCGCCAACACCTATTACTCGGCTGCACGCTACTACTACGAAGAGAAAAAAGACATGAAACAGGCTCTTGCCTGGGTAGATCAGTGCCTTGCAAAAGGCGGCGACAAATTCTGGATACTGCGCCTGAAAGCCAATATCCAGGCCGAACTGGGCATGTACAAGGATGCCATCGCTACGGCTGAAAAAAGTTCTGCATTAGCCAAAACAGAAGGCAATATGGACTATCAGCGCATGAATGCGAAGAGCATTGAGGAGTGGAAAATGAAGAAATAGTCGTTAGTCCTGAGTCCTAAGTCCTGAGTCTGTAGAGTACACCTGGATACTATTGGCATTTACAATTAGAAACGCCGGAAGTAACAAGGTGTACTCTACCGACTCAGGACTTAGGACTCAGGACTCAGGACTAAGGACTGTTGATACAAATCCCGATACTTCCCTCCCTCTATCTCCATCAAAGTATGGTGGCTTCCAAATTCCCTGACTTCTCCTTTATCGAGCACCAGAATATTGTTGGCGTGGCGAATGGTGCTCAGACGGTGGGCAATGATAATACTGGTGCGTTTGGAAATCAATTTTTCGATGGCAAACTGAATAACGGATTCCGTTTCCGGGTCGATGGATGAAGTAGCCTCGTCGAGAATCAGAATATCCGGGTTGAATACCAGCGCCCGAACAAAAGAAATCAACTGGCGTTGGCCCATCGACAAGGTAGCGCCCCGCTCCATCACCTGGTACTGATACCCACCCGGCAGTCGTTCAATGAACGTGTGAGCGCCGATCATTTTGGCCGCGGCCACCACCTGTTCCTCCGTAATATTCGGGTCGCGCATGGTGATATTTTCCATAACACTTCCGGCAAACAGGAACACATCCTGCAGCACCACGGCAATCCTGCGGCGCAAGGCAAATACATCGTATTCGTTCAGGTCATGTCCGTCGATGCGGATATGTCCTTTTTGAATTTCATAAAAACGCCCCAACAGGCTGATGATGGTGGTTTTTCCACTTCCTGTGCTCCCTACGATTGCGAGCGTTTTGCCAGGCGGGATATCGAAGGAAACGCCTTTGAGCACCGGATCATTCTCCAGGTCTTCGCTGTAGGAAAACCACACCTGATCAAATTCTACCTTGCCTTTCAGTCGCGCTGGTGCCAGGGTGCCGGTATTGTTCACCCTGTCTGTATTTTCCAGCAATTTGAATACCCTTTCAGCGGCAATCAGGCCCATTTGCAGGGTATTGAATTTGTCGGCCAGCATCCGAATAGGTCGGTACAACATGGTAATGTAGAGCGGGAAAGCCACCATCGTACCAATCGTCACTTCTTCCGACAACACGCCGCGGGCGCCATACCATACCATGAGGCCAAGCGACAGGGCTGAAATAATATCCACTACCGGAAAGAAAATGGCATACGCCATGATGGATTTGAGGTTGGCAGAAGTATAGTCGCGATTGATCTGCCGGAACTTGTCGGCTTCGCGCTGCTCGGCATTGAATATCTGGACGATGCGCATGCCTCCGATACGTTCCTGCAGGAACGCATTCATCGTGGCGATATGGTTACGCACTTTTTCATAACTCTTGCGCACGCTTTCCTTGAACTTGATACTGCCCCAAATAAGCAGCGGGAACACCGACAGCACCACCAGCGTCAGTTTCCAGGAAGTGGTGAACATGACAATCAACACGAAGATAATCGTGGTGACATCGGCCAGAATCGTCACGCTGCCTTCGCTGAAAATGGTATTGATGGCCTCGATGTCGTTGATGGTCCGTGTGGTGCTTTGTCCGATCGGCGTTTTGTCAAAATAACGCAGGTTCAGGTTGGTCACATGGTTGAAAATCCGCACACGCAGGTCGCGGATGGTAGCCTGTCCCAGCCAGTTGGCGTAGTACAGGAAGCAGTAGCGCAGCACCACTTCCACCACCAGCAGGCCCAGCACCAGCGATGCCAGCAGGGTCATACCGCTCATATTTCCGGCAAAAATGTACTCATCCACCATTTTTTGCAGCAATTTTGGTCGCCACACCGCCATAGGCGCCATGACCAGGCTCAAAAATGTTACAAAATAAAAGGTAGTTTTATACGGCTTTACCATCGACATAACGCGACGGAAAAGAGAGAAATTGAATTTTTGAGGAGCAGGAGTAGAATCAGACATATATCAGCAAAAGGAAAACGGCTGTAAGTAATGCAGAAGAAGCCGACAGCCTCTTCAAACCAATTTTTGGCAGCAAAGTTCGGCATTCTCTCATTTAATAGAAATGTCGTCGGTAAAAAGCGTGCTTTCGTCTGGCAGAATGAAAATAGTCGCCTAAAAAAATGCCCGGAAATGACATTCCTGTTACATTCGAGCCAAAATCAAATCTTTCATTAAAACTAAAACGAAATGGACGTACTCGACAGACCATCCGTACCCGATCCTTCCACTGTCTCTTACAAACAACTGGCCATCCGCTATGGCGCTATCTGGGGCGGAGTAGGCGTACTCACCTCTTTAGTGGCTTACCTGACCAACACCGACCCGGCGATGCCCACCACAGGCGCTATCAAATGGGTGTACTCCCTGGTCGGATTTGCAGTAGCCATATGGGCAGTCGTAACTGTTATCCGCATCGACCGCGACCAGCAACTGGGCGGGTTTATCAGCCTCGGCCGCTGTGTAGGCATCGGCTCGCTCACCGGCCTGGTAGCAGGCGCTATCAGTGCTGTATGGCTGTTCCTTTATCTGGGTGTTATCAACACCGGTTTCATGGATCAAATGAAAGAAGCCATTGCCGCACAATACGAAGCGCAGGGCATGAGTGAAGAACAAATTGAAATGGCTACCAGCATGGCCGGCGCCTTTATGAGCCCGACCTTTATGGCTATTTCCCAGTTGGCAGGCGGCGTGATCGCCGGTCTTATTATTGGACTGATCGCCGGTTTGTTCATGAAACGCGATGCCATGGGCGCTCGATAGGAAAATCTTTGCAGCATGCTTACATTTGCCGCATCCAACATGGGTCACCCCCGCATACGGAGGTGGCCCATGTTTCATATCTCAGCCTGCTTTGTGAAATTCAACAGCATGAAAAATCCCGCACTGAAATACGGCTTTCTGGGAGCCGTCGTTGTCATTTTTTACTTTTCCCTCTTATATTCTGCCAAACAAGAGTACTTTTTGAGCCCCTTGCTTCAATGGGCAAGTATGGCGATCTACCTGTTTTTTATGCACCGGGCAGCCGTGGAAGATTGCGCAGCAAAAGGCGCCCACCGCGATTTCAGGGAAATACTCCGCACCCCTTTTATCGTATTTCTGTTGATCAACCTCGGTTACTGGCTGTTTTACTACGGTTTGCATCTGGCTGATCCAGGGCTGATTCAAACGGAAATGGCGATCGAACTGGCAGGCCTGAAAGCGCAGGTGGCAGCAGGCCTGGGCGATCCCGAACAAGCCAATCGCTTCCGCGAACGTATTCAGGAACTTGAAAACACCATGCAAAATCCGGGCATTCAACCCCTGGGACCGGTTATTACCCGTATGTTTATCGGAGCACTCGGCGGTTTTGCCCTGGCAGCAGGCATCGCCGCCCTGCTGAGAAAGAATTAAGAGCCTCCATTCATCGAAACAATGGCCAACCAGATTCGAATATTCATTTCCTCCGATGCTGCTGATGGTAGCACAGCGCTCGATGTGCAGCGCCAACTGGCGTTACAGGCACAACCAAGGGAAACGGTATTCTGGAATCCCACGAAAATTGCGCCCGAGGCTCTTCGCACACAGGCTACTGCATTTCTGGAAAAAGCCGATTTGTTTGTGGCTGTCCTGTCGATGAATTACACCGACAAACCCGATGTGTTCTGGGAAAGTACACAGGCCATAGCCATTCAAAAGGATCGGCCCGGACTGCAAATCGTACGTGTGCAGGCGCGCGAGTCGGCAGTACCTGCGGTGCTGCTCCCCTACCCCTCAGCACTGCCCATTGGGGAAACCATTGAAAATCATGGCATTCCGCGCGACCGGCAATTGCATCGTGCAGCGCAACAAATGCTGTCTATACTTTCGGCAGCACCTGCGAGCAACAAAATACCACAGGCCGCAGTTGACCTTCCGCTGGATATGGAAGGCGTGCGGGCGCGCCTGTTGGCCCAGACCGACCGCATCAACCATGCGCCACTGCTGGCCTTGCTAAAACGCATGATTGAAAATGTGAAAGTGAAACGGGTTATCCTCGATGTGGAAGATGCGTTCCGGCACCTGCGGGAAAAAACGCGGCTGTCGCAGATCAGCATCAGCGAACTGGCCGAACAATCGCGGCCGATTCAAATTGACCTGCAACACGCTATTCAGTACCTGCGTGAGGAAGACCTGGTGCGCAACTGGCGCTCGGTATTCATCCGCGACTATTTCCACTTTGTTTCCGATAGCCGGGAAGAAAGTACGGTTCCGCCTTTTTTTGTTCCTGTCGATGAAATTGACATTCCCGAAACCCTCAACCTGCCCGTCGGCCCGCGGGAGCAGGAGTCGCTGGAACAAATAGGCCTGTTGTCGTTCGAGCAAAAAAGCGATTTCCGCCGCAGCCTGTTGCTGGCCAAAGACGCAATGGCGGTAAAAAACTACACGCAAGCATTCGCACATTGCGAGCATGTGCGCACCAAAATCGACCCGCAATCGGCGCAACTGTTTGAATACCTGCTGATTACATTTTTGCAGAAAGAAACGCCCATGCGCGTGATGCAGGAGGCGATGAACGGCAACGACCGCCCTTTGCAGTTCGTCCTGATGTTTGCCAGCCGTTTGCGCGAGTACCAGCGCGACGGGAAATGTGTTTCGAGTACCACGTTTCATAACCTCGCCATTGCGTCCGAAGCCTTGTCGGATGCTGCCCTGCGCGTGTATCACCGCTTCCCCAACGACCCGCTGCTACACACCGGTAAGCACGAGGAAGATGTGCCCGACAACCGTGTGCCCCTGCGGGTTATTCTGGACGATACGCTCAAGGTTTGCCGGCTGGTGTATCCATCGGAAGAACTGCTGGAAGCCGCCGTCATCGAATGCTGCGGAGGCGGCAAGTGCGCCTGGGTGCGGCGCGTAGACGTGGTGGGCGAGCATTTTCAGTTTATGCCCGACGGCAACTTCGACCTCCTGGGTGAAATACAGGAACTCCTCGATATGTTGCAGGGCATGGAAGCCGACGATCCTGGAAAAATTGTCAAAAACAGATCGCTGCTGCGTGAAGACCTCTACTTCAGCCTGCTGGCGAAACGCCAGACGCTGGCTGCCCAGATAGTGGAAGATACCAAGCGACGCCGGCCGTTTACCGATATTCGCGCTTCGGTTATTCGTTTTACCTACTCCTGCCTGCTGGGCGCTCATATTTTCGGGGAGGATGCAGAAGAACACGCCGGACAATCGTTTTTGCGCCTGGCTCTGGAATACCTGCTCCCGGAACTCATTCTGGGCGCAGATGCACAGGCGCCGGTGCCGTGGTTCACGCTCAACGAAAGCGGGGAACTCATCTCCGACCCGGAATGCAGTAAATATCAGTTCGATGTGTACGGCATTGTCCAGAAAATCATCCGCGACTATTCCGGCCGTGCAGGGTGGCTTCAGGTAGCACCCAATATCAAAAAAAGTGTTTACCTGGCTTATGTTGCCGACACTGATCGTCTGTATGCCTCGGTGGAAAAAGGCCTGTCCTTCACCGATTTCCGGCGCATGCCCGACCTCGACGCCAGAAGGTTACTGATTGAATGTTTGCGCCGCTGGATGGTGGCCTATCGGGCATTCCCGGAGCAGGGCAAGGTTTTCCCTGAAAATTGTATCCGCGAACTCAGCGGCAGCGGTCTGATGATCTGGATGCACCACAACCCCAATACACCACTGGTGACGCATGCAGAAAGCCTGGGACTGGGTTACGACGCGCAGGCAGAATTGCGCCAGATTATTGCCCTTTTTCCGCATTTTCCGGAAGATACGCTCCGCGAAACCATTGCGCTCAACCTGTTCCAGAAACGAATCCTGCCGGTTTACAACAGTATAAAAAACCGCGACGAAAAACAGCGTCCTGAAGTAATCCGCCTGTTGCGCGAAACGCTCGCCGGCTACCAGTTGCACCCAGACCTGCAATACCTGGATCTGGTGTTTACGGAAATTACCAACGAAGTAAAACTACCCTGGATTTACATCAGTCAGGAAGGGAAATGGCTGGCTTTGCCCGCAGCGGAAGCATTTAATCCGATTGGCATACTGGAACAATTGTACGCCACCCGCCCACAGGTATTTCGACTTTCCAATGCCCGCGAGCGCATCGCCATGCGGCGTTATCTCGACGAGCGGGAGCGCTACTTTCACGACATCAGTGAGTATCGGTACGAAAATCGCCGTCCGGAGCGCGCCATTGCCGTCGATATTATCCGGAACATGAGAGGGATTTACCTGTTTTTCCCGAAAGACATTTTCCTGGAAATTCCCCTGATGGAACTCAGCGGGAAAGGCCGCATACGCTGGCATGCCAATTTCCTGGGTATTTTTCCTATTCGCGAAAACCACTATGAGAACCACGACCTTCGCTTCAATTACCGCTATGAACTGTTCGAAGTAAAGCGGCTTCTGAATAATCAATTGACATTGATGCAGGAGATGCTGCGGGAAACAGGGGAGATATAATATTTTAATGACTAACTGCATATTTTTCCCCGCCCATTTTTGTTCTTAAAGGCGCCCAAAGTTGAAAGATATGCCAAGCGTTATTCAGACGGTGGTATGGGCTTTAGCCCGTCGGGACAGTGCCATTTATGGCGCTATAATTATTATTTTTTTGTGAGCGCCATAAATGGCACTGTCCCGACGGGCTAAAGCCCATACCACCGCCTAAACAACGCTTGGCTGTTATGATGTAGGGTTCCACTCCATAAAAACACAAGGGTACAATATGCAGATAGTCATTTTATTTTATTTGGCATCCTGCCATGCAGGGCAGTAATTTTGAGTGAAATCAGGCTCATGCAACCCCGTCAGAAACCTGACTTTTCCAAAAATTCGTTCAACTTTGTATAGCCAAAAAACCAAACATTGTTGTCGGTACTAACACTCCATGCAAGTTATGAAACGAAATCTCTTTTCCCTGCTGCTCGCCGCACTGATCGTGCCGCACACCATGGCCGCACTCGACATGGGCGTTTCCTATGCCGTGTATGCAACGCCCGACAAGCCTTATGTTGAAATCAATATTGAGATCGCCGCCGGCTCTCTTCATTTTGTGAATGTGGATTCTTCCCACGTTCAGGCTGCTGTCGAAGTTTTGATGCTGATAAAAAAAGGCGATCAGGTGGTGAATTATGAAAAATACACACTCAACAGCCCTGCACTGGAATATCCACGCGCCTTGCTGGATGTAAAGCGCTTTGCCATTCCAAATGGGGAATACGAACTGGAAATAAGTTGCCAGGATTTGAACGATGCTTCCAGCACCGATCATTATTCCACCCATTTAACCGTTCGTGTCGAGTTGGCCCTGCACCTGTCGGAGCCACAGTTGCTACGCACTTTCCGCGCCGACAATTCGGATGGGCCTTTCAATAAAAATGGATACTACCTGGAGCCCCTGCCTTTCAATTTTTACGACCGCTTTGCTACCCTCCTGGCATTTTACACAGAAATTTATCACAGCGATATTACCCTGGCCGGTCAGGAAGCCTACACCGTTCGCTACCTCATTGAGCAGGAAAAAGGCAATGGCATTAAAACCCTGATTTCGGCAGGTAGCAAACGCAGAAAACCGGCTCAGATGGACGCTGTGCTGGTGCAGATGGACATCAGCAAACTGGAAAGCGGCAATTATTCGCTGACCGTTGAAATTCGCGACGCCGCCAACCAGGTACTGCAAACCCGCTCCCTTACCTTTCAGCGCAGCAATCCGTTCCTGCAAATCGACGAAAATGCCATCACGGAAGAAATGCTGGCGAATCAATTCGTGCAATCGCTGCAAGCCGAAGATCTGCGTTTTGCCCTGCGCGCCATCGGGCCGCTGCTCACCAACGAAGAATCGGCTACCCTGCAAAACGTGCTGGTTTCGGACGATCTCAAACAAAAACGCTATTTCGTGTTCCGTTACTTTGTACGGCAAGACCCCAACAACCCCGAACAAGCCTACCTGCAACACATGGAAATTGCCCGGGCTGCAGATGCCAAATTCAAAAGTGGCTTCCGCTTCGGCTTCGAAACCGATCGCGGCCGTACCTATATGCGCTTTGGCCGCCCCGACGATCTGATTCATGTGGAAGACGACCCTGCAGCGCCGCCTTATGAAATTTGGGTGTACTACAATTTCCCCAAAACCAAACAGCGCAATGTGAAATTCCTGTTTTACAACCCCTCGCTGGCTGGTGAAGATTTCATCCTCCTGCACTCCAATGCCCGTGGAGAAATCAACAACCCGCGCTGGGAGCGCGTACTGTACGCCCGAAATGCCGGCGAAGAATACGATGGCGACAACTACGGAGATGCGACACGCATGAAACCCAACGTAGCCAGAAATGCACGTACTTATTTTGAAGATTTTTAAGGGTTGATTTGCCCGACAAACATGAAAAAAGCCATCGTCGTCGGCGCCACTTCCGGCATCGGAAAGAGCCTCGCAGAAATACTTGTCCAACAAGGCTATGTGGTTGGTATCACAGGCCGAAGGACTGCATTACTACAAGAATTAAAAGCCCAAAAACCCGCAGCATTCCAGGTGCGCACATTCGACGTCACCGACCTCAATCACATAACACAACACCTGGATGCGCTGGCGCAGGAACTGGGCGGCGTCGATTTGCTGGTAATCAGTTCGGGAACTGGGCTTCTCAATCTCCGGCTCGATTTCGAGCCGGAACAGCAAACCTTCGAGACCAATGTGTCCGGCTTCACCTGCGTGGCCGACTGGGCTTTTCGTTATTTTGAGAAACAGGGCTTTGGGCACCTCGTAGCGATTACCTCCATTGCAGGGCTGCGAGGCAATGGCGCAGCGCCGGCCTACAACGCCAGCAAGGCATACCAGATCAATTACCTGGAAGGCCTGAGGCAAAAAGCCCGCAAACAAAAAAAGCCTGTTATCATCACCGATATTCGGCCCGGTTATGTAGATACCGACATGGCAAAAGGCCCCGGAATATTTTGGGCCGCACCGGTGGAAAAGGCTGCCCGGCAGATTTTCAAAGCCATACAACAGGAAAGGAAAGTGGCCTATATTACCAAACGATGGGCGCTTATTGCGGCAGTATATAAACGATTACCTCGCTGGTTATTGGAGCAGATGTAAAAACAAGGGGCAAGGGGCAAAAAGCAAGAGGCAAAGGGCAAGGGGCAAGGGGCAAGAGGCAAAGGGCAAGAGGCAAGAGGCAAGGGGCAAGGGGCAAGAGGCAAAGGGCAAGAGGCAAGAGGCAAGGGGCAAAGGGCAAGGGGCAAAGGGCAAGAGGCAAAGGGCAAGGAGCAAGAGGCAAGGGGCAAAAAGCAAGAGGCAAAGGGAGCGTACCCTTTGCCTCTTGCTTTTTGCCTCTTGCCCTTTGCCCCTTGCCTCTTGCCCTTTGCCCTTTGCCCCTTGCCTCTTACTTCTTCTTCCCTTGCTGTTTTGCGCGTTCTTCCTGAATGCGCTGCTGTTCTTTCATCGCATTTTCCAGGCGTTCGCGGAATCCGCCCGTTTTCTTGGGCTGGTTCTTTTTGGCTTCCAGTTCGGCTAATATTTTGTCATTGTCGATCAGGAATTTCTTGGTAAATACCGTCTGTCCAATGTTCAGAATATTGCTGAAACAGAGATAAAGCGTAAGACCGGAAGCAAAGGAGTTGAAGAAAAACATGAACATCACCGGCATGGCGTATTGCATGTATTGCATCACTTTCATTTGCTCGTTCTGCATATTGCTGGCATCCATTTGTTTCATGGAGTACCAGGTGTACCACAGCGTAGTTACAACCCAGATAATGGTAAACAGGCTCAGGTGATTGCCCGCGCCAAAAGGCAACTGGAATGGCAATTGCATGATGCTGTCATAACTCGACAGGTCGGTCGCCCAGAGGAAACTTTGCTGACGGAACTCAATGGCAGCCGGGAAAAAGCGATACAGCGCAAACCAGATCGGCATTTGCAGGAATACAGGCAGACAGCCCCCCAGAGGATTCACCCCGTAGGTACTGTACAGTTTCATCGTTTCTACGCTCATGGCCTGCTGGTCGTCGCCATGTTTCTTTTTAAGTCCTTCCAGTTGAGGTTTCAGGGCGGCCATTTTCGATTGGCTCAGTACCATGCGATAGGTCAGCGGGTACAGGAGCAGTTTTACCAGCAGCGTCAGGATCAGGATAACAATACCTGGAATACCGATGATGCTTTGGAGAATATCGAAAATAGGGTGAATCACCCAGCGGTTGATAGCACCAAATACACTGGCGCCAAAAGGAATAATATCTTCCAGTTGTACCCCGAAAGCGCGCAGGCGCTCGAATTCATTCGGGCCCGAGTAGATGGTCATGCTCGCCATTCCACTTTCAAATGGAACGGTAGCGGCGGCGTGCAGGATTTTCAGGTCCGGATCGGCATCCGTGAGCATCATCGTTTCGCCGATAAAATCGCGGAAACTAAAACCACTTGCTACTACAGCCGTATTAAAAAACTGGTTGGAGTGTGCAAACCACTGTACAGGCTCCTGACCCAGGTTATCCGTATCATTTTTGCGACAATCGCAATAATCGGATGAAGCATCGGTCTTCTTGTAGTACACCGACGACATGGTGCGTTCGTAGGTCTGGTTTTTTTCCAGTTTATCGAGGTGGTTGATCCAGTTGAATCGCAGTTGCTGTTGCGACAAAACGCTTTGCAACCCGTTGCCTGTCACCTGATAATCGATGGTATAGTCATTTGGGCGCAAGGTGTAGCGTTGTTCGAAGTAGCGGCCCTGGCCTGCATCGGCGCGGAAAGAGATGGTATTACCATTCACAATCGGCGTGAAATACAGATCGCTGGTGAGTACCTTACCCGATGCGGTGTTGTTTACCGGCAATTCATACTCGAAGCGGTTTTTGTTGTCTTCCAGCAATCGAACCGGGTTTTTGATTTCCTTTCCGGAGGTATCGACGCTGATTTTTTCAAATTTTTTGAGCAAAACCTCCTGAATACGGCCACCTTTATTGGAAAAGGTCACTTTTACCAGTTCATTTTCAAGCGTTGTAGATTGTTCCTTACCTGTGCTTGCTGCTGCAAATGCGCCGAATTTGGCATTGGTCATGGCCTGACTGGCCGAATCGCCGAGGACTGGTGCAGGCGCTTGTTGGGCCGGCACGTTGGCGGCAGGAGTAGTTTGTGTTTGCTGCTGGGCGCTCTGTTCGGTAGCCGTCTGCTCGGGTTGCTGTGGTGGTTGCGAGGTACGCATCCAGAGAAACAGCAATAGAAAAATCAGTCCGATACCTATGAACGTACTTATATTACTCTGTCTTTCTTCCATTTTTTAACACATTTCAAAAGAGCCGCAAAAGTAGGTGAAATGCAGTCGCGGAGGTAAGAACTCTCGAAGATTCTCAAAAATGCTTCGACAAAATGCGGTTTTCAGGCCATGGGTCGAGTTTTCGGGAATGAAAATTTCGTTAAAGCGGTCGCTATGCCTGCAGAGCGTCTTAACTTGCGACCTGTTTGATGCCCGAACATGAACAAATCTACTTGGCTCGTTTTATTTCTGATCTGCTTTTGTGCCATCCGTTCGGCGATGGGGCAAAACAGGCTTGCCGAACTGGTAGATTTTTCCTGCCGCGATTGTGCGCCTGCCGATGCGCTCGTGCAGTTGAGCCGGCAAACAGGTGTCAATATCGCTTTCAACGATCGTTTATTTGCCCGCTGCGCGCCAGTCAGTATCGATAGCAGGCAAACACCCCTGCGCCAGGTGCTCGAACAAATCAGCAATTGCGCCAATGTTTCCTTCAATTTCGATGGCACACAGGTTGTTTTTTTCCGGAAAAACCAGAAATACACCCTCAGCGGATATGTGCTGGACACGGAAACCGGTGAAAGGCTGATCGGGGCCAGTGTGCGGGCTGTTTCGGAAAAAAACACCGGAACCGTCAGCAATGAATATGGCTTTTTTAGCCTCCGACTCGATGAAGGCGCGTATGAAATCAGCGTTTCGTATATCGGGTACCGGCAAGAACGGCAATCTATTGAAATCCGGCGCGACCGGCTGATTCGATTCCAGTTGCATCCCGACAACAGCCTTCCAGAGGTGGTCATCAGCGAACAGGAAAACGCCGAAACGCGCCAGCAAAAAGGCGGCAGCCCGAAATACCTCTCGGGTTCCGACCTGCAAACCCTGCCTATGCCCGGCGGAGAAGCCGACTTGCTGCGGCAAACGGCCTTGCAGCCCGGCATTCAAACGGGTGTAGACGGCCTGGGCGGGCTCCATGTGCGGGGCGGCAATGCCGACCATAACCTGTTTTTACTCGACGATGTGCCCGTTTACAGCCCCAGCCATGCGCTCGGTCTGTTTTCCATTTACAACCCCAGCACGGTAAGTCATGTGCGGCTGTGGAAAGGCGATTTTCCTGCCCGATATGGCGGCAGAGTGGCCTCTGTGCTCGATGTGCGTACGCGCGACGGGAATATGAGGGATTACCATGCCAATGTTTCGGCAGGCTTATTTGCTTCTTCCGCTTCCATTGAAGGGCCTTTAGAGCGCGACAAAAGTTCGTTTCTGCTGGGTGTGCGCACCACTTATCTGGGCCCATGGGTCGATTTTTTTAGTAAAAAAGGGAATTTGCTCACTTTTTCGGGCGACAAGGTGAATTACCGTTTTTATGATGCCAACCTGAAACTGAATTATGCGTTGTCTGACCGCGATCGGGTGTATTTTAGTTATTATGCCGGTGGCGACCGTTTCCGCAACAATTACATACAAGTGTACAATGGCACGGATGCCGTAGTGACCGACAAATACAACATTACTTCCGAGTGGGGAAATGCCATTGCGGCCCTGCGCTGGAATCATTTGCTGAATAAAAACCTGTTTACCAACACCACGCTGCGGTACAGTCGTTTTATTTACAACAGCCAGTTGACTTTCAACTCGGAGGCGTTGTTTCCTTCTGGCAAGTACCAGATTCTGTACGATTATGCACAGTTGTACCAGACCCTGATCCGCGATATTTCAGGCAAAACGGATTTCAGTTTTTATATCTCCGACCGGCTTACCCTGCGCTGGGGATTTGCCCTGACGCAGCATAATTTTCAGCCCGGCGCCTTGTCGGTCAACTTTCAATTGCCCGGCCAGTCGCCTACCGCCATCGACTCATTGGCCAATATTCTGCAAAACAACGAGCGCATCACTACCAATGAAACGGAGGCCTATTTCGACTCCGAATTTGAGCCACTCAAAAACCTCCATGTGGAGGCCGGTTTGAACGGCTCGGTGTTTCAGGGAAAAAACGTCAATTACCGCTCGCTACAGCCCCGGCTCCGGCTCCGCTGGGGACGCAACTCAGGCTGGAATATCTGGGGCGGATACCACCAAATGAGCCAGTACCTGCACCAGATCGGATCGTTCAATGTGAGTTTGCCGTTCGAATTATGGGTGCCATCTACCCAAAAAGTGCAGCCTGAACAGGTGCGGCAATTTTCCGCGGGCATCAGTTGGCAAAAACGCGGATGGTCGTGGCAGGCAGAGGCCTATGACAAAAACCTCGATCGGGTATTTACTTTTTTGTCTTCCAACGACGCCCTTTTCAGCGGTGGTGCGGAAGATGCCAGCGGCTGGGAGGATCGCATCGCCTCGGGCACCGGGCGCAGTAAAGGCATCGAACTGGTTCTGGAAAAAAACACGGGTACTTTTACTGGCTCTATTGCGTACACCTTTTCCAAAACGACGCGCACATTTCCGGAACTCAACTCCGGGCGCGAGTTTTTGTTCCGTTTCGACCGGCCACATGATATTAAAATCATCCTGCAGCAACGCCTGAACAACTGGCTTGATGCCAGCGCGATCTGGACGTATGCCACCGGCAACCCCATTACCCTGACCGGCGTAAAATACAGCCACCAGTCGGTAGAAGGGGAAGTAGAACGCGAAGTGTATGTGTACACGGAAGTGAATGGTTACCGCTTACCCGATTATCACCGGCTGGACCTGGCGCTGAACGCACATTTTAACAAAAGAAAAAGCCAGCACAGTATTCAGTTGGGAGTGTACAACGCTTACAACCGCTCTAATCCGTTTTACCTGTCGATTGATTCCTCCAGCGAAATTCGGGGCAAAGCCATACAGTACACTTTACTGCCGTTGCTGCCCGTATTCCGGTATGAGATTAAGTTGTAATTTTGCTGCCATGCGTGTTTCTTCTATTTCGATTTTGTTCTTGGCTGGTTTGCTGGCGGTACAATGCGCCCGCGAGGTCATTATCGATTTGCCGGAAGAGGCTACCAAAATAGTTGCAATCTGTCATTTTACACCCGGACAGCCATTCCGCATCCGGGTAAATTACAGCCAGCAGGTAAACGACGGGAGTGTGCCTGCCCCACCTACGGACGTGGATGTGAGCGTTTCCAAAAACGGTATTTTCCTCGATAAACTTTTTCGGAAAGGCACCGGCAAAAATATTTATTGGGAAAGCCGCGACACCGTAGAACCCAACGAGGGTTATTCCATGGCTGTGCGCATTGATGGCCTGCCTCAGGCAGAAGCCAGCAGCGATGTGCCGAAACACGTGCGTTTCACGCCCGTTTCAGTTCGGCCGGAAGATATTTCTGTGGTTGATCTGGACGAAGGCTACAAAGCATTGCGCATACCCTTGTCGCTGGAATTGCAGCATATTCCTTCCCGGCAGCCATATTTTGCCTTCAACCTCACGACGGATATCGACGTGCTTGAATTCATCGACAGCGTAGCGGTGGTAGATTTTACCTATGAAAATGAACCGGCAGGATATTCATCTGACGGCCGTACGCTTTCCCTCTTACACAATGTGGCAGAACCCGTCGTACTCATCAATGAAAAATTCTGGGCACAAGGTGTGCGAACACTCAACCTGAATGCGCTGGTATTTTACCGCCCGGGCCTGAATGAACGCCCCCGCAGGCTGTACATTGAATGGCGTACCCTCTCGGAAGAATTTTACAAATACCACTTGTCGGTGGCCCGGCAAGGCAACAACCTGCCCCTGAGCGACCCAGATGCAGTGTTCAACAATGTACAGGGAGGCTACGGCAATTTTTCGGGATATTCCGTTAGTGTGGACACCATCGACCTGCCGGCGCGTTGATTCTTTTTTGCGAGCCGGACTTCTATCTTTGCGCCTCGACATATGGTACAGACTTATATTGTAAAAACAGCGGCCGGGCTGGAGCCCGTTCTGGCTTCAGAATTGAAAGAAATGGGCGCCAACGGCGTGCGTGAATTGAAACGCGCCGTGGCATTCGATGGTGATCGTCGCATGATGTATCGCGCCAACTACGAACTGCGCACCGCGCTTCGGGTGCTGATTCCCGTACATGCTTTTTCTGCTTACAACGAGCGCAATTTATACGAAGGGGTACGCGAAATTGACTGGTCGCAGTACATGTCGGTACGCGACACCCTGGCCATTGAAAGCATCACCCACGGCGAAGTGTTCAAACATTCGCATTATGTGGGCCTGCTTACCAAAGACGCCATTGTCGATCAGTTCCGGGAACGCACTGGCCGCCGACCCGATGTGAACACCACTGCCCCCACCCTGCGCGTGCACATTCATGTACAAGGCACCCGCGTGGAAATGTCGATCGATGCCAGCGGTGGTTCCCTGCACCGGCGCAACTATCGCCGCGACACCGTAGATGCCCCTTTGAGCGAAGTGCTGGCAGCGGGTATGATCCTGCTGTCGGGCTGGAATGCGGCATCGCCGTTCGTCGACCCCATGTGCGGATCGGGCACCCTCCCGATCGAGGCCGCCATGCTGGCTACTCGTATGCCGCCGCAGCACAAACGCGAAGGGTTTGGCTTTTTTAAATGGCCTGATTTTGACAAAAAACTGTGGGAGGAAGTCAAAGGAGAGGCAGATGCCCGCATTTTGTCATCGTTCGAATTTCCAATTGTCGCCTCCGACAAGGAAAGTCGCGCCCGCAATGCCACGACCATCAACTTGTTTTCGGCACAATTGGACAAAATTGTGCGTGTAGAAAAAACACCTTTTGAAAAAGCGATTCCGCCCGAAGGGGTTCCCGGAACGCTTATGACCAATCCGCCCTACGACGAGCGCCTTAAAATGGCCGACATTGCCGATTTTTACAAAGGCATCGGCGACCGCCTCAAAAACCACTGGTCAGGCTGGAATGCCTGGCTGATTTCCTCGAATCGGGAAGCATTGAAACACGTGGGGCTTCGCCCTTCCCGGCGTATTACGCTGTTCAATGGTGCGCTGGAATGCAGTTTTCAGAAATTTGAACTCTATGAAGGCAAAAAATATGATGGCAAACTCGTGGAAGAATAATCGGCACAAGGTTGTTTTTATGGTGAAATGCTGGTGTATCCTTTGCTTTTTCGGCAATGTATTGCACGCACAAAATATTGATTTTCAGGCTTATGGAAAATCCATTCCCGAGTTAAAACAAATGTTGAACAGCCATGCGCCATCTTCCGCCCGCAAACCGACGCTGCTGTTTGTTCCCATTGCGCCAGTCTGTTCAAAACCTGCCGGGATACCGCTGTTTTTCAGCCCGGGTTTGGCCCAATGGAAACCCGATAACCTGCCTTTTTTCTGCAAAATCGAACATCAGATGGGCAAAAAATTACCTGTGCAATTCAAATTCAGGCTCGGGTCGGTGGATTACGTCGACTGGCTGGAGGGCAAGGGACATGGCAATTACTGAGCATTTTTTTATTGTTTGATCCATATTCGCCTTTGTTGTCCCGTTTCAGTCGTTATTTCCAGCCAGTAGGCGCCCGCAGGCAAGTGGCTCAGATACATCGTTGTTTTCGGTTCCTGAATCTCGCCGATCTCCAGCATCATACGCCCCGACAAGTCGAGTAGCCGAATGCGTTCCAGCATGATGTTAGCCTCGGTAGCATCCACAATCAGGAAACGGTTTGCCGGATTAGGGTAAATCCGAATGCTCTGCCCGGCATCCTCCTGGCGGATTCCGACACTTCCACTCGTCACTTCTATCATTTGCTGAAGCACCGATGCACCGCAGGAATTGGACGCGACGAGCGACACCGTGTATGTGCCGTTTGCGTACTGGTGCGTCACCGTGTCAGCAGAAGTAAGCACCGGGCTGCCGTCGCCAAAATCCCAGGTCAACTCGGCATTGGAGCCGTCATTTCCTGTAAACTGCACCACCCCCTCGGGCAACAATACATAATCAAACTGCGCACTGGGAAATGCAAGTATTTGAATATGAATGGTTTGTTGGAAGGTATCAGAACCTGCATTGTTGGAGACAATCAGCACGACTTCGTATGTTCCAGTAGTGCTGTAAGTAATGTCGGGACTGGAAGCGCCTGATGCTTCTGGGCTGCCACCCGGGAAATACCATTGAAAAACCTGGCTGTTTTCCGAAGATGTATTTTGGAATGAAACAAGTGTTGGCCCACAGGATTCCACCGAATCAGGTGCTACAAAAGCCGCATTTGGCAGCAACAAAATCTGAATGTCATTCATCACCTCCACCGTATCGCAGGTATTGTAAACCCTGAGTGATACCGGGAAAACACCTTCATTTTCATAGGTGTGTTGCGGTTCCAGGTCGCTGCTGAATTGCCCGTCGCCAAAATCCCACAAGTAGCCGTCGCCACCTTGCGACTGGTTAAAAAACGAAACCGTTTGGCCATCCACGGCTGCGGAGAAGCCTGCCACGGGCGCTTTGCCGACCCGAAGTTCGGCGGCCTCGGAAACGATGGTGTAACAGCCGGGGCGACTTGCCTGTGCGCGCAACATCCATCCGTCCATCGATGCCGACACATTGGGAAAAGCCAGAGAATCCTGGTTGACTCCATACCAGCCTGTGCCGGTTTCGATATCCTGCCATCCGCTGCCCGTGTTGTATTGCCATTGAAAATGCCAGTCGCCAGGGTTCGTTTTTACCAGAAAATAAGCCGGAGTGCCTTCACAAACCGTATCGGATAGCGGCTGAGCCACCCATTTCGGAATCAGTGGCTGGTTTCCTTGGGGAAACGCAGGCACCGGATCGACGCGCCCGTTCTGTCCCGTTGCCGCGCCATTGGAACTCCCCTGACAAGCCCCGGTGGAGGACGTCACAATACCTGCTGCGCCGCCCGAGGGAACAGAAAATCCGCTCAGGTTGGTCACAATCCTGCCGCCGCCGCCGCCGCCGCCTGGGCCGAAGCAGCGGTTGGCATTGTTGTTTGAGGTATTGCCGCCATTACCGCCGTGGGCCAGCAATTGAAGGTCGGTGGGCGCCTGTTGCGTTTCCAGCCAGATTGTACCGCCAGCGCCACCGCCGCCGCCGCCATCGCCATTAGCAATGCTGGCCGACGCACCTCTGGCAGCGAGGATAGGTTGCGAACCTGAAATGGAGGCTGCCTGTATCAGGATGATTCCTCCACCCGAGCCACCCGAGCCATCGAATCCGTTGTTGGCATGCCCGGCGCCGCCGCCGCCGCCGATGAAGAGGCGCAAGGCCTCATCGGCCACCTTATTTCCGCCGATTCCGGGGTAATAACCGTCGCAACCCAGCGAAGAAGGCTCATCGTTGTTGCCCCCCAGTCCACCGCGACCGATGTGCGCGCCGCCGCCACCGCCCGCATTGTGGTCGTTGCCGCCGCCGCCGCCATTGGCCTGCGGGCCACGCCCCAGTTCTTTACCCGCCTCGGAGGCTGCAATACCTTCGCCTTTCAGGCTGCCGCGCCAGTTGCCAGCACTGTAAAAATAGGCCGTTTCGGGAATCAGAAAATTACAGTTATTGACGGGAGCGACCGTGGCTGCTCCGCCCCGGAATCCGGCGCCATCGGCAATGATGGGTGCATTCAGTACCAGCGAGTCCGTAACTTCCAGCGCTACGATGCCCCCGGTCTGGCCGTCCCAGGGCTGTGCACGCAAGGTATCCGACACTACCGCAGTGGCAAAACGAGCAATGCGTACCACTTGTACATGGCCTGTTGTTTGATAACGATGGATGAGTCGGTGCCGGACAAACAGCACATCCGCGCCCACGGAATCGATCGTTGCTTTTTCAAACCAGCCGGCAGCATTCATGGCCTGAATCGTACCGTAGCCCGAATTATTGGAAGCCGAAATGCCCGCGCCCTGCATCTGAATGATCAGTATTAAATCATTCTTGTGAAAACCACTGGTGTCCGTAACCTGCAGGCTGCCTGTGCAGGAATCGATGGCTGTTACAGCTGCATAATGATTGATTATTCCGGAAACAGACTGGGCCGACAAAGGCGCACATCCAAGACAGCATAACAGGAAAATAAAGGTGCGGGTCATCAAAAAATCAAAAATTAAAATGGATGAGAAGGAAAATATCATGTTGTTTGGAAGGCACAACCTCTTTGCAACCAACTGCATTTCAACGGATTACAAAACAAGATTAGTACAAGTTTAAATTATTTAAAATTTTTTATGTCAGAATTTTGCATCCATTCCAAAAACTTGTTACGTTTGTAAAACACTTTGAAAAACCGATAGATAATCTCAGGTACTTTTAATCCGCATTTCCAGCCAAACACAGCGCCTTCCCATCTTATTCAGGAATGTGCGGCACGCTTTAATCACTTCTTTTTCCTGGTTTTTCTTCTTGCGCACTACTCGTGCCTCTCCCTTGTATTGCTTCAGCGTTGGGGTTTTCCCGATCGTTGACCGGAATTACTATGACCTTTTGCAATACGACCGAAAAAGAAAGAGGGTAACAGCGGCAACTGTTACCCCTTGTTCCCCTACCCCTCAAGCCCCCGGTTTTCATCCCTGAAATGGCCGGGTAAAACAATCAGAGTAAGGGTCACTTTTAACTGTACAAAATTATGAAAAATCTTGGTTTTTCTTTTCTTCGCCCACCCTTATTTCGGCAGGTACTCGTGTTGCTGTTAGCGGTCGTGTTTACGCTCGGTTCTTGCAGCAAAGACGCCGACCTGCCCATGGCTGAATCATTCCCATCTACGAAAGCGGTATTCCAGACCAGCCAGCGAACCTCCGATATGGAAACTCAGGCTGTCGCCTACGCACAATGGATGGTCACGAACCTACTTCCACTGGCCAAAGACCCTGTTGTGTATGAAGACCTCAAATCGGGAAAGTATTCGTCTCTGAAGGTGAATGAAAAACTGAAATCGCTGGGGTTCAACAGCATGGCCGAGTTCTCTGCCCAATTGTCGGCGGTAGGAGCGCCCATTACACAGGCCCTGAATACGGGCGCCATGACCAAAGAATATCTGTCTGAACTGCTGAGTTTGCATGCTTCCGAACTCGATCTTCAAAATATGTTGAGTGGAGGGGCGGCCGGATCCACAGTCCCGGGTTTTCCAACACCTTGTTATGATCAATTAATCGACCACTTAGCACTTGTAGCAGCAGAAATTGCCATCGGGGCATCGGCTGGTCCCTGGGGCGCTGTAATAGCCGGAGCGGTAGGCGTGATAGCGGCGTATATTGATTTTCACAACTGTCTCGACGAAAACTACGGAAAGTGACAAAACAATAACAAACACTAACACTGCGGACAAAACAGGTTTCAGGCTAAGCCAACTGCTTATCGATAGCGGGGCGGGGCTACAAACCCGAATTGCGTATTAACATTTTTTACCTACATTTTTTCATCAAAACCACTTCACATGAAAAAAGTACTGTTTCTACTGCTTTTTGCTGCTGCTGGCTTCTTTGCCTGCAAGCAGGATCAACCTAAATCCGTCGACCTGAATGCGCTTCAAAAAAATATGGATGCCGATCCGGAAGTAGCCCGTTTGCGTACGGTACTTAATTCTATGTCGCGCATGTTAGCGGCCATACCGCCTGCCGAACTCGACAAAATCTTCGCCAAAAAGCATGATTGCGGAATTATGGATGACGGTCATGCCATACAACAAATGCAAACCTGCCTCACAGGGCTTCCGTATGCCGACAATTACATCGAGTACCTTAAACTGGAACTTCAGTATAAGGCACAATACGAAGCCGTGGAGAAAAAGTTCACCGATTTCGCCCAACTGGACATAAAAAAGCAGTCGGAAATTCTTATTCCGGTGAATGTGGAAGAAGCCGAAAAAGTACTATCTGATTTCAAATCCAACAAAAACAAATAATCACCGCCATGAAAAAATACGTTTCTATCGCTGCGCTCTGCTTTTTTATGAGCATGCAATATATCGCCCAGGCCACCTCGCCCTGTACGACCAGTTTCGCGCTGAACTATGCACTTGCCCAAAGAGCCCTCAGTGAAGGTTTGCTGGGTTGTAAACAGGCATTGCTGGAGGGCCCGTGTAAGGAAGAGGTACGTAGGAGTTACAGTAGCACTATAAATAACCTGTACAACGAATTTAGCGCATGCTGCTGTGCTACAGGCCTCACCGAATGCTGCAATTAACCGACAATACACCGTAGGATGACCCCGGTAGCGCCAACTGGAAAGCCATGCGGCGCTACCATTTTTACTTTTTCACATCACCGTCTATCCCTAACATGAAACACGTCGCTTTCTCTATGAATACTTTTATCAAAAATGTCCGGCCTATCTTGATGGCAGCACTATTTTTTCTGATGGCACACACCCTTTCTGCAGGGGTTCTTTTTAGTGACGCTGCACCCAAAGACTCTCTATTACCACGACTCCCGTGTTACCCGGTATTTCAAAAAGAGGTGATCAAAACCGCCCTGTCAGCAAGCGCGAACGCCCGGAGCATCGAGTCTGGCGTTGTCAATTACATCAGGCAGTTTGCATTTCTGAATCGCAAGTTTTACATTTGCATGCGTCAACATTACCCCAATGGTAAAAAATAAACCTCTGACACGATGAAAAACCTGCTCATTGTTTTTTTGAGAACGCTGGCATTCGGTGTTGCTCTTTTTACGCTGCCCAGACTGTTTTTTCACTTTTTTTTCCCTGTCTACATCGACGGTGAAGTGTACCCTTCGCTGGAACAAACACTGGTCTCCGGATTTCGTGCAGGCCTGATTTTTAGCATCCTGGCCGTATTGGTGCATGTATTGTATGTTCGGTATAGAGCCAAATACATCGGACTTACTCCCGACCAAATCGATTACGATACCCATCAAAAGATTGAGGTAAGCCTCCAACAGCCTCTAACAACCGTTTTTGAACGCCTCAAAAACAAATTGTCGAGCCGATGGAAAGTGGTGTATGAAGACCGGGATAAGGGGCTGATAAAATTCAAAGTGAAACATCCCTGGCAGGTTGTCGACGCTCTGGTGACTGTTCAACTGACTGCTGGCGGCTCCGATAATACCCGTATACAGGCAGACAGCAAAATCCTCAGCCTGTTCCGCCTGACTGATAACGGGAGAAGCCTTCAAAATGTCTATACCGTGCGGCAAGTACTCCTTTCATGATTTTTTGACAGATATTTGGTAAATTGAGTCGAAGGTGCGTACATTTGCGCCCTCGAAAAGCCCGGTGCTATTTCAAATAGGTAGCCGGGCGAGTATTACTCATTTAAATTTTCTATTTCCAATGTCTGTCAAACTCCGTTTGCAACGCAAAGGCCGCTCGAAAGCGCCATTTTACCACATCGTAGTAGCCGACTCCCGCTCACCTCGTGACGGCCGTTTCATCGAAAAAATCGGCACCTACAATCCGCTGACTGTTCCTGCTACCATCGAACTCAACCGCGACCGCGCCTACGAATGGCTGAAAAACGGTGCACAACCTACTGATACCGTTCGCGCTATCCTGCGTTTCAAAGGCGTACTGCTGCGCAAACACCTCGACCGCGGTGTGAAAAAAGGCGCTCTGACGCCCGAGCAGGCTGATGAACAACTCGCAAAATGGATCGAAGCCAAAGAATCGGGTATCCAAAAACGCCGCGAAGCAACCACAGATGCGAAGAAAAAATTCGTCGCTGCTGTTGATGGTGTTGCTAAAGTAAAAGCCAAACCGGTTGTAGAAGAAGCCGCTCCTGCTGTTGAAGAAGAAGCCGCTCCGGTAGAAGAAGCAGTAGTAGAAACACCAGCGGCTGAAGTAGAAGCCGAAGCACCTGTAGCCGTTGCTGAAGAAGCAGCACCTGTAGTTGAAGAAGCAGCACCCGCTGCTGAAGAGGCTGCTGCAGAACCTGAAAAAACAGAAGAAGCATAAGCGAAAAACTTCCGCGAAGTTTTTACTTTTGCCACAGATTGATATTAAAGACCTGGTAAAGCCCTTGTTGGTTTTACCAGGTCTTTTTTCAAATATCTTGTCCTTCGAACTTTATCCATGAAACCACTTTCATTACAAAAGTTTGATTTTCAAGCAAATACGCAAAAATATTTCATCCACTCATAGCATCATCTTAACCGAATGCAGCCCTTAGACGAAAAGTACTACGACCGCCTGAACGAACTGGCGGCATCCATCCAGGAGTCGCCCGATCTGGCTCAATACCTCGAAGAAGAAGAGGATGAATTTTACAATAACCTGCGCCAGGAGTTCGAACCACAACTCTCCGCACTACACCACCTGGTAGCCTCCGAAGCGCCATTGCAACTGGTGACGTTTGAAAAATACCTGCTCGAACCACCCTTCGAAGGCCTGTACCTGCCCCGCGTACTGGGTTTTGCCGTACTGCGTGGTGAGATCAGCGACCAATATCGCTACGTACGCCCCAACGACCACTTCAAAGACATTCTGCTGGCGATCTGCCGCAGCCCCCACTTCGACCAGTTGAAAAAACGTATCGGTCAGTCCATTTCCGTTGGTTTTGCCCTCAGCAGTGATATATGGATTACCAACCTGATGTCGCTCGTGGAAAACAAACGCATCCGTTTTTTCCTGCAACAGCAAAAACACGACCGTTTCCGCGACCTGAAAGACCGCGCCGAACTCTACACGCGTTACTCCAATCAGTTCCGCAACGAACAATACCACTCCGCCGATTTCCCCACTTCACTGGGTGAAATGAAGCCCAACTTCTCGGCGCTGCGCCAATTCCTGCTCAAACGTTTCGAAGCCGGTGGCGAAAACGCCAGCCTGAAAACCCGTATCCAGGAATTCCTGAACAACAAGGACTTCTACGCTACGGAAGAATACCTCGAAATGCTGGCTATGTGCGGCAATTACGTCGACCTCGACCCGGCCGAGCGCCTGGCATTTGCCACGCACTTCGAACGCGAACGCCGCTCGTTCCCGGAATTCGACCTCCGCTACCTGCGCTTCCTGATTGGTCTGTACAGTTCGCCGGGCGTCAGCGTCGAAAACGACGAGCGCATGAGCGCCGCTATCGACAAAAACTGGAAAGATAAAATTTCCGACTACTACCGCATTGCCGACAAGGTGCACAGCCTGGGCTACGTACACCCCGATGCCATCGAGGCCGTGCAGGATTTTTACAATACGCACGAAGGTCTGTCCGTAGAAACCGAATGCCTCCGCCAACTCATCCTGCGCTATTTTGCACGACTAATGGAAGGCCTGACCGAACGCGAATACGCCGATTACTTCGAACTGACCAAGATTTTCAATGTGTACATGAAAATTTTCGGCAACCAGCAGTTCAACCAGTCGATCGAACGCCTGTCGATGAACTACGTCAGCAAACTGCTGAAACGTTTCACAGACAAACGTGCCAAAGACTACCAGGATGTGAAACGCTTTGTGTCGACGCAGTTTGTAGACATGGGCTTTTTGAAAGACAAGGAAGTGGTGGAATTATTCAAAACACGCCGCAAACGCCGCAAAGCCTCCGAAGCGTAAAACGATGCATTTGCAACGTTGTTCGGCCTTGTGGCAGCGATTGTCGAAGAGTGGGCGCCGGTGTTTTTCATAAAAATACCTTTGTCCGGCTTTTAAAGTGTTCATTTTTCAACCTTGAACTTCATGTCGGTTCTGATATTTATTGTAGTCCTGTATATTCTGCTCGGCGTGAGCATGATGAAACTGTTTGAAAAAGCGGGCATTCCGGGCTGGAAAGCGCTGGTTCCGGGCCTTGCTGCCATCGAATGGTGCAAAATGATCGGTCGCAAACCACAGTATGCGCTGTGGCTGTTGTTTCCGGTCGTCAACTTTTTCATCTATGCGGGCATGGTGATCGATATGGTGCGCTCCTTTGGGAAACACAGTTTCCTGCAAGCCGTATTAGCCGTGGTGTATGCCCCGATCCCGTTTTTCATGATTGGCGCCAACAAGGACGATACCTACCAGGGCCCTATCCTGGAAAAAGAGCGTGCCTACCACCGCCTGCACCACGAAGCCGTGGAAAAGCGCGACAAAGTGGGGCTTAAAAAACTGGAAACGGAGTATGCTTTCATGCGTAAATCGCAGACGCGCGAGTGGACGGAAGCCATCATTTTTGCAGTGTTTGCTGCGGCATTCATCCGCATGTTCCTGGTGGAAGCCTACGTGATTCCGACGTCTTCGATGGAAGGCACCTTGAAAGTGGGCGACTTCCTGTTTGTGAGCAAGGCGCACTACGGCATCCGCACGCCCATGACGGTGGTGCAGTTTCCGCTGATCCACAATCGTTTTTCGCAAAGCAACAGCGGCCTGCTGTCACTGCTGAACCACGAATCGTACCTCGAAGAGCCTTCGCTGCCATATTACCGCCTGCCAGGACTGGAAAAAGTGGATCGCAACGAGCCCGTAGTATTCAACTGGCCTGTGGGCGACAGCATCGTGCTGCTGCCCGAGCGCAGTTTCGACATCGGGCAACTCAAACGCCAGACCGGCGGCGTGATACCGCCCGGCGTGGAAGTGATTACCCGCCCGATCGATAAAAAAGACCACTATATCAAGCGCTGTGTGGCTATTTCCGGCGACAGCATCATGATCCGCGACGGACAACTGTACGTCAATGGTCAGGCTGCGCAAAACCCGACACACCGCCAGTTTCTGTACCATGTGACCCCGGCGGTCAACCTGAAAAAACTCGACGAATGGGGCGTCAGTCTCCGCGATGCCGGCCCGAATGCTGCGCAGCAGGGCTACTTCATGCTCGACGACGAACAGGTGCAGAAAATCAAGGGCCTCGCTTCCAATGTGCAGGTGGAACGCGTGCCGCAAGACCGCGCCCAGCCCGGCTATGTGTACCCCAACGACGCCAAACAATACGGCACCTGGACGGTAGACAACTACGGCCCGATTTACATCCCGAAAGCGGGCGCCACCGTGGCCCTTGATTCGAGAAGCCTGCCGTTCTACTGGCGCATCATCAAGGTGTACGAAGGCAATGAACTGGAAACCCGCGACGGCAAAATTTTCATCAACGGGCAGGAAGCCACTTCCTACACCTTCAAACAGAACTACTACTGGATGATGGGCGATAACCGCCACAACTCGGAAGACTCACGCATCTGGGGCTATGTGCCCGAAGACCATATCGTGGGCAAACCGCTGTTTATCTGGTTCTCCACCAAAAACGGGAATTTCCGGGAAGGTATTCGCTGGAACCGGATTTTCAAGTCGGCCAGCACGATGTAGGAAACGCGGATTACGCGGATTTTTTGCGGATGGCGCGGATGGGATGGGGAGGTAAGGGAAACGCCCTGTGGAGAGATGCTCCGCAGGGCGTTTTTTTTTGCCCCTTTTTGCACTTTTTCTCGCCCCCTAACGACGCCAAACGCCCCCTTTGTCTTCCTGACGGGATCCGTCCACTCTACGAGGGTAAATGCGTTGTTACGCGCCGTAGCGTGAACGGATCCCGTCAGGAAGACAAAGGGGGCGTTTGGCGTCGTTAGGGGGCGAGAAAAACCTGGAAATTTAGCGGCTGCATAAGGGATACAGGCCTTTGAAGTACTCCTGCTTCGTGTCCGGGCATGACCCAAGGCCTGGATTCCACCTATCACACTTCCCCTCTCCCATTTTTTTCATACATTCGCCCATATTCTACTACCCATATCCATAAAAAATATACCATTCCCACCTACCCTATCCGCTCACCTAAACCCTGCTACAAAACATGTCGGAACTGGCCCTGCAACTCATAGCCGAAAACAAAGCAAAACACGAACGCGGCGAAGACGCTACGTACCTGGATTTGGGCAGGTGCGGATTGACGAAATTGCCGGTGGAGATCAAGGAATTGGTGTGGGTGGAGACGTTGATATTGAGTGATGACTGGTGGGAGTACGACTCAAAAGAAAAAAAAGGCGCCTTGCAGTACAGCCAAAACAAAGGTGAACCCAACAGATTGGTTTCCCTGAAAGGGATTGAAAAATGTGCAGCGTTGCGGCACTTGGTAATTTCACAACGTTATAGAGAAAGAGAAAAAAAAATTGAAAAATTGCAAGACCTGACGCCTCTGCAGAACCTTATAAACTTACAAATACTCTACTGCTCTTCCACGCAGATCAAAAATCTGACGCCCCTGCAAAACCTCATAAACTTACAAATACTCTACTGCTCTTCCACGCAGATCAACGACCTGACGCCCCTGCAAAACCTCATAAACTTACAAATACTCTACTGTAACTCCACGCAGATCAACGACCTCGCCCCGCTCCAAAACCTCCTCAACTTACAAATACTCTACTGCTCCTCCACGCAGATCAACGACCTCGCGCCGCTCCAAAACCTCCTTAACTTACAACAACTCTTCTGCTCCTCCACTCAGATCAACGACCTCGCGCCGCTCCAAAACCTCCTTAACTTACAAGTTCTTAACTGCTACTCCACGCAGATCAACGATCTGACGCCCCTCCAAAACCTCATAAACTTACAAATACTCGACTGCAGCTCCACGCAGATTAACGATCTGACGCCCCTGCAAAACCTCATAAACTTACAAAAACTCGAATGCTTCAATACACAGATCAACAACCTTACCCCACTTCGTCAGCAAATTAAGATGGATATTTATATTAGATGGGAAGGCGAAGAAATTTATGAAGAATTAGGCACAACAGGTATACTTGTTAAAATTAATAGTTTAAAAAACTGCCCCCTCACCAACCCGCCGGTTGAAGTAGCCAAACAAGGCAACGAAGCCATCCTGGCCTACTGGGAACAACTTGAAAAACAAGGCGCAGCCACCCTCAACGAAGCCAAACTTCTTATCGTCGGAGAAGGCAAAACCGGCAAAACCACCCTTTTCAAAAAACTGATCGATCCGGCGTTCGATCCGCTGAATGAGCCCACCGACGAAACGCACGGTATCAATATCCACGAAGGGTTAAAAATCGGCTACGACTTCCGCGCCAACCTCTGGGACTTCGGCGGACAGGAATTACAGTACATGACCCACCAGTTTTTCCTCTCACCCAAAGCCCTGTACGTGCTGATGATGGAAGCCCGGGCCGAAGCACCCAATCTCGCCTACTGGTTCAAAATCATCAGCCTGCTGGGCCGGGAACGGGAAGAAGACAAAGTATCGCTCCTGCTGGTTCTCAACAAAAAGAAAGGCGGCACAGGCATGCCACAGTACCAGGATTTGCTGAAACTCTACGAATCCGATTTCGATTACCAGTTTCTGGAAGTCGACCTGGCCGACAACGACAAACGCTGGGAATGCCTGCACGAAGCGGTAACACGTCGACTGGCCGAATTGCCAATTGTAAAAAACATCCTGCCCAAACAATGGGGCCCTATCCGCGATGCCCTGCGCGAAGAAGGACAGGAACATAACTACATCACGACGCTACGCCTGCATGAAATTTGCAGCGAATATGAGGTGACGGAAGAAATAGACCAGTTTACCATGACCGGCTACCTGCACCAACTCGGCGCATTGTTGCATTTTCAAAATGACCCGGATCTTGTCGATGTGGTCATTCTACGGCCGGAATGGGCCGTGGAAGGCGTGTACACCACGCTCAAAAGCGACCTGATCAAGGAAACTCAGAGAGGAAAATTCACCACCGAGGATATTTTCCATATCCTGCGCGGGAAAGGGTATTCCAGCACCGACGCCCAGAAAATCCTCAAACTGATGTCGAAAAACAACTTCGATATCTGTTACGAAACGGACGAAAAAGGACATTACGTGGCGGCCCAACTGCTGCCCGACAACCGCCCCGAGCAATATGCCTGGTACAAACACGTGGGCGCCCTGCAATTCCGCTACGAATACCCGATCATGCCCAAAGGCCTGATGTCGCGCCTGATTGTACGCCTGAGCGCACACCTGGAAAAAGTAGAGGGCGTGGAAATCGTCTGGAAAAAGGGCGCTGTGTTAAATATCACACGCGAAGGCACCCTCTGCCGCCTGCTCATGTACGAAGACGACGGCGAATCCAAAAGTGGTTTAAAACAGATTGTGATTGAAGTGCTGGAGGAAAACGAGCCCTTCCGCAACCGTAAATACGCGCTGGAATTGGTGCGCCGGGAAGTGCAATCCATCCACCAGAAGTGGTTCAAAAACATCAAGTTTGAGGAATGGGTGCCTTGCAATTGTGAGGTATGCAAAAACAGCGAGGATCCTTTTTCCTACAAACTGTCCGAACTGGTAAAACTTACCAAAGGCAAGGCATTTTGTAATCGCCTGGAAGACAACGTGCCGGTGGTGCAACTGCTGGAAGGTGTGTACCAAAGCGGCGAAATCATGGCGCTGCAACCCGCACTGGCCGGCGGAAGAAGGCACGAACCGGGTTTTGGCGGCATGGATTTCAACCCTGTTTTTCAGGTCAATATTGAAAACAAGCCCAGCATCCAGATCGCCAACACGGTCAAGACATCCGATGTAGATGCCTTGAAAGAAATGCTGGAACAAATGTCGGCTGACACAAAAGCCGCTCTGACTGCTTTTGTAGATGCACTACCCGAACCGGATAGTCCCGAGGAAAAAACAGGGCTGGGCAGGTCCATTCTGAAATGGATCGATAAAAATGCGGAAGGCATTGCGGTGAATGTATCCGCATCGGTGTATTATGATGCGCTGAAAGGGCTGCTGGGTCTGGGGTAAATTGCAGTCCTTAAAACTACACACACCAAACCTCGCCTCTTAGCGACGCCATGCCGCCCCTTGTCGTCCTGACGGGACCCGTCCACTCTACGGCGCATAACAACGCATTTTCCTTCGTAGAGTGGACGGGTCCCGTCAGGACGACAAAGGGTGGCATGGCGTCATGAAGGTGCGAAAAATTCGAAATGACTCATGCTGGCGGCATGAAGGAACCAAAAACGAACTGCTTACAAAAGCACCTCCCCTTACAATATCTTCCGCATATCCACCCGCTCGCTCACGATCCTGGCCACCTCGCTGATCGCCACACGCTCCTGTTGCATGGAATCGCGTTCGCGGATCGTCACGGTACCGTTTTCGAGCGTTTCGTGGTCGACGGTGACGCAGTACGGCGTGCCGATGGCATCCTGGCGGCGGTAGCGGCGGCCGACGGCGTCTTTCTCGTCGTACTGACACAGGAAGAGGAATTTCAACTGGTCGTAAATTTCACGGGCTTTGCCCACGAGTTCTTCGTTGTTGCGCAGCAGCGGCAGCACGGCGCATTTCACCGGCGCGAGGGCCGGTGCGAGGCGCAGTACCGTACGGGTGCTGTCTTCCCCTTTGGCGTCGGGCACCGTTTCATCTACGAGGGCATTGCTCAGTACGGTGAGGAACATCCGGTCGCAGCCGACCGAGGTTTCTACCACGTATGGCGTGTAGTGCTCGTTGAGTTCGGGATCGAAGTACTGCATTTTTTTGCCCGACAGTTCGGAGTGGCTGCCGAGGTCGAAATCGGTGCGCGAGTGGATGCCTTCGAGTTCCTTGAAACCGAAGGGAAATTCAAACTGCACGTCCACGGCCGCATTGGCGTAGTGCGCCAGGTTGTCGTGGTCTTTGAAGCGCAGTTTTTCCGCCGGCGTCACGGCGCGGTGCCAGGCCATGCGTTTTTCTTTCCAGTAGTTGTACCACTCCATTTCGGTGCCAGGGCGCACGAAATATTGCATTTCCATTTGCTCGAATTCGCGCATACGGAAAATGAACTGGCGCGCCACAATCTCGTTGCGGAAGGCTTTGCCTATTTGGGCGATGCCAAACGGAATTTTCTGGCGCGTGGTTTTCTGCACGTTCAGGAAGTTGACAAAAATGCCCTGGGCCGTTTCGGGGCGCAGGTACAGTTTGCCGTCGTCGCCGCCGATGTTCGACATCTGCGTGGAGAACATGAGGTTGAACTGCCGCACTTCCGTCCAGTTGCGCGAACCTGTATCTGGCTCGGCAATTTCCAGTTCGTCAATCATGGTCTTCAGGTCGGCCATGTCGCCCGTTTTGAGCGCAGCAGCCAAGCGTTTTTCCGTATCGAGCGCCTTTTGCGTGTATTCCAGCACCCGGGGATTGGTTTCCCGGAACATTTTTTCGTCGAAGGTGTCGCCGAAGCGTTTGGCCGCTTTTTCTACTTCCTTGTCGGCTTTGGCGATCATTTTATCAATTTCCGTTTCGATCAGTACGTCGGCGCGGAAACGTTTTTTCGAATCTTTGTTGTCCACCAGCGGGTCGTTGAACGCATCGACGTGGCCCGAGGCTTTCCAGATTTTGGGGTGCATGAAAATAGCCGAATCCAGCCCGACAATGTTGTCATGCATCTGCACCATCGCTTTCCACCAGTAGTCCTTGATGTTGTTTTTCAATTCTACCCCCATCGGACCGTAGTCGTACACACCGTTCAGTCCTTCATACACTTCCGAGGAGGGGTAAATAAATCCATATTCCTTGCAATGCGAAACAAGCCGTTTAAATAAATCTTCAGACATGAATAGAGAGTGAGAGGTGAGAGAGAGTGAGAGCGTGAGAGATGTGAGAGGGTGAGAGCGTGAGAGATGTGAGAGAGTGAGAGGCGTAGAGTACACGGTGTACTCTACGCCTCTCACTCTCTCACATCTCTCACGCTCTCACCCTCTCACATCTCTCACTCTCTTAAGAAGCGCAAAGGTGGAAAAAACCTCTGAAAAAACGAAAGAAGCCTCCAAAAATCAGTGACGCGCATACGCATTCAGCCACATACATTCCTTGACGATGTTGTTGTAAAATGTAGTGTTGGCATATTTGGTCATCAGCAGGTTGTAATACTCGAAATACTGCGCGGGCAGTGTCGGGATCAGTTTGCTGCCCGGCCGATACGGCGTGTCCTTATCGCAGAAATACATTTTTTGCTGGCAGCGGGCAGCCATAAAGGCGGCGCGGGCGGCAAATTCATCGTCGGTTGCGGCCAGGAGGGCCTTTTCAAAGTAGTTCAGCGCAAGGCTCAAGTCGATGTTTTCGCGGTTGCCATCGGGTGTGCCATACATCGAAAACACGGGCCCCTGTGCCAGCCGCATCTGGTTGTAACCGCTTCTGTAATAGTCCGTTACCTCCCATTCGTAACCAAAATACGACATGTTGTAATACGCAATAGCGATCTGGTACCAGTAGCGCGCAGCATTGGGGTCGTTGGTGGCGAGGGCGGCTTTGGCCTTGAATTCGAGGTCGACGATGCGTTTGGCGATGCCGCGCCGACTCAACTGAATGGAATCGGCTACCTGACGATGGATTTTTTCCCCGAATTTTTCCCGGAACGGGCTGAAACGCATCATTTTCGCCGCTTCCGAGGGCAGAATTTTATCCATCACCGCCAGCGCGGCTTCCGGCTGCCCGATGCTGAGCAGGTAGGCGCCTTTGCGTTCGAGCAACTGGGCGCGGATGTATTCGGGATTGGTATCCATCTGCATCGTACGTTCGAGCAGAATGGGATCGTCTTCGTCCAGCAGTTTCAACAGGTCGTCCAGTATTTCCAGGTTGGGGTTATAGCCCAGTGCGGAAGGCGGGTAGGCCGCCAGAATGGCTTTGCCGGGACGATTTCCGGCCGCATAACCCGCTGACAACCAGTCTTGTAGCAGCGGCTCGAAATACGGATTCTTTTTAAATGCCGCATAACTCCGAATGCGGAAAGCCAGGTTATCGGCGCTGGAAGAATTGACATCGAGGTTGAGGATTTCCAGCAGCACGTACCAGATTTCCAGTTGTTCCCCGATTTTTTCGTCGCTTTCGTCGTCGTCGTCGAGGTCATCTTCGAGCCGGTCCCAGGTCGTGCGGGCAGCATAGCGATCGCCGGCCAGCAGTTCGAGGTAGCCTTCCATGGCGCGCCAGAGATGCAGGTTGGCGGCTTTTTTCTCTCGAATGGTCGTGCGCACAAATTTTTGTAATTCCAGCAGGTGTTTCGAAGCGGCCTCTCGTTTGATGGCGCCTTTGGCCGCGCCTTGCCGACGATCGGTGACCCAGGTACGGAGGAATATTTTTTCCAGTTCCTGTACGTCGCTTACGAGCAGCAAATCGAGTTGGGAGTTGCCCTCATCGAGTTGCTGAATAGTTTCCATATCCGACACTGCAAATGCATGCGAACCGCCGGCACGCATCAGGTACAGCGTGCTTTTTTCCGCATCCGAGGTGCACAGTTTGAGCGTGGCCTCCCAGTCCTTGTCGGTACGGATGACAAAACTGCGGTAAGCCTGTGTGCGTTTGGACAGGCAGTTTTTGAAAATCAGCGAGTAGCGATAGGCGGCCTCCGGGTATTTGCCGAGTTGCTGCAAGGCGCCGGCCAGGTGCCCGAGCGTCCAGTAGTAGATGATGCTATAGCGTTTGCGATCTACCTTGGGCATCAGGTAGTTGTACAGTTCTACGGTGTAATTCCAGTCTTGCGCATAATGCGCCAGCCGCACGATCTGGTAGGCATAGCGCATCTTGATAAAATGCGATTCTGTGTCGCGAAAACGGCCGATGCCTTCCCGGATGAGCATGTACATGGCGCTGGTATCGCGGTAGGCCTCCGTCCAGCCGTCGCTGCGGGACACGACGTAAGGCTCACATTTTTTGGCAAACATCAGATAGGCCACCGCTTCCGTGCAACTGTTGTACGCAATCACCTCCGCAAAGGAATTATTGGCCAGGCTGTACGGCAGCGGCGTCCTTTTTTTCAGGTCGGCGGTAGCGTTGTACAAGCCGGACAGGTCGTTGATGTCCGACTGATACACCAGGGCTTCCACGTCGGCGGCGCTGGCTTTGTCGCAAAAACGCTCGCGCCATTCCTGCACGTTTTCCTCTTTTTGCAAATCGAGGTTGAAATAATAGCGATCGTAGTAATCATCCCATTTCAAAAAATACGGGGCGAACACCTCTCTTTTGCTCAAAAGGTCGGGGTTGAGAAAAGTGTAGCCCCGAAACGGGCCTGCATCGGGCGAACAGGTTCCGGGCGGCGGCGTATCCGGCCTGGGCGCATCGAAGGCCACGGACGCGCATGCAAACAAGCAGCACAGCAGTGTGCGTATCCATCGACTTATCGGTCGCCCTTGAAACCAGTTTTTTGACATAAGGCACGTATCAGTTTGGGAGGATAATTCCGAATGACAGCAGTATCCAGGTAAAAAAACGCCAGCGTAGCATCGTCGGCCAGGTCGGTTCGGGCTGCCAGTTGCGCCGCCTTCATCAATTGTGTTTCCGACAAACCTTCCACGCGCAAATGATCGCCGGGGCGAAGATAATGGCCGGCGAGGAAAGTCGCCTGTTTCACAGCATAGCGAAATGTATCGGCCTGGAACTTTTCAAAACGCGATGTATCTCTCAGGTCAGCAGGCGTACCGTTGATAATTTTCCAGAATTCGCCTTCCCGATACACGAGAGTCCAGGAAAACAGCGGCAGGGCCAGGTCGAGGGGAATGGGATATTTCGGCGGCGCGCCTTGCACGTATTTTTCGGCATCCGCTACCTGAAAAATGGAGTTTTCAGTGCTTTCGGATTCAATATCGCCGGTGTTGTAAAACATCAGCATACCGCGCGATACGGGCGGCACGCCGGTTTGTTTCGGAAATTTATACTGGTGCAGGCGGATCGTGGCGCTCAGGGATTTACCCGGCATCGCCTGTTTCATTTTTCGAAGAAACGAAAAGAAAGCATCCCGGGTAGAAGCCGTCCAGTCGCAGTCGAACTGGATTTCGCGGGCAGTTTTGTGAAATGAAAAGGATTCGAGGGCAGCGGTGGTTTTTTGCGCCAGCCACTCGGCTTTCCCTTCGCCAATGGCAGCAAAAACAGCATTGGTAATAAAAACAACCGGTATTACTTCCACATTTCGCAACTCAGCGGTATCGGCCATGTCGAGTCGCGCATAGGGCTCTACTACACCGGAAGCAGGATTGATGCCGATGTCTAGCACCTTGATATACACTTTTTTACAAGCCACCGAGTCCAGGTATGCAAGTTCCTCCCGATCGACGTCGAGTCGGGTTTGCCAGTAATAAAACCCCGGGGTGATGTGGCGCTCGGCAGGTCGACATGCAGTGAGCAAGCAGGTGATGGCCAGTAAAAAAATGTACAGTTTATTCATAATCAATCATTTGGCTTTTCTGACTAAACAGAGGTGAAATGGATTGGGGCGGATATAAACGTTTTTTTTTGATAAAACTAAAGGTGTACTCTACGCTTTGTGTCCTTTGTGAAACCTTTGTGCACTTTGTGGTAAAAATTTTTAACCACAAAGAACACCACGGTTTCACCAAGGACACAAAGCGTAGAGTACACCGGTTTCTACTAAAAGAGGTTTTCTCGTCAACAATCCGCTTTCAACCGTAATTATCCGTTTTTCCATCCCTCCACCATGCATAAAAGAATGGGCCACTACCGTCAATCCGGCAATGGCCCATCTCTATAAAACGCTGATTGCGAATTAGTTACTGAACACGATTTTGCGTTTCACAAAACCGTTGTCAAAACGAAGTTCTGCGATATACATACCGTTGGTCAGGCTGTTGCGCTGCATCTGGAACACATTGCTGTCGATGCTGGTATGTGCTTTCACCAGACGGCCGTTCAGGTCGTACACATAGATGTGGCGGATCGGCGCTTCTTTCGTAGTGAAGGTTACAGCATCGGAACTTGGCACCGGTGCTACCTGCAGACCCAGGTCTTGTTCGTTGAGTTCGTGTGTAGCCACGAAGTTGCAACCCAGACCGAGTACAACGCAAGCGCGTGGAGCAAAGAAACCGATAATGGTGTCGATATAGGCATGTGCTACAGCAGCATCCGTATTACAGCCTGCTGTTGGAGCCGGCGCGGGAGAGAAGTCCGTTGGCGTCCATTCCCATGGAGCAGAGGTGTTATTCGGTGTTCCCACAAAAGGATAGAAGCCGCTATGCGAACTGCCCGAAACTGCACCATAAGGGTCGAAACCTGCCGGAATAGTGCTAAAAATGGTGTTCAAGCCCAGGTCGTCAGCAATTTCCTGCATGTCGCAAGAACCGGATACTTCCACAACTGGCTGAGGGCCGGTAGTAGTAGGCACATTCAGGATGTCAGTTCCGCATGGTGCAAAAAAGTCAGAAGGAACGTGGTAGGAGATGAGCGGAACGTCGCCTGCATCCATCCAGGAACTATCGCCCAGCGCGCCACCCATATTTACAGCCAAAGAGAATTCGGAACTGTATCCCGGGTGGTTTTGTGTGTACAGCGTGTCGCCGAGCGGAATACCTGTGATAGCGTTGTAGGTAGCGTCCACTACGCCAGGAGCAGCTTGTACGCCTTCAATGTCGCCATTGTACGCTTCCTGTACCATCGGAAGGAATACGCCCGGAGCCACTGGAAGTTTGAATTTATTCGGGTCAGCCGTGGTGTAGATTTCTCCGAATGTATCCAGATAGGCAGTAGCCAGCGACAGGTAGCCGCCGGTACCCTGTCCCCAAACAACGATTTTGCTTGGGTCGATACCCCAAGGATTGCCATCCAATGCGACCGTTTTGCGGAAGTAGCGAATGCAGGTACGAACGTCCTGCACACCACGGTAGGCAGCGTTGATCAGCGTAAAACGGCGAACCAATTCCTGTGAAGCGAATGGGTTCCAGCCGAGGCGGTAGTCGGCTACCGCCACTACATAACCCATTTGCGCGAGGCGGGTTGCAAAGGTTACATTGGAGGAGTCGTACAAGGTACCGCCGCAGGAGCCGTTTTGCGGATACGGGAAAAAGTTACCCGTGTGCAGGTAGATGATGAGCGGACGTGCTGTTTCGGTATCGCCGACTGGTTGATACACCTGCATTTGCAGCGGTTGTTTGAGCGTATGTGCGCCTGGTACTGCGAGGGGCAGAACCGTCCAGTTGGCGCCGTAGAGGGCTGTCGTTTTGCTCGCCTGCGAGAACACGGGCTCCAGGTAGCGGTTCTGGGCCGATACCCTTGCTCCGATGGCTATCAACAGGAGGAGAAGGATGGGTAATTTTGATAATTGCATGGTTAAAAAGTTTAGCAGGTTAATGATGAAATAGAACGGGAATGGAATATTCGCGAAATGGTTTCATTTCTATCGTAATATCGGGGGTTATTTTTCGCGAAAATCATAGAGGAGCGAAAGGTAAGCCATTCGGCCAATACGCGGCCCACCGTACGTTTGAAATTGTTTGTTGTTGAGCACATTGGAGGCGCCGAGTTTGACCGTGCTATGAATCTTCGGAATGGTCAGATTCACCTGTGCATCGAGCAAATCATACGATGGGATGAGGCCCGTAAATTGTGGCGAGCCCTCGAATGTAAAATTGTCGATCCACTTGTAGTTCACTGTAAATCCGAATGTGTTTTTACCCCAGGCAGTGATATCGCGTCCTGAAAATCCGATATTAAACTTATGCTCCGGCGTGTTAAAAGCGGGTACGATCGGGTCGGAAGCATCCGTAATGAGTTTGTTCCAACTGTAGTTGCCCTGCAGCATGAAATAGTCGAGGAAATAGTAGTTCAAACCGATCGCAAACCCTTGTGAAGTAACGCGTTGCGAGGCATTGGCAGCTACACGGTACACCTTCAAGCGGTCAAAATCAGGGAAATAGGTGTATTGACCCGGAAACACTTCCACCCGTTCGAAGGGCAGCGTGAGTCCGATGTTGTATCCGATAAAGTCGTCGTAGATGTTGTAGTAGTATCCGGCATCCACATAAATGCGCTTGAACAGGGTCGTACGATACCCGAGTTCGAAGGTTTTTACTTTTTCCGGCTGTATAGGCGCTACGTTTTGGTACACCAGCGGTTTGCTGTTGTCGTCGCGGTATGCCTGGAAGGATTCGAGCGTAATGAGGCTGTCGAAGCCATTCAGGTTACCGATCAGCGTAGCAGGGCCAACATTCAGGTTGAGGTACTGGTCGGTGAGCGTCGGATTGCGGATGGCCGAGGAAAAGGATACACGCAGGTAGTTGTTTTCCTTGGGCGTCCACACGATGGAGGCCGCCGGGGTGGCCAGGTAATCGAAATTCTGGTTTTTATCCACTCGTACGGTAGCCGAAAACTTGAAGTCGCCGACCTGCTTTTCTGCGCCGGTATATGCGCCCCATTCCGAGTTTTTGATACGGGCGCCCAGCGAATCGCTGAAAATGGTGCCGTCCGAATTGGGGCGATACATGCGCATGCTGGCGCCTACCACCCAGTCGTTCAGGAAACGCGGCTTGAAGTGGTATTCACCGTGGGCGTGGTACAGGGCCGATTTGTCGTAGAACAAAGTTCCATTTTCGCGGCTGTTGTTTTTACGGCTCACAATGGCATTGAACAGCGAGTCAAAACGAGCCGTGCCAGGCTCAAAAAAGGCGCCCGAATCGTTCGGGTGATCGGCCTCATTGGCATATGCCTGCGCCTGGCGGTGGTAGTCGGCCAGTGTAGCGGCATTGTCGCGTTGCCACTGCAACAGGGCCTCGTAGTTGTCGGGCGGTCCGTAGCCGGCATCTTTCATTTTTTTGAAAACAGCGCCCAGGTCGTTGCGCACCCACCAGAACTCATAGGCTTGCTGCCATTTATCGTTCGTTTTTGATGCTTCCTGAAGTTTCAGCGCCGTAAAATACGGGTCATATGATTTGCCTGCATCTTCATTGGTGGCATAAAAGCGCAGGAAAAACTTGTCTTTCTGGCGCAGTTCCAGGCGGTTTTGGTAGAACTGGATGCCACGCAGGCTGAAACGGTTATCACCCTGATACACAGTGGTGCCAGTGCCATAGTTGGAAGCCAGGATCAGTTCGGGCGATTCAAATTCCTTGGCCGGGTTGAGGCGGAAATGCAGCGCCACACCGGCTTTCGCGTTTTTAGTGTTATAATCAACAATATCTTCTTCCTTATAACCCTGACGATGAAAACTGTTCAGGCCCGCCCGTGCATCGTAGGTGGATACAAAACGACCTGAATATTCGTCGCCATAAATATTTACCGCATTCCAACCACCCGGATTTTGCGAGGCAGTAAATATCTGGTTGCCTTCGGCTTCCGTAATCGGATTGTAATTGTCGGCCACCCAGTCGTTGGCGCGCAGGCCGAAGAAATTGAGTTTATAGGCCATAAATGGGTGTCCGGCCTTGTTTTTTATAGCGTCGGCATAACGAAATGCGCCTTCCAGCAGGTTGCGTTCGCCGGTTTTGAGCGATACGGCAAGGCCACGGTTGATAAACGGATTTTTCGACTCCATGGAAATAACGCCGTTGAAAGCGTTGGGGCCGTAAAATGCCGAACTGGCGCCCACAATCAGGTCGACCTTGTTGACATCCAGTTCGCTACAGCCCAGAAAGTTACCGAGCGAGAAGTTGAGTCCGGGCGCCTGGTTGTCTACACCGTCGATGATTTGCAGAGAGCGCACAGGACTCGTGGAGTTGAAACCGCGCATGTTGATCACCGTAAAACCAAGGCTGGCCGTGGTGAGGTCTACGCCTTTCAAGTTGCCAAGGCCGTTGTAGAAACTCACGGCAGCGGTTTGTTTGATGGCGATGGCATCGAGGTTTTCCACCGTAAGTGGCGCCGCTTTTTGCTTGTCGTCGATGCGCTGCCCCCGTACAACGGCTTCGGTTATGACGATGGAACTGGTGCTCAGCCTGACGTCGAGTTTCTGGGCAGGGTCTGTCACCGTAATTTCCTGGGCAGAATAGCCTGTATAGGAAATTTTGAGGGTGACAGGCAGTTTATCCACTTTTAAGGAGAACGCGCCTTCGTAGTCGGTAACGGCTCCTCCAGTGCTGCCCACGATTACAATTGCTGCACCGATGAGTTCTTCTCCGCTTTCGGCATCCATTACCTTTCCACGAAGTGTAGCCTGGGCGCTCAATACGGCAGTTCCCAAACACAGTACGCACAAGATATTGAATTTCAAAAATTTGTACATTTTTTTCATGCGGGTTAGGTCTTGTTTTTCAGAAAAAAATTTTCAAAACAGGGTTTCTGTAAAACCTTGTTTGTTTTGCAAAAGAAGAAAGAAAATTTGATTCCAAATGAAAAATACGAACATTCCCGATACCAGGGTGTAAAACCGGATTTTTTCACCGGTTTTGTCAAAACTGATCAGTTTTCTTCCAGTGCCAGCAAGGTATCATCTGCATCCAGCATGCCCAGATAAAACTTTTTCATTTCCTGAAAATCACTGTAGGTAATAAACCTGCGCGTGAATTGTACCGACCGATGAATGCGAATTCCCGTAGCGGTGGACTCTACCCTGAGCGTGTATTGACCAAATGGCGATGTGATGTGTTTGGGTGCAGGCAGTTCTACTAATTTATAGGTGCGTGGCAGGGTAAGATCGATGGTTTCCTGTACGGGCGCCAGTTCGAACAACGCATCCAGATCGAGGTCATTATAACGTTTGTCGCTGAACAAAACCTTCTGGGTAGGCGTACTCAATGGGAGCGGCAAAGGCAGGATGTACAGGCCCCTCACCCGGTCGATCGGGTTGTACACAGTCATATGTACTCGGCTGTTCAGGGGAGCATTGATGCTGTCGAGGTTGTCGAATTCAAAATGATCGAGGTTGAGATAGGTCAGCACGCCGCCGCTGAAGTATTCCGACAAAAGTTGGCGCCTGTCGGCAGCATTGGCGCGTTTGAGCATCTCGCGCCAGTGGCCCGCCGAAGTGCCCCGATGCGTAGCCTTCATGTCGATCTGCAGGTTGTTTTCTGCATCGATGAGGGCTTCAGCCCGGATATTTATTCCGGTGGTATGGGGGTCGATGGCGTCATTGGGCAACCGGCGCAGTTCCTTTTCACCGGGCCGGATGACCAGCGCCCAGGCATCCGAATCATCGGCAGGCAATATGCCCGTCGGGAAATAGTCTGTCGTGAGATCGGCAAAACGCAATTGCCCGTCTTTCAGTTGGTAGGCCACAATGGCGTGGTTGAAAGCATAAATGATCGGGCGAATGTCGCGGTTGCTAAAAGTATGTGTGCTCACCAGGGTGTACCAGGCAGGAATATTGTAGGCACGCAGTAGTGCGATCATCAACGTGGCTACGTCCTTGCAGTCGCCCACTTTGCCCGAAATGGTTTCCCCGGGGCGTTTGGGTACATAGTTGTTGTTAAGAAACGGCACATAGGAATAATTGATTTCCTGCACCACGAAAGTGTGCAGGGCTTCCACAATGTCCGTTTCCGACATGCCCGGGTGAATCATTTTGCGCGCTTTTTCCATCACTTCGTAGTTGGGTTCCGTGCGCCGGTAAGTCTGGCGTTCGTACCACTGCACCACCGGACTCCAGTCTTGCATGCTGCCGGTCATCAGCCATGCGAAATTGTCATACGTTTCCGGCGATGCTTCTTCCACTTCCACTTTGGGTATAGATTTCCATTCCCAGGTGTATAGGCAGAAAGCGCCGGTGTCGCGTAAGGAAGCAGGTTCTGAAGAAATCCGATTAGCCGCAAAATACAGCGGGAGGCCTGCCGGCACGAGCAGTTCGGCTGTCGAGCGCATCACAGGAGCCTGCCAGGAGGGCACCTGTAGATCCCAGAAATCGCCGGCAATTTCATCCGATACCCCGATTTCTGTAGAGCCTTCTACCAGGATCACATCGCCTGCTTGCAGGTTTTTGAAAACGGCCATGCCGTAGCCTATTTCCGGCGAGGTGGTGCTGCCGTCTGTTTTCAGCACTTTGGCGGAGGTAATCTGGCCAATTTGGCGCAGATCGGCTTCCGTCCAGTTTTTTGCGCCTGCATCGCTCAGGATGCGAATCACGGCTTTCCGGGCCGACTCGACCTTGCGTTCATCGCGCAGGTAGGTGTTCTGTACCGAATAGAACTGCACCACGGCGTCTTCATCCACGTATTTCTCCAGCCCTTCTGTTTTTTTGGCGATCTGCGCCAGCGACACGGGGCGGAAATAGCCTGAGTATTTTTTGCTGTTGTCCAGTTTTTCTACTTTTTCGCGCAAACCAGAATAACGCGCACTTTCTCCGCTCGTTTTTTCGGCCTGCCGATACCATTGCAAGGCTTCCGCTTCGTTTTTTTGCTCGATGGCAATATCGCCCATGAGTTCAAAAATTGCCGGCGAATAGGGGTACTCACGAACAAGGGTGTTCAGGAGTTGGAGCGCTTCGGCAGGTCGTTCCTTTTCAAACAAATAGCGCGCCTTCGACAGTGCATAAGCGCCATTCCAGGGCATCATGGCGATGATCTGATCGTAGGTGGCCAATACGTCTTTCTCCTGCTCGCGGTATTTGTAGTATTCGAGTATTTGCTCGTATGAAATCAGCGAAAAATGTTCTTTCAATTCTTTCCGCGCTGCCTTGAATTTTTTCTCCCGCTGTTTATCGGAAACGGGTTTGAAGGTTTCGGGGCGGTAACTTTCTTCTTTTAAGTATATTTCCAGTCTTTTTTTCCACTTTTCCGTATTATTATATTTTAAAAAATCATTCACCCAGGTTTTCACCTGTTCTTTTCTGCCTTTTTCTTTTAAAAAGTCGAGGTAGGTATTCACGATTTCCCAGTTGGCAGGCGAAATGCCCAGTAGTTGCTCCAGGGCGCTCACAAATTTGACCTCTTCCTGTTCCTTGTTGATTTTCTGAAAGCGGTTATAGTACTCCGCAAACGTCGGGGTAGCCACCGTGTCCATTTCACTCAGCAATGCTTCGGCGCGTTCGCCCTTGCCATTGGCGTCGAAACATTTGGCTAGCAGGTAGCGTGCAAAAGACGAACCCGGGTGCGCTTCCCTGTATGCGGCGAACCAGGCCTCGGCTTCTTCGGCAGCACCGGCGTGCAGGAAGGCTTTTGAGAGAAGATACACGCGCCAGGGTTCGCCCGTAGCAGCCTGTTGGAGGTAGTATTGCAAAAAAGGCCTGTTCTCGTACACCACGACTGCCGCTTGTTGGGCTTGTGTGTATGTGCCCTGAAAAGAAGTGGAAACATCACTCATCAGCGCACCGCTCGCAGGTTCGGTCAGCCGTACCTGAAACGAGGGCTGAACACCACCGCCATAGAAATAGGACGTAATTTCGGAGAGGTTCTGGTAAAAATCTTCCTGTCTTTCGTCCGGCGCTTCCAAAAATTCCAGGGCAAGGGGGGTATTCACATCATCGTCGGGAAATTCCGAGAGTTTCACAAACAGGTAGTGCGTGCCTGCGCTCAGGTCGAATTCCAGCGACTCGCCATCCCATTCATCCGGCGTAAAATCGGGGGCTAGTGTGGCCAGCAACTGGTTGTCGAGCCATATTTTCAGGGGTGCGTTGCGCTGTATGCCCATTCGGACACGACGGGCCGTGGGCACCTGCAAAAAAGTGCAGGCGTAGTAGGTAGCCAGGTCGTTGCGACGAGGCAGCAATTCAAACGAAACGGGGCTGCCCGGTTGGGGGGTCCTGCGTTGCAACCATTTGAATTCGCTGCCAGTGCTGTTTTTATAGGTCTTTTCGGGGTCGAACAGGCCTTGCTCTACCTCTGCAGGTTCTATAAAACCACTGCCGCGCATATTGTCGAAGGGGCCGATGATAGACCAGTTCCAGTCGGGCAGTGCTGTAGCCAGCAATTGTCTGCTTTCCTGTTCCCGATAATGGAACCGAAGGGAATCAGCCACTTGCAGCAGCATCGGAATGCGCAGGGGCATGGGCAGCGATTGTGCCAGCACTTCCTCCGGTTTGCCTTCATACAAATGTCCGAACAGCCAGTAATATGGCGCTTGCCAGCCGGCGCGCATGAGGCGGTGCGCGTATTGGGCGTATGGTTCTTCTTCATGCACGGTTTCGGTACAAAACAACATGCCTGCCAGGGCCACTTCGTTGTTTGGGTTCTGCTGCAACTCTTTTTGAAATGCAGTGCGCGCAGCGATAAAATCATTGGCTTCAATCAGTTCCCAACCCGATTGTTGTGCGCTGGCGCGCAAGGAAAATATCAGTATAAAACAAAAGGCTATTCGCATCTGGGTGTGTATATGTAAAGCAAAGAACGTAAAAATGAGTGGCTTATTGATTATGGTGAAACAAGTGTTGAGCACAGGCGTACGCTACGCGTTGTGCCCTTTGTGAGACCTTGGTGTTCTTCGTGGTTAAAAAAATTTTGGTAACTATACCCATTTGCACCTAAACCTATAAGGTTTATAAAACCTTATAGGTTTTTGTACCCTTTTTTACAGCCTGTGTGTAAATGGGTATAGTTACCAAAATTTTTTACCACAAGGGACACCAAGGTTGCACAAGGGACACAAAGCGTAGCGTACGCCCACTTTTCCACAAAATAAAAATTCCAAATCTTTATACACCTCTATGCAATAACGTAAAACAAACAATATTTTCGCACTCTAATCATTCAAATTAAATACCGTCTTCGCATGAAAAGAACAACCTTACTCCTCTGTGCAGCATTGTTTCTAAGTGTCAACAGTTGCCGAAAACAGGAATCGTCTGTATCCACCGATCATCCGGCCATACCCGACCCGGCTTCCCTCGACAAGTTTATTCAGGCCAAATTAGAAACGGAAGAACAATTTCTCTGGGCCTGGGCCAGCGACGATCAAATCTGGACCGCGCTGTCCAATTCCGATTATGTACTTTCTGTGGGCTACCAACCAGCCGGTTTCAGCAACCTCGACGAAAAAATCCACCTGATCGACCTGCAATCTTCCGAATGGAAAGGCGCGCGGGATGCCGTTTTCCGTATCGTACTCGATTCGGAGCGCAGCCTGAATCCTTCGCTGAAAACATCGGACATCCTGGCGTACGAAGAAAATCCGAACCTGCCAGTGTTCGATGTGTATGTGAAAAACCCGCAAACCATCACAGCCCTGCGCAATTCGAATCTGTTGCGCTACGCAGAACCGATTGGTTATGAGCCTTATATGACAACAGTTTCTGAACGCTCGAGTTCCGGCTGCGGCAGCAATACCGCTCAAACGGGCCTGGTAGCAGGTACAGACTACACCGTGATTGCTCCCAACTGCAAACAATCCTGGAACTATTCCTATCACAACATCGCCCAAGCATGGGCCAATGGCAACACTGGCGCTGGTGTAACCGTGATGATCGTCGACAGTGGTTGCAGCAGCAGCCAGGAAAACCTGGGCTCTGCCTTCAACCAGGGCCAATCGAGCGGCCGCACTGTGACCAAATACTACACACTCCCGGGCGCTACTTCTGCCAACGATCCCTGCGGCCACGGCACTTCCATGATGGGTACCTGCACCGGTCCGCGCGGCACCGACGGCAATACCGTTGGCGTGGCCTACAATGCCAACCTCGTGGGCGTACGCGCTGCCGACGACGTGTACCTCGACACCAGCAATGAAACGGTGGGCGTTTCCAATGCCTTTACGCTGGCCGGCAACACGGCTTCTGTAAAAATCGTGAGCATGAGCATGGGCCGCCTTACCACGGCCAGCCAGATTCGCGATGCCATCATTTATGCCTACAACCAGGGCAAACTGATCTTCTGCGCCGCCGGCACCTCGTTCTCCTGGACGGCCTGGTTTGCAGGTGTTATTTTCCCGGCCTCTATGACCCAGGCGGTGGCCGTTACGGGCATCAAAACCAACCTTACCAGCCGTTGCAGCGCCTGCCACAGCGGCAGCAAAGTGGATTTCGTAGTGGTGATGGAGAAAAACTCCGACGACCACCCGCTGTCTCTGGCTGATTCGGGTGATGCTCCGTCTACCGTCGGCGGCTCCTCCGTTTCTACCGCCACTACCGCTGGCATTGCCGCCCTTGTTTGGGGAAAATACCCTTCCTGGACGCGCCAGCAGGTATATGACCGCCTGAAAACGAGTGCGAACTATTACCCGAGCCGAAATGGCGAATTTGGATGGGGAAGGATTAATGCGCAAACGGCAACGCAGTAGAGACAAGGCATGCCTTGTCTCTCTACCGCGCACCATACACCTTGCCATATGGATCAATACGGCCCTGAAATAGACCCATTCCGGTCATTTTATGAAGCGTTTGGGTCCTGCCACGATATTTTTGGATCTGCTCACTAAAATTTTAACCCGCCGACGAGAAGCGAGAGGTGAGGGGCCATAGCGTGTACGGTGAAACGTCGGCAGGGTGCACAACCCTGCCGACGTTCGGATTTGAAACGGGCGGGGTGCAGTAGAGACAAGGCATGCCTTGTCTCTACGTACCGTTGCCCGTTGCCCCAACATATAAATCAGCAGGACAAAAATTTGCCATTCAACGCCAAATCACCTGCAAAAGAGGTAAAAGAGGCGTAACATACATGGCACACTCTACGCACTCTCACTTCTCACCTCTAAGAAGAGTGATCCGCCACGATCACCCATTTTCCCTTCATTTTTTTCCACAGCAGCGTGTAGTGCCCGCTCAGGTTTCCGGCCTCGCGCGTGAGTTCCCATTTGCCGATGACGTAGGCGCTGCGTTTAGAGAGTATTTCTACGGAAAGGATGGTAAATTTCAGTTGACCCATCGCTTCGGGGCCCGGGTAACTTTTTTTGTAGTTATCCAGCGTTTGTTGCCAGCCGTAGGTGAGTCCGCGCGAGCCGATGAATCGCAGGCTGTCGGAGCGCCAGTAGCCGTCCATAAAACCTTCGAGGTCGGCACGGTTCCAGGCGCGCTCCTGATCGGCCATGATGGAACGGATGGTTTTTTCGGCAGCGGATTGGGCGTAGGCAACGCTGGCGAACAGGAGGAAGAGGAGGATGTTTTTCATTCTTCGTGTGTTTTTGTGTTTTGGTGTTTTGGAAGGCTTCGCTCTTGGCCGTGGTGATTACAGGCTCAAAGAGAGCGAAGTAAATAACAAATACCGAGAGCAACGCCCTCCAAAACACAAAAACACCAAAACACTAAAAAAACCAAAACACCTCTCAATGCCTAAAATGCCGGAACCCCGTCATCACCATCGCCATGCCGAATTTATTGCAGGCATCCACAGAATCCTGGTCTTTCAGCGAGCCGCCGGGCTGGATGACTGCCGTAATACCCGCTTCGTGCGCAATTTCCACACAATCCGGGAAAGGGAAAAAAGCATCGGAGGCCATGACGGCGCCATTCAGGTCGAAGCCGAAAGAGCGGGCTTTGGCGATGGCCTGGCGAAGCGCATCCACGCGGCTCGGCTGGCCGCAACCCATACCGATCAACTGACGTTCTTTCACCAAAGCGATGGCGTTCGATTTCAGGTGTTTGGCGCATTTGGCCGCGAAGATGAGTTCGCCGACTTCCTTGGGCGTGGGCACGCGTTCCGTCACCGTTTTCAGGTCGGCTTCGGTCTCGGTTTTCAGGTCGGCGTCCTGTTCCACTACGCCGTTCAGCAGGCTGCGGAAGGAGCGTTTTTGCACGTCGAAAGTTTTGATTTTCAACAGAATACGCTGTTCTTTCTTTTTCAGTAGTTCCAGCGCATCCGGCGCAAAATCGGGTGCGATGAGCACCTCGTAGAAAAGTTTGTTGATTTCCTGCGCGGTGGCCAGATCGACGGTGGCATTGCAAATAAAGATGCCGCCAAAAGCCGAAGTGGAGTCGCAAGCCAGCGCGGCCTGCCAGGCTTCTTGCAGGGTATGGCGGCGCGCTACGCCGCAGGCATTGGTGTGTTTGAGGATGGCGAAACAGGGTTTTCCAACCTGAAATTCGCGCATCAATTGCACGGCTGCATCGATGTCGACCAGGTTGTTGTAGGAAATAGCCTTACCGTTGAGTTTGTCGAACACCTTGTCGAAATCGCCAAAGAACACGCCGCTTTGGTGCGGGTTTTCGCCATAACGCAGGATATCGGAACGGTGAATGGAGTATTTGAACGCGATGTCGGTAGTGCCTTCGTTGAACCAGTTGAAAATGGCGATGTCGTAATTGGAGGTTACTTTGAAGGCCCGGCGCGCCAGTTCGCGGCGGTCGTCGGCACTCAGTTGGCCATCCTGCGATTCCAGCATATCGAGGAACATCTTATATTCCTCTTTGCTGGCTACAACGGCCACATCGTTCCAGTTTTTGGCAGCGGCTCGGATCAGCGACACGCCGCCGATGTCGATCTTTTCGATAATTTCCATTTCATCGTGCGTTTTGGCCACCGTATCCTCGAAGGGATACAGGTCGACGATTACACAGTCGATCTCCGGAATATTGTACTCTTTTAACTGGGCCAGGTGCTCAGGTTCGCGGCGGGCAAGCAGTCCGCCAAACACCGCAGGGTGCAGGGTTTTCACGCGCCCGTCGAGGATGCTCGGATAGCCTGTGAGGCTTTCCACGGCCGTGACGGGGATGTCGAGTTTCTGGATGTAGGTCTGGGTGCCGCCGGTGCTGTAGAGTTGAACGCCGAGTGCATGCAGGCGACGGATAATAGGTTCAAGGCCGTCTTTGGAATAAACGGAAACAAGTGCGGAACGCAGCCGCAGGGTTGAAGTGGACATGAAATTGTGGGTGTTTGCAGAGAAGCGGCAAAGATACAATTTAGTTATTGAGTTATTGGTTATTGAGTTATTGGGGGTTGGTAAGGGTTTATTTTCACTATCATTTAGTTATTGGTTATTGAGTTATTAGGGTTTGGTAAGGGTTTATTTTCACTATCATTTGGCCACACAGAAAGGAATGCCAAATGATAGTGAAAATAAACCCTTACCAACCCCCAATAACTTAATAACTCAATAACCAATAACTCAATAACCAATAACTACACGTATCCCCGCGCCTGCAACCGAAACAACTCCGCATACTTTCCGCCCTGGGCCAGCAATTCTTCGTGGCTGCCCAGTTCGAGCAGGCGGCCGTGTTCGAGGAACAGGATGCGGTCGGCCATGCGGACGGTACTGAAACGGTGTGAAATGAGAACAGCCGCTTTGCCTTTCATCAGTTCGGCGAAGCGGAGAAACACCTCATGTTCAGCGCGGGCATCGAGCGCGGCGGTGGGCTCGTCGAGGATGATCAGTTGGGCCTCTCGCATGTAGGCGCGTGCAAGGGCCACTTTTTGCCACTGCCCGCCGCTGAGGTCGACGCCGCCGGAGAAACGTTTGCCGAGCATTTGCTCGTATTTTTTGGGCAGCGATTCCACGACCGTATCGGCCAGGCTTTTATGTGCCGAATCTTCGATGCGCGGGTGATTTTCCTTTTCTCCAATATTGCCAATGGCGATGTTTTCGGAGGCAGTGAACATAAAGCGCACATAATCCTGGAAAATAATGCCGATTTCGCGGCGCAGGTCGTCGGGATCGTATTCGCAGAGGTCGACGCCATCGAGCAGGATACGCCCTTCGGAGGGTTCGTAGAGGTGCGCCAGCAGTTTGACCAGCGTTGTTTTTCCGGCGCCGTTTTCGCCGACCAGCGCCAGTTTTTCGCCCGGATGCAGGGTAAAACTCAGGTTGCGCAGCGCCCACACATCCGTTTCGGGGTAACGGAAGCCTACGTTTTCAAAAACAAAACCCTGCGTGATCGGGCGCGGCACTTTTCGTTTGCCGATGTGGCTGACACTCAAAGGTTTGAGTTCCAGAAAATCGAATAAATCCTGCAGGTACAGTGATGTTTCGGCAATGCGGCTGAAACGCGTTACGATGCCCTGTAACAAGCCCTGCAAGCGGCCAAATGAGCCCGCCAGAAAGGTGAGCGTACCGAGTGTAATAAGGGAAACGATGGTTTGCCAGATCACAAACACATAGGCAGCATAATAACTGGCCGTGCCCAGGATGCTGAAAAAACTGCCCCAGGCCGCCCGTTTAAGCGCCAGTTTGCGGTTGGCTCGGAAATATTTGTCGGAGATGTTTTTAAAACGGTCGGCGATGAAATTTTCCAGCCCGAAAATCTTGATTTCCTTGGCCGTTTCGTTGCTGGCGCCGATGTAGCGCAGGTAGTCAATTTCGCGGCGTTCGGGCGTCCAGGAGCGCGAAAGCGAGTAGGATTCCTGGTTGAATTTGCTTTCACCGACAAAGGAAGGAATTACGGCAATCACCAAAATGAGCAGCAGCCAGGGGTTGAATGCCACGAGACCAGCGCCCAGAAACAATACGGTAATCAGGTCCTGCCCTTGCCCCAGCACCATGCTCATCAGGGCGGTGCGGCCGGCTGTCTGGGTGCGCGCACGTTCGAGTTTGTCGTAAAAATTGGCGTCTTCAAACTGGTACAGATCGAGGGTGGCGGCGTGCCGGATAATGCGCACCGAAGAGTCGTTGTTGACCATATCGCCCAGCAGGCTGTCGGTAAGCACAATGGCGCGGCTGAGCAAACTGTTCGCCACGGCCAGCAGAAATTCCAGCCCGACCCACATCCACACCGGGAAACGCCACCATTGTTCGAGCGACAATGCACCTTTCTGGTATTGCGCGATCAGCGGCACTACTTCGTCCACGATTTCCTTGCCAACATACAGCATGAGCAGGGGCACGGCCGATTGCAGCAATCGGAGCACAATGTTCCAGAGGGTCAAACCGGGGCTTACTGCCCAGATCATCTTAAAAAAGCGGGGGACATTGCGCAGGGAGTCGAACTGCTCCCAAAAACTTTTTTTATCGGTTTTTGTAGCCATTTTACCATTTTGAAAGGCTTCCCGTTGTGATCTTCTGTAATTTTTGTCTTTAATCACTTCTTGTAGGTTGCTGAAAACGAGAGAACTACAATTCTTCCAAAAAGTTCGAGAGGGAAGTTCATGGGAAAAAGAAAAAGTCCCGAATTCTGGCTTTGGCCAAAACTCGGGACTCCATAAATTACTAAGAAACAACAGACTATCGTTGTTGGATAATCAACTTGTTGGTGCTTTGTTGCTCACCATTGCGCACCTGCACTAAATATACACCGGGTGCGGCCCCATCCATGGTCATATCGATGCGGTTGATACCCTGCGGCAGGTCTGACTGTTGGTGACGAACCATTTGGCCGGAGATATCGAACACGGAAATGGATACAGGCGTTTTGTCTTCCACTACAGAAAACTCAACTGTAAACGCTTCATCCGCAGGATTCGGGAAAATGGAAACATCCTGGTCAATAAACGTCACTGGTATTTCAAACGTAAGCGCATCTTCATTGCCGCCGTTCTGGAGACTCAGCGGCCAGGAGGTAGCGCTCAGGCTTATCCGCAGGGTATAACACTGCGTGCTGGTGGCGCCGCTGGTACGATACACATAAGCGTAATAGTTATTGGCTACCGTGGTGGTATTGTACACCAGTCGCTCATTGGTAGTACCTGTGTTTTGCGAAGTACCCAGCAGTGTATTGTTTCTGTAGAGGCGCAAATCATAATTCGCGGGCAAGTTGGTCAAATCCACTTTGATATTGCGCGTGCTGGTCGTATTGGCAAATCGGTTCCAGTCGACATCCGAAACAGTAGCAATAATTGCCTGAATATCCGTATTTACAGGAACAGTAGGAGCAGAAGTACGCGTGTCGTTGGGCTCGTAAGCGTCCGGACAGCCAGGAGCAAGCGTAGTGAATGTAACTGCGCTTGAAACAGTGCCCAACGTACCACTGCAATTCGCCTGTATCCGGAATTGATAGGAAGTGCTGGCCAGCAGGCCACCCAGGTTGTAAGTGGTACTGGTCAGGTTATTTACGCTTGTCCAGGTAGAACCCGCAGTGGTTTTCCATTGCAGGTTGTAGGCCGTAGCGCCACTCAGGGCCGACCAATTCAGAACGGCAGATGCTGTGGTGATAGACGTGGCAGTGAGCCCTGCTGGTGTTCCGCAGGAAATCGCCGTGGTGGTAAAGGATGCAGTGGAAGAATAGGTACCGAGGGTACCATTACAATTTGCTTGTACCTTGAAATTGTAGGTAGTAGCAGCACTCAAACCAGTCAGGTTGTACGATGTAGCGGAAATACTGCTAACAGTGTTCCAGGTAGAAGCAGCCGCCGTTTTCCATTGCAGGTTGTAGGAAGTGGCGCCGCTCAAAGCCGACCAACTCACTGTAGCCGAACTTGTAGAAACGGATGCCGAAGCAAGGCCTGAAACAGTGCCACAAGAGGTACTGGTCGAACAGGTGGCGGCCAGACAAGTAGCAGCAGAAACTCTTGTACGAATTTTATTTCCCGGCTGGGTACCGAAACCGTTGTTGAAATTGATGCCGTAACTCGTCAGGTGGCAGTAACTCATGATCGTACCGCCGTTCGTAGGCGCAGGGCCGGCAGCGCAACCACCTTCGGTGGTATAGCAGTTGTCGAGCGCACCGCCCGTCCATCCGCACCATTGGGTGTGGTTGGAACCCAGGTTGTGCCCCATTTCATGGGTCATTACTTCCACCGTCCAGGAGTAGGTGGGCACGTTCTGGTAAGAAGAAGAGATATTACTGTAAGCATATCGGTACTGGTTATTGCAAATCACATCCACATATGCTACACCGCCGATGTTGTTGCCGCCATAACTCGCGAGGTGGGCAATATCGCCGGTGAAGGAGGTGCGCAGTGTGCGAAATTGCGATAAAGCCGTACTACTGTTGGTATTGTTGTAGGTATCTGCCGTAGTCCATACGTAAATCGTGGAAACAACGGTACTAATGGTTTCATTGGCGTACAAGGTTGCCACTTGATTGAACACACCCGTAAGATAATTGGTCACATTGGTGACTGAACCTTTGTTTTGATACAACTCGTAATCGGCTTCCAGGTACACCCGAACGCAGCCGTTTACTTCGGTGGTTGACTGAATTGGATCGCTGGTTTCAGTGTGCTGGTCAATGTCTTCAGTACCGCAGAAAAATGGACTTTTTGATTTCAGTTTCGCATCTTCATACAGAATGTATTCGCTGGTGTTGTTCGGCACATCCATCCGGCCGAGTACGCGATTTCCATAAATATCATCCGACATGAGCCCCATTACTTCATGTTCGAAGAAACTGAACGCCGCCAAAGAATGCACCATTCCTTTTACACGGCCCCGATAGTGTACCCCTGTTGGCACCTGTACTGCGCGTTCTCCTGATTCGCTTGTAACCACCTGAAAATCAGGAGAGAATATCTCCGTTTTGAGCAGTTCCACCTCAACCGTTTGGCCATTGTAAGGGATAGACAAGAGCAACCCATCCGGCTGTCGTGCCACAATGGAAGATAATTCCTGTTGATCGAGTCGCAGAAATTGTGCACCCGCCACGGCCTTGTCCATATCTTTGTCCGTCGCTTTGCTGGGAGAAAAAAGGTTAGAAGAATTGGAAAAAGAACCTCCATCGTGTATAAACATCTGCACTGCGACAGATGGTTGGAGGACTTGTGCCGACGTCATCGACGTCAGGAACATCAAAAGGAAACCCGTGAGCGTGAAACCTGTAAATCGTTGCATTGAATAAAACAGTAAGAAGTTTGTGTTAAAAAAAATCAGAGCAAGGATAGCCAATAATGAAATGTGAAGATTGGATACAAGTCGGGAATTTTGTCATCTAGAGGCATATGACAATATTGTGACCGATATTTGATGTTCCAGGAGGGAACATTTTGCCAAATCAATACTTTTCAATCGTTTTTTATCCACCATGCGTCATCTGTATTATCTCAGTCGTGCCACCCTCTGGCTGGCCCTGGCATTTATTCGGGCTGCATGGTTTTTTCGGTTCAGGGTATTGCAAACCTTGGCCCTACCCCACCCCGAACTGCTCAGTTCGAAAGAAAAAAGACGACTGAAACACTATTTTTACGGAACCACTTACCTCAGTGTCATTTTTTGCAGCCTGCGAGGCAGTACGCGCAACGTTCGGGAAAAACGGATATTTACCAACCTGGCAGCGCTGGCATATTTCTTCGACGACCTGGTAGACACCTTTCGCAGCCAGGATACTACGGGGATTTTATGGCAGGACAATCCGGAAAAATACGGGCAAACGGCCGATGAACGCGGACTGGCCCTTCATTTCCTGAACAATATTAATCAGGAATTGCCGCCTTCCGATCTGGAAGAATTTCGATCATTCATGCACCGTGTTTTTAATGTGGAAACTTCCGGCCGACAAAACAAAGATGCCAGTAAAACACTGTCATCCAATGAGTTGCAGCATCTCACAGCCGAAAAAGGCGGTTATTCCGTGCTGCTGTTCCGACGCGTTTTGCAACATCCGCTGGACACTGCCGAGCGAAATGCGCTGTATCAGTTTGGTTTCCTGATCCAGTTATGCGACGACATTTTCGATCTGTGGTTTGATAAAAACGAAGGAATCGCCACCATGGCGACAGCCGCTACACAACATGGCGACCTCCGGCACCTCGTACAGCGTTTCGAACAACAGGTGCATACCACCCGCGAGGCATTCCGGCGCACTCCCTATCCGCGCAAAAACATTGAGACAACACTGCGTGTCGTGCATTTTCTTGTCAGTATTACCCGTGTTTGTTTGATGGAATATACTGAATTGCAAAAAAAGCATGGAACTTTGCCGCTCCACGAACGCCACCTCATGGTGGTCGACATGGAACGCTGGCGCAACAGAATCCGGTCGGCAGTGTTATTGCTTCGGGATGAATGAAAGGAGGCTCGATCCTCCACTTTATCAGTCAAACAATGAGTACAATCATAGAAAACAGCATTGCCGAAAGTATTGCCGTCAAACAGGCCATACTGGCAGATTACAATTTTCGTCAAAAAATACGACAGGCGGCAGAAGTTTGCACCCGTTGTTTTCAGGCAGATGGCAAGGTGCTTTTCTGTGGCAATGGCGGCAGTGCGGCCGATGCACAGCATATTTCGGCAGAATTGTCGGGGCGCTTTTACACCGACCGTCCGCCTTTGTTTGCCGAAGCCCTGCATGTCAATTCTTCTTACGTTACGGCCGTGGCCAACGACTATGGTTACGATGACGTATATGCACGCATGATTCGCGCCGCAGGCAGGAAAGGCGATGTACTCGTGGCCATCAGCACCTCTGGCAACTCCCCCAATATCCTGAAAGCAATGGAGGCGGCCCGCGCTCAAAACATGATCATCATTGGAATGACAGGCATTTCAGGCGGAAAAATGCGCGACATTTGCGACGTCCTGCTGAATGTCCCGAGCGCCGATACACCTCGCATTCAGGAGTCGCATATACTGATCGGACATATTATCTGCCAAATGATTGAAACAGAGATGTTCGGATCGTAAAATTTTCATTAAACACTGTCAATCAATTCGTTACCAAAAATAGAATATGGGTTTTTTTGATAAATTTTTTAACCGGGAAAAGAAAGAAGACCTCGATAAAGGCCTTGAAAAAACCAAGGAAGGCATTTTCGACAAACTCACCCGCGCTGTCGCCGGCAAAAACACCGTCGATGTGGAAGTGCTCGACGAACTGGAGAACATCCTCATCAGCAGCGACGTAGGCCTGGATACCACTGTAAAAATCATCCAGCGCATTGAAGACCGCGTGGCCCGCGACAAGTACATCAATACGGAAGAGTTGAATGCCATCCTGCGCGACGAAATCGTCCAACTCTTGTCTGAAAACAACACCGCCGATGTGGAAGACTACGACATTCCTGCCGGGAAAAAACCGTATGTGCTGCTGGTGATCGGGGTGAATGGTGTGGGCAAAACCACCACCATTGGCAAATTAGCCTATCAGTTCAAACAAAACGGATACAAGGTGGTGCTGGGCGCTGCCGATACATTCAGGGCTGCGGCTGTCGATCAATTGAAAATTTGGGCTGATCGTGTAGGCTGCGATTTTTACTCCAAAGGTATGAATGCCGACCCTGCTGCAGTGGCCTACGAAGCCACCGAATATGCTGTGGAAAATGGCTGCGACATTGCTATTATCGACACCGCAGGTCGTCTGCACAACAAATCGCACCTGATGCTCGAACTGGGCAAAATCCACCGCAGCATCGACAAAAAACTGCCTGGCGCTCCGCACGACGTACTGCTGGTACTCGATGCCTCCACAGGTCAGAATGCACAGGAACAGGCACGGCAGTTTATGGAAGTGGCGCCCATCACCTGCCTTGCGCTGACCAAACTCGACGGCACGGCCAAGGGCGGCGTTGCCATCAGTATCAGCGATCAGTTCAAAATTCCTATCAAGTACATCGGTGTAGGAGAGAGCATCGACAAACTCCAGATTTTCAACAAGAAAGCATTTGTAGAGTCCCTGTTTCAGCGTTAAATCAAGTCTCTACTCCTATGAAAGTGCTCGTTTTTGCTACCAATAATGCCCACAAGGCACGTGAAATAGAAAGTATCCTCGGGCCGGGTTTTCAGATCAAAACCCTTCGGGACATAGGCTGTCTGGAAGACATCGAAGAGACCGAGCCTACGCTCGAAGGCAATGCCTTGCTCAAGGCACGGTATGTAAAGGAACGGTACGGTTACGACTGTTTTTCGGAAGATACCGGCCTGGAAGTAACCTCGCTCGACGGGGCGCCGGGCGTGCATACGGCGCGTTATGCCGGGCCGGGCCGCGATCCGGACGATAATATCCAACTGCTGCTGAAAAATCTCGAAAACAAAAGCGACCGCAGCGCTCGCTTCCGCACGATCATCGCTCTTTTGTACGATCAACAGGAAGTGCTCCTGGAAGGTATTTGCCAGGGTTCCATTGCTACTGAAAAACGGGGCACGGGCGGCTTCGGCTACGATCCCGTGTTTGTTCCGGATGGATACGACCATACATTTGCCGAATTGGGCGACGAGGTTAAAAACGAGATCAGTCATCGGGCGCGGGCGACGGCCAAATTGCTGGAGGCGATTCGGGGCGGGGCATTGTAAATTTCAAAAGATGCTGCGATTGTACCGCCTTATAACAGGTTTATACTTAAAAAAAGCAGGTGTACTCTACGCTTTGTGGTCTTTGTGAAACCTTTGTGCACGTTGTGGTTAAAATTTTTACCACGAAGAACACCAAGGTTTCACAAAGGGCACAAAGCGTAGAGTACACCTGCTTGCTCTAAAACCGTCCATCCGTTGTCCCATCCTGTACCGGCGAGCTGCTAAAACAGTTAAATACATACATTTTCCCAAACATTGCACGTTTTCCCTGCTCGTCCGCAGAAACGGTTTGGTTTTTGGCACAATCGTTTGAAGGATGTACCTCGTTCATTTTCAAACATTTACCATTTCTCCCACTATGCTCCTTTCCTCTTGTTACGCATTGCCCGGTTTGTTTTTTGCAGCCCTATTCCACCTTTTTTCTGTGCACACACACGCACAAACGACCGCTCTGGGCACCTGGCTCACCCGCGACGACGAAACAGGAGAAGCCAAAAGCCATATCCAGTTGTATGAGCAAAATGGCATGGTGTATGGCAAAATCACCAAACTCCTACGCCCTTCTTTGGCGCACAACTGCGATCAGTGTACCGATTACCGGAAAGACCAACCCATCCTTGGTATGGTCATCATTGAAGACATGCAATTCAGCAACGGATACTGGAGCAAAGGCCGCGTGTTGTATCCAAAACAAGGCAAATGGTACAACCTGAAATTCTGGCTCAAGGAAGGCGATCCGAATACGCTGGTGGTGAGGGGCAATTTTGGGCCTTTTTACCGCACGCAGTACTGGCGGAGAGTTTAGAGGGTGAGAGAGTGAGAAAGTGAGAGAGAGTGAGATTATTTGGGGGTGAGGCCGAGTTTGGCGCCTTCTTCAATCATTCTTTGGAAAGCCACTTCGTAATCATTGTTGATTTCACCATCCAGAATAGCCTCTCTGACAGCCGTTTTGATCGTGCCAACTTCCCGGGAGGGTGGGATATCAAACGTCTGCATGATAATTTCCCCGGTAATAGGCGGCTGCCACAGGCGCATACGATCGGTTTCCGTCACTTCCGACATCCTCGATTTGAGGTATTCGTATCCTTCGAGGTAGCGCGACATCTTTTTCGGATTTTTGGTGGTAATATCCGACTCGCAAAGTTTCATCAGATCCTCGACATCGGGCCCGGCATCGAACAACAGCCGGCGCACCGCAGAATCGGTCACTTCTTCCTTGGTCAGGCTGATGGGGCGCAGGTGCAGGCGCACCATTTTTTGCACGTATTCCATTTTGGAATCGAGCGGAAGGCGCAGGTTGCGAAATATTTTGGGCACCATATTGGCGCCTACCCATTCGTGGCCGTGGAAAGTCCAGCCCGTTTCCTTGTTGTAGCGTTTGGTGGCAGGTTTGGCGATGTCATGCAGCAGTGCCGACCAGCGCAGCCAGATATTGTTGCTGCGACGGCACAGGTTGTCGAGCACCTCCAGCGTATGGTAGAAATTGTCTTTGTGGCCCCGGCCATTTTTATCTTCTACGCCTTGCAGTTGAGCCACTTCCGGCAGAATGAGTTGCAACAAACCCGTGTCGAACAGCAGTTTAAAACCTGTGGATGGCTGCGGGGTCATCAGGATTTTTTCCAGTTCCGTGGCAATGCGTTCCTTTGAAATAATGTGGATACGGCTGCGGTATTTGGAAATACCTTGCAGGGTGTTGGGCTCTATGGTGAAGCCGAGTTGGGTGGCAAAGCGGATGGCACGCAGCATGCGAAGCGGGTCGTCGGAAAATGTTTTTCCGGGTTCCAGCGGCGTCTTGATTATCTTGTTTTCCAGGTCTGTGAGGCCATCGAAGGGATCTACAATCAAACCGAAGGAATCTTCCTGCAAACTCACCGCCAGGGCATTGATGGTAAAATCGCGGCGATTCTGATCGTCTTCCAGCGTACCTTGTTCCACTTCCGGTTTGCGGCTGTCTTCGCGATAACTTTCACGGCGAGCGCCTACAAACTCTATTTCAATTCCTTCCCATTTGAGCATGGCTGTTCCAAACCGGCGATACACGACCACTTTGGGGCGCGGCGACAATTGTGCGGCCACCTCTTCTGCGAGGCGAATGCCATCTCCCACACAAACGATATCAATGTCTTTGGTGGGGCGGCCCAACAGCCGGTCGCGCACATAACCGCCTACCACATATGCAGGCACATCAATGGCGCGTGCGCAGCGGCCTACCAGTTCGAAAGCACTTCGTTCGTGGGGCTCTATCGAGAATAGCATAATTTCAGTTTATGACGGTAAACTCATCATCTCTTCACCCGAGTACACCTCTTCTATTTCATCCAGAATGGCAAAAAGAGTATCCGGCTCCATTTCCGTTACCAGTTTGGCTCGATAAGGCTTTATATGCGGCAAATCGCGCAGATAAGGCGCATAGTGACGGCGCATTTCGAGCACACCCAATTTCAGGCCTTTCCAGGCCAGGCTGTCGCGCAGGTGCTGACGCGCAGCGCGAACGCGCTCATGAATATCCGGAGGCGGCAACAGTTCACCTGTAGCAAAATAATGTTTGATTTCGCGGAAGACCCAGGGGTAGCCGATGCTGGCGCGGCCGATCATGATGCCGTCCGTACCATAGCGGTTTTTATATTCCAGCGCTTTTTGCGGGGTATCCACATCGCCGTTGCCAAAAATAGGGATATGCATACGCGGGTTGTTTTTCACCTTGGCAATCCACTCCCAGTTGGCCTCTCCCTTGTACATCTGGGCGCGGGTGCGACCATGTATGGTAAGTGCCTGAATACCAACATCCTGCAATCGTTCGGCTACTTCCAGAATATTGATCGTGGAATCGTCCCAGCCGAGGCGTGTTTTCACCGTCACCGGGCGATTGGTGCTTTTTACCACCGCTTCTGTCAGGCGCACCATGTGCGGAATATCGCGCAGCAAGCCGGCGCCGGCCAGTCGGCAGGCTACTTTGGCTACCGGGCAGCCGAAGTTGATATCGATCACATCGGGGTTTTTGCTTTCGATGATTTCCGCCGCTTCAATCATGTTGTCCAACTGCCCGCCGAAGTATTGAATACCGATGGGGCGTTCATAATCGAAAATTTCCAGTTTCTGGAATGTGTTCTTGGCTTCATGCACCAACCCGTCAGCACTGATAAACTCCGTGTAGACCATGTCGGCGCCTTGTTCCTTGCAGAGTTTGCGAAAAGGCGGATCACTGACATCCTCCATGGGCGCCAGGAGCAGAGGGAACTCTCCCAGTTCTACATTGCCGATTTTTACCATTCAAAAAAAATTGAAGCGCAAAGGTACAGGAAAATTTGTTTATCGCTTTCAGGTGCAGGATTGGGAACTTGTCATATCTGCGGCCTGAAAACTTGCTGTTTTTCAAAACGCTGTGTTTATTTGCAGATTCTTTAATCAACTAACAGCTTCTTTTATGCAAACACCACTCACCCAGCGGCAGCTGAATCACCTCACCTATGAAATTATAGGCGCCGCTATCGACGTTCACAAACAACTCGGTCCCGGTCTACTGGAACAGGTGTATGAAGTCTGCCTGATCCATGAATTGCAAAGGCGACAACTCAACGTCTGTCACAAACAACAGGTTCCCATTCTGTACAAAGGATGCAAACTGGAGACGCTTTTGCGGCTCGATATCCTCGTCGAGGATTGCATTGTGGTGGAAATCAAGTCTGTGGAGAAAATGCAGCCCGTTTTTGAGGCACAGTTACTCACCTACATGAATCTGCTGGAAAAACCCAAAGGGATTCTGCTCAATTTTTATTGCACCAATATTTTCAGGGAAGGGCAAAAAACGCTGGTGAATGAGGTTTACCGAGCATTGCCCAAAGAGTGATGATTTACGATTTACGATTACATGATTTACGATGTACGATTGGAATTTTGAATTATGATTTTTGAGCGAATGAGGCGTCACCAATCATAAATCTGCAATCAAAATTCCAATCGTACATCGTAAATCATGTAATCGTAAATCGTAAATCATCTACCTCAGCAGCGTCACGTCGCCGTGCGCCACTTCCAGTGCGCCGTCGCCGCGGCGCCATTTGATCACATAGACGTACACATCCGAAGGCGCTTCATTGCCATCTACGCGGCCGTCCCAGCGGGCATTGGGTGCTGTGCTGGTAAATACTTTTTCGCCCCATCGATTGTACACATCCATGCTTTCAACAGTGACGTTGCCGCCCAGGATAACCAGTCCAAAAGTGTTGTTCGAATCGTCGTTGCCGGGCGTGAACGCATTTGGAATAACCACAACTGGAGGTAGTACCGTCAGTGAGAACGTATCGGATGCGACACAACCATTCGGGGATGTGGCTACTACTACGTAGGAGAAGCGGGCACTGTCCTGGGTAGTGGGTTCAGCGCTGAAACTTTCACCTGTACCGAATGGCACTCCATTCTCTAACCACTGGAACTGGAATCCGGTCAGGCTCTGGGTAGGCGAAACGATGGCCATCAATTCCAGCGGCGTTCCAACATAAATACGAGTAGTATCAGGCGTTGGCTCTATGCGGACATCGAAACTTGGCACCACCGTCACTGTCACAGCATCGGTGAGCGTACAGCCGTCTCCATAGGTGTACAGGAGGTTGTAGGTGGTATTGGATGTTGGCGATACCGTGATGGATGGTGTGTTTCCACCTGGTGTCCATTGATAGGTACCGGTTGCCGAACCATTCGCTGTCAGCGTAGCGCTTTCGCCTTCGCAGAGCGTCAAGTCATTGGGCGCTGTCAAGGTTACACCGCTGAATACGGTAACGGAAACGCTTTCTGTACGCACACAACTACCCAGGGTAGCAGTGACCGAGTACGTGGTTGAAACAGCAGGCGAAACCGTCGGCGCGCCATCACTGGATGTGAAGCCTCCCGGCGAACCCGACCAACTATAAGTAGCGCCAGGCGTAACGGTAGAATTGAGGGTTACACTTTCTCCCGGACACAACTGAACGTCTGTCGGGAATGTAACTTCTGCGCCCTGGCCTTGTACGTTCACCACAATTTCATCAGTCAGCGTGCACTCATCGCCGAATGTATAAATCACAGTGTATGTTGTCGTCGTAGCAGGCGCCACCACAATGGCCTGTTGTGTGGAGCCAGTGCTCCACAGATAAGTGCCTGGCAGGTTGCCCGAAGCGGACAGCGGCGTATTGAAATTTGAACAAATGGTCGTGTCGCCATCAGTTGTCAGTACACCGTTGGCAACGGTTACCGACAGGGTTGCGGTCACTGTACAACCGTTGGTAGCCGTCAGGGTGTATGTAGCATTCTGCGTGGGCGTGATCGTTGGTTGCGCCGTGGTAACCGTTCCGAAAGCAGGATCGGTAGAGGTCCAGGTGTACGTTGCTGTCGGATCATTGACAAGGTTCAGCGTAATGGATTCGCCGCCGCAGAGGTCTGTATCCGATGGGAACTGATAAGCCGGCGGGTTTTTCACATTGACTGTCGCAGTTACGCTGGTCGGGCATCCCTGGAAAGTTCCCTGCGCTGTGTAGGTGGTAGAGCCTGTAGGCGTTGCGGTGGGGTCGTTGCATTCTGTACATGACAGACCAGTTTCCGGCGTCCACATAATATCTTCCACGCCATCCGGGACAGTCAGATCGAGCAATACACTTTCACCCAAGCAGAGGTTGCTCGTGGCAGGGGTTACGGTCATTTGAGGCGGTTGAATAACGTTCACCAGTGCAGAGTCCATAGACAAACAGGCACCGTTGCGGGTCGAACGCAGGTAAGTGATCGTATCATCTGGCTGAACGACCATATTAAACAGGCTGTCAGGTGTCAATTGCCCGTTACCAGGCGTCCAGATAAATTCAATATTCGGGAATTCAGCAGGCTCATACACAGTAGAACGAAGAATAACCTGACTGCCCTGGCAAATGGTTGTATCACCCGGCAGAATAGCCAGGTTTTGCGGCAGACTGTCGACGATCACGTAAATGGTTTCTGTTTTTACACAACCAGGAACCGATACGGTAGCGGTGTACAGGGTGGTTTCATTTGGCGTTGCCGTTACACTGGCGCCACCGGGGCCCACCTGCAATCCTGCCAGCGGCGACCATTCCACAGGTGTTCCTGTAGGGGATGATAATGCCTGAATGGGGATGGAAGTTCCTTGACAAATTTGCAGGGTATCTTCCACATTTACTTGCAGGTCGATGGTAGACACCTGTATATCTACTGTACGCGTTTCAGTACATCCCGGATTAGAGGCTACCAGTGTGTATGTGATAGTTTGTGTTGGTGTAGCAATCGGATTGGCTGTATTGGGAGCATCCAGTCCGTCGGCTGGTGTCCATTCATATTGAATGCCTGTTTCTACATCTGTTGTGCCCAGCACCACGCTTTGACCCTGGCAAATCACGGTATCGCTTTGTACAGAAAGTACGGGCGATTGATATACAGTTACTGTTACACTGTCGATAGCCGTTACCACGCAGGAACCGTTGGCTGCCTCCAGGTAATAAGTTGTTGTCGCTGTGGGTGTTACCGAGGGGTTGGATGTTTCGTCTTCCAGTCCGGCTGGCACAGAAGTCCAAATATAGAACGTTCCGGGTACACTGGCGCCCCCGAGGTTGACAGTTGTACCGGCACAAATGATCTGATCCTCGGCAATGTTGTATTGCGGTTGTTGACCGCTGATAACGTTTACAATAACCGTATCTGTTTTGACACACTGAGGAGTAGACAATACGCCAATAAAGGTATAGGTTCCGGTTGTCAAACCTGCCACTTGTGGAGAAGGGCAATCCGTGCAACTCAGGCCCGCGCTGCCGCTCCATGTATAGGTGGCTTCCGGATATGGATTCGGATTAAGTGTAAAGTCGGCGCCATTGCAAACCGTTACATCAGGTCCGAGGGAAAGTTCAATGATTTTAACATCCACGATTTTGGTAATCTGGCTGCAAGTGGTAGCCACCTGTACCTGATAGGTGGTCGATTCGTTCGGCGTAGCAATTGGATCCGGGCAGTTGATACAAGAAAGTGTCGGATTGGGTTCCCAACTGTATGCTGCACCACCAGTAACCAGCAGTTGAACAGGCTGACCATTGCACACAGCCGTATCGGCCGTGATGGTGATTTGGTTGTCCTGTGCATCGAGTACTCCTTCAGTTGTTACATCAAAGTTGATCGAAATACCATCGTTTACAATGGCATTTCCAAAGTCGTCGAGCAGAATCACATAAATTTTGCCTTGTTCGACATCGATACGGCTTACAAAGTCATCCGCATTCGCGCCTGTTCCCGGTGTTGCAGGGCTGCCACAGTCGAATTCATCGAGTACGGGCGTGCCCAGTAAGGGGTGTACATCAGCCAGACCTGTCAGGTCGGCTCCGGCCGCCCATGACGAGCGTATGGGTTGGTTATTGGTAACGTGGTCACAAATATCTTCCGGGCTGTCGATGGGGCCCCACACATTGAAGTCGATATCGGATGCTTCCGCAGGGTTATTGGCCTGCACGGCAAAGCCGAATTTACCATCCGCGCCTGCTACAAAATAGAAGAAAGAGAAATTCTCCTGCGGGCCCAAAATGCATCCCTGATTGACGCCCTGTTGAATAAAGCCGGGATCGCCGGAGCCAGGGGTCAGTGCAATCACCTGTGGCAACGTCGTACTGCAACCGCCAATATTCAGCGCAGCATCGCAAGTGGATGCCGGCGGTAAAATAACGGGACAGGTAATTGTATCGACGCTGATGCTAAATGGCGAGCAATCGTCGCCAGCGCCAAACACAATGTAATAGGTACCCGGATTTTCCAGAAATGCGGCACCTACGATTGGGTTCGAACTGTTAAAACCGCCGCCAGCACTGGTAATACAGTTGGCATTGGGCGCTGTCGGACAAGCATCGTACACACCGATACCGGCTTCCGTATTGGTGCCGCTGGTGGTAATGTGTATGCACTCGTCGCCGGGAGATGTATAGGAAAACACATAGTCATTGCCCGACAGGAAAGCCTCGTCGTTGTCGCAAGGGCCTCCATTAATAGTATTACCTGAAAAACAGTTGTTCAGGCCGGACATGGAATATGGAAGTGTGCCAACCGATACCGGATCGGCACAGGTGGTTACAGGTGGCGCGTTACACACATTGGGCGAACATACCCATGTAATCTGGAAGCCCTCATCCTGCACGGAACCGTCGGATGTAAACTCGACGGTGGCACAATCGCCTGATATTTGAACCTGGAAATCCTGGCCGTTGCCACCGATTTGTGTAATCTGCGTGCCTGTTGTACCTTCTCCCTCATAAAAATGAAGGTAGTCGAATCCGCTTTCCGTTGCATAATTCTGCACCGTCAAAATGATGCACTGGTGAAAATCCTGTGGGCAAATAGAAAACGTCAGGTTTTCACTGGGCGAGTAGTCGCCATCTTCACCTCCCGAGTCCCACAATGTTCCGGTACAACTTTCAGAGCCTGGTGCATCGCCCATGTTGATATCGGGAATATATTCTTCCACACACAAACGGAACGTACCTGCATTGGGCGAGCCGGTGGCAGAATAGTCGTTGATACGCAGGTAATATGGAATCCCTGGCGTCAGACCGAACTGTTCCAAGACCACCTGGTTAACATTCAAGGGAGCCGCTGCACAGTCCAGTTCGGCCAATCCGCCAAACGTACAGTCGCCCCGATAAATGGCCACCTGCGGCATTTGCATGGTTCCATTGCCGAAAATATTTCCGAAAACGGAAATCGACACGTCTACAATACTGCCATCTGCAGGCAGGGTAAACTGAAACCACACATCGCGATCTGCTTCGTTGTTGAAGCAGGCCGGAATATTTTCCGACGGGACGGCGATCACACTGGTCGTGGCATTCACGTTGGTGTATTGTGCAGGGTCAGAACAAAATGGCACTTCTCCAAGATCAATAAGACCGGAGCAGTCGTCGTTCACAGGCGCCTGAGCCAGCAGCCAAAAGGAACAAAAAGAAAAAATCAGGGTAGTGAAGGTTTTCATGCAACGCATAGCAGTTGTTTTAACGGGCCGAAAATATTGTGAATTTCCAAAGTTCTGTGCACGTATTTTGGCTTTGTGTCCGTAAATGCCAAATTAGGCGTGAAAACTATCATTTTAACCTGTTTTCAGCACCCACCCGACAGAAAAAAAATACGGTTCATACTACTTTTATTCCCCTTCGGCAACAAATACCTGTCTATGCTCCCGACGCACTCCCCAAATTGACACATTCCGCTATTTTTGCCCCGACAATTTTGAAATGCCCTGTTTATGAAAATCATCAATACTTCTCCATACCCGCTTCCCCGGTATGAAACACCTGGCAGTGCAGGCATGGATCTAAGAGCCCACCTGAACGAACCTGTCGTACTGGCGCCCTTGGAAAGAGCCCTCGTACCAACCGGACTTTTTATTGAATTACAGGAAGGTTACGAAGCCCAAATCAGACCTCGCAGCGGAATCGCGCTCAAACGCGGCCTGACCATGCTCAATTCGCCCGGCACCATCGACAGTGATTACAGGGGCGAAATCAAATGTATTGTCGTGAACCTTTCCAATGAAACCCAAACCATCGAACCAGGCGAACGCATCGCGCAAATGGTGATCGCCCGCTATGAACAAGTCGTATGGGAAGAAGTGAGCGAACTGAACGACACCGAACGCGGCGCCGGCGGATTTGGAAGCACCAGACTGAGATGAGTCAACAGTCGTCAGTCAACGGTAGTCAGTCAACAGTCGGCAGTCAACAGTCGACAGTCGACAGTCCAAAGCAAGCGCAAACAGATAACCGATAACCAATAACAGATAACAAAAAATGAGGATCATCATCCCCATGGCCGGGCGTGGCACAAGGCTTCGACCACACACGCTGACCATCCCGAAGCCACTTATTCCCGTCGCCGGCAAACCCATTATTCAGCGGCTGGTAGAGGACCTGGCGGCATCCTATAAAAACGACATCGAGGAAATAGCCTATGTAGTAGGCGATTTCGGCCCCGATATTGAGCGCGAATTGATTCGAATTGCAGAAAACCTGGGGGCTCGCGGGCGTATTTACCAACAGGAGAAAGCCTTGGGTGTAGGTCACGCCATTGCCTGCGCTTCGGAAAGTATGGAAGGAAAATGTATGATCGCTTTTGCCGATACGTTGTTCCAGGCCGATTTCAGTTTTAATGCCGAAGAAGACGGTGTTATCTGGACGCAGAAGGTGGAAGATCCTTCTTCTTTTGGCGTGGTTAAACTGGACGAGCAAGGCTATATCATTGAATTTGTAGAAAAACCCAATGATTTCATTTCCGACCTCGCCATCGTTGGCATTTACTATTTCCGCGAAGGGGAACGCCTGCGCGCCGCCCTGAAACACATCATCGACAACGACATCAAGGAAAAAAACGAGTACCAACTTACGACTGCCCTCGAACTGCTGAAAAACAACGGCTTGCGCTTCCGTACCGGTGAAATCAAGGAATGGCTCGACTGCGGCAACAAAGACAATATTCTGCATTCGAATGCCCGGATGCTGGAAATTCACCGCCATTCAGACCTGGTATCACCACACGCTACGGTTGAAAACAGTGTCATCGTACCGCCTTGCTTCATTGGCGACCACGCCGTGGTGCGCAATACGGTCATTGGCCCTTTCGTCAGCGTAGGCCACCACTCTATTGTCGAAAATGCCGTGATTACCGATAGCATTATACAAAACAGGTCGCATATCAAAAATGCGCTGCTGCACAATTCTATGATCGGTAACTCCAGCCGCTTCTCCGGCTCGCTGGATGAATTGAATCTGGGGGATTATTCGGATTGTTCTCGGAAGTGAGTGGTGAGTGGTGAGTAGTGAGTGGTGAGTGGTGAGTAGTGAGTAGTGAGTGGTGAGTGGTGAGTAGTGAGTGGTGAGTGGTGAGTGGTGAGTGGTGAGTAGGGTGAAATAATCTTGGCTACTCTATTGTCAAAACCAAGGGTACAGTACCTTGTCTCACTACTCACTACTCACCACTCACTACTCACTACTCACCACTCACCACTCACCACTCACTACTCACCACTCACCACTCACTGTTAAATCTTTTCAAACTCCTTCTTTCCGTCGAACTTTGTAGCCTTCGCGCTGTCTTTCCCGGGTAAATCCGCGAACTTTGTAACCGAACAATACACCATAAAACATCAACACGGTTGAAAAACATCCTATTGATCTGTCTGCTTTGCATCTCTGCCCTCTCCGCCCAGAATACCATCGGCGGCAACAAGGTCATTGTGCCGGAAGCAGAAGTTGCTCGCCAGAGCCAGTTTTTGGAAGCAGAAAAAGAACGCCTGCTGGCCCATTACGACAAGGCTATCGAACGTTACGAAAAATTTGTGTACGACAACCCGCAAGCCGATGCAGCGTGGTACGGGCTCGCACGCAGTTATGTGGCCAAGGAAGACTATGTGAAAGCAGACGAAGCCATTGAAAAAGCCGTCAAAATTGCGCCGCAAAACCAGTGGTACCTGATTCAGCAGGCAGATATTTTTGTCAAAACAGGCCGACTGAAAGACGCTATCGGCGTATATGAAAACCTGAGCAAGCAGTGGCCTGCCAACCCGGAGTTTTTTCAGCAACTGGCCTACCTCTACGTACTCAACAAGGACCCAAAATCGGGCCTCAAAGCCCTCGATAAACTCGAACAGGTGACCGGCCTGAGCGAAGAAACGGCTGATAAAAAACACATTATCTATGTCAGCCTCGGCGACGACAAAAAAGCCGCCAACGAACTCCAACGCCTGGCTGATGCCTACCCCCACAAATTGGAATATCGCCAGCGCCTCGCACATTTTTATGAAACCATGGGCGACGAAGCCAATGCCCGCCGGGTTTATGAAGACATTTTGCGCCGACATCCTGATGATACGGAAGCGCAACTGGCTTTGCTGGGCAAAAACAAAAACAACTCTGATGTATCGTATCTGGCCTCGCTCAAACCCTTGTTCGGCGACCCCAATACTGCCATCGATGCAAAAATCAAGGAGTTAATTCCGTTTGTAGACAAACTGAATCAGCGCCCCGACCCTGCGCTCTCCCAAAACCTGATCGAACTGGGCAGCATCCTCGAAAAAACACATCCGGAAGACGCCAAAGCATGGAGCATTTCTGGCGACCTGTTGTACCTGAGCAACCGCCCTGCCGAAGCACTGGAAAAATACCGGCAATGTATTCGGCTCAACCCGCGCGTTTTTTCTGTGTGGGACAATACACTTACCATTCTTGCAGGTCAGAAAAACTACGATGAAATGCTGCGCATCGCCGAACAGGCCATGGACGCATTCCCCAACCAGCCCAAAGCCTACTTTTATTTCGGGGCGGCTGCCAACCTGAAAGGCCAATACGACGAGGCACAAAACCAACTGGAACAGGCCCTGCTGATGGCTGGCAACAATGCTATACTTCGCCTCGACCTGATCGACCAGATCGGGCTGTCATTGATGGGCAAAAAGGACTTTACATCTGCCGCGGCCCGCTATGAACAAAGCCTGCCAAAAGGCGGCGATCAACACCCGGGTATTCTCGAACATTATGGGGATGCACTCTCGCTGGGCGGCCAACAAGAAAAGGCCGTAGAACAATGGAAAAAAGCAAATGCGCTTAGGAGGTCGGAGGTGCTGGAGCAGAAAATTGCTGCGGGGAAGATTTGAGTTTGAACAGGATTAAGTGGATTTTAAGGGATTAGAAGGATTTCCTTTTTAGAGTTGACAATTTTTGAAATTAATATAATTGTCAATACTAATAATTGTCAACTTTAAAAAGGAAATCCTTCTAATCCATCAAAATCCACCCAATCCTGTTCAAAACCCCCTCTTTTACATATTCGCAATAATCTCCGAACCAAACTCCGAACATTTCAGTTTGGTAGCGCCTTTCATCAGGCGTTCGAAGTCGTATGTCACGCGTTTTTTGCGGATGCTGCGCTCGATACCTTTGATGATCAGTTTAGCGGCTTTGTCCCAGCCCAGGTATTCGAACATCATCACACCAGAAAGAATCACGGAAGACGGATTTACCACGTCCTTGCCAGCATATTTAGGAGCCGTACCGTGGGTGGCTTCAAAAATGGCGTGGCCGGTGAGGTAGTTGATGTTGGCGCCCGGTGCGATACCGATACCACCCACTTGTGCGGCCAGTGCATCGGACAGGTAGTCGCCATTGAGGTTGAGCGTAGCCACCATGTCGTATTCGGCAGGGCGCAGCAGGATCTGTTGCAGGAATGCGTCGGCGATGCTGTCTTTTACGAGCATTTTACCGGCGGCCAGCGCGTCCGACTGTGCTTTGTTGGCTGCTTCTTCACCTTTGTCGGCTTTGATGCGGTCGTATTGGGCCCAGGTAAATACGCGGTCGCCGTATTCGCGTTCGGCCAGTTCGTAGCCCCAGTCCTTGAATTTACCTTCCGTAAATTTCATGATGTTGCCTTTGTGTACCAGTGTCAGCGATTTGCGCTTGTATTTGAATGCGTATTCCAGCGCCGAGCGTACGAGGCGTTCCGTACCTTCTTTCGACACAGGTTTGATGCCGATGCTGGAAGATTTCGGGAAACGGATTTTTTTCACACCCATTTCATTTTGCAGAAAACTCAGCATTTTATCTGCTTCCGGCGTGCCTGCCAGGTATTCGATACCGGCATAAATGTCTTCCGTATTTTCGCGGAAAATCACCATGTCTACCAGTCCCGGTTCTTTCACAGGGCTGGGTACACCTTTAAACCACCGCACCGGACGCACACAGGCATACAGGTCGAGTTGCTGGCGCAGGGCCACATTGAGCGAGCGGATACCGCCACCAACCGGGGTGGTCAGCGGACCTTTGATCGCCACTTTATATTTGCTGATTTCTTCGAGCGTCTCGTCGGGCAGCCAGTTACCGGTTTTGGTAAAAGCCTTTTCACCGGCCAGTACTTCTTTCCACACAATTTTTTTCTTGCCTTTATAGGCTTTTTCAACGGCAGCATCGAGCACACGCACGGACGCGGCCCAAATATCCGGACCCGTACCGTCGCCTTCGATAAACGGAATAATCGGGTCGTTGGGCACTTTCAGTTTGCCTCTGCGGATCGTAATTTCAGAACCAGTCATGATAAAATGAATATTGGAATTTGATAATGCTGTGGAATAAATAAGGCATGTGGAAATATTATTTGGCACATGCGCTTAAAAGCGGGGCGAAGGTAGCAGGGAAAAGAGAAAAAAAGCAGAAATCCTTGCAAAATTGGTGGAAGAACGGCAACAAATAATGCATTTGTCGCTGTGCAGCATACCTGCTCAGGCTATCTTTTCCAGAAAGGAAATAATCCGCTCGGTAGCCCCCCGGTTTTCTTCCAGGTAGTTGCGTACCGCACGCGACGCATTTTCATAAAACGCTTTGTCTTGCAGTTTTTGCAAAACGGCTTCCAGTTCGCTTGCGTTGCGAACCGAAAAAGCGCCGCCACGGGCCACAAATTGCCGGGCTTCTTCAAAACGCTCGTATTGGGGCCCGAATATCACGGGCAATCCGAATGCCGCCGGTTCCAGCGTGTTGTGAATGCCTTTGCCGAAGCCTCCGCCGATGTAGGCAATACGGCCATAGCGATACAAGGTGTTGAGCAGGCCTACATTGTCGATCAGCAAGGTAGATGCCCGGGCCGCGTTTTCCGGATTTGTCTGTGAATAAGCGAGCACCTTGTCCTTGTCGGCACACAACGATTGTATGTGCGCAACGGCTGCCGCCGTAGGGTCGTGCGGCGCAAATACATATTTCACCTGCGGCAACATGGTCTGCGTCAAAATGGCTTCATCAGCAGGCCAGGTACTGCCCGCAATCAGCAGCGGCAAGCGGCTGCCGTCGACGGGATGCTTTTGAAATTCCGCCAGCACTTCATTCTCGGGCGCCATGGCTGCCAGTTGCAGCACCCGGTCGATGCGCGTGTCGCCGGCAATCGTAATATTTTGAAAGCCAACACCTTGTAGTAGCAGTTCGGAGTTTTTGTCCTGTACAAAAAACCGGGTAAAACAGCCCAGCATGTTTCTCCAAAATGCACCGTACCACTTGAAAAAGGGTTGCTGCTGCCGAAACAATGCCGACACGAGCAACACCGGAATCGAGCGTTTTTTCAAAGCGAACAGGTAATTTGCCCAGAATTCATATTTCACAAAAACCGCCACATCGGGCTGTACGATGTCGATAAAATCGGCCGCATTCCGGCGTGTATCGGCTGGGAGGTAGCACACCAGATCGGCATGCGGATAGTTTTTGCGGATTTCGTAGCCTGAAGGTGAAAAGAAAGTGAGCACGATTTTCCAGTCGGGAAACCTGGCCCGTACGGCCTCTATGACCGGTCTGCCTTGTTCGAATTCACCCAGCGAAGCGGCATGAATCCACATGGTTTTTCCGCTGCCAGTTGGCAGGGATGCGCGCAATTTGCTTCGCCAGTTTTGGCGGCCATCCACCCAAAGGCGCGCTTTGGGGGAAAACCAGGCAGCCACACGCATCCCCGCTGCGAGCAGGTACATGGCAGCATTGTACAAGGCGCGCAGGATGGCCATCAATAGAAAATTTCTTTGGAGTCGCCTACATAGAACGGCAGCGTCCAGGCCACCCGCACGCCGAAGCGCAGGTCGGTACGGCGCTGGTCGAGTTTTCTTTGTTCATAAAAATCCCAATCGCGCAGGGTATTGGTAAATGCCTGGCTGAATTCGAGGCCGGCCAGCCAGTTGGAGCGTTTGTCGGCGCCCAGGTGTTGCCAGCCTATAAACTGCTGAATACCAATACCTCCTGTGAGCCGATCATATCCTTTCAGGTAATCGCCGGTCAATTGCGATACGCTGCTGTTGTCGTCCTGTACCCTGATTTTGTGTCGCGACCAGCCTGCGCCAAGGGTGAAGCGGATGCCGCTTCTTTTCCCGGTGACAGGAAAGAGTTTGCCGACCAGCACGCCCGTGTACAGTCCGCGCTGCCGCAACACCACCGAGGCCAGCAGTCGGTCGCTGCCGATAATGTCGCCTTCCGGGGTGCGCAGGTTGGCCAGCGGGTCATCATTTACTTTGTTGCCATAAAAGAAATGACCTTCGAGGCCGAGGATAAAGTTGTTTTTTGTGAGAAAATCAGAGCCCAGACCGGCACTGAATGCCGAACCGAAACGGTCCCTCAGGTCACCGCCAGGCTCATGGTAGCCAAACAACAAATGTAGGAGAATTGCCTTACTTTTGCCGTTGTGCTCCTTCGTAGAAGGGTGTTCCGGGTATTTTTGAGCCATCGACGCCTGCGCAGCCAGTACCCACAGCAGGAGAAACAAGATTTTTTTCATGGTAAGTTCAAATATGTTGACCTCCGATCACATGACCACAATTCCCGGCAAAAGTAACGCCTTCGCCCCTATCTCCGCTTCCACACTTACTGAATTAAGCAGCATAGTGAGTGAAAACTACCTCCTCACAGATGAAACGGCACTCCGGGAACACGGACACGACGAAACGGAAGATCTGCTGTACCTGCCCGAAGCGGTGGCCATTCCAGCCAGCACCGAGGAAATCAGCGCCCTTATGCGGGTTTGTTATCGGGAAAATATACCTGTCACCATTCGCGGTGGCGGCTCGGGACTGGCAGGCGGCGCTTTGCCGGTACAGGGCGGGTTGGTGATTTCCATGAAGCGTTTCGACCAGATATTGTTCATTGACGAACGCAATTTTCAGGTCACCACACAGCCAGGCGTTATCACCGAAGTATTGCAAAACACCTTGAAAGAGAAGGGCTTGTTTTACCCGCCCGACCCTTCCAGCCGCGGATTGTCGTTCATCGGCGGCAATATCAGCACCAATGCCGGCGGACCCAAAGCGGTGAAATACGGCGTGGTGAAAGACCATGTGCTGAACCTCGAAGTGGTGCTGCCCAACGGTGAAGTAATCTGGACAGGTTCCAACACGCTCAAAAACTCGACTGGTTACAACCTGACACAATTGATCGTAGGCAGTGAGGGCACGCTGGGCATCGTCACGAAAATTGTACTCAAACTACAGCCCTACCCTACTCAAAGCCTGCTGATGCTGGTTCCTTTTCGCTCGGCAGAAAGCGCTTGTGCGGCAGTGGCAGCCATTTTCCAGGCAGGCGTAACACCTTCCGGACTGGAATTTATGGAGCGTAATGCCATCGACTGGGCTGTGCGTTATGTGGGTGAAACGCCTGTTCCCATCCACGAGGAAGATGCAGCGCATTTGCTGATAGAGGTAGATGGCTTTCACCTCGACAGTTTGTATGCCGACTGTGAAACGATTACCGGCGTACTGGCACAATACGACTGCGGAGAGGTGTTTTTTGCCGACGACGATGCCACCAAAACCACCCTCTGGAAATTGCGCCGCAACGTGGCCCATGCTGTCAAAAGAAATTCTATTTACAAGGAAGAAGACACGGTGGTGCCTCGGGCTGAATTGCCCTTTTTGCTAAAAAAAGTAAAAGAAACGGGCGCCCGATATGGTTTCGAATCCGTTTGTTACGGCCATGCCGGCGATGGCAACCTGCACGTCAATATTCTGCGTGGCCGCCTGAGTGAAGAGGAATGGAATGTGAGCGTACCGCAAGGTATCCGCGAAATTTTTCAGTATGTAAAAAGTGTCGGCGGCACCATTTCCGGCGAACACGGCATAGGCCTCGTTCAGCGGCAATACCTGGACATCGTTTTTTCCAAAACGGAAATGGAACTGATGCGGCAGATAAAGAAGGTATTTGATCCAAAGGGGATCTTGAATCCGAATAAGGTCATTTTGGAGTTATGAGTTATGAGTTATGAGTTATGAGTTTTACTCACGTTGCCTTTGGCTTTTTCTTTATAGTAGCCAAAGGCAACGTGAGTAAAACTCATAACTCATAACTCATAACTCATAACTCTAAAAGAGGCTTCCCTGCTGCCCTCCCACCCTCTTCGGCCCTCGCATGCTTGCGCCGGGTATTTTTTCCAGAAAAGTTTGAATGGTAAATTCTGCCAGTTCGGGCACCAGAATGTCGTCGGGCTCGTGGGTAAAGAAATAGACATCCTGCAATCCGGCATCCAGCCAATATTTAAGGCGATCGGCCCAGGCTGCTACGCGTTGATAATCAGAGGGATGTAGTTCATTTCCTACAAATCGGATCAGCACCCGATTGTTGGTGAGGCGCATATGACATACATCGCGGCGGCCAGCCACATCAGTGATGACGGTAGCAATGTTGTTTTGCTGTAGCAATTGAAAAAACGATTCAGAAGCAACGGTCGGCTCGAAAAACGATTCGTGCCGGGCTTCTATTGCTAGTGGCGCCGCCTTGTCCCAGCGATCGAGGAAACGTTGTAGTAAAGGCAAATCGCGTGTAGAAAAATGAGGCGGCAATTGCATAAAACAGCAGCCCAGTTTTTCCCGCAGGCCTTTTACAGCGGCACAAAAAACAGGAATCTGACCAGAGTAAATGCCCAGGTCGCGGGCATGGCTAATGGTTTGCGGAATTTTGGGACAATACCGAAAATCAGCCGGTGTCTCCTCATACCAGCGCGCAACGCTTGCAGCGTCCGGTATGCGGTAATGCGTGGTATTGTGCTCAATGGTGTTGAATTGAGTCGCGTAATATTTCAGAAAATCCTTGTCGCGAGCGCCAAAGGGATATAAAGATCCGACCCAGTGCTTTACGTTGTAGCCTGTTCCGCCTATGTACACATGTCGCACGGCAGCCCTGGGCAACGACGCCAGCAATTCGGCATTTTGCGGCGGGTCTGTAGGCAGTGAAAAATCGACATCGTCGACGGATGGCAACTTGGCAAATTTCATAATCGTAACGGTCTTTTAAACAATCTCTTATACAAATAGTTGTACCCATCTCTCACATCAAATCTAACCTCTCGCATCTCACCTCTCACCTCTCACCTCTAAAAATGTATTCGCTCTTTCGCCGCCAACAGCTGCCCATTTCCATTGAAGAAGCCTGGGCCTTTTTCTCAAACCCCGTCAACCTGGCTACGATCACGCCGGAATACATGAATTTTCAGGTAAAAACCGATCCTGAACATCTGCAAAAAATATATGCCGGACAGATCATTTCTTACACCGTAAGGCCCTTGTTTGGCATTCCCTTGTTCTGGATGACAGAAATTACGCATGTAGAAGACGGCGTTTTCTTCGTCGATGAGCAACGGTTCGGCCCATACACGTTCTGGCATCACCAGCACCGCTTCACAGCGGTAGAAGGCGGGGTGGAAATGACTGATCTGGTGCATTATAAATTGCCGCTGGGGCCGCTGGGGCGATTGGCGCACTGGTTATTTGTGAAACGCCAGTTGCAAGGCATTTTCGATTACCGCTGGAACAAACTGGAGTCTTTGTTTGGCAAGATGAAACAGGCATAATCCCCGATCATTTTATGACCAACAGCGCATAATAACTGAAAATAAGTTCTTTTTTGATCAAAACGCTTCGTTCTACCCGTAGTCCGATTTGTTCGAGCATTGACACATACGCTGCCAGTTCATACTGGTGTGGATGCAAGATGTCGCCGGGAATCCATTGAAAAATTTGCCGCAAAAAAGAAAAGTTGTGGGCATCTACTGTCAATAGCATGTGGCCGCCAGGTTGGAGGCACCCGGCAAGACTTTTCAATGAGGCATCAAGGCTGGCTACATGATTGATGGCATTCAGACAAAACACGTATTCAAAAGGTTTATCTGTTTTAAAGTCCTCCAAGGGAATGGTAAAAAAACGAACCCAGGGATAGTCATTCCTCTGGAAATGCATCAATGACTTTTCGTATTCATCCAGCAAAGGGTCGAGCGCCTCTACCTCCTTTCCTTCCAACACAGTGAAGATACCAGCCGGCCCGCACCCGGCGTCCAACACCCGGGCGCCATCCGGAATGTGCCAGCCCACCTGTCGCAGCAGGCTATGCCAATAGGCTTTTTTCCATTTCAGATAAGCAGCCTTGTCTTTTCCCGACAGGTAATGCCGCCACCAGTGCATTTCAAAAAATTGGGCAATCCGCCAACGCAACTGCATTCGTGTAAGTGTTAACATGGAAGCAGGCAAAGAAAATTTCCTTACCTTCGGGTTTCGTAAAATCGTTATCCACACTTTACCTCATCCAAGTAAATGAATCCTGTGGTCATGAAACGTATTATTGCCCGCCTGCTTATACTGCTCTTTGTTTTCACCGGCAAATGGATGCAGGCTCAAAATGATGTGCAGGTACTTGGAGATGCGGTATTTACAACAAACGACATTGCTGAAGGCGCTTCGGTGTTGTATATGATACGATTTCAAAACATGGGGCAAGATACGGCTTACCAGGTGATTATTTACGATACCCTCGACGCCCGGCTTGATCCGACTTCGCTTACCATGATCAGTTCCAGCCACGGGTATGCCTACCTGCACGACGGAAACAACAACGTGCGCTGGTATTTTGAAGAAATCAACCTGCCCAGCAAGTCTGTTGATCCGGCACATTCTTTCGGGTTTGTTATGTTCAGCGTACGCCCCCGGCCTTTTATCGAAGCCGGACAGGTCATTACCAATCGGGCCTGCATCACTTTTGCACCACAGGAACAATTTTGCACCAATGAAGCAGCCGTATGGATCGACGAAGGCTCCGCCACTACCGCAGACCCGATCAATACCGAAACGGAGTTTGTAGTGGTACCCAATCCTAACTACGGCGAATTTGTAGTGCAACCTTCCTCTGGCAAACCCGCGCCTGCCGAATGGTGGATCAGCGACGTAACAGGTAAAGTTATTTGGGATGGCGCCTCCACCGATATGGCCATGGTAGATCAGCAGGTGCGGCTCGAACGCCCCTCTCCCGGTTTGTATCTGCTCTGGGTAAAATCGGACGGAAGGCTGAAAGTGGAGCAGTTCGCGGTCGTGAAATAGATAGAGGGTGAGAGAGTGAGAAGGTGAGAGAGTGAGAGGGTGAGAGAGTGAGAAGGTGAGAGGCGTAGAGTACACGGTGTACTCTACGCCTCTCACCTTCTCACTCTCTCACCCTCTCACTCTCTCACCCTCTCACTCTCTAAAAGGATGCCTTGGCACCCATTCTTCCACAGGCTTCAAATACTCCAGTATCGTGCCGGTGAAATTATTGACCAGTGAATTCTGGTGCCGCACGTAGCACAACAGGTCGTGCGCAACGGCGCCGACCGAACTTTTTATTTCCAGGGCCGTACGGGCAAAAACAATTTCCGTACATGAACTTTCAAAAGCAATGCGTACGATGTCGTACAGGCAATTCAGGTACAACTGAAGGTCGTGGTTGAGATGTTTGTCGTAGCCCAGAAAATGGGCTTCCAGTTCATGGCCGTTGACGATCGTTGTGTAAAAAGCCAGTAAAGTTTCGCCCTGATAATATCCGTGCATGCGAAATGCATGGCCGAGGTCGCGTTTGAGCGCCAGCAGGTAATACTCATTCAGGTCGACCATGTTGAAACCGGCATTTTTAGCCACCTCCTTGTAGAGGGCGTAAATGCGCGGCAGTTCTCGCTGAATATCCACCAGCGTCATTTCACGTTTTTCCACACCTTCCAGTTTTTTGATGGCCCTTTTGGCACGGGTGCGGTATTTGGTCGACATGGCGGCGAGATATGCATCGAAATCGGCAAAAGGTAGTTCCATCACCATATTTGGCTGGATACAGAACTCAAAAAAACCTTTTTGTGTGAGCGTTTCGCCTTGTTCTTTATGGTGTTGCGCAATATCTTTTACCAGAATGACGGGCATTTTTACGCCTTCACGCCCCATGATGTCGATCACTTCATCGAGGGCTTTTTCGAGCAGTTCGGTAAATGCAGTTTGCCCGATTTTATCTTCATGGAAATAAAAACCATGTTCGCCGGTCAGCAGCATATTGCCGCAAATGAGGATATCAGCAGCCGTTTTTCCTGCTACCCAGCGTTTGAACCACTGCGCCAGACCGTGAAAAAAACAGGGCTCTTTGGCAGATACCTGCAGGTCGTTGATATTATCGTCGCCTTTGAAGTATTTGATCTGGCAAATAGCAACACCGATGGGTTCGTCATTTCCATAAAAAACGAGGTATCCGAAACGCATGCCCTCAGGCGGGTTGCTTTCAAGGATGCTCAGATACGGACGTTGCAGAAAAATATCGTGGGCAGGTGCAGCCAGATCCCAATCGCGACCGGCAGCATCGATGGAGCGGAAATAACTATACCGCAGGGAAGAAGGAGCGGCCACAGCCGCACGAGAGGATGTTGAAACAGTTGCGCACATGGGCATGGGTCTTATTCGATGCGGCAAAGAAAACGCAGGAGAATGGAAATGGTTGTTTTCAGGAGGCTGTTTGCCATTTTTTAACCTCTTCGAGTGCGGCCGTTTCGTCGGACCAGCCCATGATGGTCATGGTACCCAGACCGTCGTAATAGGTGAAAAACATTTCAAAAATATGGCGAATCGCGCTGTAATCTCGTTGAAAGCCAACCCAATCTGTGGCTTTTATGATTCTTTTGGAGGCATCGACCGGTATGGCCAACACTTTGTTGTCAAGTTCGCCCAGGTCTTTCAGCAACAGCAAACCGATGGGTACCACAGGCACCACACTTCCCGTAGGAATATGTTCGGCCAGCACCAGCACATCCAGTGGGTCGCCATCGCCGCCGCGTTCCTTGTCCATTTTGGTAGAAGGAATAAATCCGTAATTCACCGGATAAGACATAAAATCAACCCGGCGCGGTTGGCCGTTTCGTATATCGGGTTGAAACTGAAGCAGTTGCTTGTTGTATTCGTATTTGGTATTGGTGCCGGCTGGTATTTCAATCACAGCCTGTAAATGGCCTTCAGCAGAAAAAGAAGGTAAAGCAAGATGGTTCATGTAAAAGGTCGTTTTCGGCAGTAAATGTAGTTGATAATGATGAATGATGAGCGATGAATGATGAATGCCGCAGCACGACAGATTTGTATTTACCTTTACGCGTAAATCTCTCACCTCTCACCTCTCGCTTCTCACCTCTCTCTCATGCCTACTCTTTCCTGTAAAGGTCGTTTGCTCGATTTGTCGAGCCCCAAAATCATGGGGATCCTGAATATTACGTCCGACTCCTTTTATGATGGCGGTAGGTACACCAAAAGTGACGCATGGATACAGCAGGCGGCAAAAATGTTAGAAGAAGGCGCCGATATCCTCGATGTAGGCGGTGCATCTTCCCGCCCGGGAGCCGTGGAAGTGCCAGAAGAGGAGGAGCGAAATAAGGTGACAGTTGTCATTGAAGACATCCTGAAGCGATTCCCCGAGGCCCTGATTTCCGTCGATACCTGGCGCGCTTCCGTAGCCCGCGCAGCGGTGGAAACAGGCGCCGCCATTGTCAACGACATTTCAGCCGGCCGGCTCGACCCGTCGATGTACGACACAGTGGCGGCGCTCGATGTGCCCTACATTCTGATGCACATGAAAGGTACCCCCGCCGATATGCAAAAGAACCCTGTTTATGAAAATGTGGTAACGGAAGTACTCGACTTTTTGATAGCAGAAGTTCAGAAACTTCGCAGCCTGGGGATCCAAGACATTATTCTCGACCCGGGTTTTGGTTTTGGGAAAACTATCGCGCACAATTATACCCTTCTCAAAAACCTGCACGTTTTTGGAAAAGCAACCGGATTGCCAGTACTGGCCGGACTATCCAGAAAATCAATGACCTACAAGTTTCTCGGTATCTCACCCGATCAGGCCCTGAATGGCACAACAGCCCTGAATATGGTGGCATTGCAGCAAGGCGCATGCATCCTGCGGGTACATGATGTGAGGGAAGCGGTACAGACGATGAGGCTTTTTGAAGTTATGAGTTTTTAAGTTATGAGTTATGAGTTATACTCACATTGCTATTGGCTTCATTTTTACAGTAGCCGATAGCAACGTGCGTATAACTCATAACTCATAACTTAAAAACTCATAACTCACTTTCATTCTTTTTTCCTCCCCGCTCTCACCCGATTCACAAATGCATCTGCCAATGAAGGGTTGGCGGCTACGATTTCATAGGTTTCTCCGTCGGGCATTTTGATCTGCGTATCCTTGCTTTTCAGGGCCAGGAGGGCGTCATTGAATTTGGTGCTGCTGGACACTACATTCAGTGTACCGGATTGATAACCAAAGAAATACCACAGATCGGCGGAAGGTTTTATGTACAGGTAAAAACGGTCGTCCTGGTTGCCCGGCATTTTGTATTCCACAAAGGTAGTCAGCACCTTGTTGAAAGGTTCGCCGTTGATAGCCACCACCGGGATTTTATCTTCCAGGCTCAGAAACGATTGATATTCTGCATTCCAGATCACCGGGTGGCGGCCCAGCATGAATGCGAAGTTGTTGTCTTTTTTGGGCAGGTTGATGAAATTGCTTTGCAGGTTGGCCATCACTTCCGTCATGTCGTTGTCGCTGCTGACAAACTCGCTGACGGCCGGTTGGTAAAACGCATTGTTGGTATTGTAAATGGCCACCTGGGCATCAAAACTGGCGGCTTTGATGTCGTTGACCATGATGTCCATCAGCGCTTTCGGAATGATCATTTCCATGCCGGTCATAAACTCGCCGGTTACATTGTAGCCCGTGCTGTCGGTTACGGTATTGAAATCCGATTTGAGGCGACCGGCGCCTTTCACCTTCATGTACGCGAGGCCGGAACCCAGGTTGAGCGGACCTTCTGCCTGGAGAGTACCTACCCTGTTGTCGAACACCATGCGGCTGCCGCGCCAGGGGCTGGCGCCCACGATTTTGGCAGAGTCGCCGAAAATGAAGCGGTCATTTTTGGCGTCATAGGTGAACACATCCTGGCAATTGAGGATCGGCCGGTCGACCCGCGCATAGGCAGGCAGCAGCACGCGCGGGTACATATCGCCGAGTTCGCGCGAGAGGAAAAATCCGGTTACGAGCGGATCTTCGGTTTCATTTTCGGCTTTTTTGATCCGAATCACCGGGTTGTTTTTATCCACTTCGGTGTACACGCTGAACCACTGGTTGTTGGGCAGTTTTTCTGCATCCAGTTTGGCGAAGCCTTCAAAACGCATATTCGGCTGGTTGCCGCGTAAGATGATCTGGCCTTTAAAACGCACCTTGGTGGCCATGAAAAAACTGTCTTTTTCGGCCAGGTCGCCATTGGCGGTGGTCAGCACGTTTTTGGTAGCCTGCGTGCCCGGGCCGCGGCGCTCGCCAATGATGTTGTTGAAAAACACCTCCTGATTGTGGCCGGGAATATTGTATTCGTAGTAACCGGTGGCTTTGTACAGTTTTTTACCCAGAATGTCTACTACCGCGCGGTTGATCGTGTGGTATTTCGTGATCGTGTCGCAGAGGATACGTGCATTGGTAATCTGCTTCATTTTACCACCGGGCTGAATAAAAATGTCGGCTGTATCGGGCGGATACACGAACGCATCGGCCGATTTGACCACCTTCACACCGCCGATTTTCAGCAGGTTGGTTTTCATATCGTACAAAGCCGTTTTTCCCTGAAATGCCAGCGTATCCTGGTCAGGGTCGATGGAAACGAAGTTGCCAGGTTTCTTTTCGTCGGCTTTAAATTCGATGGTTTTACCTTTCATATCCCAGGTAAATTCGTTCATCGAAGTACGGTACTGGTCGAGTGGCAAGGTGGTGGTAGCCACTTCGGAATTGGCCTTGAAAATGCCGGTTTGGGCATCGAAATCCAGTTCGCCATCGATGTTTTTGGAGTCGAAAGCAATACCTTGTCCGTCAAGCGATTTGATTTCCAGGTTGGCCGTATCGGCGCTGGCCTGGAAGGGTCCGTATGAAATCTGTTTGGACGTGAGTTTACCCTCCGACCATTCGAACACCCCGCGCCCTTTCAGACCGGTGGGGGTCAGCACCAGCACCCCTTTGTGGGTATATCCAGGCGCCTTGAACAGTTCGAATGCCTTGTCCTTGCTTTCCACATACATCGAGTCGCGGAACGGCAGCCAGTTTACAGACACATTGGTGCCTTTGGCCTGCGGCACTTTTACGGCGCTGGTGCGGTCTTCTTCCATGAAGAATTTTTTTGCTGTACCCGTGGTCTGTTTGGGTCGGAAAATCAGGTCTTCCGATTCAATATCGGCCGTCAGGTATTCGAGGGTACCTTTTCCAAGAAAACCGCGGTTGCTCAGATCCAGTTCGCCGGTATAATTGCCTTTGGCGGAGTAAATCGGGTAACCTTTGGCAGGGGTTTTGTGCTTAAAACCGAAGGATTTGTCTTCGTCGCGCACTATAATGGTTTCCTTGAATGGCGGAAAAATCGTGGCAGAGGTCATTTCCCCCTTAAATTTCAACTGTTCCTTGGTGTAACTGTCGAGGCTGTTGAAAGAAAACGGGTCGAGTTTGAAATAGAAAGAGTCGCGGGTGTACACGCCGCCCTGTGTTTCTTTCCGGTCGTAATACACAAAAGAGTTTTTCTTCGATTGCAGCGAAGGGAATGTAGGCAGGGTGTCTTTACCCGATTTGTTGTTGGGAGCGTCTACCAGCAGGGCGCCCGAGAGGCGTTCGATGGTAGAGTTCATGGCGTCGGCCATGGGCTGTCCGTTTTTATCCTTGTTGCCGTTGGGAATGTAAAAATCGAGGTGACGCACGGAGTCGAACTCGATCTGGAATTTTTCGTAGTTGAAACGCATGTCTTTGCCTTCAAACAAGGCAAAACCAGCAAAAAGGCGGCCATTGAAGCGCATGTCGCGGTTTTTCAGCAGGGTAAATTCCTTGTTGTAAGGAATCACTGCCACGCGTTTGCGCTGGCTGATCTCGATTTTCCGCACATCGAACACCTCGGTTTCCTTGGTTTTCAGGTCGAGGTGCGCATTGGCCTGCGTACTCGCCGATTCGATGTTGATGGCGTCGAAGTCGCGCTTGCCCTGGCTGGCGAGGGCGTATAGTTCGAGTTTGTCGCGCAGTTCTATCTCGTGTCGGTCGAAATAATAGTTAATGTAGCCCTCCTCTACCATCTCTGCCAGCAAGGTCTGAATACTGGAATAGTCGAACCTGGGATTTAGTTCCTGTGCAAATGCATTATCAGAAACGAGGCGGCCATTACCAGCGTCCTGGTTGCTTTTCCGCCACAGGGTGTACAGCGTTGAAATCGGATTTTTATCCGAAATCATCTGCATTTTGTGGTATTCTGCGGGGTTGAAGTGGTTGCTGCTTTCGAAACGCACTTTTTGTTCGATGCCTTTTACCGTACCGATGCGGGCGCCTATTTCGAGCGAATCGTAGTTGAGGTGCCATGCGATCCGGTCGGTATTGAGGTTCATATTGTAAAAGGAGGAAAAGAAAGGGTTGCGTTCAGAACCCTTGTCGCCTTTCGACAGCGTGATAACCTGTTTTGGAATATCCACGCGGAGGTCTGCCGCCGGGTGGTACAGACTGTCCTGATCCATATACAGGCGGGCGTCGACGCCTTCCGCCACGATACTTTCGCCGCGTTTGATGATGAACAGCGGGCCGCGGCCGTAGAAGACCTGTTCTCTTTTTTTGTTGTAAATGCGCACCTGTGCCGGTTCGCTACCCGAGCCGTACCCGTAGAGCGCATTGCCGGCCAGTTTGAAACCGCCCACATATTCGATTCCAGCGCCGATTTTGGTAATTTTCAACACTTTGGCAAAAGACTCGAATCGTGGAAACTGAAAATCCTGCAGAGAATCGGGCCGGGAAGATGCCGAGCGGGAACGCACCACTACGTTGTTTTCAAATTTGCCTGGAATGCCTTCCTTGAAATATAAAGGGTAATACATGATCGCGGAATCGCACTGAAACAAGGGTTTTACCGCTTCTACCTTATACATTGTCAGTTCGGCATAAATCGATGAATCGAGCCCTGCTTCCGACCACGACACGCGGCCACCCTGGCCCTGCCAGACCCCGTCGAAGGGCAGAAACTTTCCACTTGTTTTCCGAACGGTGGTGGAGTCAACTTTACGTGCGCCGATCAGGTCGACATCCTTAAATGTTACCACCGGCACCCGATCACGGTAATCAAAATCGAAACTGCCTTTTTTGATTTTCCAGGTAACCGAGCCGCCTTCACCGATTTTCAGGGCGCGTTGCTCCATGAAATCGGCCGAAAATTCGAGAAATTGCCCGATGGGTTTCACCTTACCTTTTTCGACATCGATCAGCACTGCTTCGGCAAAATTGTGCCAGCGCCGAAACAAGGTGGTATCTGCATCGATACGTGCTGCCGACAAGGCATTTAAATAGTTTTTAAAATAAGGATATGGCGTGAGTTTCTGGTCGCGCAACACATTGGAAACCAGTATGATGTGCTTCAAATTATCTTCAGTGAACGCGCCTGTTTTATACAGTTTTTTAAAAACGGAATACGATTCTTCCAGGTCGGGACGCTTGGAAGCCGTCATGAACTGGCCGAGTTGGTCTACATACTCATTGGACGCCTCCGAAAAACGCGCTGGCGCTTGCGCATCGGCATGATTGGGTAATAAAAACGTGGCCAAAAACAACAGGCAGGCGGCAATGGAAAGGCAGGATTGTTTGATCATCGAAATTTTTACAACATTTGAAAACCAGCCCGTCTGAACGCCGGGCGAAAAAATACAATATGTCTGGATTATTGGATTCCGGACTTAAACGATGAAAGCGGGAAAATGGTATGGATGGGGAAAGAGAGTGAGAGCGTGAGAGGGTGAGAGATGTGAGAGAGTGAGAGAGTGAGAGATGTGAGAGGGTTAGAGAAGTGAGAGGGTGAGAGAGTGAGAGGGGTGAGAGACCGTAGATTTTACTACTTTACTACATAAATCCAATGAGCGAAGCGGTACACTCTACGGACTCTCACCCTCTCACATCTCTCACTCTCTCACCCTCTAAAAAACTCCACACACAACCAATTCCCCCTTTGCGTCTGCTTTTTTTTCTCAAAACCTGCCTGTCGGGCGGTTTCTACCACGATGGTTTCGTCTTCCGCGAGGATACCCGACACCAGCAGCCAGCCGCCGGGGCGCGTCAGTTGGGCAAGGCGGGGCAAGGAGTCCAGTATGACATTTCGATTGATATTGGCCAGGATGCCGTCGAAATCGTGGCCCTGTACATCGTTCAGGGTGCCGCAACGGGCGGTCACATTGTGTACATCATTGACAGCCGAATTTTCGACTGTATTGCGCCAGGATTCCTCCTCGATATCGACGGCTTCCACATCGGCAGCGCCCAGTTTAGAGGCCAGAATGGCCAGAATACCTGTGCCGCAGCCATAATCCAGCACATGGGCGCCGGCCAGCGGCAGGTGTTCCATGGCAGCAATGCACTGCCAGGTGGTTTCGTGGTGGCCCGTTCCGAAGGCCATTTTGGGATTGATGACCAGTTCCCACTTTACGTCGGGTTGCGGCGGGTGAAAATCGGCCCGGACAGCGCAAAAATTGCCCACGACCACCGGTTTGAAATTGCTTTCCCAGATTTCATTCCAGTTTTGAGCAGGCAAAAAAGTCAGTTCTATGGTAAAGGGAAACTGTTGCGACAATTCTTCGAGCAAATGATCTGCCTCGGCCTTGGAGGCCTTTGCAGGCAGGTAGGCATCGAGGCCGATTTCCGTTTCTTCAAACGTATCAAAAGGTGCGTCCGACAGGTAAGCGAGCAGCACCTGCGCCGTGTCGGGGTCGGTCAAAAGGCTGTATTTCCAGTAATCCATGCGGGAGTTTGAATTTAGGGAGGCAAAGTAACGGGATTCTTTTTGTCAAAATGGGCATAACCGCACACCGATGCATTGAAATGGCAAACTCTTGTTTATTTCGCCCCGCAAACTTTCTTATCACTTAGCCTTTGCTGTATGAAACAAATCCTCACCTTGCTACTGTGCATTTGCGTTATTTCTTCTTCGCTATTTGCACAGGATGCTTCCGCCACCGTAGCCCGGTATCTCTCCGATCACAAAGACAAATGGGGCCTGAGTGCGGAAGAAGCCGCACACGACTGGTACATTTCTGATCAGTACACGACCGACCAGATTACTCGGGTGTATCTGCAACAAACAATATACGGCCTGAAGTTATACAATGCAGTATCGACCGCCGTCCTGAAAGACGGGAAAGTGGTCGTTTTCAACAGCCGTTTTACGCCCCGAACCATTGGTATGACGAATGCCCGGCCAGCAATGAATGTACTTTCCGAAGAAGACGCCATTTGGCCTGCTGCAAAGGATATCCAGTTGAGCATTTCCAACCTGAAAGAAACCGTTTCAGATCGCCCGGATGTGAAAGAACGCGTTTTTACTGCAGATGGCGGCATCAAACAACCGATTCGGGTGTCTGCTATTTACCAGAAAATGGCCGACCAGATTAGGCTGGCCTGGAATGTGGAAATTCAGGTAAACAGCGACTGGTGGAACATCCGAGTGGATGCCCTTACCGGCGTAGTGCTGGATAAATCCAATTATACCGTGTATTGCGAATTTGGCAGGGAAGCATTTGGTCGCATCCAGGCTGCAGGATGTATTTCCGCGAACGAATATTTCAAACAGGTGGACGCAACCCTTGGTATGAATGCCCAGGCATCTTACCGGGTGTTCCCTTTCCCGGGTGAAAGTCCCAATCACATTGCACACCAGATCATTACCGATCCTGCGGATGTGGTGGCTTCGCCTTATGGCTGGCACGACACGGACGGGGTTGAAGGGGCGGAATACACCATCACCCGTGGAAACAATGTGTACGCATCGGAAGACCGCGATGATGACGACCTGCCAGGTTATTCTCCCGATGGCGGTGCGGCGCTGGTATTCGATTTCCCTTACACGCCTCAGCAATCGCCTGTCCTTTGGGAAGATGCAGCCATTACCAACCTGTTTTATGCCAACAACTTTATGCACGACCTGAGTTACCGGTATGGTTTTACGGAAGAAGCCGGTAATTATCAGGAAAACAACTATGGCCACAGCGGAGAAGCCGGCGATGCTGTTCAAGCCGATGCACAGGATGGTTCGGGAACCAACAATGCGAACTTTTCCCCTCCACCGGATGGAATTCCGGGGCGCATGCAGATGTATTTGTGGACAGTTGCAACTTCCGACAGCATCACGATCGATTCGCCATCAGGTATTGCCGGTGTCTATTTTGCACCCCGTTCAGGGTTTGGTTTACCCGTAACTGATCCACTTACTTCCGAGGTTGTACTGGTGGAAGACGATGTGGCGCCTACTTCCGACGGCTGCGATTTGATTCAAAATGGTATCGATCTTTTTGGGAAAATTGCCATTCTGGAGCGTGGCAACTGCAATTTCGTGACCAAAGTACTGGCTGCTCAAAATGAGGGCGCCATCGGAGCCATTGTTATCAATAATGTAGCAGGAGCGCCATTTTCCATGGGTGGCAATGACCCGAGCATCTTCATCCCTTCTGCCATGGTATCGCAGGAAACAGGCAACCTGATTTTAGCAGCCCTCGAAAACGGGCCGGTCACGATAACTATCCAGCCACCACAAGGCGATGCCGACCACGACAGCGATGTAGACAATGGCATTATTGCCCATGAATACGCCCACGGCATTTCCACTCGCCTGACGGGTGGCCCCGATAATTCGGACTGCCTGAACAACGAAGAACAAATGGGGGAAGGCTGGAGCGATTGGTATGCACTCGTCACCACCATTCGCGATGGAGACGACCGCTTTACCCTGCGTCCGATGGGTACCTATGCGCTCGGAGAGTCGCCTAATGGTGGGGGCATCCGCAACCAGATTTACACGACCGACATGAGTGTTTGTACTTATACTTATGACGATTTGCCTGCCACAGGCGGCGAAGTACACAACACAGGTGAACTCTGGACAGCAATGCTGTGGGATATGACCTGGGATCTGATTGATCAATACGGTTATGACGCAGATATGTTTAATGGGACTGGGGGCAATAACATCGCGCTGAAGTTGGTGACCATCGGCATGAGTCTGCAAGCATGTAGCCCCGGTTTTGTAGATGGCCGCGATGCCATTCTGGCTGCCGACGAACTCCTGTACAATGGCGCCAACAAATGCCTGATCTGGGCTGCCTTTGCCCGCCGAGGGCTCGGTTTTTCGGCCGACCAGGGTAGTTCCAACGATTATTCCGATGGTACAGGCGCATTTGATTTGCCGCCAGCATGTCTGATTGCCGAATTTGCTCCGGTAGCCGATTTCAGTGTAGACCGTACCACTGCCTGTGTAGGGCTGGCTACGTTCCAGTTTACCGACGAATCGCAAAACATTGCCCAACAATGGCTCTGGGATTTTGGTGATGGAACAACTTCTAGCGAAACCAATCCGGTGCATGAATACGCAGAAGCAGGCGTTTACACAGTGAAACTGACAGTTACCAACAACATCGGGGTCGATTCCACCACATTTACCGATTTGATTTCTGTGAATGTTATTCCTGCGCCCTCGGTTTCACCCGTCAATACGGTTTGCTCCGGACAAAGCGCTTCTCTGACAGCCGGCCTCAGTGGCCAGGGTACTGTAGCCGAATGGCGCGACAGCGATGGGAATCTGGTGTACACTGGTACCCCTTTCGTAACGCCACCGCTGCTTGCCACCACAACCTATTCTGTATCGGAAGCAGAAAACGTGCCTGTACAACATGTGGGCCCGGCAGGCCCCGGCACAGGCAGCAACCACAACACGGCTTTCCTGGCTGAAATTTTGTTCACTGCCGAAAAAGCATTCACCCTCAAATCGGCACTCGTGCGCGCACAAGGCGCAGGCCCGCGCGAGGTGCGCCTGCTCGACGATTCTGGTAACGCACTGATTACCAAAATCATCGACATTCCAAACGGTGAAAGCCGCATCGATCTGAATATGGATGTACCGAGTGCTGGCGACTACTCGCTGGCAGCCGGCCCGAATACCAATCTGTACCGCGACAACGCCGGTGTGCAGTATCCGTTCACGATTCCTGGGCTGGTAACGATTACCAATTCCAACGCAGGACAGGCCGGTTTCTACTACTATTTCTACGACTGGGAAGTGCAGGAAACGCCCTGCCGCAGCGACGAAAGTGCTGTAACGGTAGAGGTGACACCGGGGCCGGTAGCAGGATTTACTACAACACAGAACGGCCTGACCGTTACTTTCACCAACACCTCTACGGGCAATCCGACAAACTACCTGTGGAATTTTGGCGACAACACGACTTCTACACTGCCCAACCCGACGCATACCTATGCCACGCCGGGTGTTTACACGGTTACCCTCACGGTGAGCACCGGCGGCTGTGTAACGGAATTCAGCCAGGCAATTGGCTTCACCGGCACGAATACGCCGGGTTCTGCTCCGTTCGACGTGTCACTGGCGCCCAATCCGGCTACCGGCAAAACATTCCTGCGCCTGAGCGGTGCACCCAACGGCCGTTTTGTACAGGTAGGCCTGTACAGTGTGGATGGCAGACTGGTGCGCAGCGACCGCTTCGACAACACCCCGGCCAATGCGCTGCCGATGGACATTTCGGGGCTGGCAGCCGGTATGTATATGGTGAAAGTGCAGGCAGAGAACGGGGTGGTGATGAGGAAGTTGGTGGTGGAGTAAGATAGAGGCCGTTCGGCTTCAATTGGATAAAGGCCGTTCGGCTTCGCCTCACGGCATAAGGGGAACTTAGATTTAGCGGATCGGGCAGATTAAATAGATTTTTATGGCCTTGCGGCCTTATTTGATGTTACTTGTAGTGTGCAAATAATATCAAAATGTGGCCGACAGGCCACAAAAATCTATTTAATCTGCCCGATCCGCTAAATCTAAGTTCCCCTTTGTCGTGAGGCGAAGCCGAACGGCCTTTTTCGTATCACCCCCATTCGTTGATAAACCCCTTCCATTCATTGAAAAACTCCCGGGCATTAAAATTTGGTTTTAAGGCATTCGTTCTTGGTTTTTCAGAATAAAATAGAGGGCGCGGAAATTGACGGTCTTAATTTTCCTGTTGTAAATCGAGCCGTTCCAGCCATTTGTCGAATGATATTCTACGAGTTGTGTTTTGCGGGCGTCTACGCGGAACAATATTTTTTTCAACCTGTTATTTCACCCATTACACCCTCGCCTAAACACTTGCACATGAAAAACTATCTCCTTCTTTTGACATGGCTGGCCTGTGCGCCTCTTTATGCCCAAAATGTCATCACCGTGAACGGGGTGTTGAAAGACGCCATGAACGGTGAAACCCTCATCGGCGCCACGGTAGAAGCCGTAGGCCTGAGCAAAGGAAATGTCAGCAATGAATACGGTTTTTACTCCTTTTCTATGCCCGCCGGGCAGGATTCCGTCACCCTGCGTTTCAGTTACATCGGCTACGAAACCCAATTGAAACGAATCAAACCCGTTTCCAACCTGAAACTCGACATCTCGCTGACGCCGGTTGGTTCGGTGCTCACGGAAGTGGTCATCAAGGCCAATGCCCTCGATGAAAAGCGACGAAGCACCGAAATGTCGGTAGCCACCATCGGCACCAAAGAAATAAAGGCCCTGCCAGCACTGTTCGGTGAAACGGACGTGATCAAAATTCTCCAGTTAAAACCCGGCATCACAGCCGGTTCGGAAGGTACCACCGGCCTGTTTGTGCGCGGTGGCGGCGGCGACCAGAACCTGATCGTGCTCGACGAGGCGGTGGTGTACAACGCCAACCACCTGTTCGGCTTTTTCAGCACCTTCAATTCCGACGCCGTCAAAGACCTGAAAGTGTACAAAGGCGGATTCCCCGCGCAATACGGCGGCCGCCTGTCTTCGGTCATCGACGTACGTATGAAAGAAGGCAACAACCAGGAATTCAGCGGCGCCGGTGGCATCGGCCTCATTTCCAGCCGACTGACGCTGGAAGGCCCGATTCAGAAAGACAAGTCTTCGTTTATCGTGAGCGGACGACGCACTTATGCCGACCTGATCACGCGGGGTATCAACCGCGCCAATGAGGGCAAGGAAGACTACAACCCGATTCCGGATTACTATTTCTACGACCTGAATACAAAGGTAAATTTCACCTTGAGCGAGAAAGACCGCCTGTATCTGAGCGGCTATTTCGGCCGCGACGTATTTGCGTTTCAAAATGAAACCTTCGATTTTCGATTCGACTGGGGCAATACGACCGGCACAGCCCGCTGGAACCACACGTTTAATCCCAAACTGTTTGCCAATACCACGTTCACATTCTCCGACTACCGCTACCGCATCGAAAATATCCTTCAGGGATTTTCTTTCAAACTCGGTTCCAATGTGAAAGACGCCAATACCAAAGTCGACTTTTACTACCAGCCGACCAACAAACATACCGTGCGTTTTGGCGCCAACGCCACGTACCACGACTTTGCTGTAGGCCGACTAAAAGCAGGTAGCGACGACGGGCAAATCAACTTTGAGGCCGGTCAGGATTTCAATGGCATGGAATACGGCTTGTATGCCAACGACGAATGGGCCGTTACCGAGCGCCTGAAATTCAGTTATGGCGCGCGCTTCTCTGCCTGGCAAAACAATCCTGCGTTTTACGCCAACATAGAACCGCGTGCGGCGGCCAATTTTTCGGTCAATAACAAACTGTCTTTCAAGGCTTCGTACGCGCGCATGAACCAGTACGTGCACCTGCTGGCCAGCAGCGGCCTCTCCTTGCCCACCGACATCTGGTATCCCAGCACCAAAAATGTGAAGCCGGAAATCAGCGATCAGGCAGCCGTGGGTGCCTCTTACTTGTTCAACGATAATATTCTGATTACCTGGGAAGCCTGGTACAAATGGCTACAAAACCAGGTAGACTTTATTGACGGCGCCGAGATTTTTGGCAACAACGAACTGGAAAAGGAACTCAGCATCGGCCGCGGCTACGCATTTAGTCCGCTGGAACTGGAAATTGAAAAAAAGGAAGGAAGACTCACCGGCTGGATCGGCTACACGCTGGCCTGGGCGCGGCGCGGCGATTTTCCGGAAATCAACAACGGTGGCTATTTCTCGCCGCGTTTTGATACGCGCCACAACCTGAGCGTGGTAGCCTTGTGGCAAATCAACCGCCGCTGGCAAATCACGGCTACCTGGGTGTACACCTCCGGTTATGTGTCGTGGTTGCCCATCGGACGTTACTCCATTGCAGGGGTACCGGGCGAGCAGTTTCAGACGGTAGTGCCTGTGTACGGCGAACGCAACTCGTTCCGCTACCCGGCGTATATGCGCGCCGACCTCGGTGTGGTGTGGAAATTCAAAACCAGACACCTGGAAAACGACCTCACCCTGAGCGTGTACAACGCCACCGATCGCCGCAATCCGTATTTCATTTACATCGAACCGGATTTTGAAACAACCCCGCTGGGCGATGTGCCGGTGGCACTACAGGCCAAACAGGTATCACTGTTCCCGGTCCTGCCCTCGCTTACCTGGAACTTCAAATTTTAATAACCACACCAAAAACTTGCTGAAGCAGTAAATCCGCTGCCGAACACTCAACGCTCGCTAACAACATGAAAAATATACTGCCTATCCTCGGCCTCGCATTTCTGGCCGCATGCAACCTCACCAAAGACGTGGACATCAACCTGCCCGAATACGACCGGCAGCCAGTGGTGGAATGCTACCTCGAACCTGGCAAACCGTTCCGCCTTTTGCTGACACAGAGTTACAGTTTTTTCGATCCCTTTGGGCTGGATTCCAGTTTTCTCAACAAAACCCTTTTGCAGGGCGCGCTGGTAACCATTTCCTACAATGGACAAACCGATACCCTGGCCAATCAACTGGCATTTGAAAGTAGTCCGTTGAAAATTTTCAATTATGTGGGTACGAAAATTGTGCCCGCTACCGTCGGCGCCAATTATACCCTGAATATTGTGCTCGAAAATGGAAGCACGATCACAGGCCAGACGACTATGCTTCCCTTTGTGCCGCTCGACAGCGTAGTGGTCAGTTGGAACCCGCAGCGCGACACGCTGGCTCGAGTGCTGGCTTATATCACCGACGACCTCAGCCAGCCCAATTATTACCGCCGGATGCTGCACTATGGTTCGCTGGACAGTTTCCCGGAGCAGGATTTCCTGGTCAACGACCGCATCTCCACCAATGCGCTCATCGCTTTTGGTACAGGTTACGAGCTGACGCACGGGGACACCGTGTTCAACACCGTTTTTCATATGACGAAGGATTACTCCGATTATGTGGAAAGTTACCAGTTGGCTATTGCCGGCAGCGCCAACCCTTTCGCACAACCTTCGCGGATCAAGAGCAACGTGAGCGGCAGTGCCAATCCGCTGGGTATTTTTACGTGTTTGGTGTATGACCGGGACACGACGATAATTGAATAGATGTATGATATTCGATTACATGATGTACGATGTATGATTGGATTTTGGAAGGACGATTTTAGATGGAGGGCATCTTCATCAATCAAAAATCCCCAATCTTCAATCCAATCGTACATCATACATCATGTAATCGGATATCATAAATCTTTTTACTCCACCACCAGCGTTTGCCACTTCATGCCCGTAGCGCCGGTGGCCTGCAGGCGATAGATACCCGCCGGCAAACGTTCTACCCGAGGTTGCAACACCGTCTGATAATAGGTAGCCTGCGTGGATTGCTGCCACAACATACGTCCGGCCACATCGTACAAGGCATATTGCACCGGGTGACCTACCCATTTGGCAGGGAGTTCGAGCGACAAAAACTGCCCTTCATTCAGGATTGTCGGGTAGCAACTCCATCCTTCATTTTCAGGTTCTTCGGTCGCCACAAGGCTGGTGGTATTGAAAACGCCCGAAGCAGTAAACGGCGCGCAGAACGACCAGTTGTTGAACGGGCGAACCCGCCAGTAGTACTTTTTATCGGGCTGCAAATCAGATAGAATTAACGTGGTATCAGTAACCACCATATCCACTGCTTTTAATATATATGATTGTAATACAGACACTTGAATGAGGTAGTGTGTAGCGCCTGGAACGGAAGTCCACTGCACCTGAGCGCCAATTGGCGGGGTTTGCTGTTGATTAATCGGGAACAGTAGTGTAACGGGCTGGCTCAGATCGGGGCCCGGCGGGTCGGTAGTCAGCCATGCCTGTTTTTCCGTTTCCAGTGTGGCGCGCATAATGGAAATCTGATCGTTGGAGAAACGACTCTGGCATCCATCTGCGGCATACGACATGATCAGGGTGCCGTCGGAACGGAATGTTTCCCCATTGAGATCAGTTTGTACGGCAATACTCTGATTTTCGCTGTTGCATTCCCAGCGATAACTGAGATAATCCGCCTGCGTATCGCAAATACGGTCGGCAGCAACTGCGCAATTGCTACCATTGAGGCGTTCCGACACCGTGGTGTCCAGCGGCGCGGGCACCAAATCCAGGGTATCGTGAAAATGAGTGTAATTGTACGTCAATGTGTCGGGAGTTGGGTTCGAGGGGCTGTACGTTTTTCCTTCCCAGCCCAGAAAAGGGTGCGGCAATGACAGGGCGTGCCCGATTTCATGCGCCCAGGTATGATCACTTGGTCCTGCGCAAGAATTGTTCATAGCCACGCCGCCGTAGGGCAGGTTGTAGCCGCAGTTGCCGGCCGAGCTCGACACGAAATAGATATTGAGCGCATCGTCTACGTTGTTGGAAAGCATCATGTCGATACCCGCAGGAATCGTGTCGTGCTGATACCATACCGTGCTATCGATCAGGTGCCAGTCATGCTTGCTGTAAAACCGGATGGAAGATGGCGCATAATCCTGATTCAACTGGCAAAAAGCATCGAGCAGCCTGTCTGTGCCGATGCGGCCGATTCCATTGTTTTTGGCAACCAGGTGCAATTGCAGGGCTACTTTCAGGGTATCCGTCGAGCGTTCTGTTACGAATCTTTCGGGGTGTTCCTGATAAGTTTGCAGCATAGGAGCCACGGTGGGCAAGGTGCCACAAGGTGCGAACTGGTATTTGGCAGGATCCTGGGCAAAGATGGTTCCCGAAATCAGCAGCAAAAAAGGAGTAGAAAAGAGCGCATGCAGGCTTTGTTTTTGATGTTGATGAAGTGAAGAAGTTATGGAGGCGCACAAAATTACCGACTTGACCGGCAAGAAAATGTGCGGACATATACAAATCACAACAATTGTAACATACAAGCACTACTATTCTATTAATTTGCAGGGGCTTCCAATCAAGCCTGCCTCACCTCTTATGGCATCTTCTGTTACCAGAAAAAAAATCGTGGACGCGGCTGTGCAATGTTTCAACCGCGAAGGTATTGCCAATGTCAGGCTGCAACACATTGCCGATCAGGCATTTGTCAGCGTCGGGAATATGACCTATCACTATCGGAACAAGGACGCTATTGTAGAGGCCATCTGGGAACAACTGGCGCAGAAACAACGCGATTTGCTCACAGAATTCAGGATTGTGCCCCTTTTTGAAGATATGGAACGCCTGATGCAGCATATTTTCGAACTGCAGCAGGCTTATCGTTTTTTTTATACCGACACGCTGGAGGTAATCCGTGCCTACCCGGCCATACAAAGCGCGCATCGCCAGCACATGGAATGGCAGGTGCTGCAGATGGATTTTGCCATACAGTTCAATCATTCCAGGGGTGCTTTTTTGCCGGAAAAAGCACCGGGACAATACCTGCAGTTGGCGCAGCATTTCTGGCTTATCTCCGATTCATGGCTGTACCGCCAGTGCGTTTTACAGGCTGATACCAGCGACTATTCTTCTTTCAGAAACACCTTGTGGGCGCTGTTTCAACCCATGTTTACCGATACAGGAATGAGAGAATTTGAACAGTTGGTTTATTTTTTAGAAAATAACACCTAAATTTGAGGCGCTGTGAAAAGCAGATTCGATTTTTCATAAACATCGTTTCAACTCCCGCATTATGAAACCCATGTTCTCCATGCCGCCCGAGTTGTATGCCAAAATGCTGGACAACCTGAGCAACCTGTTTTTTACAGAAAAACTGGGGCTGGATGTAGATATGAACTTTTACCGCAATGACTTCTGGTTGAGCGATACAGCGGTAATTGAATCCTTGCAACACCGCCGGGGCGTGTGGGAAATCAACCTCTTGTTTGCGCACTACAAAACGCCTTTGAAATTCCTGAGCCGCCGCATTACCAGCCATTCCTGCCGAAAAAAGGCTACCTCTATGGCATTTTATATGCGGCGCCTTGCAGCCAAAGACCAGCGCGGCACCCTTTCACTGGACATCAACGACCTTCATTTGTCTCTTAATTGAGCATCTCTTGCTACCAACAAAATGAATAGCCTGACCACCAAACAAAAGATACTGGAAGCATCGATTCGACTTTTTAACTGGAATGATGTAGCCAATGTACGATTGCAGCAAATTGCCGACGAGACAGGTATCAGCGTAGGAAACCTCGCCTACCATTTCAAAAACAAGGAAGCGATCGTACAAGCGGTGTATGAAAACCTGTTCGACGACTTTCAGCAAATTCTGTCTGCCTATTTGATCAGTCCCAAACTGACGGATTTTGGCATTCAAATGGAGCAATACCTGCGCTTTTTTACCAAGTACAGGTTTTATCTCATCGACTTGTTTGAAATAGATCGATCCTATCCTCAAATCATGGAGCGCTGGCGGAATTGTATCGGAAAGATGTTGCTGCAAATAAGAAAACGCCTCGATTACTATGTGAATAGTGGCATTATCTGCCCCGAACCTGCACCCGGCATATATGATACGCTTACAGATAACCTGTGGTCGACTATTGTATTCTGGGTACCACGGCAAATGCTGAAAGAACAGCCTTCCGATGAAGCGGCTTTCAAACAAGCCACCTGGGCACATATAAAGCCCTACCTGACGTCGAAAGGGAGAGATGAATTCCTGCTGGAAGTGCAACCTATCATGCTTTCCTGACCCACCATACCCCCGGACCGGTTAACAATTCACAATCCATCGAGTATGACAAACATATTGTGGCTAAAAGGAGGCGCTTGTAGCGGCAATACCATGTCTTTTCTGGGCGCCGAAGAGCCCAATGTGGTTGAATTGATTACCGACTTTGGTATAAATATATTGTACCACCCTACCCTTGCGCTCGAGATCGGCAAACAGGTATCCAACCTGCTTCGCGACATTTTGAAGGGTAAAATGGAGGTGGACATTTTTGTATTTGAAGGTTCAGTTATACAAGGCCCTTCGGGCAGCGGCGCCATGAATTATTTTGCCGACCGGCCCATGATCGACTGGATCAACGATATTGCCCCCATCGCAAAATATGTGGTAGCGGTGGGCGACTGCGCTGCCTGGGGCGGCATACCGGCAGTACCACCCAACCCGACCGAAAGCACGGGCCTTCAATTCCACAAGGATCAATACGGCGGTTTTCTGAGCGCCGAATTCAGGTCGAAAGCAGGTGTTCCGGTCATCAATATTCCCGGCTGCCCGGCCCACCCTGACTGGATGACGCAGATACTTGTTGCCCTGGCTACGGGTCGCGTAAAGGACATTGTACTCGACGAACTCAATCGCCCCAAAACGTTCTTTACCGATTTTGTGCAAACGGGCTGCCCCAACACCATGAGTTTTGCCACACGGGTGGAAGGCGGTTTTGGCAAACGGGGCGGCTGCCTGTTCTACGAGGTCGGATGTCGGGGCCCCTTGTCGCGCGCTACCTGCAATCGCATTCTCTGGAACCGGCACTCCAGTAAAACACGCGCCAATCATCCTTGCCTGGGCTGCACCGAGCCCGGCTTCCCACACCATGACCTGGAAAAAGGGAGCGTTTTTAAAACCATGAAATACCTCGGATTTGCGCCACTAGACGTGCCGACCGGTAGTTCTCAATTGGGATACTATGCCTACTCAGGCGCCCAAAACGCACCTGTTTCTGCCGAAAAAGCACTCGGAACGCTGGATAGTTCTTCTGAAACCCCGTAAGTTGGTATCAGGATGGATAAACTGGATGAATCGAATAATAAGAAGCGGGCACACTCTACGCATAGTGTCCTTTGTGAAACCTTGGTGGCCTTTGTGGTAAATTTTTTTTAACCACGAAGTACACCAAGGTTTCACAAAGGACACTATGCGTAGAGTGTACAAATCATTTTTGTGCATGGTAAGGGAATCCGCAACGAATCTCCCCTATCCGATTCATTCATTCCTCTTCTTGCTACCTTAAATACAATAAAGGCCAACAGTCTATCTTAGACGAAATCTTGATTAGAAAAAATTTTCTAAATTTTTTAGAAAAAGTTTTCTAAATACTGACCTACAACTATCTTTGTTCAGTTCTTTTTACCACAAGACAAGATTTCAAAATTATTTGGCTCACCAAAACTTTATTGCTCATGGCAAATGTACTCTGGTTACAGGGAGGAGCGTGCAGCGGCAACACCATGTCCTTTTTGAATGCCGAAGAACCAACCGTCGTGGAACTGATCACCGACTTCGGAATTAACATCCTCTGGCACCCTTCGATTGGTCTGGAAATAGGCGATCAGGTGGGCGACCTGCTTCGCGACATCATTGCCGGAAAAGTCCAGATGGATATCCTGGTCTTTGAGGGCAGTATCGTGCAGGGGCCAAATGGAACCGGCACCATGAACTACTTTGCCGACCGCCCAATGCAGGACTGGGTACGCGACCTGTCCAAAGTAGCTGGATTCGTGGTTGCCATCGGCGATTGTGCCACCTGGGGTGGCATTCCGGCCGTACCACCCAATCCGAGCGAAAGTACCGGCGTACAATTCCATAAAGAGAAAAAAGGCGGTTTCCTGGGTGCAGGCTATGTATCGAAAGGTGGCCTGCCTTGTATCAATATTCCCGGCTGCCCGGCGCACCCCGACTGGGTAACGCAAATTCTGGTTGCCATTGCTACCGGTCGCATCAAAGATGTGCTGGTGGATGAATTTCATCGCCCTAAAACATTCTTTACTGACTTTGTACAAACGGGCTGCACCAACGCCATTAGTTTTGCACAGAAAGTAGACGGTGGCTTTGGCAAACGCGGCGGATGTCTGTTCTATGAAGTTGGTTGTCGCGGACCTATGACGCGTGCCAGTTGCAACCGCATCCTGTGGAACCGCCATTCCAGTAAAACGCGCTCCAATCACCCCTGTCTCGGATGCACCGAACCCGGCTTCCCGCACCACGATCTGGTAAAAGGAAGTGTATTCAAAACGCTGAAATACCTGGGCTTCCTGCCGCAAGATGTGCCTACAGGCGTATCCAAACTGGGTTATTACACCCGCGCTGGCGTGGAAAAAGCCATGGGCAAAATCGAACGCGTTTTGGGCGTAGACCAGGAGCACTTCGAAACCTCCAAATAGTCAACCGGAATTTTGGGGCGGAGGCCATCCTCGCACCGATTTGATCTTTAAAATATCTAACCATCATGTCAACAATAAAAGAACTCAATATATCTCCGGTGGGCCGTGTCGAAGGCGACCTCGACGTAAAGGTTTACATGGAAAACGGCGTGGTCACGCGGGCACATACTCAAGCGGCCATGTTCCGCGGTTTTGAAAAAATTATGGAGGGCAAAGACCCGCAGTCGGGACTGATCGTGACGCCGCGTATCTGTGGTATCTGTGGCGGTTCGCACCTCTACTGCGCTTCTTCCGCGCTCGATACGGCCTGGAAAACCACTTTGCCGCCAAATGCCCTGCTGCTGCGCGCCATCGGTCAGGCGACGGAAACAATTCAGTCGATTCCACGCTGGTTCTACGCCATTTTTGCTACCGACCTGGCCAATAAAAAATTTGCCAACAAACCCTTGTATGCCGAAGTAGTCAAACGTTTTGCCGCTTACGTGGGCACTTCTTTCCAGAAAGGGGTAACGGCTTCCGGCCGCACGGTGGAAGTGTATTCGCTGTTTGGCGGACAATGGCCGCACTCTTCCTACATGGTACCTGGCGGTGTGATGTGCGCGCCTACGCTGAAAGACATCACGCGGGCACACGCCATCATGAACCACTTCCGCAACGACTGGTTGGAGCCTGTCTGGCTGGGATGCTCCATCGAGCGCTACCTGCAAATCAAAACCTGGGACGACCTCATGGCCTGGGTGGAAGAAAACGAAAGCCAGCGCAACAGCGACCTGGGTCTGTTTATCCGCGCCAGCCTCGAATTCGGACTTGATAAATTCGGTCAGGGCGTAGGCAAATTCCTCGCTTACGGCACCTACCTGCATAAAGACCTGTACAACCATCCGACGGTGGAAGGCCGCAACAAGGCCCTCATCAGTTCGTCCGGCTTTTTTGATGGTAAAAACTGGCATGAATTCGACCACCTCAAAATCCGCGAACACGTCAAACACTCCTGGTACGCCGATGTGCCTGCCGAACACCCCTGGAAAGAGCCGTTCCCCACGCCCATGCCTTCGCATACGCTGGCTGAAACGGACTTCGGTGGCAAATACAGTTGGGCCAAAGCACCACGTTACGACGGTTTCGCAGCAGAAGCAGGCCCGCTGGCCCGCGTTCTGATGAACGCCAACCCGGCCAACCTGGATCACCAGATCAAAGACCCGCTGTTCGCTGACGTTATGGCCAAAATGGGCCCCAGCGTCTTCGTACGCTCGCTGGCGCGTGTACACGAGGCTCCACGCTTGTACGAATTTCTGAACCAGTGGCTGTCGGAAATCGACCTTGATGGCCCGTTCTACATCAAACCGGAAGAAAAAGATGGTATCGGTTTCGGCGCTACGGAAGCCGCACGCGGCTCGCTGGCGCACTGGATCGAAATCAAAAACGGTGTCATCAAGAACTACCAGGTAATGGCGCCCACCACCTGGAACGTGGGCCCGAACGACGAACAAGGCAAGAGCGGCCCGATTGAATCGGCCCTCACCGGCATCGAAATCGAAGACCCACACGATCCGGTGGAAGTAGGCATGGTGGCCCGCTCGTTCGACTCCTGCCTGGTGTGTACCGTGCATGCGCACGACGCTAAAACGGGCAAGGAACTGGCGAAGTTTAAGTTGTGAGGTTGGGGTGTTTTGGGGGCCTCCCCCCCGGCCCCCTCTCCAACGGGAGAGGGGGAGGTGCTTCGCTCTTGGCATTTGTGGTTAAATGACAATCTCCATATTGAATCCTGTCGACTTTTACTGTGGGTAAGACCTTGATAGTGGCCTAAGTTACGAGATATGCCAAGCGCTGTTCAGGCGGTGGTATGGGCTTTAGCCCGTCGGGATAGCGCCTTTTAAGGCGCATTATTCATAATTTTTGTGCAGAGCGCCATGAATGGCGCTGTCCCGACGGGCTAAAGCCCATACCACCGCCTGAACAGTGCTTGGCAGTTGTTGTACTGGCGCCAGCCCAACTGTGGGGTACAACATGCGGATAGTCATTTGTAGTTATTATTGCACCCGTTTTTGATAACAAATACCGAACTTAACAGCCTGCAATTATTACAAAAGCCAAGAGCGGCCCCCTCCCCCTCTCCCGTTGGAGAGGGGGCCGGGGGCTGAGGCCCCCAAAACACTAAAACACATTCAAAACGAAAGAATAAATGAAGCAAACAGCCATTCTCGGTTTCGGCAATCCTGTGCGCAGCGACGACGGCATCGGCTGCACGGTGATCGATGAACTGAAAAAACGGCTCGGCGATACCCCCGACCATATCAGTCTGATCGATATGGGCACGTCCGCGTTCGAGGTGCTGTTTCAACTCAAAGGCCATGAGCGCATCATTTTCGTGGATGCCGTGATGAACACCGGCGAACCCGATGGCACCTTGTACCGGCTTCCGGCAAGTGAAGTGGAAGCCTCGATCCAGGACGATCCGATGGTGTTTTTGCACAGCCTCAAATGGGATCAGGCGCTTTCCTACGCCAAAAAAATACTGGGTGCGGAATACCCCGAAGACATTTCCGTTTACCTGATCGCCGTTAGCGATACACGCCTGGAAATTGGCATCAGCGAAGGTGTTTTGCAGGCAGGAAAACAGGTAACCGATTTGATCATGGCCGACCTGGGCCTTGAAATACCTTCCACATGGGAATAAAACTGCGCACACAACACCTCTGGATTTCAGGCGATATTGCCGGAACTGTTTTTGGCGACCTGGATAAGGTATACACCGTTTATTACCCGCAACTTCATGCATTGCTACTGGCGCCTATGGACGACGAGATTTTTCCGACCATTCACAAGGGCGACCTGCAAATGTTGAAAACCAGAAATCTCGAAGGCGACAAAACCATTTCCCTGCAGGAAATTATCATTGACCACGATTTGGATGACTCTGACCGCGACCTGCTGTACATGCACCAGCCGGGCGTTCGCATGCTGCACGTCACTTTATGATAAGCATTTTCACTACTTCCGACCTGCTGCCTGAAATCGGGCAGATGATACATTCCGAGCCGCGGCTCCACGAACTCGTCGACCTTGTCGATCTGCTGGAACAAGCGCCTAAATCTTCGGCTTTTCACCTGATTGTCCGGAAAAAGAACGGCATCACGCAGCCGCTCGACTGGCAGAATGTGATGCCGCCTTACCTGCTGTCGGAGGAAATCGAGTTCAATGCGTCGCATTTGCTGGGCCTCGTTTTTGCCAAATTAGGCAACTACGAAAAGGCCTACGAATACCTTGCCGGCAGTTCAGTGCTGCTGAATGACATCGACATCATCAATTGCCTTCAAAACGGCATTCCCATTGATACACAGCGCCTTACATCGGATTTCAACCCTTTTGAAGAATACCGCTTCTGCCACAACTCGGCCATTTTACACCATTATGCTGCCACGGAAACGGGTTTCGACCTCGATAAAACCCGCTATTTCTACCGGGAAGCGCTCAACAGCGCGCCCAATGGCGAATATTATGCTTTCACAGCACGGCAATATGCCATTTTCCTGACCGACCTCGGCGAATTGCTGCAAGCGGAACACTTGCTGGAAGACGCACTTAAATCGGCCATTTCTGACGACGCAACGCCCGAACTCAAGGCAACGCTCTGCGGCGTGTGGATGAAAAAACTGGTAGTCCCTTACGACACTGCGCTGCTTTCCAGTCTGAAAGACATGCTTTGGGATGTGCTCCAGCAATATCAGAAACAGGAGCGCAAGTTGGAAGAAGCGCTGTTGCTGATCGACGCCGCCCAGGTGGCCAATTACTCGGAAAGTTTTTCTGAAGCGCTGGGTTACATCAACCGGGCGGTCGAGATTCTGAGAGCGGAAGAAATGCCCGAACTGCTCGCGCAGGCGCACTATCGCAGGGGCATTCTGCTGTACACCTGGGCCCAAAAAGATAATCCGCAGTTTTTCCGAAGTGCCCTGGAAAGTTTTCAGCATGCTTTGAAGGTATTCGACATCGATGAAACCCCCGACGTGTATGCCGACATCCATCAGTATCTGGGCGTTATTTATGCGGAAATGCCGGATGAGGAAAAGAAAAAAAGCATCTGGGCGGGCATTTCGTCGTCCTCGTTTCAGCAGGCGCTGAAGTTTTACACCCGCGAACAGTACCCGTACGAATACGCCATGGTGTGCTGCAATTACGCCAATGCGCTGACGAAATATCCCGAGGCCATCCACACCGATAACTATGAAAAAGCGCTGTTTTACTACGCCGAAGCGCTGGCTATACGCACCGCAGAAGCCTGGCCAATGGAGCGCGCCGTCACGCTGCTGAACTACGTGGAGTCTTGCTGGCATGTGCAATTAGACGAAGAGAACTCCAACCAGGCGTTTTTCGAGCAGATGATCGAGATGGCGCGCGAAGCGAAATCGCTGACGAACGACCCGGGGCTTGTTGCCGAAGCGGATAAACAATTGCTCAAACTGGAGCAGTTGCGGGTGGTGCTGGAGGAACAGTAGTGTCTGTTCGGCTACGCCGCTCGTAGAGGGATGGAAGAACGGATGAAACGGATTTTTTCTGATTTTAACGGATTTTATGGCCTGACGGCCATTACCTTGTAATGAATAATATCTGTACACTCTACACTTTGTGTCCTTCGTGAAACCTTCGTGCCCGTTGTGGTTAAATCTTTTTACCACGAAGAACACGAAGGTTTCACAAAGGACACAAAGTGTAGAGTATGGATTTGCACAGAGACATTCCACATGCATGAAATTTCACTCGTCCGCACCATTTTCCGCACCCTCGAAGAAACATTTTCTACCGAGGAACTCGGGCGTTTGAAAGCCATCGAACTCAAGGTGGGCCCGCTTGCCAATGTAGAAACCGTGCTCCTGCAAAACGCTTTCGATGCCGTAGTAGAAGAAGACGAAGTGCGTTTTAAAGGCGTTGCCCTGCGCGTAAACCTGGTGCCCGTGCTGATCCAATGCCTTGATTGCGGGCAAATTACAGAAGTTCACAACTACAGGTTTGTCTGCCAGTGCGGGAAGCCCTGTGCGAATGTGGTGCAGGGGAATGAGTTGTTGATTGAAAGGGTGGAGTTGGGTGAGTAGGAATGAAACGGTCGCGAAATATTAAAATCCACTGTATGGCACTATTAGAATTTGGTAGTGTAAATATGTGAGTGATTTGTATTTTTGTGATAAAAAGGATTTTCTTATGGTTACGGAGCAAAAATGTTGTCACAAATGCGGGTCAAATC
>JAIUPL010000009.1 GCA_020160935.1 Bacteroidota bacterium | reverse complement strand
GTACTGTCCAGTGGCGCAGGATTTTGAATGTGCCCGGGCATACCTGGATGCGCGTGTCTTCTTTCTGGGCACCCAGGTTGCAGATACCTTCAGACTGAATCTGGCAGTTGCCATTGTACGTAATGATTTCGTACACACCGTCTTCGTCGTTGCCGTCCACCGTCGGTACACCTGTCACGCATGGTGAGGTGCTCGCAGTTTGGCCGCAGCCAGCGCATTCGATCGTGATGTCTTCCGGGAAGTTCACTTCGTCCAGGTCATAGGGCTCCAGGTAGAACACCTGCGTGCACTGTGCGGAGTTACCCCAGGAGTCTTTCGCTGTCCACGTGCGTTCGATGCGGCTCACGCCACAGGCGCCACCGTCGATGAACACATCTTTTTTGTACAGGTTCGCGCCTGGTGCTGCAGGGTTTGTTACGATTGTAGTGATCGGGCCTTCGCAGCCATCCACTGCTACCGGTGCAGGTGTCACAATCGAGCCGTTCAGGATACCGTCTTTGTCGGCACAGGTGTATGTGCAGGCATCGTCCGTGTTAGATGTACATGGGCATTGCAGCACGGGTGGCAGTTTGTCTTCGACAGCGATATTGCCCCAGCAGGAGGTTTCACCATTGTCTGCGATTCCGTTACCATTTGCATCCAGCACAACACGCACAGCATAGGTATGATGTACGTCGGAGGCGCCCAAAGTAGCCGGCTGCCATGGGCCATTACCCAAGGGCAGCGTACGGTCTACCTGTACCAGATAATTGGCAAAACAGGCATTAAAACCTTCCAGAACCATGTCAGGATTTACATCCAGGGAGCAGGATTCGTCCAGGCTTACCGTAACCAGATCATTACAAACCAGGGTGGTGGGAGCCGGAGCGCAAAATCCGGGCGCTGTTGCTACGCCGGAAGAAGCAGGACTGGCTACTACATTGTATTCATCGCAAAGGCAACGGGTTTGAATAAATTGAGCCGGGCCTGTTTGAGCATATTCAGGCAAGGTATTCGACCATGCGCCACCATTTACACGATATTGAATAGTAGATCCTTGCGGGCAAGGATTTGCAGGCGCAGAAATAGCACCTCCCGTCACTTCGCATGCATTGTTGCAAGCGCTGTTGACAATGGATACATTGGGTGGAGCCACCGACAAATCAGGACAAGGCGGCTGATTAGCCAGTGTCCACATCGAGAAGGCATTAATACCCGGCAGTTGTACCCAGTTGGCAGCCACATCACGTGTGTAAGCCCCTGTTTGGAACACCCAACTTACGCCGCCATTGGTGCTGCGCCAGAAAATCATATCGCTTTCCGTATTGCCATTTACCTCAGCATTGAAGTAGTTGGCACGCAGCGTAGCGTTGAGTCCGTTGTTGTTGGCAGGTATAATGTTGAAATAACGCGCAATGCTGTTCCCAAACGGCACCACAAACGGTGCGTGGCCGCGGCGAATTTCGGTCAACCCCAGGTTTTGAGCGGAAGTAATGACCGCACCGAGGTTGGCATGGTTTACCCCGTTCGGCGCATTGAGGGTGACAAAAGCGATCAGTTCCCCGCCGGTGCCATACACGCGGTAGGTCTCCGTTTCACCAATGAGTATCCCTGTAGTTCCCAGGTTTACATCGCCGTTGGCAAGTTCGAGGCCGCCCGAAACGAAGGTCAGATTTCCCAGCACAAAAATGTCCTGATTCACCTGTGCAGCGTTGGCGCTTTTGTCAATGACCAGGTTTCGCAGCGTTGTAACACCTGTACCATTGAAACTGGCCGCAGCGTTGGCAGCATTTCCCGTCAGGCGAACCGTGCCGTTATTGTCGGTAAATGTGCCGTTATTGGTGAGTTTGGTATTGCTCAGGGTCAGTGTAGAAGCACCGGATGTCACAATACTTCCCGAAGCGGGGATGTATAGTTCTCCCTGCGCACGGGCCACTGAACCCAGCAAACAACAAACTATAAGTGTAAAAAGTATTTTTTTCATAAATTTCATTGCAATTAGAATGCACATAAAGGCATTTACCCCAAAAAGCATGCAAATAACCAGAGAACCCTTTACAAGACACAAATCAATGATTGTCAATGAATTAATTTCAGGATGAAGCCCTTCACATACTGTAAAACCTGCTCCATTCCTGCATAATTAATTCGTTCGGCATCGTCAGTGCTTTTATGGTAATCGTCGTGTATTCCGGTTGAAAAAGTAGCGGCCGGTATACCCATCCGTTCAAAAGCCGTGTGATCGAGCAGTTGATCCGTTTTTTTCACCACCACATTCAAACCTTCCTGAGAAGCCGGTAGCATCCACGTCGGCCAATGGCTGTTCTCGGGAATGCGGAAGTACAAAGGCGGCGGTTTTTGTGTGGTATCAAGCCGGCCCACCATATCGAGATTCAACACAAACATGGAAGAATCCAGGAGGAACGGCGGGTATTGCACAAAAAGTTGTGAACCAAACAAACCAGATTCATGTCCCGAAAAACACACAAACAACACGTTGTATCCCGACAAACTATCCGTATTCATGCACCACTTTGCCAATTCCAGCAACATGGCTGTTCCACTGGCATTGTCATCGGCGCCATTGTGAATCCGGTTTGGAAAAACCTCTCTGGAATGATGTTGGCCGCGCCCCAAATGATCGTAATGCGCAGCAATAATCAATCGGCAAGGTCGGCCCGGATTCGTTTGGGCCAGCACATTTTCTGTTGGAATATTCCGTCCGGATTCCTGGTAAATGAAAGGTTGGTAGTATGTGTGGTCGAACACGGGTTGCAATTGCAGGTGTTGAAACCTGTCTGCAATCCATTGCGCGGCTATTCGGGCGCCATCTGTGTCGGGTGCGCGGCCTTGCAAACTGTCGTGGGCCAAGAAATACACATCCGACTGCATGTTGCCCGGGAATTTGTCCGATTGTGCCGATAAAGGCTGCACCAGCAAAATTCCCCATACTGCCACACACCACCAACCCTTCATTCCTTTGTCTTACTTGTTAGCGTGTGGTTCTACCTTGTTTTCGATCTTGCGCTCCGGAACTGCGTCGTAACGCAGTTTCTCGCCATCCCACCAGATCGGCTTACCACTCTGTTCGAGGTTACCCTCATTGAACATGGCGCCTTTCAGGTGTTCGTCAAATTGCGCATCCATCAAGGCAGATGGAACGGTCTGTTGTGCATCCACACGTTTGGCTACTGCCGTCCAGGTAAATTCTACATTGGCAGCCGAACCGTCGGCTGCTGCCACGGAGAAACCGTTTTTGTCGATCGAACTGATATAGAGGGCTACCGGAGCGCCTACTGCCGAAACAGTCACTACCGGACGTTGGCCCTGTGCCATCAGGTTGCGGAACTCATTGCTGAACGATACAGTCGACTGGCCATTTGCCAGCGCAGCAAAGCCGTCGTCGTACACTTTCAGTTGTGTGGACGTATTGGCGTAGGCTACGGCGCGTTGTCCGTTGTTGGTCACGATGTCGGCCTGGTGGCCCGAGGTGTACTCATTGCCTACATTATAGGATGCGTACATTTCACCGGCACTGGTAAAGCCCAGTACCTCGCCGCGCACCCAGCCGCCCATCACGCCGCCGTAGAAGCCTGCGCCGATGCCGGTGGAGGTGTTGTTGGAAAGGAAACCACCGCCTGAAGCATAAGCAGAGGTGCCATAAACGCCATAATTCAATAGCGCGGAAGACCTGTATCCCATACTTCCCCAGTAAGCCCCTGATACCTCAGAACCAATAGCACCACCACAACGAGAATAGTCATTATAGTTATATCCGGCAGTACCGAATGTATACAAATCGCCCCAGAAATTAAATCCGGTTGTCGCATTATTGGTAGATATCTGAGCATAACTAGTACCATCATTCTGCGAATCGCGGGTGCGGTATCCGTACAAACTTGCTTGGCCGTCTCCATTAGAGGTAAGTTGTTGCCGGTAGACATAAAACTGGTATGTAAGCAGTGGCGAAGCATTGACGGCCAAACTCGTGCCGTTGTCCTGAATCAGAGAGTTGCCACCGGTGGTAGCGCTCGTAAACTTGATATGATAGTTAGTAGTACCGACGATATTGGCAGAACCGGCAGGGCCGGTAGCGCCAGCAGGGCCAGCAGGGCCAGCAGGGCCGGTAGCGCCAGTAGCACCAGTAGCACCAGTGGGGCCGGCAGGGCCTTGTGGGCCAGCAGGACCGGCGGGGCCTTGCGGACCAACAGCGCCTTGTGGACCAACAGCGCCTTGTAGACCGGCAGGACCTTGTGGACCAGCAGGACCGGCAGCGCCAGCAGGACCAACTGGACCAGGATCACCCTGAACGCCTTGTGGACCGGCTGGACCGGCGGGGCCTTGTGGGCCAACAGCACCGGCAGGACCAGCAGGACCGGCAGCACCCGTAGCACCCGTAGCACCAACAGGGCCAGCGGGGCCTTGTGGGCCAACAGCACCAGCAGGGCCGGCGGGGCCGGCGGGGCCTTGTGGGCCAACAGCACCAGCAGGGCCGGCGGGGCCTTGTGGGCCAACAGCACCAACGGGGCCAGCAGGGCCTTGTGGGCCAACAGCACCGGCAGGGCCGGCAGGGCCAGCAGGACCGGCAGGGCCCGTAGCGCCTTGCTGTACCCAGGATGCACCATTATAGGAATAAAAACCAGCCGTACCATCCGTCTGATAAATGAGCAAGCCTGTAGCAGGGCTTGCAATCGCATTGCGCTGTGCCTGCGTCATTCGGGGTGCAAGCAAGCCTTGAGTAGTAGATGTCACATCCAGTGCTGCGGATGCGTGCGGAGTATTGGTATTTACCCCGATACTTTGGGCTGCTGCGTTCCCGGCAAACAGCACAGAAAGGAAAAGGAAATAGTAATGGATTCTTTTCATAAGAAAAAATGATTTAAGGCATAATAGCCTGAATTTCAACGAAATACAACTATTTCATTGAAAAATAATGATATGATTAAGTTTGACTAAATGCGCTGACTGTTATCAACGTCACTAACCTTACGCAACTTTTTCCATCAAAAAAACAGAAATCAAACTCCTCTTTGTCATGATAACAGGTATGTTCGGAAGAAGAAGGAACATCCTTGAATAAGGTAAGAAATGACAGGAGTGCAGCAGAATGCTGGCATACAAGCGATTTCTTTCCATGAGAATATTTTGGGTGGATTATGTATAAAACGTGATAAAGGTACAAACATTAACAATATTTACGCGAATATCATACCATTTTTTATTTTTTGGTCATTGTTTTGTCGAAAAACAGCGGTAGCCAAACAATATAAAATGATAGAACATAAAATCGGGGTAGCGTACAAGTACGCTACCCCGATCATATACCCAGAATTGACAACTTTTAAAAAGTTGTCAATTCTAAACCGTTGTGCGTTGTTGTCAGATTTGACAACTTTCAAAAGTTGTCAAATCACTTGGACTGGACCATCTTCTTCGTTGCGCTGTCTGTAGCCGTTTCCAGCGTGTAGTACAGTACACCCACAGTGTTCAGCAACTGGCGGTCCACCGAGATCGTGTTGTAACCTTTTGCGAACGATCCGCCTTGCGTGAATACCATGCGGCCCGTTTCGTCGAAGATACGCAGCGTTGCATCAGCAGCCTCCGGCAGGTGGAAACCGATGAACGTTTTGTTCACGAATGGGTTTGGCTGGTTTTGGTACAGTTCGAAGCCAACGCCAGAGATGGTAGCACCGTTCTGACCGTTGAAGCGGAAGGCAACGTCCATGCGATTGTTGGCAAGGCTGTATGCTTCTGCTTTCGTGATGCGGCTCGATACGCCCAGCATGCTCGACAGTTGACCTGCTTTGCTTGCGCGGAACGTTACTGCAAATTCGTTGTCAGAACCGTCTACCGAAGTAGTCAGAGCGTCCTGGAATACACCGAAGTTTTCGGCTTTGATGTCGCCGTTACCAGCGATATCCATTACTTCCAGACCGTTGAAGTTCATTGTGAACTGGTAGCCCTGTACTTTTTCAGCACCTTTGAAGTTCACCGTGAAGGTTTCGCCTGCTTTCACAGCGCGATCTTCTACGTCGAACAGCATCGTCGAAGCCGTGCGCTCTTCAGCAGATTGCAGGCTGTTAGCGATAGCAGAACCGTTTACGTCACCGATTTTAACAGCCTCGAAGTTGTTAGCCATCATGTCAGCAGACAGGCTGGCGATCGAGATGTTTTCCGGAATCGAGCCCTGGAATGGGTTCGATGGGTTCGGGAACACGTGCGATTTGTCTACGAATCTCCAGGAAGTGTTGTTCGGCAGTTCGTTGTAGATACCCAGGATCAACTTACGGAACTCTACGATGTCGAACGTCGTGATCGAGCCAGAGCGGTTAGCGTCGGCAGCGATCATTTTGTATGGCGTGTTCAGCGGCTCCAGACCCAGGATGTGTTTGGATACCAGAACAAGGTCATAAGTAGTTACACCGTTCAGCGGGTTGTCGTCTTTCGTTGGCGTTACCACTACGCTTGCGCCCAGCGGTACGTTGTTGAAGGAGAATGCACCGTTGTCACCAGTTGTCTGAGTCAGGTTCACGTTTGGCGTGCCAGTCACTTCTACAGTGGCTTGCTCAACACCTTGTGTGCCAGTTGCCAGAGCACCTGCTACAGTAGCAGAAGTGCCGTTCGGGCAGCCTACGATGTTCGCTTGTACGTCTACGTATGCGATGCAGAAGTCTGCATTGCCTGCTGCATCTTGCAGCCATACCTGTACTGGTACCAGGGTGCCCTGGTCAGCGCAAGTTACTACGATCGACTGTGGCAGGTCGGTTGGGAACTGGTTGCCCGGGTTCTCGTCCGCGCGGATAACTGCCAGTTTCTGCTCCAGAATTGCATCAGGTGTGCAGTTGTCATCGCCGTACAGGAAGAAGTCGCTTGCCCACAAAGTAGCCATACCACCTACCATCAGGTTGATGTTCACGTTGGCACAGGCCACCACCGGTGGTTTGCAGTCGCGGATTTCAAATGTTTTCTCGCAAACGGCTTCGTTGCCGCAACCGTCTTCTGCGATCCATTTGATTTTGTGACGGCCGTGTGCCAGTTCTGGATCGATCACGCTGCCTGCTGCATTGCGCCAGATAACGCGTGCACCGTTCGCAGTTTGTTCGATGTCGAAACGATATTTCTGGTTTGCTGTGCTTGTGTTGTCGAACAGCCACTGAACACCGCCATGGTACAGCGCTGTGTTGTAGTTGCCGTACAGAACGGCTGCAATTGGACGAGTCAGTGCATCTGCGCTGGATACAACGGTTTCCATAATTTGGTCACCATCCAGGTCCAGGAACAGCAGGTAGCGGAAGCGCAGGCCACCGGTTGGCGACAGCGTATCGCAGAAGTCTTCTGCCGTTACCGAGATGTTCGTCGATTTCTCGCACAGGTCGTGCTGCATCGTGCCGTTATCCCACCAGTTGTCACCGTAGTTCCAGTAGCGTGGGTTGTTCGTCGAGTAGTCGCAAGTGTCGATGTCCTGGCAAGTAACCGTTGGTGGCGTTTGGTCGATCACTTTGATGATCTGTTTGTACGTCACGCAGTTTACTTCCGAGTTTACAGGGAAGTCTTTCGCTGGAGCCAGACCCGTGGTCTGGTTTACAGGGTTGCGGGTTGCAACTACGCATGGGTTGTCAGGAATGTAGGTGCACCAGTTGATTACTGTCCACGTACGCTCGATTTTGTAGCAAGCATCCGGTACGATCGTGAATACCACGTCGTTGTACGATACGCCAATCAGTTCGCAACCTTCGTCGTTCGTGATGATCGGTTTGCCAAAGTCTGGTGCTGTTACGCAGTTCACCAGTTTGTCGGCAGGGAACTTGATGTCGTAAGCCTGTTGGTTCGTTACTACGATACGCTGGGTGCAACTGCTAGAGAAGCCCTGGCAGTCCCATGCCGTGAAGCGACGAACGATCGTACCGCGGTTGCAAGTCGTATCGAAGTTCGCGCCCAGGAAGCCCGAGTAGTATGTTTTCTGCGTCATACCGCATACACCAGGAATAGCAGTGGTACCGCTTGGGATACCTACCTGACCCTGTGGATCAGCGCTTGTCGGTGGTGTTTGATCCAGGCAGCAGTTGTCTACCGAACTTGGGTAGCCATATGCCCACAGGCTTGGTTCGAAGTTTTCGCAGTTGATCGTTACAGGGGCTGGTGCCTGGCACGTCGGTTTGATTTTGTCCTGTACTTCCACATTGATCATACATTCGTTGTAGATGTACTGGATGTTGCCATCAGGATCCGTCAGTGCAGTGCCGTCAGGATTGCGGTAGTAGTCGCGGTTGCCATTGATGTCCAGTTGGTACACACGCAGGATCACTGTCTGGGTGGTGCCTACTTCGCAGCAGTAGAATTTGATCGAGTCATTTTCCGTGGTAGCAACATTGTATTCGTAGCCGTCGCACAGTGGCGACAGATCATCGATGCAATCAGAGTAAGTTCCGTCTGCTTCCGGCATACGGCGGATGGTAAATTCAACACCGTTGCAGTTGTCGTGCGAACCCTGGTCGAAGGCAGAAGCCGGTACCCAGGTTACACCACCAAATTCGCAGTTGCCAGTTGGCTCGTAGCAGTCGGTCGGGTCATCCACACCGATTGCTACCGTTGTGAACTGAGTGCAGGTTGCTACAGGAGCAATATCATCCAGAACAGTCAGTTGGAAAGAGCAAGAGCTGGTATTGCCGCAAGCGTCTTCAGCCATGTAGATTACAGTGTGCGTACCGATTGGCAGGCAAGGTGTGGTGCCGTAGCGGCCCAGTGTGTCGCGATCCCAGAAGTTGTTGCCCGGGAAGGTCGACAGTGTATTGCCGTTGATGTTGTACGTACCGATCACTTGATCAGGCAGGTATTGATCGTAGGCCACTACCATTGCGCTGATGTTGTTGATGCGTGAGCAATTATCATCGATAATTACGTCAGGCAGGTTCACAGTAGCGCAGCACTGGCTTGGATTGGTCGATACCGTCATGTCGCTTGGGCAAGCAATTTCAGGACCCTGGTCGTCTACCACCTTGATCAACTGAACGTGCGTGCGAGGGTTGCCCTGTCCTGTCGGGAGGCACCAGTCGAAAATCGTCCAGGTACGGAGGTATTTACGGGTACCTTCGCAAACATAGATGGTCTGGTCCTGGTAGGTACCATTCATCTCACAGAAGGTATTGTTCGGGTAAATCGGAATCGTCAGACCGAATTCGTCGATGTAAGGTGCTCCGGTAACGGAAACAGCCGGGTGGCCCTGATTGTCGACAGGATAGGTTTCGTCGCAGTAGATGGTCACATCTTCTGGGAAATCCACATCAGCAGGGTGGCGACGCTCGAAATAGATGTACTGTTGGCAGGTAGAAGAGTTACCGCTGCCATCCACTGCTCTCCACGTACGGATAACGTACGCGCTCATATCATTCGGGCTGCTGCAAGTCTGATCGAAGAACTGATCAGTGTGCGTCAGCGTCGGCGTGTAGCAGTTGTCGGAAGCATCCGGATAAGCCTGTTCGAATCCCAGATCAGCAAGATCTTCCGGCGTGTATTCCGTGATAGCACAGCTAACAGAAATGTCAGCACAGATGATCGTTGGAACAAGTTTGTCTTCCACATGGATCATACCCCAGCAGCTGTTGCCGTTTGGAGTAGCCGTGTTTCTCACACGCACTGCGAAAGTTTTGTTCAGGTCGGCGGAAGTAAGCGTACCTGTTACCCAGGGGCCGTTGCCGAACGGAGCAACGCGGTCAACCTCTACAACAAGAATGCCGTTGGGGCAACCGCCGCCTTCCAGGATCATATCGGGCTGGAGTACCAGTTCGCAGTCTTCAGCCAACGACACGTTTACCAGGTCGTTACAAATGAGTGTACACTGAGCATTGGCATTCACTGCGGTTGCGAAAGTCACAACCAAAGCAGCCAACCAACCCAGTAAATTACAGGAGAAAGTAGAATTTGCTTTTCTCATGAGATTAATTAAAAACGTTTGTGAAAATGTTACAATTTGAAGTAAGAAGCGCTTCACCAGTTAATGAGGTTTTAGCGATTTTTGCAAAGTTAAGTTTCCTTGATGATATTCCTTCAACAGAATTGGAGGCACGGCATGAAGTAGACTTGAACTGTGAAGAGAAATATTTCAAAAACAGTGCCGATCTTTAAAACCCGCGTACCACATGCATGGTAATTTTATTAAATGCAGTGTTAAAATTTCACACCAGGTGGTGTTCAAAGGCGATTTTTATCAGACTGGCGGTGTTGTTTACCCGTAATTTACGCATAATATTTTTTCGGTGAACACTGACCGTCTGGTCGCTGATGAAGAGTTGCTCTGCAATTTCCTTGTTGCTGAGCGCCCTGCCGATATGCTGCATGATTTCTATTTCCCGACGTGTGAGGCCGTATTTTCCGGCAAATTGTTTGTCGGGAAGTCCCTGATTGGCAACTTGTGAAACGGGGTACGATTTGTCGAGCGAAATGCCTTTCCCAAGGTAGGTAAATCCATCCATCACCTGCTCGATGGCTTGCAGCAGTTCGGCCTGCGAGCCAGATTTAAGCATGTAGCCATCGGCGCCCGCCTTGAATGCCGCTTTCACCATACGCGGATCATCAAACAGGGTCATCACCAGGACACGGGTTTGTGCACACGTTTTTTTTACAGACGGCAATACCTTGAGGTTATCTGTTTCAGGCAGGTTAAGGTCTGTGAGCAGCACATCGATTTGCTCATGGCGCAACCAGTCGAGCGCTTGCGTAGCAGTGTGCGCTACCCCCAGCACATGGTAGGCAAATTTTCCGGCATCCGAACGGGATAAAACGGCTTGCAGACCTTCTGCAAAAATGGGATGGTTATCGGCAAGCAGGACATTGAGGCGGCGCATCGATTCAAACTGTGTTGTTCCGTGCTACAACAAATCAATTACCGTACCATAGTATTTTTTTGTAATACGGCAGACAGATACGCCGGGAAGGGTGTTTTACCGGAAACGATCAGTTGCCCAGTTGTCGGAGCAGGTTTTGTGCCTGCGTATCGTCGGCCCCAGCAGATTTGGCAAGTTCTGCACTCCTGAGAGCGGCTTTCCGGGCTTCGGTTTTCCGTCCGAGTTTGGCAAGGATTTTTGCCTGGGTCAGGCGATTGCCGTCATTTTCTATCAAGACAACAGATTTTTCTGCCCAGCCAAGCGCATGCCCCAGCAAGGTTTTGTCGTTGGTATTTTCGGAAACAAGAAAAGCGGCTTCACCCAGTTCCTTGCTGTTCTCGCTTGGGAAACGTTTGAAATGATCGACAGCCGATGCCGCATAGTTCGCATAATCGCTGCGTTCCTGATAGTAGGCAAGTCGGTAGGCAGAAGCAGCCAGGTCGCCTTGCTCGGGGTAGCAGACAGTATAGAGGCGTTGCACCTGATCGGGCGACAAAACAGGCTGTGTTTGCAGGTAATTTTGAAAAACCTGATCGATAAAAAGCGTTACCTCTCCTTCCGTTATCTGGGGCTCGAATGCTTTGCGGTTCTGCACCAGAAACTGGAAGGCTTTCGACATGGGGTCGTTGGCAAAGCGCAATATGATTTGTTTGTTTTCAGGCGTATTCAGGTCTTTTTCCTGTTCGAGGTATTCATTGGCCAGTGCGGCAGCGCGTGGGTCGTAAGCAGTTGCACGGGCTTCGATCAGTTGCCGCAAAAATGCCCGATCGCGATCGCCATTGCGATACCGCACTTCCAGCGCGTGCAGGTTGCGGGTAGGATCGGCAGCGGTTTTACCAAGATCCAGAAACTGCGCAGGCGGATAAAAACCAGCCGCCCGGTGCGCCACCACGCCATCTGCTTGGAAAAACAACAGGGTCGGGTACACATCGACGCCATATTTTCGGGCCAGTTCGATGCCTTCTCCTTTTTCCATATCCATTTTCACATTGATGAAGCGGCTATTGAAAAACGAGCCTACTACAGAATCGGGGAATGTCTGTTTGTTCAACATTTTGCACGGCCCACACCAGGTCGTGTACGCATCCATAAAAATGAATTTGTTCTCCGCCTTGGCTTTTGCCAGCGCTTCTGCCCAGGTGCCATGTTCAAATTCGATGCCCTGCGCTGCAACAAGCACGGGAAGCAGAAAGAATGGGAGGAGGAGTTTCATGTGTAGCATTTTTTTAAAAGAGGCAAAAATTGAAGGGGCAAGGGGTAAAAGGCAAGGGGCAAGGGGCAAGGGGCAAGGGGCAAAAAGCAAGAGGCAAGAGGCAAGAGGCAAAGTTGCAACTTTTTTTCTTTGCCTCTTGCTTTTTGCCCCTTGCCTCTTGCTTTTTGCCTCTTGCCCCTTGCCTCTTGCCCTTTGCTTTTTGCCTCTTGCCCCTTTTTTACGCCAATGCAACGGCACTCACGGCCAGCAATCCTGCGGTTTCGGTACGCAAGCGCGCAGCGCCGAGGCTTACGCCTGTAAACCCGGCTGTTTCAGCCAGTTGTACTTCTTCAGGGGAAAAATCGCCTTCTGGGCCGATCAGCACCAGGGTGCTCTTACCGGTTTGCAACTGTGTTTTCAGGTGTGGCAGCGGTTGTTCGGCACACCAGGCAATAAAACGGAGATCAGCCTTTGCCGTTTTCACAAAATCTGAAAATCGTGTCATCGGGTGAAGTGCCGGCAGGTGTGCGCGCAACGATTGTTTCATGGCCGACACCAGCACTTTTTCCAGGCGGTCGAGTCGTACAGTATCGCGTTCCGAACGTTGGCAATGCAGCAATGTGATGGCTTGAATACCCATTTCGGTGGCTTTCTCCAGCAGCCATTCCATCCGCTCGATTTGTTTGGTAGGAGCGATGGCCAGGTGCAGGGGCGTGGAATATCCTGTGTCGGCAGCCTTGGTATGCAGTATGCGGGCCACAGCATGTTTTTTGCCCGTTTCAGTCAGTTCGGCTTCATAGAAATACCCGCGCCCGTCTGTCAGGTGCAGTCGGTCGCCCGGTTTGCGGCGCAACACCGTTACCAGGTGGCGGCCTTCCTCTTCATCGAGGTAGGCAAAGCCATTTTCTATTTTTTGTGTGAAAAAAAGTTGATTCATATGTTTGAGAAGTCCTGAGTCCTAAGTCCTAAGTCTGTAGAGTACACCTGATTACCTTTGGCTTTAATCATTAGGAAATATCAAGAGCAATTCGGTGTACGCTACAGACTTAGGACTCAGGACTTACGACTCAGGACTATTCCGTAAGCATCAGCCCCACATTCCCATTTGCCGGATCTGCCGTCAATTCATAGGTGTATTTGCCGTTGTCCAGCAGCGATTCGCCGACATAATCAATAGGTTGTAACTGTCGGGTTTGTCCGTCTATTTCAAACCGAACATAGGCATATGGGTAAGCATATGTAAATTCCTTGTATTCGGAAATTTGGCCCGCTGCAAGATCGCCATAGTTGTTTTCACCGCCTGATGTATTTACGTACACATTGGTAAAATTCAGCGTGCTTGCATTTTTAACCCGAATAAGAACAGCATCATTCGTCTCCTTTTTGGAGCATCCGTTCAGGAGCAGGAGGGCAGAAATCAGTAAAAAGAATGCTTTTTTCATGTCATTGTATAGTTTTAATTGAACGCTACACGATGTAAGACATGGGAAAAGAGGGGAGGGGTTGGAATTCTAAGTCCTAAGTCGTGAGTCCTAAGTCCTAAGTCCGTAGAGTACACCTTATTATTCTTGGCTTTTACTAATGACTAAAGCCAAAGGTAATAAGGTGTACTCTACGGACTTAGGACTTAGGACTCACGACTTAGGACTACCTAGGTACTTCAATTTTCTTCACAATATCATCCAGCACTTCCCGCGTAGAGAAACCTTCCATTTCGCGTTCGGGCGTCAGAATAACGCGGTGATTGAGCACAGGGAAAGAGACATAGCGGATATCGTCGGGCGTCACGAAATTGCGGCCATTGAGGGCGGCAGCGGCTTTGGCTGTTTTCATCAGTGCCAGCGATGCACGGGGGCTGGCGCCGAGAAACAGATCGGCGTTGTTGCGCGTGCTGTGAACGATGGCTGCGATGTAATCGAGCAGTTCTTCACGGATAAACACCTGTTCGATGCGCTGCTGGCAATCGGCGATATCAGTGGGCGACAACACTGCGGAAACGGTGTCGCGCAGGGCGCCGTTGAAGTCGTTGTGAAAGCGGCGCAGGATATTTTGTTCCTCGTCGAGACTGGGATACTGAAGCAAAATTTTGAACAAAAAACGGTCGAGTTGAGCCTCCGGGAGTTTGTAGGTACCTTCCTGTTCGATCGGGTTTTGAGTAGCCACTACAAAAAAAGGAGCGCCCATCTGATGTGTGATGCCATCTACAGTAACCTGCTTTTCTTCCATTACCTCAAACAGGGCTGCCTGGGTTTTGGCAGGGGCACGGTTGATTTCGTCGATGAGCACGACATTGGAAAAAATAGGGCCGGATTTGAAGTTGAACTCCGATGTTTTCATATTGAACACCGGTGTGCCCACCACGTCGGCCGGCATCAGGTCGGGCGTAAACTGAATCCGGCTGAATCCCGTACTGATGCTGCGCGCCAACAGTTTGGCTGTCAGTGTTTTAGCAATACCCGGCACGCCTTCCAGCAGCACATGGCCGCCGGTAAAAAGAGCGATCAACATCAGTTCGAGCATTTCTTCCTGCCCTACCAGCACCTGGCCGATTTCGGTTTTCACCCGTTCGGCGCGAATCATCACGGGGTCGACATCGACACCGGGCAACTGTGTTTCTTCCGGTGCAACAGGCTGGATTTCAGGCTCCTGCTGTTCGGGGAATTCGGTTTCATTCTCCATGTTCCGTATCAGGGTTTTGGGTTAAACGCCGGGCGTTACAAATGGTATTTTGCATACCACGGCTTCCAGTTTTTTGCTGCCGGCCACAATCATGATTTTGGTGCCGGGTTCGGCATATTTGGCTTTTACATACCCCATGCCAATGGGTTGATCGAGCGTCGGAGCATGGGTGCCGGAGGTAACCACTCCAATCGTGGCGCCGCGTTTGCTTTCAATCACATAACCGTGGCGGGGTACGCGGCGTTCTGTCAGTGTAAATCCGACTAATTTGCGTTTGACGCCTTCCGCTTTTTGCTTTAGAAAACGATCCTTGGAGGGGAAATCAGCGGCTTTGTTCAATTTGGTAATCCAGCCCAGGCCGGCTTCGAGCGGACTTGTTTTATCGTCGATGTCATTGCCATACAGGCAATATCCCATTTCCAGGCGCAGGGTATCGCGGGCGCCCAGGCCGGCAGGTTTGATGCCGAATTTGGCGCCTGCCTTGAACACGCGATCCCAGATTTTAGCAATATCCTTGTTTTTGGCATAAATCTCGAACCCTCCGCTGCCGGTATAACCGGTAGCCGACACGATTACATTGTTGCAGGTAGCAAAACGGCCGCGACGGAAATTGTAGTATTTGATGCTTTTCAGGTCGATATCGGTCAGTTTTTGCAGTGCCTCAGCAGCCTTGGGGCCCTGCACGGCAATCAGGCCGGTTTTGGCAGAAATATTCTGCATTTTCACCTCAAAACCGCGAGCCAGGCGTTTGAGCCAGCGCCAGTCCTTCACTTCGTTGGATGCATTGACTACCAGCATGAACGATTGTTCGCCGGCAACGGTCATTTCAGGCGCATCGTCGAGACGGTACACGAGCAGGTCATCTACAATTCCGCCTTTTTTATTGGGCAGGCAGGAATACTGCACTTCGCCCGGCTGGAGTTTGCTGACATCGTTGGAAGTAGCGCTTTGCAAAAAAGCCAAAGCATCTTTTCCCCGTACGATGAATTCACCCATATGGCTGACGTCGAAAACGCCGACACTCTGGCGCACCGCATGGTGTTCATCCGAAATGGTGGTGTAGGAAATGGGCATATTATAGCCGGCAAATTCGGCCATTTTAGCGCCCAAAGCGATGTGTTTTTCCGTTAGGGGGGTGTTTTTCATCGTAAATATCTTAAAAGGCAAGGAGCAAAAGGCAAGGGGCAAGGGGCAAGGGGCAATTCGCAAAGGGCAAGGGGCAAAGGGCAAAAAATGAATGAGGGGCAAAGTTGCACTTTTTTTGTTTTTCATCTATTGCTTTTTGCCTCTTGCCTCTTGTTTTTTGCCTCTTGCCTCTTGTTTTTTGCCCCTTGCCTTTTGCGAATTGCCTCTTGTTCAATGATCCGAGTTCTCCTGCTGCTTGGCGCTGTCGCGCATTTTATGGACTTCGTTCATATCCAGTTTAGGTTTGACGGTGCCGGATTTGGCGGGCGCTGCAGTTTTGCTGTTTTTTTCCCTCGGCGCCTCCGAATTTTTGAATGGATTGGCGGGTTCTGCATCGAGGCCAAGGCGGTGGCGAATATCCTTTGGAACAGCGTTTTTGTGCACTGTAAATGAGATGGTGTTTTGGCGCATATAGGCATCTGAAACGTACACAAACCCTTTGAGGTTGGAAATTTCACCCCAGGAGTTTTTCACTACAAAGAAACTGCCGCCGTGCCCTTCATTCAGAAGGCCCACGATATGCATGAGGTGATCGTCGGTGGTTTCTTGCCGATCAAACAATTGCTGGCGATATTCAGCAGTGATGTTTTTTTCCGGTTCCCAGAATTTAAAGGTATTGCTTTGGGCAACAGCGTCTTTGTCTTTCCAGTCGCGTTCAGGTATAATGGCCACGCCGTTTTGCGCTGAAAAACCTTCATTGCTCACATCGGCATCCCATTCCACCGTGTAACCTTGCTGAAGCGAGGTGTTCAGGGTGCGAATGAGTTCGCTCAGTGGTAAATTATAGAACATTCCATTGGCCCAGTTGTCAGGAATTTCCAGAATAAAGGGCTGGTAAAACGGATGGTGGGTAAAGGACGTAAGTGTCACATAATCATTGGGTTCGATACCCAGAAATTCGCGGAATGACACCGGTGTAAATACCGTATTGTTGTAGGTAAACTGGGTAGGCACAATGCCAAATTCCTGATCCAGCAGGCTGTCTACCTTACTGAGCCACTTGGGCTGAAGGGTGCCTGCCGTGCCCTGTTTCACCAAACCGTCGCAGAGGTTTTTCAGGTTTTTTTCCAGTTGCTGGTGGTTAAAAGGTTTTTTTACATCCTTGCGGCCGGGGTATACGCTTTCCGGTACAATACCAAATTCGCGTACGGCATTCAGCAAGTCATGGGCCAGGCCCCCCTCGCCAAACTGCGCATGGCCCTGGCGGCGCACATAGTTTTCGCATTTCTGGCGGTATACATGCCGCACAATGTACATTTCCGACAAGTCGTGCTCGCCTTTACCCATGCGGAGCGCCTCGCTTTCAAGAAACGATGCCGTGGAAAAGCACCAGCAAGTACCGGTCATATCCTGACTTTTCACGGGTGTAGCACCCAGTTTGTAAGGAGTGCCAAAACTGTAAGCCTCCTGTTTTTGTGCCGATAAAGTGGTCAAAAACAGGGAAAAGAGAAGAAAAAAGATGTGTTTTTTCATAGCAATATGTGTGAATTCACGTTGGAATGGCAACAAAGATATGGGTTTTGTGAGGGTTGATGAGGTTGATAAGTGTTGATGAGGGTTGATAAGTGTTGATATTCATCGGCTCGAGGTAAGGGGCGAATACACATTCATCGAGTGGCTGAATATCAACACTTATCAACCCTCATCAACACTTATCAACCCCCATCAACCTTCATCCCCCAAACGCCTCCGCCACAATCTCCGCCTGCTCTTTCTCATGCGCTTTCGGGAAACCCGTAGCAGGGGAAGCGGCTGCGCGGCGGCTCACGCAACGCCAGCCGTATTCGCTGTAATGGGTGGCAAGGAAACCCCAGGCGCCCATGTTGCGCGGTTCTTCCTGTACCCATACGAATTCCGCTTTTGCGTATTTCTTGCGCAGGGCGTCGAACTGCTTTTTGGGGAAAGGGAAAATCTGTTCGAGGCGAACGATGGCCACGTCGCTGCGTTGTTCATCCTGCTGGCGTTTCAGCAGGTCGTAGTACACCTTGCCGGAGCAAACGAGCACCCGTTTTACATCTTTGGCCTTTGCGGAGGCGTCGTCGATGAGTTCGCGGAAGCGCGTGCCGGTTTCCAGTTCGCTGATGTCGCCGAGGTTGAACGGTGCGCGCAGGCCCGATTTGGGTGACATAACGATCAGTGGTTTGCGGAACGGGCGCGTCAACTGGCGGCGCAGCAGGTGGAAAAAGTTGCTGGCGGAAGTGACATTCGCCACGGTCACATTGTTTTCGGCGCAGCCTTGAAGGAAGCGTTCGAGGCGGGCCGAAGAGTGCTCGGGGCCCTGGCCTTCGTAGCCGTGCGGCAGCAGCATAACAATGCCGCTCATACGGCTCCATTTGCTTTCACCGGCAAAAATAAACTGGTCGATGATGGTGCCCGCGCCGTTGGCGAAGTCGCCAAACTGCGCTTCCCACACCACCAGCGCCTCGGGCGTGGCTAACGAGTAGCCATATTCGAAGCCCAGCACGGCGTATTCTGACAGCAGGGAGTTGAAAATGCGCATTTTTCCCTGTTTATCGCTCAGGCCTTCGAGGCGATTCACCTCGTGGTCGTTGTTGGCGTCGTAGATACAGGCGTGGCGGTGGCTGAAGGTGCCACGCTTTACGTCCTGGCCGCTCATGCGCACGTCGCGGCCTTCGAGCAGGAGTGTGCCGTAGGCGAGGAGTTCGCCCAGTGCCCAGTCGATTTTTCCGCTGGTCACGAGTTGTTTTTTGGCGTCGTTGAGTTTGGAAATTTGCGGCAGCGGCGTGAAACCCTCCGGGAAAGAGAGCAGGTGGTTCAATATCTTGTCGATGACGGCGCGGGGCACACCCGTTTCGGGGCTTTCCTCGAAGTCTTTATCGTCGAAGGTCTTTTTCAGCGATTTCCACAACAATTCCGGTTCCTGGTAAGTGTATGGCAGCGGATTCTGCCGCACATTATCGAGGCGTGCCTGCAGGTCGGCCTTGAATTCGGCCTCCATGTTTCGGGCGAGTTGCTCGTCCACGTCGCCGCGTTTGATCAGAATGTCATTGTAAATTTTACGCGGATCGTCGTGTTTTTCGATGATTTTCCACAGGCCCGGCGAGGTAAAACGTGGTTCGTCGCTTTCATTGTGCCCGTTTTTGCGGTAGCACACCATATCGATAAACACATCGGAATTGAAACGCTGGCGGTATTCTGTAGCCAGTTCGGTAGCAAACACCACGGCTTCCGGGTCGTCGCCATTCACGTGGAACACCGGCGCCTGCACCACTTCGGCCACCGAGGTGCAGTAGGTCGAGGAGCGGGCATCTTCCCAACTGGTGGTAAAACCGATCTGGTTGTTGATCACCAGGTGCACCGTGCCGCCCGTGTTGTAGCCTGCGAGGCTCATCATTTGTGTTACTTCGTACACGATGCCTTGTCCGGCCACGGCCGCATCGCCGTGGATGAGGATGGGCAGCACACGGTCGTACACACCGCCGTACAAAATATCGAGTTTAGCGCGACTGAAACCTTCCACCACCGGATTGACGGCTTCGAGGTGGCTGGGATTGGGCAACAGTTTGACATACAACGACTTGCCATTCAGCGCATTCACCTGCGAGGAATAGCCCTGGTGGTATTTCACGTCGCCGGAGCCAAAACTCTGATCGGGAATGGACTTGTCTTCAAAGGCATTAAAAATCTGATCGTAGGTTTTGCCCACGATATTGCACAGCACATTGAGGCGGCCGCGGTGGGCCATACCGATCACCACTTCCTCGACGGGTGTTTCGCTTTCTGCCGATTTGTTGATCATGGCATCAAGGGCCGGGATGGCGGCCTCGCCACCTTCGAGGCCGAAACGCTTTTGGCCGACGAATTTGGTAGCCAAAAACTGCTCGAAGCCTACGGCGCCGTTGAGTTTTTCGAGGATACGTTTTTTCTTTTCCAGCGAGAATCCGTAGTCGGCATGCAGGTTGCGGTTTTCAATTTTTTCGCGCAACCACTGTCTCCGCTCCTTGTCGAACACGTGGGTGCTTTCAAAACCGATGTTGCCGCAATACAGCATGTGCAGGCGCTCCACGATCTGGCGGAGCGTAGCACCGGGCATGCCGATTTCAAAACCTGCACTAAATTTCTCATCCAGGTCGGCTTCCGACAAGCCGTAATCGGCCAGGTCGAGACGGGGTTTGCGGTTTTTTCGCGGTTTGATCGGATTGGTGGTCGACAGGGTATGCCCGCGGTCGCGGTAGCCGTGGATCAGTCCGATCACACCAAATTCTTTCTGGAGTTGAACCGGACTGGCCTCCGCAGAAGCCGTCGAACCATTGCCATTGGCAGAAGTGAGTGCAAAATCAAAACCACGGAAAAAGGCCTGCCAATCGGTTTCCACCGATGCGGGGTCGTTGAGCCAGGAGCGATACAGCCCGTCGATGTATTGTGGATGGGCATTGAAAATGGCCGAAATATCTTTCATCGTTCAAAAAATCAAATAAAATCGGGGTAAAAAGCCCGCAAAAGTAGCAACACCTAACGTGTTTTTGGGGGCTTGTGTTTTAGTTTTTTGAAAAAAAACAGTCCTGAGTCCTGAGTCCACAGTCCTAAGTCTGTAGAGTACACCTGTGTATTCTTGGCATTTATTATTATTGACGCCAAGAATACACAGGTGTACTCTACAGACTTAGGACTGTGGACTCAGGACTGTGGACTATCAAAAATTCTTTTGCCACTCTTTTTCTTTTCCAAGAAATAAATCATACCTTTGCCCGCCCAAACGAAGAAACCTGCTTTTTATACCATTTTTTCCGCATTTTAGGCTGAAGTAAATATATGGCACATCACAAATCTGCACTCAAGCGCATTCGCCAGACCGAGAAGCGTCGTCTGCAAAACCGTTACTACAAAAAAACGGCTCGTACGGCTATTAAAAACCTGCGCGACCTGAAAGACAAAGCCGAGGCGCTGAACTTTCTGCCGAAGGTTGTCAGCATGATTGACAAACTGGCAAAACGTGGCAACATCCACCGCAACAAGGCTTCCAACCTGAAAAGCGGCCTGATGCGTCACGTGAACGCACTGGCTTCCTAAGTCGCCTTTGTACATAGGCGTTCTTTGCAACGCACCAAAAAGTGTATCCCGTGACCACGAGATACACTTTTTGTGTTGATAATTTAAGTGATAAGTCCTAAGTCGTGAGTCCTAAGTCCTAAGTCTGTAGAGTACACCTGTCTATTCTTGGCACTCGTTATTGATGACACCAAGAATAGACAGGTGTACTCTACAGACTTAGGACTTAGGACTCACGACTTAGGACTCAGGAGTTCCTACCATGTCCACCACCACCAAATTCTACCCCCTTCGTGTCAGTGAACTGCGCCGCGAAACGGCAGATACCGTTTCGATTGCATTTGAAGTGCCGGAAGCGCTGCGCGAACTTTTTCACTTTGTACAAGGGCAGTACCTGACTTTGCGGACCGTTATCGACGGACAGGATGTGCGTCGTTCGTATTCGATCTGCTCGGCGCCACATGAGCAGGAGTGGCGGGTAGCGGTCAAAAAAATTGACGGCGGTCTGTTCAGCACCTTTGCCAACGAGCGCCTTCAAGTGGGCGATGAAATTCGGGTAATGCCTCCACAAGGTCGTTTTTACACCCAACTGCATCCCGAACACGCGTGTACCTATGTAGCCTTTGCTGCAGGAAGTGGCATTACGCCCATTCTTTCTATCCTGAAAAGTACGCTGGTGCAGGAGCCACACAGCAGGTTTATTCTCTTTTACGGCAATCGAGGTTTCGATCATATCGTATTCCGCGAGCAACTCGAACAACTCAAAAACCAGTACCCCGAACGCTTATCGGTACACCACGTGCTCAGCCGGGAATCGCTGGGCAGTCCGCTGTTTTTCGGACGTATCAACGGAGAAAAATGCCGGGCTTACGCGAAATATTTCTTTCAGCCAGACAGTGTCGATCAGGTCTTTCTATGTGGACCGGAAGAGATGATTTTTGAAGTACGCGATGCATTGTCGGAATTGGGCGTGCCTGCAGAAAAGGTTCATTTTGAATTGTTTACAACGCCAGGAGCGCCCAAAAAAGACCCGGCACAAGCCACTGCTGCGGCCAACAACAGTTTCGAAGCATCCGTTACGATTATTCAGGATGGCGTAAAACTGGATTTCACGTTGCCGTCTGCCGGTTCCACGTTGTTGGATGCAGCCATGCGCGCCGGCGCCGACCTTCCTTTTTCCTGCAAGGGCGGCGTATGCAGCACCTGCAAGGCGCGTGTGCTGGAAGGAACAGTACAAATGGAAATCAACTACGGCCTCGAACCCGACGAAGTGGCGGCAGGTTATGTACTTACCTGCCAGGCGCACCCGACGAGCCGGCGCGTGGTAGTCAGTTTCGATGCCTGATTCGGCGATCCATCCCTACCTACAAGTCGATTTACTATGGAAAACAGTCCGCTTGATCCGCTTACGATTTTTCACCGCATGTTCGACAACGATCCGTTCAGCCACTGGATGGGTATGGAACTAGTATCTATCGACGAAGGCGCCTGCACGCTTAAAATGAAAGTGCGCGCCGAAATGCTCAACGGTTTCGGCGTAGCGCACGGCGGCATCACGTTTTCTCTGGCAGACAGTGCCTTTGCCTTTGCCTGCAACTCACGCGGCCGCCATACCGTGTCCATACATTGCAGCGTAGAACATGCCGCACCGGTGCGGGAAGGCGACGAACTCACGGCCACGGCCACGGAAGATCATCTGGGAAATCAAATTTCGAATTACGCCATTACCGTCCGCAAACAGGATGGTACCAGTGTGGCATTTTTCAGGGGCGTAGCCTACAGGAAAAAGGAGGAGTGGAAGTGAATAAGTGCTGAGTCCTGAGTCCTGAGTCTGTAGAGTACACCTATATACCCTTGGCGTCAACAATAATGAGCGCCAAGGGTATATAGGTGTACTCTACAGACTCAGGACTCAGGACTCAGGACTTAGCACTATTAACGCTTTCCGCCATCAAATACTCCGCTTTCGCCTTGAAACGGAAAGCAGGATGTGTTTCGGGGAATTGTTTTTGCAAAAACAGTTTCAATTCCGGTATGGCTTCGGCGAAGCGCTTGGCATGGAACAGGCATTCGGCCTTGCGCAGGCGCGCCAGCCAGTGCATGGGCTGTACGGCCAATGAACCCTTGATAGCAGCATCAAAATCGCCAACTGCCGATTCCCAATCGTTCATAATCATCTTCACTTTGCCACGGCCATAGTAGGGCTCGGGGTTGTTCGGATTGACGTTGATGCTTTTGGTAAAATCGTAGAGGGCGTCTTTGAAATTTTTGAGTTTGTAGTTGACATAGCCGCGGCGTTCGTAGGCCAGTGCATTGCGCTCGAATTTGGAAATGGCATTGCTGAGGGCTTCGGAGGCCATTTCCATACCGCCTTGCTGTACCAGTTCGCGGCCCCGGATAAATTCGGCTACTGCCGTTTTATCGCTCTGGGGCTCAATGGTGTATTGTGCCAGCACCTGGCCGCTGTTGACCCACCAGGCGCCCACATTACCAGCGAGGGCATACTGCGCAATTTCGCGGAGCAGCGCTGTGGTACTGCGCCAGTGTTTTTCGGTACTCATAACTACCTGCTGCGGCACGTCGAGGGTATAGGATTCAGCATTGAATACCTCGTCGGCCTTGAGCAGAACATCGGCTTTAAAATAGTTTTCGACCCGGGTATTCCAGTGGTTGAGCACCATATTGAAGGTGCGCTCGGAGCCGAACTCGAGACGTCCTTTGAATATCAGTTTAAGCGGTGCCGCTTGCATGTTGCTCATGATAACTGCTGTTTATCGGATGAAAAGTTTGCTCTTATGTAAGTAACTTTTTTGCCATACACCGCTGACACGGCATGCACAGGCAGGTGTATGGCAAAAAGACGGGCGACTCCAGTCGAAACACGATCACAAACCGATCTGTCGAAAGCGAGCGCAAAAAGATAACCCAAGCCGATCTGCCAAGATCCTCCTATTGCACAAAAATCACGAAAACGTTGATATGGCACACCTTCAGAAGAGAACCGAATCACAAACATCTGATCAGTCAAGAAGGTGGCTTCCCCACATAAGAATTACAAAATTGATATTATTCTGTCGGATTCGCAAGCTTGCAGACAGTCTTTTTCTGAAAAAAATTATTTGTGTCAAATAAAAACGGCCAATTATATTTTATGTTTAGGCCATAGGCCAAGCATTAATAGATAATTCCATGTTTTGTCACAGCTGACAATTGCATTTGGTAAATTAATTAGGTATTAATTTTTTTTAAAAAAATGTCCACTTTTGACGTTTGAAAAAGAATGGTTTTTGTTTTTACATTTTGTTTTAAAAGCAATTATTTTTTGCAAAAAACACTGAAAATCAGCACAATATGAGCGACAAACGCCTTTTTGATTACTTGTACGACCAACTCCGAGACTACCCGCTGGAAAATGCCTTCGGAAGCAAAGTTGACGGACAATGGCAATACTTTTCCACCGCGCAGGTAGTCGATCTCGGCAATCAGTTGAGTCTTGGTTTGCTGCGGCTCGGCTTGCGGCCTGGCGACAAGGTGGCCAGCGTCGTGTATAAAACTTCGCCCGAATGGGTGATCCTCGATTTTGCCCTGTTGCAACTCGGTATCCTGCATGTGCCGATGTACCCGACCATCAGCCCGCGTGAGTACGAATACATCCTCCGCGAATCGGAATCGAAATACTGCTTCGTAGGCGATGGCGATCTGTACGACAAGGTGGCCCAAATACAAGCCAAACTGCCCGAACTGAAAGAAATAATTGCGCTTACCGATCGCCCCGGCGTGCGCAAATGGGATGCCTTGCTGGCACAAGGCGATCTGTCGGAGATTGAACAAATCAAGGCTGGCATTCATCCCGACGATATTTGTACGCTCATCTATACTTCAGGCACTACCGGCGACCCGAAAGGGGTGATGCTGACGCATCGGAATATTGCGTTCAATGTGGAGTCCATTTCCAAACTCGTGCCCGTCAGTCGCGGCGACCGGGTGCTGAGTTTCCTGCCAGTCAGCCACATTTTCGAACGGGCGGCTATCTACTTTTTTATTCTTTGCGGCGTAAATGTTTCGTTTACGGGTACCGACAACCTGGGGGGTGATGAGGGCGATTTGAAAGCCATCCAACCGCATTTCTTTACCTGTGTGCCGCGCTTGCTGGAAAAGGTGTACGAGCGGATTTACAACAAAGGGCTCGAACTGAGCGGCATCAAACGCGCGCTGTTTTTCTGGGCCCTCCAACTCACCGATCACTGGGATTTCGACCAGCAATATGGCTTCTGGAAAGGCCTGCAATGGAAAATCGCCCACCAACTCATTTTCTCCAAATGGCGGGAAGCCCTCGGCGGGCATGTCAAAGGTATCATTACCGGCGCTTCGGCCTGTCCGGTGAAAATCATGCGTGTGTTCAACGCCGCCGGAATTCCCATTCGCGAGGGGTACGGTATGACGGAAGCCGCTCCCGGCGTAAGTTTCAGCCGCTACGAGCCGCATGCTGCCATGCTGGGCACCGTCGGCGTGGTGCTCGATGGTATCACCTTGCGCATAGAACCCACTCCGGAATCGAAGCCTGGAGAAGGGGAGATTCTGGTGAATGGCCCCGGCGTGATGATGGGCTATTACAAACACCCGGATAAAACAAACGAAGTGATCCACGAAATCGACGGCCAGCGCTGGCTCGCTACAGGCGACATCGGAACCATGGTGGAAGGCAAGGCCGGCTACCGGTTTTTGAAAATTACCGACCGGAAAAAAGAACTGCTGAAAACCAGCCTTGGCAAATACATCGCCCCGTCGCCCATAGAATCGCTGTACAAAGAGCACCGCCTCGTGGAACAGGTAATGGTGGTAGGCGAAAACCTGAAATTTGTGTCAGCCCTGATCGTCCCCTCCATCGACGGACTGAAAGAATGGTGCCACAAACACGGCCTCGCCTGGACCAATCTGACCGAGATGATCCAAAACCCCCGCGTGATACATCGATATCAAATGCTGGTCGATCGAATCAACCCCTTTTTCAGCCATGCCGAACAAGTGAAAAAATTTGCGCTGCTGCCCGACACCTGGGAAGCCGTCAAAACCGATGGTACCGATGCCGAACTCACCCCTACACTCAAACTGAAACGCCGCGTGATTCTGGAAAAGTACCGGGAGGAGATTGAGGCGATGTATGGGGGGTGAGAGGGTTGAGGGGGTTGAGAGGGTTGAGGGGGTTGAGGGGGTTGATGAGGTTGATAGGGTTGATGAGGTTGATAGGGTTGATAAGTGTTGATGAGGGTTGATAAGTGTTGATATTCAGCCACTCGATAAAGATTGATTCAACCTTTACCCCGGGCCGATGAATATCAACACTTATCAACCCTCATCAACACTTATCAACCCTATCAACCTCATCAACACTATCAACCTCATCAACCCTATCAACCTTATCAACCTCATCAACATTTATCAACCCCATCAACCCCATCAACCTCATCAACCCTGTATCTTTGCCCCTCACACACGAACACATCATGCAAAACTACATGGATATACAGGCGCTCAACCAGCGGATACACGAGGAAAGCGGGTTTGTCGAGGCTTTGAGGGCCGAAACCTCCAAACTAATTGTCGGGCAGGAATACATGCTGGAACGCTTGTTGATCGGGCTGCTCACAAAAGGCCATATCCTGCTGGAAGGCATGCCTGGGCTGGCCAAAACACTGGCGATCCGCACCCTGGCGCAGGCCGTGGATGCGCGCTTCAGCAGAATCCAGTTTACGCCCGACTTGCTGCCTGCCGACGTGATTGGCACTATGATATACAACCCGGCCAAGTCGGAATTCAGTGTGCGCAAAGGGCCGGTATTCGCCAATTTCGTGCTGGCAGATGAAATCAATCGCGCACCGGCAAAGGTGCAAAGCGCATTGCTCGAAGCCATGCAGGAACGGCAGGTAACCATTGGTTCCGAAACATTTCACCTCGAAGAACCCTTTCTGGTGCTGGCTACACAAAACCCCATCGACCAGGAAGGTACCTATCCGCTTCCCGAAGCCCAACTCGACCGTTTCCTGTTCAAAGTGAAAATCGGATACCCGGGCAAGGACGAAGAGCGCGACATTATGCGGCGCAACCTGAGCGGCGAACACCCGCTGGTACACAAGGTACTGACAACCAATGCCCTGATTCGGGCGCGCGAGGTAATGCACGGCATTTACATGGACGAAAAAATTGAGCAGTATATCCTCGAAATCGTATTCGCCACCCGCAATCCGGCCGACTATGGCATGCGCCACCTGACGCCTCTCATCAACTACGGTGCTTCGCCAAGGGCCACTATTGCGCTGGCGCAGGCCGCCCGTGCCATGGCTTTCCTGCGCCGGCGCGGTTATGTGATACCGGAAGACGTACGCAGTATTTGTGCCGACGTGCTTCGGCACCGTATCGGACTGAGTTACGAAGCAGAGGCTGAAAACATCACACAGGAAGATATTATCGTGAAAATTCTGAATACGGTGGAAGTGCCGTAAATGCAATACGGAAATTTCCTGTTTATTTGTATCCGTAACTTTTCAACCAAAAACACCTTGTATCGCAACCTGCCCCTACGGGGTTTCATATTATCCTTATTCCTGCTGGTGTTTCAGGCCATGAATGGCCAGAGCCTGGAGGACATCGAGCGTTCTACGGTCGAAGTGGATAATGTTTTGGACAGGGCAAGTAGCGTTTCCAGTGATACGGAAAAAGAAAAACTGGCCACCCAGACGCTTACCATGGCACGCAGCCTGCGTTACGACGGGGGCATCATCCGTTCTTCTATCCTGCTGGGCGATATTTATGCCCGTACCAACCGGACCGAACAAGCCCTGCAAGCCTACCTGGAAGCAGAAGCCAAGGTGATCAGCAGCGGCAACCGGGCTGCTCAACTCACCGTACAGACGGCCCTGGGGGACCTCTTTTTTCAGGAAAAACTGTATTCCCATGCCAGCCGCTACTACCACGAAGTGCTGGTGTTGCGCCCGAATGACTACCGGATTCAGGAAAAAATCGGCGATGCATACCTGCAGGATATGCGCTTCGACAGCGCCGAATATTTTTACAAACAACTGATTATCAAATACCGCGACGAAGGCAACAACCCGCGACTGGTACAGATTTATCAAAAACTCGCCAACGCCTACGACCAGAACGGCGATGCAGGCAAAAGCCTTTATTACTACCTGCCCATCGAAGATCTGGTGGAACGCTTCGGGACTTCGCAGGAGCGTGGACTGCTCTACAACAACCTCGGCAGGCAATACGCTGCCCTGCGCGATTTTCCCAAAGCGCTGGAATATTTCCAGAAGGCAGAGTTGCAATGCGTGTACATCACATGCGACTACCCGGAGGTGATGTTTGCCAACATGGGCATCGCACTCCACAATACCGGCGACAGCAAACGCGGCATAGAATACCTGCTCAAAGCCAGGGCCATTCTTGCTGCACGCGACGACAAAGCGGCTCTTTCCAATCTCGAACACCTCATTGCGACCGTGTATTTCAGCAACAACGACCTCTACAACGCGCTGACACACAACAATGAATCGATCCGTTTTGCCAAAGAAACCAAACAGTATGGCGTGCTGGCCGAGGCCTACAAAACGGCTGCCGACCTGTACCACGACCTCTACGAATTTGAAAAAGCCTTCGAATACTACCGCGAATACCTGAATGTGGTCGATTCTGCGCGCCTCGAAGAACAAAGTCGCCTGCAACGCCTCAATCAGCAGCGAACCCTGCTGGCTGCCGCCGAAGGGCAAATCAAATTTCTGATTACCCGCCAGAATATCAAGGACCTCGAACTGTCGCAGGAGCGTTTTGAACGCGAACGCCTCGAACTCCTCAACAAAAACCTCGAACTCGAAACGCGGCGTAGAGAAGATGAAGTGCTGTTGCTGCAAAAACAGAAGGAAGTGGATCTGGCACAACTGCGCGAACAAACCCTTCAGGCGCTTCGCGCACGACAGGAATTGCGACTGGCCGCCCAAAACCTCGATGCACAGAAAAAACAGCGCATCATCGCCGAACTCCGGCAACAGGAGAAAATCGACAGCGCACAAAACCTCGCCCGCGAACGCGAGGTGGAACTGCTGCGCCGCGACAAAGACATTGCCCAACTGGAACTCGACAAACAGGCTAACTTTCAGCGTTTTGCCTATGGCGTAGGTATTTCCCTGACCGTCATTCTGGGACTACTGGCCGTGATGTGGTGGTTTGCGCGCCGCGCCGGCCGCCGCCTGAAAAGTCAGAACAGAAAAATTCAGGCGCAAAACCGAGAAATCGAGGAAGAACGACGGAAAAGCGATGTGTTGCTGCGCAATATCCTGCCCGACGAAGTGGCACAAGAACTGCGAACCCGCGGATATGCCACGCCGCACAACTATGAATCGGCAACGGTGCTGTTTACCGACTTTGTCAACTTCACCCGGCTGTCGACGCAATTGTCGCCTAAAGACCTGATCGATGAACTGGATGCCTGCTTTCTGGCATTCGACGAAATTTCAGAGCGCCACGGGCTGGAAAAAATCAAAACCATCGGCGACGCCTACATGTGCGCCGGCGGTTTGCCGATACCCAACGACACCCACGCATCCGATGCCGTGCGCGCCGCCCTCGAAATGTGTGAATGGCTGGAAAACCGCAACCGTAACAATCCCAACGCTATTTTCCGCCAAATGCGCATTGGCATCCATACCGGGCCGGTCGTGGCAGGGGTAATCGGGAAAAATAAATTTGCCTACGATATTTGGGGCGATGCTGTGAATCTGGCGGCTCGCCTTGAAGAACTGGGAGAACCCAATCGCATCAATATTTCGGAAGAAACCGCCGCAGCCGTCAACCAGGAGTTTGTCGTGACCTACCGGGGCAAAAAAGAAGTACACAACAAAGGCCTGGTCGGAATGTACTTTGTAGAACCCGATGAGGGCCGTTCCATCGAAAAAAAGGGCGCCTAAATTTTTCAAAATACACCGCGCATGGCAGGCAATCAGCGTTCATCATGCGATGCTACTGGCCAAATCTGCATTGAAAAAATACATGAATCTTTACCATCCCGACTTTTTCCGGAATACCACACTCGCATTCCTTGTGGCATCCATACTTCTGTCGTGTGCCCGCCAAAGCGCCCCCACCGGCGGCCCCAAAGACGTAACGCCCCCCAAACTCGATACCCTGGCCAGCACTCCCAACTACAGCACCCGCTTTGATCGAAAACATATAGACCTCCTCTTCGATGAATGGGTCACGCTCAATGATGTGGCCAATCAGGTGGTGATTTCTCCGCCGCTCTCCAAACGCCTGCGGGTAACGCTGAAAAACAAAACCGTGCAGATAGACCTGCCCGAAAGTGAAGTGCTGCGCCCCAATACTACCTACACTATTCAGTTCGGACAGGCAATCAAGGACCTGCACGAAGGCAATGCCAATGATAAATTGCGCTTTGTGTTCTCCACAGGAGATTTTATCGACAGCCTTTCCGTAGGCGGCAACGTGACGGATGCCTACACAGGCGAACCGGTGGAAAAAGTGACGGTGATGTTTTACGACATCACTACTGATAGCATCCTTCGGCAGGAACGGCCTTATTATTTTGGCATAACCGACAAATCGGGGCAGTTTACCATAGAAAACATGAAAGCGGGGCGCTACAAGGCAGTCGCTATTGAAGATGCCGACCAAAACCTCAAGTGGGCAGGCGAAACGGAGCGCATCGCATTTTTCGACACACTGGTACCTGTGAGGGATTCGCAGCGGCAGGTGCTGGCTTTTCGCCTCTTCGGCGAGCACAAAGCCTTCCGCCTGTTCGATAAAAATGCCGAACGCTACGGTCAGGTAAAACTCACTTACACCGACACCCCCGATTCCGTCCAGGTGAAAAGCGATCAGCCCAACATGCGCTTGTTGACGGAAAAATCGCTCGACACCCTGCTGGTATGGTACGACACCTCCGACAGCATTCCCTGGCAACTCATTGCGGGCAAGGATACGGTGCAGGTGCGCGCCCTGAATCGCAGCGATTTTATCAAAAAAAACCGACAGTTTTTCGCCGACGAAATACTCGCCGGCGCAGCGCAAGGCACCCGGGCAAGGCGCGGACAACCGACGGAGCCCACAGCGCCCGTGGGCAAAATTCCGCCGCCCAAAACGATTACACAAAGCCAGGCAAAACCCGCAGAATTGCTGTTTAAAACACCCGTAAGCATATACGATACCAGCCGATGGATACTGACGGTCGATAGCATGCGTTTGACCGATTATCAGGTGCGGCCCGATACTGCCCTGGCCCGCAAACTGCTCGTCGATGTGCGTTGGAAACCCGGTAAAACCTACGGACTACAATTGCTCCCCGGTGCTATGGTCGATTTCTTCGGCGTGGCAAATACCGACACCCTGCAGCGTTTTTTCAGCATTCCTACCGAGAAACAACTAGGCGGCCTCAACCTGCGGATAGAAAGTATTACCGCCGGCCAGCACTACATTGTACAATTGCAAAACGGCAGTGCCCTGGAACAGGAAAGGCGTTTTGTGGCCGATTCCACTTCTCAGCGCCTTGTATTTACAGGCCTGCCTGCGACGGCCCTCACAGTGGTACTGATTGAAGACAGCAACGTCAATGGCCGCTGGGATTCGGGCGACTATTACCGCCACAAGCAGCCTGAACGCGTTTTTATCAAAAAACTGGAAGCCCTGCGCGCCAACTGGGAAGTGGAAGCGACGGTAACGGCTACGGCGGGCGGGCTGGAGCGGAGGAGAGGGAATTGACTTGTAAGTCCTGAGTCGTAAGTCCTGAGTCCTGAGTCTGTAGAGTACACATTTATACCCTTGGTATTTGTTAATGTGAATGCCAAGGGTATAAATGTGTACTCTACAGACTCAGGACTCAGGACTTACGACTCAGGACTCAGGACTTACGACTCAGGACTTAGAAAGCACTTCCACCCGATACCCCTCCTTCCTCAACAGCGCCACTACTCCGCCCGGGCCGCCGAGGTGGCCGGCGCCAACAGCGAAAATGGTAGGTTTTTCGCGCATCATACGCCCCATGACCGGAATCCAGTTGCGATTGCGTTTGTTGAGCAGAATTTCTTCATAATTGTTCATGCCGTACTGCGTATCGGATATCATGGCCTGCATGGCGGTAATATCCTGATCGCGATACAATTGAATCATATTGTCCAGTTCGCTTTTTCCATCGCCAGATGTACCGGTGGTACGAAGCCCATCAACCAGCATTTTGGCCTGGGCCTCATAAGGGATGCTATCGAAAATGGACATTTGATAGGCGGCTGTTTCGAGTCCAGCCGATTCGAGTTTGCGTTTGCGCGACAGGCGATACAGTTCCATTTCCACCGAAGTCATGTTGCCGGTAGCGGTGCTGGGGCCATCATCGTCGTTGGTGACGAGCGTACTCAGGAACATGGGTTTCATGCGTTCGAACATGCCCGCCGGCAGTCCTTTTTCTTCCATTTTTGTTCTTACGAGCGCATAATCTTCCGGCGAGAGCAGGTCTTTGAGCGTTTTGCCGCCCGACATAAACGACTTGGTAATCAGGCTCATTTGCGTGCGGATATTGGTCATTTCCTTCATATCGATCTCGAAAGCCACGCGCTTGCTGTCGTTCATGGCGTTGGTGACAGCGGCAGGCAATTGGAAACCCTCTTTTGGGATAAGGTGAATGGTGCCGTAGAGGTAGGAAGGTTTTTTCAGGCCGTTGCCGCTTATTTTCCAGAAAACAGACTTTTCCGTCGGAACGATCTTTTCAGGAGCATACGCCACCTTGCCACCCGATTTGCAGCTGCCCAGTGCCACGACGAATGCCAGCAGCCAAAACCATATTTGTTTCATATCAAGTAATTTGTTAGCCGAATGCCCGAACTGCTCCGATACCCGGTTTTGTAAGTAAAGAAAGACAAACCAAATGAGTGGCCAAAAGTTGGCTGGGTTGCCTGTGTGCTTTGTCAAAGTTTTGCAAAGGTAAAATACCCTTGCTCAGTAATAAGCCTTAGTTTGCGCCCTTATTCTAACTTTTGAGGACCTTTCAATTCCTGTAATTACATGAAGAAAACCTTACTCCTACTTTGCACCTATCTACTTGCGGAAGGCGCCACAATAGCCCAAACCCAGCCCATCGATACGACTCTGAAAGTGGTACAGATCAGGGAAACGGTCATTTCCGCCAACCGCAGCAAACAGGCGCGCAGTGCCGTGGCTCAACAGGTGCTTGTGGTACGAAAACCGGAAATAGAACAAATAAATGCCCAGACAACGGCCGACCTCATTCAACAATCGGGCGCCGCATTTGTGCAGCGCAGCCAGCAAGGCGGCGGAAGCCCCGTATTGCGTGGTTTTGAAGCCAGCCGTGTATTGCTGGTAGTAGACGGCATTCGCATGAACAACGCCATTTACAGGGCCGGTCACCTGCAAAACATCCTCACCATCGACAACGCCATGCTGGAGCGGGCAGAAGTACTGTATGGGCCGTCTACCACGGTTTATGGCACCGATGCGCTCGGTGGTGCGCTTTGCTTTTTTACCAAAAATCCGGTGTTTTCACAAAGCCGCAAACTGAAAACTACCGGCAGCGCATTTCTCCGGTATGGAACTGTAAATCAGGAAAAAACAGCGCATGCCGACGTGAGCCTGGGTGGGAAAAGAGTTGCCAGCATTCTGTCTCTGACGTACAGCGATTTTGGCGACCTGCGTATGGGCAAAAATCCCGGCTCCGAAGGACGCTTTGGCGAACGCCCCACCTATGCGGAACGCATCAATGGCCGCGATTCCATTGTTACCAATTCCGATCCGTATGTACAGAAATTCAGCGGCTACCAGCAAATGGATGTGATGAGCAAAACCATGTTTCGCCCAAATGCCCGCACCCTGCATACCCTGAATCTTCAATTCAGCACCTCCTCGGATATTCCGCGTTACGACCGCCTGACAGATAAAGGAAGTGGCGGAAACGGCCTGGCGTCGGCCGAATGGTACTACGGGCCTCAGGATCGCCGAATGGTGGCCTACAAACTGGAAAAACAGCAGGTGGGCTGGTTCGACGAATTTCAAACGACCATCAACTGGCAAGGGATCGAAGAAAGCCGCCACAACCGCAATTTCGGGGCCCCGCGCCGCACCGACCGCGTGGAGGCCTTGAATGTGTTCGGACTGGTGTCTGAATTAGACAAGGCATGGAGCAATCAGGTCCTGCGCCTGGGCCTGGATGTCCAATACAACACCGTACAATCTACGGCCACCCGCGTAGATGTGAGTACTGGCACGGAAAGCGCACAAAGCACCCGCTACCCGGATGGCGGCAGCCAGACGCTTCACATTGCCGCATTTGCCACACACCACTGGCAACACAATACCTGGTCGTTCAGCGAGGGCCTGCGCGCGGGGTTTGCTTCCCTGGATGCCACATTTGAAAGCAAGGACTTTTACCCGTTCCCGTTCGACAAGGCAGAGCAGCGCTCACCAGTCGTTTCGGGCCATGTGGGTGTTGTATGGAACGGTTCCGGTGCCTGGCGTTTTGCTGCCAATGCCTCTACCGGCTTCCGGGTACCAAATGTCGACGATCTGGCCAAAGTGTTCGACTCCGCTGTAGGCAATGTGGTAGTGCCCAACCCGGACCTGAAGCCGGAAAAAACGTTCAACCTCGATTTCAACCTTAGCCGGAATGTCACAGATCGCCTGCGCTGGGAAAATGTGCTGTGGGGCACCCTTCTGCAAGATGCGATCGTGACCGATGTGTTCACCTTCAACGGGCAGGATTCCATCCTGTACGACGGCACGAACAGCCGCGTGCTGGCCAATCAGAATGCCCGCAAGGCGCGGCTGTTCGGTTTTTCGAGTGGCCTCGATGCCGACCTGAGCGCACAATGGGCCGCATATGCATCTATCTCCTACACAAAAGGAGAAATCATAGAATCGGAAAACAACAAACCCCTCGACCATATCCCGCCGCTGTATGGCCGGGCCGGGCTGCGCTGGCACACCCCAAAAGCGGCTGTGGAAACCTGGACTATTTTCAATGCAAAAAAACCGATCGATCAGTACAACAACGAAGGTGAAGACAATGCCCAATACGCGCCTCCGGGTGGCATGCCGGGCTGGTTTACGCTCAACCTGCGTGCTACGTATCGTTTTTCACAGGTTTTAGCCTTGCAGGCCGGACTTGAAAACATACTGGATCGGCAATACAGAAATTTTGCCTCAGGCATCAATGCGCCGGGAAGAAATGTGTGGGTGACGCTGCGGATGAACTGGTAACGAAACACGGATTGCGCGGATATTAAGGCGGATTTTCACGGATTGGATGGGTGGTAATGGGGCTTTGGTAATAATTCAAGTTCCCCAACCACCCATCCAATCCGTGAAAATCCGCCTTAATATCCGCGTAATCCGTGTTACTTACTCTACTTTCACCACGCTCCTTTCCAGCACTTCTTCATAATATGCTTCGTAATCGGGCAGGATATTGTTGATGTCGAAGCGGCGGGCCTGAGCGAGTGCATTGACGCGGAATTGAGCCAGCATTTCTTCGTTCGAAAGCAACTCAATGGCAAAACGCGCCATTTCTGCCACATTGCCAGCATCGCTCATAAAACCGGTTTTGCCGTGGATGTTTACCTCGGGCAAACCGCCACTGTTGGAGGAAATAACCGGCACTTCGCAAGCCATGGCTTCCAGTGCAGCGAGGCCGAAACTTTCGCTTTCTGAAGGAATGATAAACAGGTCGCAAATGGCCAGCAGTTCTTCGATGGCATCTTGCTTGCCGAGGAAGCGGATTTCGTCGCAAAGACCCAATTCACGGCAGAGCCGCTCGGTATTTTGCCGTTCGGGGCCGTCGCCGATCATCAGCAGTTTGGAGGGCACTTTTTCGAACACTTTTTTAAAAATCAGGATAACGTCTTCCACCCTTTTTACTTTCCGGAAATTGGAGGTGTGGGCCAGGATACGTTCGCCATTGGGCGCTATGATTTTTTTAAAATGCTCTTTGTCGGTTTTGCGGAAACGATCAAAATCGATGAAATTGTACACCACCCGGATATCACGATGGATATCGAATAGTTTCATCGTGTCGTTTTTGAGGCTTCGCGATACGGCAGTTACGCCATCACTTTTGTTGATACTGAATTCGACTACCGGAGCAAAAGCACGGTTATTTCCTACCAGCGTAATGTCGGTGCCATGCAAGGTGGTCACTACCGGCACGTAGCGGCCTTGTGCCAGCAGAATTTTTTTGGCCATGTACGCTACCGCTGCATGCGGAATGGCATAATGCACATGGAGCAGGTCGAGGTTCTGATATTTCACCACATCCACAATTTTGGAAGCAAGCGCCGTATCATAGGGCGGATATTCAAACAAGGGGTAGTCCTCGCTGTCTACTTCGTGGTAAAACACATTGGCGTCAAAATGCGCCAATCGAACCGGGCGGCGATAGGTGATAAAGTGAATTTCATGGCCACGGCGGGCAAGGCCGAGCCCCAGTTCCGTGGCTACCACGCCCGAACCCCCATAGGTGGGATAACAAACAATACCTATTTTCATATACGCAATTCAGGTTTTTAGTGCGCGAACAGGATGTACCGTCGTCCGCTTTCCCTGCTGTTTCAGGTGCTAAACAAAGAATCTTGGTTTGGGTTGGCATGTATCTCAACGGACAATGCTTATATCTCCTGATTTTACAAAAAAAACATCCTGGTCGCCAGAGTTCAAAGTCATCCGCAATTGGTAAACATACACACCGGGCTGAAGCAACTTCCCATTGAAATCTCCATTCCAGGCTTCATCCGGATTCTTGCTTTCATATACCCTGGCGCCCCATCGGTCGTACACTTTCAAATCGAACCCCTTGATGGTACAAGCAGTGAACACCTGAAAACCATGCCCGGAATCGGGTTGAAAAACACCCGGAATATACACGGAGCATTCCGGGCAGGGTAAAATTTCGACCGGCACCGCCCCGGAATGCTCGCAGAACCCATCCGAGGCTACGACGGTAAACAGGCCGCTTTGCCCAACCGCTATTTCTGCTGTGGTATCTCCCGTATTCCAGTTAAAAAAAAGCAGGTCTTCCCCCACTGTTTTCAGCCTGCGCGGACCGCACGCATATGGTTCCAAGGCCTGAATAGATACATCCGGAACCGGTTTTTCCACCACCGTCACACTATCCGTGAGCAGGCAATTGTCGGGCGATACGGCTTCCACAAAATATGTTCCCGACTCGGAAAACGTCCGCGTATCTTCTTGAAATCCATCTGCCCAGTCCACTTGCCAGCCGGGTGCGACCTGTAAAGTCAATGTGATGGAGTGCTGGTTGCAAAAAAACGTATCCCGGGGCACAGTTTCTTCCGGCAAAGCCACGGCTGCTACCGAAATGGTACTGCTGCGTCTGCATCCCACGGCCGTGGTGACTGTCACGGTGTAGTCGCCGGTTGCTTCGATAGGTCTGGAGGGGCTTGTCGAGCCATCATTCCATTTGTACGACAGGGCGGGGTCGTATGGCAGGTCGATGAAAAACGATTGACCAGTGCACAACATCGTATCGGCCGGCAATTCAAGCGTCGGAATTTCAGAAACCTGTACATTCAGGCTGGCAGTGTCGATACAGCCGGCCTGGTTCAGCACATGGTGTACCATATACTGTCCCGTGCCCGGAAAAAATACCTTGGGTGGTTCCGGCCCTGTAAAACTGGCGGGCGAAGCACCCGGGAAAGTCCACAATGAAAGACCGGTAGCGCCTTCTACCCTCCCGAACGTGAAAGGTTCGCTGCCGCACGCAATCGAGTCGGTGGCTGTAATAGAAGCATCCAGCACTGGTAGCGGCTTGCAATAGTCCGTGGATGTAAGATTTCTTGGCACCTGCCAGGCCATTCCCGGATTGATGCGCTGAACCGGTGTAGTATTCCAGGTCGCTACCGTAATGGTGGGGAAAAACGTATCCCGCACGCCCAATTGGCAAATTTCTCCTATGGGGCAGTCGCCCAGCCTGCCTTGCGGATCGGTTTTGGCAAGAATAAATGAATGGAGCCCGCCCGCTTGCGGATCGGCCGACAACCAGGCAAAACCGTCGTCTGCGGCGGGTGTAATTTCATTGTTTAGCACCACTTCCGAAGGAATATAGTGCGCCGATCCGAAGTTGCCATTCAAATCAAACCGAAACCAATAGCGTTGCGATTCCAGAAATGAGCCGCGAAATGTGAGCGTGAGGCTGTCTTTTGCAGCACTGAGTACCAGCAAGCCGCCGTAGTAAAAATCGAGCGGCAGATCGAGCACCTTCATATACTGCACCTGTCCGTTAATAGAAGACCCTAGGATAATCTGGTTTTTCAGATTGATCGAATCGAGCGTACGCGCCATAAAAAACAAGCGACCATCCGGATGTTCATCTACCCCCATCAACGAAAGATTGGGCAAGGATAAAAGCGGTACGAGCGTACCATTGGAATTCAGGCGCACGATATGGCTGATTTGCGCCAGCGAATTGCTTTCTGTCATCAGCAGCAGCATACGCCCGTCGGGGAGCACCCGCATGCCTGTGCTGACGATGTTGTTGAGGTGCGATTGGATATTGAACTCCCAAATGGGATTGCCATTGTTGTCGAGGCAGGCCATAAAAGGCCGGCTGTCGAACGACCAGTACCGCGCCTGGATGTAAATGCGATCGCCGCTATAGGCCAGCAGGTCGTCTACCGAGCCGATGCCTGCCATGTAGCGCGTCCATTGGATGTTTCCGTCGGCCGATAGTTTTACAATGGCCCAGCCTTGCCCGGTGGTAACCAGGCTTTTCGACACCAGCATGACGCAGCCATTGTCGGCTGTGGCCAAGATGGGCGTTTTTTTGATGCCTTCGCTGGCAAAATCGCCGTTAAAGTGTGCACGGATTCGGTTATTCCACAGCACATTTCCGGCAGCATCCATGCATGCAACCTGCATTCGAATAGAATCTTCCTGTGCCAGGTATGCCACCACATAATTGCCATCGGGGCGTTGTGCCACACTGTAAGGTATAACAAGGCTGCTACCCTCCGCATGGTATTCCTTCTGAAAAAAGGACTGTGCGGATACGATATTCAGGGCCATGAAGGCGCCTGCCAGCAGAAATAAACCCCGAAGAGGCATGTCATTTTTTTTCCAAAACTATGTGGAAAAACTCAAAATCAACCTTCTGCACAGCAGATTGTTATGTGGCCGCGCAATTCTGCTACTTTTGCACACTTTTTATCTACAAAGCGACATGGCCAACGAACATCCAGGTGTATCAGATCAGGAAATGACCGAACAGGATCCTACCGCCGAAACGCGAAAAAAAGACCATATTGAAATGGCTTTCCGCAGTCGGGTGGAAGCCAGTGATCTGGATGCGCGTTTTTATTATGAGCCCATGCTGGCAGCCCACCCGGTGGCAGGGTCGTTGCCAGCAGTGTCATTTCTGGGAAAAACACTTCGTACGCCGGTATGGGTATCGTCGATGACCGGCGGCACTGCCATGGCGGCACATATCAATCGCAACCTTGCCCGTGCATGCGCCGAATTTGGAATGGGCATGGGGCTGGGCTCCTGCCGCCAGTTGTTGTACAGCGATGAGTTTCTGGCCGACTTCGATGTGCGCGAGGAAATGGGCCCCGATTTACCTTTGCTGGCCAACCTCGGGGTAGCACAGGTGGAAAAACTGCTGCGCCAGAAGGAAATCGACCGCATTCCGGCCTTGCTGGAGCGCTTGCGCGCCGACGGGCTTTTTATTCATGTAAATCCCTTACAGGAGGCTATGCAACCCGAGGGCGACCGTTTCGAACGCCCTCCGCTCGAAGTGGTGCAGGAAGTGCTCGAAACCTTGCAATGCCCGGTTGTGGTAAAGGAGGTGGGGCAGGGCTTTGGCCCCGAAAGCCTGCGCGCCTTGCTGCAACTGCCACTGGCCGGTATTGAATTTGCAGCAGCAGGCGGCACCAATTTTGCCAAACTCGAACTGCTGCGCAGTACACCGGAGAAACAGGCCATTTTTGAAAAAATAGCCTCCTTGGGGCATACAGCAGCCCAAATGCTGCAATGGGCCAATGCACTCCAGCCAACCCTGTCGCGCAGCGATTTGCCTCTGCTCATTCTTTCAGGAGGCGTACGCGATTTCCTGGATGGCTACTACCTGCTTCAAAAATCAACGTTCCCGGCCGTGTACGGACAGGCGTCCGGATTCCTGAAACATGCACAAGGCGATTACACAGACCTGCAGGCCTATGTGCAGGCGCAGGTACAAGGCCTCGAACTGGCCTACGCCTTCCTCCGCACCCGCTAACCCCTCTCACTTCTCACCTCTCACCTCTCACCTCTGTCATGCGTCTTATCAGCGGCTTTTCCAAACTCGATAAACAGGAAAAAATAAACTGGCTGGCTGAACATTTCAGTACCGACCCGCAGGCATTCTCGGCCGACCTGGCTACCTGGCAGCATCCCGACGACGGCGTACAACGCGTGGTAGACGGGTTTACTGAAAATGCAATAGCCAACTATGTGCTGCCTTACAGCATTGCACCCAATTTCCTGATCAACGGGAAAGTGTATGCCGTGCCGATGGTGATTGAAGAGAGCAGTGTGGTGGCTGCCGCCAGCAGTGCAGCCAAATTCTGGCAGGAACGCGGCGGTTTTCACGCAGAAGTGATCGGGACGGTGAAACTCGGCCAGGTGCATTTCCAATGGTTTGGGGAACCGGAACGCCTGCGCGAAATTTTCCCGGCTTTGCGCGCCCGTTTGCTGGATTCCAGTACGGATCTGGTGGCCAACATGGAAAAACGCGGAGGCGGTATTCTGGGCGTGGAATTGATTGATTTTCCTGAAGAACCGAACTACTACCAACTGCGCGTGTCATTCGAAACCTGCGACAGCATGGGCGCCAATTTTGTCAATTCGGTGCTGGAACGTTTTGCAGAGACCCTGGAGGCATTTTTTACAGATACGCAAGGCCTCAGCGATACGGAGCGCGATGTGGAAGTCGTCATGTCGATTCTTTCCAACTACACCCCCGATTGCCTGGTGCGCGCCTGGGTGGAATGCCCCATTTCGTCGTTTGCCGACCTGGCCCGCATACAGGGTATGGATGCTGAAAGCCTGGCCCGGCGTTTTGCCATGGCGGTGCGCATTGCACAAATAGACCCTTACCGGGCTACCACCCACAACAAAGGCATTTACAATGGTATAGATGCCGTGGTACTGGCAACGGGCAACGACTTCCGGGCTATCGAAGCCTGCGGACACACTTATGCCGCACGCGACGGACAATATCGCAGCCTGAGTCGCTGCACCGTGCAAGACGGTATGTTTCGCTTCGAACTGGAGGTGCCACTCGCGATGGGTACTGTTGGTGGACTGACGGCCCTGCACCCGCTGGCCAAACGTTCGCTGGAAATACTGGGCCAGCCATCGGCCCGCGATCTGATGTGTATTACGGCAGCCGTGGGACTGGCTCAAAATTTTGCAGCCGTACGTTCCCTCATCACAACCGGTATCCAGCAAGGACATATGAAAATGCACCTCACCAATATTTTGAATCACCTGGGCGCCACGCCGGAAGAAGCGGCCGCAGCGCAACATTATTTTCAGGCGCAAACGGTGAGTTTTAGCGGAGTAAGAGCGTATTTAGAGGCGAGAGGTGAGAGGCGAGAGGCGAGAGGTGAGAGGAGGTTAGACGCTTCGTTGCGCTTTTTCCCATAATACAGTCTGGTTGCCACGAATAATCCGAAAAAAACCGGCATACATGGAATAATTCATCACACAGAAGTAATAGGGAATAAAAAACGCCTTGACCTTCATTTTGCGCCGTTCGAGCACATAGCCTGCCAGGGCCGCCAAGTAAAAAATTACCTGACAAAGCAGCAAAACCTGATACAGGGCACTTCCGGAGGCTGCCAATGCAACATTCGTCAGCAGCAACACCGGCAACAGGAGCGGCGCCAGCGTCCAGCGCAACACCCGATGCGAGATATACTGAAATGACAACACTCCGTACCGGAAAATATTGAGCAGCGGCGCCAGCCGGGCCACCGCCTGCAAACCACCTGCAGCAATGCGCACCTTGCGCTTCAATTCCTCTGAAACAGATACCGACGAACTTTCGGCCGCCCAGGCGCCGGGCTCGTACTGCACCCGATACCCCTTTTGTGCAATGCGCATGGTGAGGTAAAAATCCTCGACAATCGTATCTGCCGGAACGTGCTCATACACTTCCGTGCGGAATGCAAACAGTTCGCCTGCCGCGCCGATCACCGACCACAGTTCTGCATCCCATTTTTTCAGGGTGCTCTCATATTTCCAGTAAATACCTTCCCCGGCGCTGCTGGCATCGTCGCGTTCTGCCATGGAAATTCGTTTTTCCCCTGCCACAGCGCCTACCTGCGGATCGGCAAAATGCCCGACAATTCGCCGAATAGCCTCCCGGTTCACCACCGTATTGGCGTCGGTGCTGACGACTATAGGCGTTTGTACCGACAACATGGCGCGCTGGAATGCCGCAATTTTGCCCCTGCGTTCAGATTGGTGTAATAATTGCCATTGAATTCCAGGCGGGTAGGGGTATGTCTGTACAATCGTATCGGTACCGTCGTTCGAGCCATCGGTCACAAATAAAAAGCGGATCAGATCGGGCGGGTAATCCAGCGCAATCGAGTTGGCAATTTTTTGTGCCATCCAGTCCTGTTCGTTGTATGCACAGACGATAAAAGTGACCGGAGGCAAAATATTCGTCTCAGGAGCGCGCTTGGAAAAATGCCTTTTTACCCATACGCAGGCAAATAGTAGCAGCCCGTAGCCGAGATAGGCATAAAAAACGACAAACGTGCCGATCCAAAACAGGGCTTCGAGTAGTTCGGTGCGCATTAGTTGCGGTAAAAGGTGCCGAGATGGTGAAAACGCGGCAAAGATAAGAGCGTGTAATTGGTTTTTGTTGTGCTCAAGGATAGCCAATCTTGAAAGTCAGGCGCTTATGCATAGCAGGAATCATGCGGTAAAATGTGTTAATGGACGGGTAGCCGACATCTGACTCTGTCAGGAAGTCGTATTTATCTTTAAATTGACTCGCTTAAAGATGCTTGAATGAGGGAATGGCCAGATTTTGAGCATGTGTGAGAATGATTTAACCATAAGCGGTATTTTTTTTGCAGATAGAAATGCTATCTTTGCAACAGCACAAATTTTAACATATAAGTGTTTATTTATTTTAAAATTTGGCGCAATACTTGACATATATCCCGCATGCGGTTTATATACCCGTCTGAAGTACTTGTTTTTGAAAGGACTTCGCAATTTTATTTTAATCCACACAGTACCTATGTCGCATTTTGCTGAATCAAAAGACAAACACTTTTTAATCCACCATATTATCTCACGATAACCGTGCAATTCCATGAACAAAAAGGTACTCCTCATCGAAGATCATGACAATCTTCGGTACATCATCGGCGCGTTCCTATCCAAAAAATTTGAGGTCGTAGGTGCGCGAAACGGACTCGAAGCCATGGGCTGGCTCAGTAAAGGTGTCTTGCCAGACGTCATCATTTCAGATGCCCGGATGCCCGAACTCGACGGCGCATCCTTTCTCTCGAACCTGCGATGCAGCGGGCTGTTTTCAAAAATTCCTGTCGTAATTATCAGTGGCGCCGATAGCCATGAGGAAGAACAACAGTTTCAACAACTGGGTATTTCCGGCTATTTCCGAAAACCTTTCAACCCCGTTCAGTTGCAGGATCAACTGATTCGAATTGTTGGGTAATCCTTCTCATCTGCTGATTAGAGGGGCGCTTCGGCTTGGAAAAATCCAGGCTTCTGATTGGATCGTATACTACTACGAATCCATTTCATGATGCTGGTATTTATGACGGCCATTCCTTCCTTCTGATGCAGCATTCTGACAAACACCGCTGTATTATGAACACCACAGACACTTTTGAAATCGCTACTCCGCCTTTCGTACGAAACATATTTTTTGTGGGTTTTGAAAACACCCTTCATAACCATATTCTTGGTTTCCCTGCGTACGACCCTCATTATGCACTATTACGGGAAAATAACCCGTTTAAAGTGTACCAATGGTTATTAAACCAAATTACCGATTCGGAAACGGCCGAACAAACGGCTGTTTTTTTCAAAACAGAATGGCTTGTTCAGGATGATTTCCGGCTTCCGCGCCAGATCATGGCACACCCGCGCCTTCGTCGCATTCCCTTGATCGTGCTGGCAGATGGCGACTGTGCAGTTTCTACGGAAACACTGATGGCCAATGGGATCGACGACTGTTACCAAAGCCCCGTAGATTGGAGCGCACTGGTAGCCCGGCTCGATTTTCTGATGCAGTTCAAGCAAAAAATCCTCGCTGCTGCGCCACAAACCATTGAGCATAATTTTGAATTTAAAATCAAACCATTTAAACGCATTCTGGATATTATTGGCGCAATTGCCGGTATTGCCCTGACTGCACCGGTATGGATTCCGACGGCGATTGCCATCTGGCTCGAATCGCCGGGCCCCATTTTGTATCGTTCCAAACGTGTCGGACGAGGGTACCAATTGTTTGATTTCTGGAAATTTCGTTCCATGTATCGCGATGCCGAGCAACGCCTGCAGGAATATCGCCACCTGAATCAGTATCAGGGTAAAAAATCAGTATTTGTAAAATTTACCGATGATCCGAGAATCACCCGCGTCGGGCGATTTATCCGCAAATACAGCATCGATGAATTGCCACAATTGCTGAATGTGTTGCGCGGCGATATGTCGCTGGTAGGGAATCGCCCTTTGCCACAATACGAGGCCGAAATGCTCACCTGCGACGAGTGGAGCACGCGTTTCATGGCCCCCGCAGGCATCACCGGCCTGTGGCAGGTAACCAAACGCGGCCGCTCGCATATGAGCGTCGAAGACCGCATCAACCTCGATATTGTGTACGCCCAAAACAACAACACCTGGTCAGATCTGCGCATCATGCGACAGACACTGGGAGCATTTATCCAGCACGAGAATGTCTGAGCCGAAGGTTACGCTGATTACGGTACATTTCAACCAGCCAGACCTTACCTGTGCGCTGCTGGAAAGCATTCGCCGGCAGGACTACCGGAATGTGGAGGTGATTGTTGTGGACAATGCCAGCGAGATAAATGACGAACATTTGTTTCGGGAATGCTTCCCCGAGGTCGTTTTCGTGCGGAGCGAACGCAACCTGGGCTTTGCCGGTGGCAACAACCTGGCGCTGCCGCATGCTACGGGTGCGTTCCTGTTCTTTATCAACAACGACGCGGAATTGACCAATGGTGCTATTCGTCAGTTGCTGGATGTGTTTGAGCAATATCCGAAGGCAGGCATTGTGAGCCCGCTTATATGCTATATGCCCGATGGCTCGGGTGGCCCCGACACCATTCAATATGCGGGTATGACTCCGATTCATCCGCTTACGGGCCGAAACAGCATTGTAGGCAACAAGGAAACCGACCAGGGCCAATATACGGAACCCGTCATAACAGCATACGCACACGGTGCTGCCATGATGGCGCCACGCCGTGTGATCGATCATATGGGGCCCATGCGGGAGGATTTTTTCCTGTATTATGAAGAACTCGACTGGAGCGAACGCATACGCCGGGCCGGTTATGAAATCCGGGTGCAACCGCTCGCCCGGGTGTACCACAAGGAAAGCATGACGGTGGAAAAAATGGGCGCCCTGAAAACGTATTACATGACCCGCAACCGCATGTGGTTTATGCAGAGGCATTTCAGTGCTGCTCAAAAGGCCGTGTTTCAGGTTTTCTGGTGGCTGGTGACGGTACCGAAAAACACTGTTTCCTATGTTATCCGGGGCGAATGGGATAATTTGCGGGCGTTTTTACGGGGCGCAATGAACAAGAGCATGGGCTGAGATCCCGAATTTTATTTTTAATATGACCGATTTTATTCGCATTCTTTTTTCCATAGCGGCCTGTCTCCTGCTGGCGCAGTTGCTGTACCCCTTCATTACGGTACTGCTGGCACAGTGGCTGGGCAGGGAGCGCATCGAAAACCCACCTCCGCAACGCCCGACGCCTTTCGATTATGCCTGCATCATTACTGCCTACAGGAATGTAGAAATTGCAAAACCGCTGGTGGAATCGCTGCTCCGGCAAACACATGACAGATTGATCGTTTATCTGGTAGCCGACGAATGTGCAGAATTCGATTTTGGTATTTCCGACGAACGATTCATCGCACTCCGCCCCGACCCGCCGCTGCGCCTGAAAGCCAAAAGCATTAAATACGCCATGGCTAATTTCCAGCGCAGACCGGATTACATTGCCGTGTTCGACGCCGACAACCTGGCGCATCCGCAATTTCTGGAAGAAATTAGCCGCTATGCTGCTTCAGGCCTTCAATGCATTCAGGGCCAGCGCACCGCCAAAAACCTTGATTCCACCTATGCCGCCCTCGATAGTATGGGCGAACATTACAAAAACTATATCGAACGTTACATTCCCTGGCTGCTGGGCGGCTCGTCTGTCATCAGCGGTTCGGGTATGGCTACTGAAACAGCCCTGTACGAAGCATACCTCGCTTCCCCGGAGATCGAGCAAGGACAGCACCAATGGAAAAAGATGTTGCAGGAAGATAAAATCCTGCAAAACTTCCTGTTGCGCAACGATCAAACCATTGCCTACGCCCGAAAAGCACTGGTGTACGACGAAAAAGTGGATACCGGCGCGGCCGTGGAAACACAGCGCAGCCGCTGGCTTTTTTCCTATTTCCAAAACCTGCCCAACTCGACCGGTCTGCTGTGGAAAGGCTTGAGTCGATGGAGTTTTAAACAGTTCTATTTCGGGTGGGTGACCATGGCCCTGCCGATGTTTATTCAGGTGGGTGCCGCCGGGCTGCTGGCCTTGTTGGGGCTGCTGATTTCGCCCCTCTGGTCGCTGGCGCTCCTGCTGGGCCTGGCGATATTTTCCATCAATATTCCGCTGGTATTGCAACTGGACGCTGCCCCGAAACCTGTGCGGGACGTGGTGTGGCAGGCGCCAAAATTTGTGTGGCGGCAATTTACAGGCCTGTTTAAAATGCGCAATCCCAACAAAAACTTCCAGCATACCGAACATAAAAAATACGTTTCCGTAGACGAGGTAGTGGGGCGCGCCGAGCCGCCTTCTTCCGAACAACCCTGATCCCTTGCCTGTGTCAGCCCGTATCGAATACATCGATTTTGCCAAAGGCTATGCCATTGTAACCATCGTGTGCTACCATGCCTTGCAGCAGATGGCGCTGCCGGAGCCTTTGCAAAGAGCCATTGTATTTGGCGGCACGGGTGTACACCTGTTTTTTGCATTGTCGGGTTTCGGGCTGGCGTGGTCGGCCGGGCAGGATGGCTTGTGGTCGTTTTATCGGCGGCGCATGAGCAAGGTGTGGGCGCCCTATGTGCTGGCGCTTACCCTGAGTTGGGCAGCAGCGGCCTGGCTGGGCATTTTCCCAGATGGCTGGGATGCATGGCTGGCCGGCGTGGGCCTGTACCAGATGTTTTTTGAGCGCTACATAGAAAGTTTTGGCGGGCATTTCTGGTTTGTCAGCGCCATCATGCAGTTTTACCTGGTTTTCCCGGGGCTGTACTGGGTGCAAAAAAAGATGTCGGGAAAAATGTTTCTGGCCCTTGCCTTTTCTCTTTCGCTGGGTTGGTGGCTGCTGGTGTATGGTTTGGGGAAAAGCGAATTTCGCGTGTGGAACAGTTTTTTCCTTCAGTTTTTGTGGGAATTTGCGCTGGGGATGGCATTGGCAAAGGCTGTAAAAACGCAAAAAACAAACCTGCAAAATGCCCTTGAAACCAATCGTTATGTATGGTTCTTTCTGGGCGTTGGGTTGTTTTTCACAGGATTGATGATAGGAATGGTGGCAAAACTGGGCGACACAGGCCGCATTTTTAATGACATTCCGGCGTTTTTGGGATACACCGCACTCAGTCTTTTCGTGTACAGAATGGGAAAAAACCTTTTGCCCTGGCTGATCCGTTTTTTCCTCTGGATCAACGGCTTTTCCTATTCCTTGTACCTGATCCATGTGTTGGTACTCCACCTTTGTATGTGGATGCTGGGCGCTGCGGTGTTGCATACATCGAGTATTGTGTTGTATCTGATGATGGTGATTCCGGCAGCCCAGGTATTTGAACAAGGTTGGCAACTTTTGAAACGCAGCATGCCATAACAGCAACATAAACCTAGCACGATGCGAAAATCCATACTGGTCATTTCACTTTTGCTCAATTTGCTGCTGGCCGCAGGTTTGTTGCTGGTGGTCGACCGGCTCGGCGGGTGGACGTACGCCATGTTCCGGCTGCAACACGACGAAGCGGGGCTTTATCACCACCGCACACAATTGTTTGAAATGATGCAGCCAAGTCCCGGTGCCGTTATTTTTCTGGGCGACAGCCACACGGAACAATGCGAGTGGCAGGAGTTGCTGCGCCCCGATTCTTTCAGCATTCTTAACCGGGGTATTGTGGGCGATCATGTGCAGGGTGTACTGGATCGGCTGGAGGAAGTACTGCGCCACAAACCCCGCCGGATTTACCTGATGATTGGCATCAACGACCTCATTTTTCAGAAAAAGCCGGAAGCGATTCTTTCGGTTTACCGGGAAATCGTAGCACAAATTCGGAGTAAATCCCCCAATTCGGAACTCTTTTTGCAGAGCGTACTACCTGTAAACAACCAGATCAAAAAAATCGGAACCACCAACGACAACATCCGCGCGCTCAACGCCGGGATTGCCACCCTGGCCCGTGACTATGCATTGCCTTACATCGATATTTTTTCCAGCCTTTTGGATGCCAATGGAAACCTCGATCCCCGTTTTACCGAAGACGGTATTCATTTGAACGGAGTGGGGTATTCGGTATGGAAAATGGAAATGATTCATCATTCATCCTTCATCATTCATCATTCCCTTGGTTTTTAACAGTCTCACATTCCTGATTTTTATCCTGCTGTTCTTTCCGCTGTATTTTGGAACGAAAGGCCGCATGCGCACCTGGGTTTGTCTGGTGGCGAGTTATATTTTTTACGGATGGTGGGACTGGCGTTTTTTGTCGCTGATTGTTTTTTCAACCGTGATGGATTGGTGGTTCGGACTCTGGATTTCGTACAACGATGCGCCGGAAGAAACCCGCGAACGCTGTGAAAATGGCAGCCTGGTATTGCAATTTTTTGGTCGCCTGACAAGGTGGGTGCATGGCCTGCAACTACAACGTCGCACCATTCTGGTATTCAGTATGGCGATGAACCTCGGGTTTCTGGGATTTTTTAAATACTTCGGTTTTTTTGCCGACAACCTGGCAGCAATGATTCGGGAAATGGGCATAACGCCTTCCTGGACCACCCTGCACATCATCCTGCCGGTGGGCATTTCTTTTTACACTTTCCAGTCCATGTCGTACACCATCGACGTGTATCGGCGGGAATTGCCCTGGGAGCCGTCGCTGCTGAAATTTGCCACTTTTATTGCGCTGTTTCCCCAATTGGTGGCCGGCCCAATCGTGCGGGCAGCCGATTTCCTCTACCAGATGAGCGAAGATAAACGTTTCGACTGGAATCGCTGGAACAGCGGCATGGGCAGGGTATTGTGGGGTTTTTTCAAAAAAATAGCCATTGCCGACAGCATTGCACCTTTTGTGGATCAGTGTTTTGCAGCGCCGGAAACATTCGGCTCCATGCACCTGCTCATCGGCGTCGTGTTTTATTCCTTTCAGATTTACTGCGATTTTTCCGGATATTCGGACATCGCTATCGGATTGGCGCGGATGATGGGCTATACCTTTCCGGAAAATTTTCGCACGCCCTATTTTTCCAAAAGTTTTTCTGAATTCTGGACGCGCTGGCACATTTCCCTGTCGAGTTGGCTGCGCGATTACCTGTACATTCCGCTCGGCGGCAATAGAAACGGCAAACTGTCGACCTACAAAAACAACATGCTTACCATGTTGCTGGGCGGCTTGTGGCACGGCGCCAACTGGGCGTTCGTTTTCTGGGGATTTTTGCATGGTATGTACCTGGTGTTGCAGCGCATCGTGGGTCCGCGCTGGCGCAGCCTGGCCCGCAGCATCCGGCTGCCACGCCTGGCCGACGACGCTGTTTCCATTTTTACGGTATATGTACTTACGCTGGTGGCCTGGGTATTTTTCCGGAGCGGCAGCATCGGGCTCGCGGGTGGCGACAGTTTCGCTACCGCCGGGAAAGTGCTGAGCGGTATTGCTAGCCTGGAAGGATTTTCCTTCAGTGCTGTGATCAATAAATTCCAGGTAATCAAGGGCTTTTTGCTGATAGGCGCTTTGTTGTTTGTTGAAATTTCAAACACACGAATGCGCTGGAATGTCCGACAGGTAGAACAACCCGCCCTGCGGCTGATACTCTTTTCCGTGCTGCTTTGGGTGCTGGCTTTTTTTGGCAGTTTTGGCGCCAATGCATTCATTTACTTCCAATTCTGATCCATGAAACACATCTGGTGGTATGTTCTTCTTCTGGCAGTAGTGGTGGCCGGCGACCGGCTGGCTGGATGTGCTTTGAAAAGCCAGGTATCGGCCAGTGCTTTTCGCTATTCACGGCTTTATGGCGGTGTGGCCGAGGCAGATATCTTGTTGCTGGGAAATTCTCGGGGACTCACCTTTTACCAGCCGTATATTGAAGAAAAAACGGGGTTGAAGACGTTCAACCTGAGTTACAACGGGCTGCCGATGGATGTGGCCAAGGCCCTTACGCTCGACTATCTGGATCATTACCCAGCGCCCAAACGCCTGCTCATCGATATTACCACCTGCGACCGCACGAACGACGAATTGCTGGCCGGATTTCTGACCTACTCGGATCAATCTTTCCGCCTCGATACCCTGATTCGGGGCAGATTGCCCAGGGTGTGGCGAGGTGGCCAGGTGTCGGCCTTGTTCCGTTTCAACAACGAAATATTTCAACGCGCCCTTTCACACCGCCGTCGCAGTGATGCCGACTGGTTGCTCGACCGCAGCATTCCACCTCAACTCGCCGCTTCAGTAGCGCAACACAACTATCCGCTGGAAGTACACCCATATCTCATTGAGCAATTGCGCGATGTTTGCGCCGCTGCCGGCGCAAAAGGCGTCGATGTGCGACTGGTCATAAGTCCCTATTTCCCCGGTTTTGCCGAGCGGGTATCGCACCTGGACGACCTGAAAAAAGCCGTTGAGGCAGCCACCGGGCTTCCTGTCAGCGATTACAGCAGAGCACTGTCCGACCCAGCCGACTTTGGCGATTTCATGCACCCCAACAAAAAAGGGAGTCAGGCGTACATCGATTTGATGCGAAAAGACGCGGTATTACCGTAGTATTACATGGTTTGGAAAATAGGCGTTATTTTTGTGCGGAAATTTGTTATTAAGTGTTGATGAGGGTTGATAAGGTTGATGAGGGTTGATATTAATCGGCTCGATGAAGTAAAAAATTCTCTTACCCGAGCCGATGAATATCAACCCTCATCAACACTCATCAACACTCATCAACACTCATCAACACTTATCAACTTTATCCCCCCAACCTCATCAACTCATCACTATGCCACATATATCCGAGCGCGGTCTGACCGCTCACAGTTCTCCGATTCGCAAACTGGCTGCTGCTGCCGATCAGGCCAAAAAATCGGGCAAAAAAGTATATCACCTCAATATCGGACAGCCCGATATCCTCACGCCGAAAGCGGCGCTGGAAGCAGTACGCCAGGCACAGGTGGATATTCTGGCATACAGCCCCTCGAATGGCAATGTTTCCTATCGGGAAAAATTGCCGGCGTATTACCGTAAATTCGACATCGATATTCACCCCGATGAAATAATGGTCACCTCCGGCGCTTCCGAGGGCGTGCTGTTTACCTTGCTGGCATGCCTCAATCCGGGCGAGTCGGTGCTTTCACCCGAGCCGCTGTACGCCAATTACCTGGGTTTTGCGGGCATGGCCGATGTACAGGTGAAACCTGTTACCACACGTATTGAAACGGGATTTGCCTTGCCGGATATTTCTGCATTTCATGCGGCCATCACTCCGGATGTCAAGGCGATCATGCTGTGCAATCCGAATAACCCGACGGGCGCACTTTACTCGGAGGCTACCTTGCGGGCATTGGGCGAACTGGTGCTCGAATACGACCTGTTTCTGATTGTAGACGAGGTGTACCGCGAATTTTGCTACAGCGAAGATGCGCGCTTTTTTTCTGCCCTCAACTTACCGGGCCTGGAAGAACATGTCGTGGTACTGGATTCAGTATCAAAACGTTACAGCGCTTGTGGCGCCCGTATCGGCGCTATCATCACACGCAATGTAGCCCTGCGCAGCACGATCCAGAAATATGCGGAAACGCGTTTGAGTCCGCCTACATTCGGGCAAATATTTGCGGAAGCCACCTTGCAAACGGAAGACAGTTATTTCGAAACCGTAACGGCGGAATACAGAAATCGCCGCGACCTGTTGTTTCAGCGGCTACAAGCCATGCCGGGGGTGACGTGTTATCGCCCAGAAGGCGCATTTTATGTTTTTGCGGAATTGCCCATCGACGATGCTGATCGCTTCTGTCGTTGGCTGCTCGAAGATTTTTCCTATCAAAATCAAACGGTCATGCTGGCGCCCGGCGCAGGCTTCTATGCCACACCGGGTATGGGCAAACGCCAAGTGCGTTTCGCTTATGTTCTCAATACAAGCGACTTGAATGCAGCCATGGACTGCCTGGAACATGCCTTGAAAGAATATGGGCAGCGCTTGAACGTCGGCAGCGCTCTAACAACGTCGGCAGCGCTTTAAGCGCTGCCGACGTTAAGTATCCCCCTTTATTCAGCCGGCGCTTCTCTCTCCACCGTTATCGTACAATCGCCCAGCAGCGCAGCGAGTGCGCCCACTGCGGCCAGCACCGGCGCAAAAACAGCACCTACCACGCCGATGGTCAGAGGAATCGACATGATTTCCTTGCCTTCTTCATTGTGGATGATGATTTTACGAACGTTGCCTTCGGCAATCAGTTCTTTTACCTTTTGCATCAGGTTTTCACCATGCGCTTCAAAGGTTTCTTTGAATGAGTTTTCCATATGCTGACGGTTTATTCTGCTGCCTGCACACCTTTGCTAAAATGTGCATACACGTACACTTTTATCGGCAAAGGGTCCAGGTATTTGTAAATCAACGGTTTAACCTCTTCCCAATCGAGCCCGCCCACGCCGGTAGCCAAACGCGGAACGGCCACACTGTCCAGACCTTCATGCGAAATGAGGTGGGCTAGTTCCTTGAGCGCATGGCTTACATGCGACAAAGTGGCTTTTCCGGGGTGCGAACGATCGGTTTGGGGTGCTTCCTGGGTGAACAAATTGATGATCCGGCGTTCGGCCCCGCTCCAAATCCATGCACTGCCGGGCTTGGGGCTAAACTGGTGGCAATAGTGTCTAAAATCTTTATACATCGAAGGGAAAGCCTCCCGAAGGCTCAAGGCCAATCCGCTGTCGAAATGGTCGTTCGGGGCTACTCCATGCGCTATAGCACGCGCTTTCGAAAGGGTGATGTCTCCGGTAACTTCTTTTATCATAGGGCTGATTTTAGTTTGTTTTCGATAGCCCAAATTTGCCCCCCAACACCCACCTTCCGAAATGACGCCCATCACCCCACCCCATGACACCCCTCTCTCACCTCTCACCTCTCACTCTCTCACCCTCTCACTCTCTCACTCTCTATCAACTGGTACACCCCCGGAATGTTCCTGCCCAGCCCGTCATAATCCAGTCCGTAGCCCACCACAAATTTATTTTCGATATCGAAACCAACATGTTCCACCGGCACCTGAAATTCGACGGCTTCGGGTTTGCGCAGAAATGCTACGGTAGTGACGGAGGCGGGTTGCTGCTGTGCCAGGTGATGGAGGAAAAAATGCAACGTCCGGCCCGTATCGACGATGTCTTCCACCACGATGAGGTGGCGGCCCATGAGGTCTTTTTCCAGCCCCATCACGGTTTGCACATCGCCCGAAGAGCGGGTACCCTGGTAGGACGACAGTTTTACAAATCCAATTTCACAGTCGGCGTCAAAAGCCCGAATCAGATCGGAGGCAAACACAAAAGCGCCACTGAGGATGCTGATAAACAACGGGTTTTTGCGAGCATGGCTTTGTGTAAGTGCAGCGCCGAGTTCCTGTACCCGTTGTTGTACTTCCTGTTCCGAGAACAAAGGCTGGAAAGAGAGGTCGCGAATATGAATGACAGGTTCGGAAAGCATAGGCATAAGATTGTAGTTTTGTGCCAACAAAAGTAGAGTGACAGCGTTACTTTCCATGCTGTTTTTTGTCTCTTCGTCCGAAAGAAAACAGCCGTTCCGGTGCAGAAGTGCCTGTTTGGCAGATTCCGTACACTGTATCGCAAGATTTTCTGCATTTTTGCAGCCTTTATTTTCCGTTATCGTCCAGATATGCTCGATTTATCGTTTCAATACCCGGCGTGGTTCCTGTTGTTTTGTGTTTTGTTGGGACTCGCCTTTGCAGGTTTGTTGTATTACCGGGATACTACTTTTCGCGACCAGTCGCCCCAATTGCACCGCTGGCTGGGCGTGCTGCGTTTTTTAACCGTTACATTGTTGAGCGCCTTGCTGTTGTCGCCCCTGCTGAAAAGCCTGCTCACCGAGACCAAAAAGCCGGTGGTGGTGCTGGCGCAAGACCAATCGGAAAGCGTAGGCGCCGATATGCAGGGTGAAGCGTTGAATACCTACAAGCAAAATTGGCAGGCGCTGAAAGACGGGCTTTCGGAAAATTATGAAGTGCACGAACTCTCGTTTGGCGATCAGGTGCGCGAAGGGGTGGATTTTAATTTTACCGACAAAATCACCAACCTGTCGGAAATGCTGAAAGGCATATACGACTTGTACGGAGGCCAAAATCTGGGCGCTGTAGTGGTCGCCTCCGATGGCATTTACAACGAAGGAAGCAACCCCGCCTATGCCGATGCTGCCCTCGCAGCGCCTGTGTACACCGTGGCGCTGGGCGATACGACGCCTAAAAAAGACCTGCTGGTAAAACGCGTTTTCCACAACAAAATCGCTTATCTGGGCGACAAGTTTACCCTGCAAATCGACGTAGCGGCCACCAATTGCGCCGGACAACAAACGGTGTTGAACATCGGGAAAGTGGACGATGGGCAGGTGCGCAACTTGCAAAGCATTCCGATCAGCATAGCAGGCAATGACTTTTTCACGACGAAGGAAATTCAGATCGATGCCGACAAACCCGGCGTAGCGCAATACCTCGTTACCGTGGCAGGCTTGCCAGGCGAAGCCTCTACAGTCAACAACCGCAAGGAAATTTTTGTAGATGTGCTGGATGCCCGCCAGAAGATACTGCTGCTGGCCAACAGCCCGCACCCCGACCTGACCACCCTGAAAACCACCCTGGAACAGAATAAAAATTACCAGGTCAACATCGCCTATATCAACGATCCCGGGCTGGACGTAGGAAAATCCGATTTTGTCATCCTGCACAACCTGCCTTCCGTTACCAATGATATTTCAGGTGTGCTGAATACCCTGAATGAAAAACGCATACCACGTCTGTTTATCGCCGGCATGCAAGCCGGATACGCCGCTCTGGGTAAAGCGCAGCACCTCGTCAACGTGCAAAGCGATGGTCGCCAGAGCGACGATGTGCAAGGCAAGGTTTCTACTCGTTTTGCGGCTTTTAGCCTGAGCCCGATCATTGCAGAGGAACTGCCCAAATTCAACCCCGCTATTGCCGCTTTCGGTAATTTCAGTGCCACCCAACAAGCGCAGGTCATCCTGTACAAACGCATCGGCAAGGTGGATACCGACCAGCCCTTGCTGGCCGTAGGCGAGGAAAATGGCATCAAAACTGGCATTTTTCTGGCGGAAGGCCTTTGGCGCTGGCGACTGTTCGACTTCCTGCAGCACCAGAACCAGGAAATTTTTGACGAATTGATGGGTAAAACGGTGCAATACCTCTCGCTGAAAGAGGACAAACGCAAATTCCGTGTTACCCAGGACAAAAACATTTTTAACGAAAATGAAGTAGTGTCCTTCGGCGCCGAACTGTACAACGACAACTACGAACTGACCAACGACCCCGACGTGGCCATGAGCATCCGCGACCGCGACGGAAAGGAATTTACCTACACGTTTAATAAAAGTGGAAAAGCCTATACCCTGAATGCGGGAATTTTACCAGTGGGCTCCTATTCCTACAAAGCCACTACAAATTTCAACGGCCAGGCCCTGAGCGTGGAAGGGCGCTTCAACGTGCAGCCCATCCAGCAGGAACTGTTTGAAACAACGGCCAACCATGCCGTACTGCGGCAGTTGAGCGCCAAATTTGGAGGGGAAACCGTTTTGCCGACACAACTGGCGAGCATTGTTGATAAAATCAAAAACAACCAAACCGTAAAACCGGTCATTTATCAAACCACCAAAACCAATCCGCTCATCAACCTGAAATGGATTTTTGCCCTGCTGGCGCTGCTGCTGGCCGGGGAGTGGTTGTTGCGGCGGTATTTTGGGGCATACTAATGGACAGTCGTCAGTCAACGGTCGTCAGTCAACAGTCTGTAGCGTACACGGTGATGTTCTTTGCATTATCAGTAGGGTCTACCTGAAAACACAAGTTTGTAATTTAAATAAACGACCATTTTTTATTTTTATCGAGCGTTAAACCCATGAGGTTTTAAAAACCTCATGGGTTTCCAGAATGAAAAACAAAATAAACATCCGAGGAGAGTCCATGTGCAGTAATTATGGACTCCCACTCCTTTAATTCAGAACCACCACCCGTTTTTCAATCCATTCACCTCCTGCTGCCCGTACTTTCACATGATAAACGCCGGAAGCAGGGATGTTGAACTGGAAATTTGAAGTCCCTTTTTCCACTTTTTTCCGGTCGAGCAACTGCCCCATGGCATTGATGATCTCGATTTCCGCTTGTTCGATTTGTGTGTCCGACCATTCCATCTGGAACACGCCGTCCATACTTGGATTGGGGTAAATGGAGACTTGAGCACCTTCGCTATCCAGCAACAAGGTCCTGATATCCGAGTACTTGCTGCTACCGTCCAGATCGATCATTTTGAGCCGGAAGAAATACTTGCCTGCCGGTAGCGCTTCTATCAAATAGGAATAATCTGCATTTCCGGCGGCCGTTCCTTTTGCCGCTACAAAACCCATTTTTTGAAATGCGGCTCCATTGCGCGACATTTCCACATCATATCCGCTCAGGCTTATTTCCGATGCGGTTTTCCAGGTTAAAAACGCATTGTTTCGGCCTTCCTTGCGCACGTTGAAGGAAAGCAGTTCCACTGGAAGCGCAGTTACCGTAACCGAGTGTGTAGCCGTAGCCGTGCAGCCGGTAGCATCCGTCACCGTAATGATATACGTAGTGCTTGTGGTAGTGGAAAAAGTGGCCGACTGACTGGCGCCGCCGCCATCCGACCAGTTATAAACGGTATATCCGGCACCAGCATCGAGCATAAAGTTGCAACCGCTGCACACTTCTGTCGGGCCGGAGATCACCGGAATGACAGGGTTGACTGTAACCGTTGCAGATTGTGAAACAGCACAGGCGCCGTTGGCAGCCGTTACGATATAGGTTGTTGTCACCGTGGGCGAAGCGGTCACATCGGGGCTCAAGGTAGCATTCAGGCCTGTTGCTGGCGACCAGGTGTACGTCGGTTTGTTGGCAACTGTGAGTTGCAGTATATTTCTGGAAGTGTAGGTGTACGTGGGTATGCCGGAAAAAGCGTCTATTGATGCAGCCGTTTGATTGTCAACCCGATACAGCAGCGTTGTTACCGACGCTGTAGCCGCGCCATAGCAAGCAGTGTTGTAAGGCGCGCTTGACCCTGTATTGGCATTGGAATAGTTGATTTCCACCAACAAGTTGCTAATGCCGTTCCAGGTGAAGGTAGTATTCGCATCGAATGGGATCAGATTCCAGCCGGTACCAACAGGCGTATAACTGGCTGCTGTGCGCATGGTTGTCCAGCCCGAAGTCGTGAACGCAGAAAGTGCTGTCAGGGCGGTATGCTGCATTTTTACTCGCAGGTTTTGGAGGGCATAACTGGTATTAGCCGTGACGAGGCTGAGAGAAATACCGGAAATTTTGGAACCGTTTTTCATGCCCAGCGCCGTTAGTTCTGCTGCGGTAATCAACATTTGTTGTTTGACCCCGCCATAGAAATTTTGAAGCGGGTTGGGGCCCAGCGTGGAGGAGGAAGAATTGCCTACGGTAACAGCCGCATCGGTTCCAATCGTTTTCTGAATACCTGCCAGGTCGGCTGCAGCAGTCAGATTCACGCTCTGCCCGACACAAATAGTACCGCTGGCGGGCGTAACCAGCAAATTGGCAGGTTTGGGTTTTACCGTCACCACTTTGGCCGGCGCCACCTGGCAGCCATTTACCCCGGTAATGGTAGAATAATAGGTATTGGTGGTTGTCACAGAGGGATAGGTGGCTGTTTGGCTGCTGCCTCCTGCATTTGACCATGAATACTGTGAAAAGCCGGGGCCGGCATCGAGCATAAGCGGATCGCCGTAACACACAGTATCGGGCCCCATGATAGTCGTCACAGGATCCGTGATCAAAAACTGGCCAAAAGTATTAACGGTATTCACATTGGTAGTGCTCGGTCCGAACTCGGTGAGGCGCGAGGATTTACCAAACGTGATGCGTCCGTTGCTGCCTCCGGTCGCGCCAATGGAGGTGCCTTGCTGCCCGGTAGTCCAAACCGGCAGATCGGAATTAACCCCGCGCATGTTGATTACATAATTCTGGGGAGGGATAACATTGGTAGCAGGCACCAGGAAATTTTCGAAACGGGCAGAGTCCAGCGCCTCAAAAATCTGGGTGTTACCATAGTTGTCAACAATCCAGTAATGTTTGTCCGACGAATAGGTGGCGCTGCAAGGCGCTGCATAAGGCGCCAGGTTGATCCTGCTCACCACAACGTCGCCATTGGGAATAAAGCATGGGCTTGAAAAGGCGAGTTTCACGCCCGTACCAACAAAATCCTTCAAGCCCGGCGTCGTAACATTTACCAGCGCTGATCGGCCGCCGCCAAATGGCCCCGTTGAAGTCGTTGTGGTAGCATTTCCTGAAAATACAGCGTGCCGGGTACTTATTTTATCATAAGCACTTGTCGTCGATTCATTAAACTGGTAATAGGCCACCAGATTAGGCTGTGAAGCGGGCACCTGGGTCAGGTGCATCAATTGGCGCACTTCATTCTGTGTAAGGCTTTTGTTCCATACCGTCACTTCGTCTACCTGGCCTTTGAAATAACGTGTCCCGTTGTCCAAGCCGATTTTGAGTTGTGTATCGAATGCTTCTGCCGCGTGCGCAGCCGTTCTGGTAGCCGGCACTCCATTCATATAAACGGTTGCGCTGGTGGGTGTGATGACAAGGGCGACATGCGTCCAGGTATTATCCGGAATGACAAAGCCTGTATTGAAATTATAACTGCCAGCAGCATCGTCCCAGGTGTACCGCAACTGGTTGCTGGACGTGATGCTGAGTCCGGAACTCGTGGTACCGCCTCGTGCATACACCAGCCCGGAGAAGTCGACCTGGGCGCCATTGCGTTTTACCCAGGCGGTTATACTTACGGTGTTGGAATTCAGGTTGAGGCTGGTGCTAGGAGCCGCAAAATCTCCGGCTCCGTCGAGCACGAGCGATTTTCCCGGAATGGTATCCGCGCCACACAAATTGCCATTGACCAGATTGCGGATGTAATTGGGGATGGATTTGCTGCTAACGCCGTTGTTATCGGTCACGGTGAGCGTTACGGAGTAGTCGCCGACAGTGGGGCCCAGTACCACCTTGGGATTGCGGGTGTTGAGGTTACTCACCCATTGAGGAGTCGGGGTTATGGTCCACTGGTAAGATGCGGCGCCATTAATCACTGAATAACTTTCCAGTTGTATCGTATCGCGGCTGCACGATGGCATCGGGTTGTCTACTATGGGTTGCACCAGCGTAGTTGTGGATGGCGTGTACAGATCGGCTTCCCAGATGCCATGCCCGCTGGCCAGGCGCAGTTTGTTGCCTTTGTAGTATGGTTTGGCAAACACCCCGCCGAAATCGCCATACATGTTCAGCGGCAGGCTGGTGTTGTAAGCCGTCCACACGCTGGTGGAGTTATCTCTATAGTACACTTTCGCGCCATTGCCGGTGAGGAAATATACGCCGCCGTCGGTGCCCAGTTGGTGTATAAAATCGGTAGCCGACACGTTATCAAGCGCCGAAGTAGTCCAGTTGGCCCAGGTGGCGCCGCCATCGATTGATTTGAATACTTTTTGGCCATTGGGGCCTGTTCGGAAGCACCACCAGATGGTATTGGCATCGGTGCCGCTCACGGCAATTTGCGAAAAGCGCCGCTGCGAAGCACTGAGGCTACCCGGGTTGGCGCATTGGGTCCAAGTCGTGCCGCCATTGGTGGTTTTCCACAACTGGCCGTCTTCCGGGCTGTCTACATACACCGTGATATAAATAACGTCCGGGTTGCTCCTCGACACTTCTACATAACGCACTTTGGCCGTCGAAACGGCGTGGGTGAAAAGAGCGGTGAAGTTGAGCCCGTTGTCGGTTGTTTTCCAGAATTGGTTGCCGTTACCGAGGTAGTAGGTGTACATGTAGCGCGGATCCCACTCCATATCCGCACCTTCCATGGGGTAAAAACGTTCATTTGGAAACTTGGTGACCGTGAATGTCTGCACGTTTTGGTTGTTGGTAGTGGGCAGAATGACTCCGCCAGAGGAGAGATCGGAAAAATAGGTCATAGAAGGATTGCCCGGATTGACATAGCCAGTAGGCGCTTCTCCTCCGCCCAGGCGCAGAAAATCGCCTGCCGGGTATCCTTCCCGCCATGCGCTATTGCCATTGTGGTAGCGGCCGCCCACCAGCACGTCTTCATTCCAGCCAGAGCCAAAACCCCAAAATTCCGTCCCGCGCATGTTGTTGATTCGCGGGAAATAGTTGGCCGACGGAGCAGTATAAAAATCGGTGGAAAGGTTGATACCTCCATCTGTTACAATCCAGGTATCGCTGCCATTGGCTGCCATTTCCTGTATGTCGGGGTGTATGGCAAATGGGCCATGGTAGCCGCCCAGGGGCGAATAAGTAGCGCCTCCATCCAGGGATTTATATGCGGAAGTAGTGGCAACGATCAGGTAATCGGCATTGGTTTGGGACGCCACAATCGAGAGGTCATAATACCCCTGCCCGGTACTCATGCCCAGCGGGCCGCTGGTATTGGAACCTGTAAGGCCGGTATCGGTACTGCTACCCACGACCGCCCATGTTTCACCGGAATCATTGCTGCGCATCACACGCGGCCCGCTACCAGTGAGCAGCACGGCATAAATGCGATTGTTGTCGGCTGGCGTAACTGTAAGCCGACCACCGCCGTCGGTGAGGCCGCTGATCCAGCCGGAACTGCGAATGGAAAAGGTTTGTCCACCATCGGTAGATTTCCAGAATTCGCACAGGTTTTGCCCTGCATTTTTTACCAATACATACACGATGGACGGGTCACCGGGCTTGAACGCAATATCATAGGTTTGAGCGTTCAGTACATTCGTCCACACATTGCCCGCTGTGCGGCGTTGAAGGCTGGAGCCGGCAGCCAGTACTACTTCCTGGTCGTCGGGCTTGAACTTGATGTCGTTGCAGCCAAAATTGGAAATGCTGAGTGCTGCACTCCAGGTAGCGCCACCATTTGTAGAAACAGATACCCTGTTGGTGGATTCCCCTGCATACACCAGGTTGGGATCCGTCGGGCAAATAGCAACGGCGTTGATGTCATCAACAAAATAATCGGTACCAACGGTCGACCAGTTCAGTCCTTTGTCGGTCGACTTGCCCACTACGCCCGTTTCGGTACCGTAAAAAAGAATATTGGGATCACTGGCTGCAATATCAAAACTGTAAATATTGGTTTGCCAGGGCACAACGGGTTGTGCTGCATTGTCATTTTTTCTGTATCGGGTGATAACCGGGCCCAGATACGTCCAGTTGGAACTTTCCGGCTGGTCTGCCTGAATATGCTGTTCGACAACTTCCTTACCCGTTTTTAAGGAAAAATCCAGCGAACCATCCGAAGTAATGTAAGGACGCACGCTGTTGCGCCAGCGCGTGTAGTATTTGTAATACAGTTTATGGACGCTGAATTGCCATTTCAGTTCTTCACTGGCATTGTCGCGCCAGCGCGGGCCATTTCCAGTTTGAGCGAATCATAGGTAATTTTCCAGGGGCGATATGCCACATCGAGTTCGAATACATTGACTTCTATATCGTCGCGGTAGAGTTGTTCTGCCCAGGCGGGCATTTCAGCAGCATAGGGAAGGCGAAGTGAATTGTTGGGGCGTTGGGCTGATAAAATGGCAGTTAAACCCAACAGCATGAGCGTGAGACGTACTTTCATGGTGAAAACGGGCAATAGGATGTATTATGAGCAATGATTAAAAAATCACCTCAAAGGAACAACTTTCCCGTTTTTTAACAATGAAATTACTGAAATTCCTTATCTAAAAACATACCCGTCCAACTCTCTTTTACCTTGGCTACTTCCTCCGGCGTGCCTGCGCAAACAATGTTACCGCCGCGCATGCCGCCTTCCGGTCCTATGTCGACGATGTAATCGGCCATTTTGATTACGTCGAGGTTGTGTTCGATCACAACGACAGTATTGCCTTTTTCCACCAGGCGGTTCAGCACAGCCAGCAGTTGGCGAATGTCTTCGAAATGAAGGCCGGTAGTGGGCTCGTCGAGAATATAAATGGTGCGGCCAGTGTCTTTTTTGGAAAGTTCTTCGGCCAGTTTTACGCGTTGGGCTTCACCGCCTGAGAGCGTGGTGGCTTGCTGCCCCAGGGTAATGTAGCCGAGGCCCACTTCCTGCAACGTATTGATTTTCCGGAAGATAGAAGGAATAGGCGCAAAAAACTCCGCCGCCTCGTTGATGGTCATATCCAGCACATCGGAAATGGATTTGCCTTTGTACAGCACTTCCAGCGTTTCGCGGTTGTAGCGCCGGCCCTGACAGCGTTCGCAGTGTACCTGCACATCGGGCAGGAAGTTCATTTCGATGGTGCGCAGGCCCGCGCCTTCGCACACTTCGCAGCGGCCGCCTTTTACATTGAAAGAGAAACGGCCCGAGTTGTAGCCCCGGATTTTTGCTTCGGGCGTATCGGCAAACATTTTTCGGATGTCACCAAAAACGTTGGTGTAGGTAGCAGGATTGGAACGCGGCGTGCGGCCAATCGGACTCTGGTCGATTTCGATGACTTTATCCAGGTGTTCCAGTCCGCGAATTTCCTTGTAAGCCAGCGGCCGTTTCAGGCTGTTGTAAAAATGGCTTTGCAGGATGGGGTATAGCGTCTCATTGATGAGCGATGATTTGCCGGAGCCGCTCACCCCTGTGACGCAGATAAAGGTGCCGAGCGGCAGGCGCAGGGTCACATTTTTGAGGTTGTGGCCGGTGCAGTCTTCCAGTTCAAGCCATTTGCCATTGCCGAGACGTCGCACTGCCGGTATTTCCAATTGGGTGCGGCCGGCGAGGTAATCGGAGGTTTTGGTGGGATTTTTCAAAAAATCGGCCGGTGTACCAATATCCACGATTTGCCCGCCGTGTTTTCCGGCCCCGGGGCCCAGGTCGATCAGGTAATCGGATTGCAGCATGATGTCGCGGTCGTGTTCCACTACAAGCACGCTGTTACCGATGTCGCGCAGGTTTTTCAGCGCTTCTATCAGGCGCATGTTGTCGCGCTGGTGCAGGCCAATGCTCGGCTCGTCGAGGATGTAGGTGATGCCGGTCAGTTGCGAGCCGATCTGGGTAGCCAGGCGAATGCGCTGGCTTTCTCCGCCCGACAGGGTGCGGGCTGGCCGGTTGAGCGCCAGGTAATCGAGGCCGACCTGCAACAGGAAGGTGAGCCTGAAACGGATTTCCTTCAGCACATCGCGGGCGATGGCCTGCTGGCGTTCGCTCATGCTATGCTCTACGTTGGCCAGTGCTGCGCTCAGTTCGGTGAGGTCCATGTCCGACAGTTCGGCGATGTTGAAGTTGCCGATTTTAAACCAAAGACTCTCTTTGCGCAAGCGGCTGCCATTGCATTCGGGGCAAAGCGCCACGGTCATAAAATCTTCAGCCCACTGGCGTATTTTTTCGCTGGTGCTGTCGGCATACCAGCGTTTGAGCATATTTACCAGCCCGTCGTAGGCGAGGTTGTAGGTCCATTCCTCGCCGCCCCAGGTCATATCTACTTTCAAGTCTTCATCGCCGCCGTGCAGCAGGGTTTGCATGGCAGCGGGCGGGATGTCTTTTACAGGCGTACTGAAGGAAAACTTGTGTTTTTTGGTCAGTTCGCGCAATTGTTTGAACATCATATTCTCGCGCACTTCCCCCAGTGGAACGATGCCTACATCGTTGATACTCTTGGTATCATCGGGAATGACGCGTGCCATGTCCACTTCGTGTACCTCGCCCAGGCCTTTGCAATGCGGACACATGCCATAAGGCGAGTTAAAGGAAAAAGTATTGGGCGACGGTTCTTCATAGGAAAGCCCCGTGTCTTCACACATCAGGTTTTTGGAGTAATTGGCGAGTGTACCCTCGTCCAGGTCGAGGATTTGCACGATGCCATCGCCCATGCGCATGCCCATGCGTACGCTTTCGGCGAGGCGTTCACCGCGGTCGTCGCCTACTTTCAGGCGGTCGATGACCGTTTCAATATCGTGGATTTTATAGCGGTCGACCTGCATGCCCGGGGTGATGTCGACGATTTCGCCGTCGATGCGCACCTTGGCATAACCTTGTTTGCGGATTTGTTCGAAAAGTTCGCGGTAATGGCCTTTGCGCGAACGAACGATCGGCGCCAGCACCGCAATGCGCCGCTCGGGAAACCGCTCCTGTATGCTCTGGATAATTTGCTCTTCGGTGTATTTCACCATTTTTTTCCCGGTTGCCCAGGAATAGGCTTCACCGGCGCGGGCAAACAGCAGTCGCAGAAAGTCGTACACTTCCGTCACGGTGCCCACTGTAGAGCGCGGGTTGCGGCCGGTGGTTTTTTGTTCGATGGAAATGACGGGACTGAGGCCGGTGATCTGCTCCACATCGGGGCGCTCCATTTCACCGATAAACTGCCGTGCGTAACTGCTGAGCGTTTCCATAAAACGCCGCTGTCCTTCGGCATAAATGGTATCGAACGCCAGGGAACTTTTGCCCGAACCGCTCACGCCGGTGACCACCACCAGACGGTTTCGTGGAATCCGCACATCCACATTTTTCAGGTTGTGCGCGCGGGCGCCCACGACGTCGATGTAGCCGTTGGGGTCGCTGTTGGAAAGAGGCTGTTCGGCAGCCGCCTGATCGAAGGATGTAGTCTTTGCTTTTGCCATGTCTCTGCCCTGAAACAAACGGGAGGTGGTTGGGTTGCGGGAAACGGCAAAAGTAGGGAAGAATTTTTAAAACAAAAAGTGTGGTGTAAGATGTGGCATATTTCCCGTAGAGTATTTTCCGTAGAGTGGTTTTCGTAGAGTAGTTTCCCGCAGATTGCGCAGATTTCCCCGCGGATCTCGCAGAACGTAGAGTAGTTTCCCGCAGATTGCGCAGATTTACCCGCAGAACTCGCAGAATGTAGAGTACACCTATTTTCTTCAAAGCGATCAAAATGTGTACTCTACATTCTGCGAGTTCTGCGGGTAAATCTGCGCAATCTGCGGGAAACTACTCTACGTTCTGCGAGATCCGCGGGGAAATCTGCGGGAAACCACTCTACGGAAACCACCCAAAAAAACAATCCCGAATCCTGGCTTTCACCAAAATTCGGGATGTATCAGTAACAGTTAGATTTTTAACAAGCAGGACATTTTGCGTCGAAGGGCATCCTTGCCTCTTGCTCCTTGCTCCTTGCCTTTTGCATCTTGCCCCTTGCCCCTTTCTTTTCCCTTACCGTTTCACCACCTCCATTGCCCGCACTACGCGGCCTTTGGCATTTTCCAAAGCCACAATATACGATCCGGCGGGTTGGCCTGCCAGCGAATACACCTGGCTGGGTACGGTGTTCATACGGGTTACCTGACGGCCATCCAGGGTGAAGATGCGCACGGCAGCCACCTGATCGGCATTTTCCAGGGTGAACGATTCTACAGTCGGGTTAGGAAACAGGCGAATATTGGCCGCAGCGGCCTCTTCTTCCGTGCCGGTCACCAGCGTAGAAATGGTGTAAACCGACACAATGGAGTCGGCAGGGTTGTTTACATCGTAGTATTTTACACGAACAACGGCGTTGGCTTCGATCACATCGGGCAGCAACAGGTGTACGCTGAGCGGGCCGTTTTCGTTGGGGCCCAGTTCAAATGTCTTGGTAGATACCGACGGCGAGTAGCAGTAAATCAGGTCGCACACCTGCGTGAGGCAGTCCGGTGTCAGGTTGATTTCCGTACGTTCCCAGCGGATGGTTTTTACCTGATCCGTGAGGTTGGTGATGTGGTTCTCCGCTTTCAGGTCGTCGGAATCCGGTCCGTACACCTCCGAAGGGTTGAGTGGAGCAATATTGAACGTAGCCTGACCGAAAAGTTGGGTAAAACCAAGCAGGGCAACAAGTGTAAACAAATTTTTCATCATGAATTTGTCTCTGATTAGCAGGTTTGAGTAATTTTAAACAAAGATAGGTGAGAAGCCGAAATCCCCTATTTATTTTTGTAGAGGTAAACCTCATTGGATAATTTTAGCAAATATAACCATGAAAAAATACAGGCTGCTTGTTTGGGCATTGGTTTTTGTGCTGCCTTTGTCGGCTCAATTACCTTCCGGATCGCAAGCGCCGGATTTTACGGCCACCGACATCAACGGACAGACCTGGCACCTGTATGACGTACTGGCGCAGGACAAAATCGTGGTGCTGGAAGTGAGCGCTACCTGGTGCCCACCTTGCTGGGCTTACCACAACAGCGGCGCCATGCAGGATTTGTATGCCGAACACGGCCCCGAGGGCGACAACCGGCTTCAGGTGATGTTTGTGGAAGGCGACCCTCAAACCAACCTCGATTGCCTGTACGGACTGCCAGGTTGTAATTATTCCTCTCCGGGAAGTTATGTCGATGGGGTCGATTATCCGATTTTCGACAACGCAGCCATTGCCGACTCTTTTCAGATTGTCTATTTCCCTACCGTTTTGATTATTTGCCCCAACAAAAAAGTATATGAGGTAAATCCGGTTGGCCCCGAAACCTTGTGGGAAAAGGCGCAGGAATGCCCGATTGCTTTCGGTACCAACAACGCCGGTATTTTCCAGTACAACCCCGGCACCCCTTTGCATGAAATGTGCGGCACTACGGCCCTGGCGCCTGCGTTCAATCTCGTCAACCTCGGCTCGGCCAACCTGCAATCGGCCACCATCGAATTGCTGTGGGAAAATGCTCCGGTGCAAACGCTGCAATGGTATGGCGACCTGCCCCGATACTCGGAAGCACCTGTTACGCTCGACAACTGGCCGGTGAGCGGCGCGGGAACGCTGAAAACACAGATAACATCCGTCAACAACGGCGGCGACGACGACTTTTCCAACAATGTAAAAATCAACAACTTCTCTGTTGCGCCGGAGTTCAACAGCCAGCAGGTGGTGCTGAAAATCCGCACCGATAATTATGCCATGGAAACCTACTGGGAATTGCGCGATGACGCAGGCAATGTGCTCGACCACGGCGGCAATGAAAACGTAGGCCCCAATGGCGGCAATGTCATTTTCGACCTGACGCCCGGCGTAGGCACCTACCCCAATAATGCGCTGATCAAAGACACGCTCCACCTGCCTGCCGGCGGGTGTTATTCGCTGCATTTTGTGGATGCCTACGGCGATGGTATGTGCTGCGGTTTTGGAAACGGTTATTACAAACTGTACAATATAGACAATCCGGTCATCCCGATCATGACAGGCGATGAATTTGGCGCTTACGATGATCGCGGTTTCGGCGCCTTGTCGGCTTCTGTCGGTGTGCAGGAAAATTCGGAGTCCTTCGATCTCGAAATATATCCCAATCCGGCTTCCGATCAATTGTTTTTAGAATGGAATATGCCCGGCGGAACTGCCCTTGGCACAGTGTACAATGCCCTGGGACAGGCGGTATTTCATTTTCAGGCTGAAAAAACGGGCAGCGGCCGGCAATATGCGGTGCTATCGCTCGCCAACTGGAACGCCGGAACGTACTGGATGTATTTGCAGATGGAGGAAGGGCGTGTGCTGCGGCAGTTCAGTGTGAGATAGTGTTGGGATATTCTGGTCGGCTTCGCCTCCCGAATAGGGGGACTTGGGATTTTGCGGATCAGGCGGATCAGGCGGATTTTTTGTGGCCTGTCGGCCACTTTTTTGATTTTTTCCGCCTTCGACGGTGATAAATAAAGAGATATCTGAAATCGGAAAAAAATATATCATAAGTGGCCGACAGGCCACAAAAAATCCGCTTTATCCGCCTGATCCGCAAAATCCCAAGTCCCCCGTGAGGCGAAGCCGAACATCACACTCCTATCCTCCCAAAAATCGGAAAACGCACCGTCCTCACCTCACCTTCCGGCCACGCTGCCCGCAACGATTCCACAAACGCCTCCGACATCGGCGATTCGTTTTTTTCCCGGACATAATGCTGCCATGCCGACCAGGTATTCAAATAGCCGATGAGGTTTTCCAGCGTCCAGGAATATTCCATGTACGTTTCGGGAAAGGGCGTTTCTTCAAAAGGAAAATCGAGTGTAGCATAGGCCTGTTCTACCAGTCGGCGCTCGGCATCCCAATACGGCCCGAGCACATCCCGGTACAGGTGCCATACCAGCGCATCGACGGCCGGGTCGACGGTCAGTAAATTGTAGCCGATCAGGGCCAGTACGCCGCCGGGTTTGAGCAGGCGTCGGGCTTCGGCATAAAACCGATCCAGATCGAACCAGTGCGCAGCCTGCCCTACGGTGATGAGGTCGAAACTCCAATCGGGAAACGAGGTAGTTTCGGCTGCGCCTACCTGATAGTGGATATTGGGCTGCTGAATGGCATTTTTCAACTGATTTTCGCTGATGTCGGTGGCTTCCACCTGCCGAAAATGCGCGGCCAGTATGGCAGCGATTTGCCCGTTGCCAGTAGCGCAGTCCCAGGCGGCATCGAATGCCGGGCAAAGGCTGCAAATATGTTCCAGTAAGGCGGCAGGGTAACCCGGGCGGAAGCGGGCGTAGGCGGCTGACTGGGTGGAGAAGTTGTCTTTCATGCGGGCGAAAATACTACCTTACTACAAAGGCATACCCGCCCCCCTTTTTGAACTGATTTTCCCAGAACGTGGAGTTGCCGTTATAGGGGGAAACGAGTTCGACGTTGTTGTTTTGGCCATCGTTGGTCTCACAATACAAATGAACACTAAGGTGATCGCAATTTCCTCTTATTGTCAATGGATCTGTGAAACTCTCGTAGTATGAGGCAAAATAAACAGCAAAAACCCCTGGTTCTTTCAAAATAATATAGCCAGTATATTTATATTTTGATTCTTTATATTTTAGGGTTAGTGCATACTCATTAGAAGATGAAAATTCAACAAGAGTATCACTGCCTTCAACAGTGTAAAGATCAAATGCTTGTGAACTATATTGGTGTGGTACATCATACCTTGCAGTAGATATAAACAATTTGAAATCAAAATTTTCAAAGGTGTTACCTATTTCACCGTTTATATCCATTAACTCTTCTGGAAAATCGATGTCTACATACAAAGAATCACCAATATTAAAGGTATCGGATAATGGGGTAACTGTTACAGGCAGATGGTAGACCAAACTGTTGGGACAATTTTTATCCTTACAGGATAGGCCTGAGGCAAATAGAAATACAATCCCTTGAAATGCGAAAATAAAGGCTGTTAAGTTGCGCATAGCAAAAAAAATGGGTATTCTGTCTGTAGTACCACCACACGACCAGATGCCGATCATACTGACACCAGGCATTGAAACTTGTGGTAGAGGCATAGAGGTTTTTATTCTCTTACTACAAAGGCATACCCGCCACTAAGTTTGAACTGATTTTCCCAGAAAGTGGAGTTGCCATTGTAGGGAGAAACGAGTTCGACATTGTTGTTTTGGCCGTTGTTGGTGTCAGAATAAAAGTAGATAGTTAACATATCACATTCTCCGTGTATTTCGGCCCGATTGGTGTCATCATTGTACCCTGTACCTGGGTAGACTGCAAAAACGCCTGATTCTTTCAAGGTTAGGGTACCCTCGTAGATGTATTCAGAACCATTGTAGACAGGGCGTAAACCATACTCATCGAAAAAACTGTAATAAGAAACAGAATCATATCCTATTTGAGTTGTGATATTAAAAATTCGAGTACTAAACTCATGTGGCTCGTCATATCTATAACCAACAATCTTCAATTTAAAATCAAAATTTTCAAAGGTGTTCTTAATCCCGCCCTGTTTATCAGTAAGGTCTTTTGGGATGCGAATAGAAAGATGGAGTGTGTCACCAATACTAAAGGTGTCCTGTTGAGGCGTAAGTGAAATTGGGAGGTGGTATTCTAATGCACTAGGGCAGTCTTTACAAGATGAACAACCTCCCGTAAAAACTATTACACTTGAAACGCATATTAGTAATGAAAAATTAATTTGCATAATCATTTTTTAATCATAGTTGACAACGGAAATTGAAATATGTGTGCTCAGGGGTATCAAAACGGATCAGAATATGTACTAATTATTTCCTCATCTATCTGAAGAATAGTCTCCTTACTCCGAGTTTCAATCCTGAGCACACTATTCAAGCACTACCAAGCAATTTAGAACCCATACCCATTTGAAAGAGCATTATAGTCGGATACGCTCAGCCCTTTTTGAAGAAGCAATGGTTGAAGAGAAGACTTTTGCTGCTCAATTGAAAGCATGTCGTCGCCCATAGTGTTGTAAATTTCCAGAAGGCTAAATCCACTAATGTTATCAATAAATGGTGGGAAAGGAGGGAGTAGAAGTGTTTCTACTACATCGGGCGGGTTTTGACCATTGTCGTCCAATAAGTCATATTGCCATCCACAAGGAATAAATCCTTCAGCAAATCTTTCTGATTCAACCCTTCTCAACCATGAACCTTGTTCTTGAAGATTACTGTGAAATATTCCATATCTAATATGTGCCATATTTCTACCCATCATAAATCCCCATGATTCCACAACTTCTACTCTCCCTGAGCCGGGATCAGTACCATCGCCGTAGCCTGAATGGGCGACAGTAAATGCTATTTCGTTTAACCAATAAACAGGCCCCGCCCTGTCAAAATGAATACTGTGAGCCAGTTCATGGTAACTTGTTTCTCTAATGTCATCAGCATTTACATCGAGTCCATTATTCAGGTTAAAAACGATATCAGGCAATGGTGCATCTTCTACCAATGCACCAACTGTAAATCCAGGTAATGCAAGAGGAATAAGAGTTGTAGAATTAACGCCGAATACACCGGTTAACAGTTCATTCAGCGATACCCCTGAAATAATGGATGTACTTATTCCCATTACTGACAGCCAGTTCAACATAGGGGCCGATCCTGTATTACTTTGATCTCCCCACAATGTAACCAGTATCTTTAAATTAGACGGCGGATGCGGCAATCCGTTGAATTCAAAATAACGCTGGGTTTCATACACAGAGTTATTAATGGTAGAGGCTACCCAGTTTCTGAACTGTTTGGTATCGATGGTACTTGTCCAGTCAAACTGAATGGCAATGTTATTGAAATTCGGGCCACCGAATTTTCCGATGTATGCTTTTCGGGGCAAGGAATAATCCCACAAGTCGAGCAGGCTGCTCATGGTTCTTATTTCACACACGCCGCTTATAAATCGCACCCATACGTGAATTTTCCCTTTGTACCTATGGTTGATTTCCCAGCAGCCTTTCTCATTGGTGTAGGTGGTTCGGTGAAAAAGAAACCCAAAGAGGCGCGAGGATGAAGTCATTACCTGTACCTGCCTCACCGGGTCATAAATACCCAAGTTGTTATCCTCCACCGTCACACAGCCCGAAGGTTTCCGCACATCGTCGGGCAATGCACATCCGCAGGCGGCCGGGTTAAGCAGGGTATTGTCAGGGCCGGGTACTTCCGGCGTGTCGCCGCCGGGTATTTTATCATCCTTGGGCAGTTCGTAGTCTACTTTGCCGTCTTTGATAGCCGGGTCGGCTTCAAACTTGTCGGGTGCGTCGTATTCGTTCTGGGAAAGTGCAAAGGCAGCCTGCGCCACCTTGCAATCTTCGGGTACCAGCGCAAGGGGTTCGATAATTTCATATTGCACTGCCGGAAATTCAAAATCGGCAGGCACTACCGCATACTGCCAGGTGAAATCAGGCGAACTCACGGAAGGGTCATGGTATTTTTCACCTAAGGAAATCAGTTCCCGATGGAGTGGAAAATCCCAGAATTCCAGTTCGGTCTTGCTCAGCAAACCAACATCTTCTGCATCCTGGGGCAGAAAACGTACATACAGATAATTGGGTTGCAGGGTAGTCAGGTTCGTTCCGTACACTTCGTTGTAAGCCTGGCGAATGGTATTGACGGCGTAAGGAATGTTTTTCGGCGAGCCCACCACAGTGGCGGCAGATGCCCAGGTGATGGATGATGGATCGCGTTCTGTCAGGAGTGAAGGAGCGGAGGGGTCACTGTCGGGGGGGGAGACTGGTTCAAAGTTTTTCTGGCAGGAGGCCAAGTGGAATACAATACATAAACTGAGCAAACGAAAGGTGTTTTGCATCATTTTGGGAATTTAACATAGTGAACAATGAAGAATGTTTCGGTGAAGTCCGGATCATCGCCGAAGTGAAACAAACCTACATTTTTCAATTGATAAATCCAATACCAGCCGAACAACTTTAACACTGTTTTCGACGAGTCATCCGTTCCGCACCTCCATCTCCAGTTTCTCCAAATCCCGCACCAGAAGCCTCGATCGATTGAACGTCAGCAGTTTTTTAAACCGTAAATCATTCAGTGTCGTCGTCACTGTTTGTCGGCTGGTGGCCGTCAGGTTGGCAATTTCCTGGTGGGTCAGAAACTGGCGCACCACCCATTCGTAGCCCACGCGCTGGCCTTTGTTTTTGACCAGCGACACCAGAAATTCTACAATTCGGCTGCGGCTGTCGCGAAATACCAGCGATTCCAGGCGGCGCTCCATTTCCAATTGGCGGGCGCCGAACATGCGCATAAAAAACAGGTTGAGTTCGCTGCGTTCGCGCATGAGGCTGCGCAGTTCGTCGAGCGTCACCACGCAGGCAGTCGTGTCTTCGAGGGCGGTGGCGAAGTCGTGGCGTTGCTCCTCGCCCAGCAGGGCCAGTTCGCCGAACACCTCACCGCGGCCGAGAATGGCTTTGGTAATTTCCTTGCCTTCCTCATTCATCACCGAAATTTTGATCCGCCCCTGATCGATAAAAAAAATGCGGTCGGCCAGTTCGCTGGGCACATACACCGGATCTCCTTTTTTGAATACCTGGCGGGTATGTCTCGACATGCGTTCATCGTCGCCGAGTTTGAGCGGGCAAAGCAGATGCGTAACGTCGATGTTTTCGAGATGCCAAAGCATGAATAGAGGGTGAGAGAGTGAGAGGGTGAGAGAGTGAGAAGTCAGCGTAATCAGAGATGTATCATTACCACCCTGATAACCAATAACAGATAACTGATAACCAACCTGCTATTCGTCCATTTTCAACTCAAAACGCCGCAGCAATTCATCCACCATTGGATTGGACTCTTTCAGGCGCTCGAGTTTTTCCTTGGCGGTAAGGGGGCGTACCGGCCGAACGGGTTGTTGTTCGCGCACTTTGGTGTCGTCGATGGCCACCTCGATTTTCAGACGCATATCGTGCAGGCGCTGGCGCAGGGTATCCAGCAGGCGCATGAGTTCGCCCTGAATGTGGTTGCGATCGATGACGCTTGAAACGGTTGCGGTGAGGATATGTTCATCCAGGCGCAATTCAGCGCTGTTAAAAGCGATGCGCACCAGATTCGACTCCACGGAAGCGGCATAAGCGGCCCACTCCGTTTTTATATTTTCGAGCGACAGGCGGCTTTGCAAACTTGCCTTGCGCGCCTCCTCCACTTCCACGGCCTGGTCGTAGGCATCGAGGCGAAGCGGGATGCTTTCCGCTTTTTTAACGCCCTGCCGAAGACCGGAAGCCAGGGCAATCATTTCCGTGCGATCGAGTGCTTGAGCATTCCCGGTTTTTGCAGGCTGAGCAGGCTCAGGTGTTGGCGGAGCAGGTGTGGTTGGCTTGGGGGCCGGGCTCAGGTCAGTCGTTTTTTTTTCCTGCACACCTGCAGGCGCAGCGCGGTGGATGTAGCACATTTTCAGCAGCGCCATTTCCACATGGAGGCGTTTGTTGCGCGCCATTTTGAAATTGATATCGCAGTCGTTGCAGAGGTTCAGCGCTGTGAGCAGGAAGGAAGAAGGCGCCAGCGAGGCCTGTTTCCGATAGCGTTCGCGCAGCGATTCGCCCACTTCCAGCAGGTCGAGCGTGGTAGCGTCCTTGCAAACGAGGATGTTGCGCAGGTGCTCGGCCAGGCCGCTGATAAAAATATCGGCTTCAAAACCCTTGCGCAGAATCTGGTCGAAGAGATTCAGAATAGCCGGCGCATCTTCGGCCAGCAGTGCATCGGTAATCTGGAAATAATAGTCGTAATCGAGTACGTTCAGGTTTTCGATGACGTCGTCGTAGCGCACTTTTTTTCCCGAAAAACTGATGATTCGGTCAAAAATAGACAGGGCATCGCGCAGCGCCCCATCGGCTTTTTGGGCAATGATGTGCAAGGCGTCTTCTTCGGCATCGATGCCTTCCTTGTGGCAGATTTCTTTCAGGTGCAGCACCATGTCGGCCACGGTAATGCGGCGAAAATCGAATATCTGGCAGCGTGACAGAATGGTCGGGATGATCTTGTGCTTTTCCGTCGTCGCCAGGATAAAAATGGCATATGGCGGCGGTTCTTCCAGTGTTTTCAGGAACGCATTGAACGCCTGGTTGGAGAGCATGTGCACCTCGTCGATGATAAACACCTTGTAGCGGCCCTGCTGCGGCTGGAACCGCACCTGCTCGGTGAGCGCCCGGATGTGCTCGACGGAATTGTTGGAAGCCGCGTCGAGTTCGATGATGTTGAACGAGGCATTTTCATTGAACGACTTGCAGGAAGAGCATTCATTGCAGGCTTCGTACTCGGCCGTACGGTTTTCGCAGTTCAGCACTTTGGCCAAAATACGTGCACAGGTAGTTTTGCCCACCCCCCGCGGACCGGTGAAGAGGAAGGCATGTGCAACGTGGTCGGTAGCCAGCGCATTTTTAAGGGTGCCGGCTACATGTTGCTGCCCAACCACGTCTTCAAAACGCTGCGGGCGATACTTTCGGGCTGAAACAATGAAGTTGCTCATGTACCCACAAAAGTAAGTAATAAAGTCGTAAGTCCTGAGTCCTGAGTCCTAAGTCTTTTACCAAAATTGATAAGCGACTCAGGACTTACGACTCAGGACTTACGACTCAGGACTATCTCACCACACTCAGCCGCAGCACTCCCGTCTGTTTCCCATCCGTCAATCGCAGCACATACATCCCTTGAGGCAAGTTTTGCAGATCGATTTGGGTTTGGAAGGCGCCTTGTCCGGGATGGAAGTCAAGGTTGCGCAAACTGCGGCCGGTCATATCAGTTATCTCGCCCGACAAATCGCCGGGTGCGTTGGTCATGCGCAGGTTGAACAGGCCGGCGCCGGGATTGGGCGATACGCTTACACCCCAGGCAGTAGCAGGATCGACCGTTCCGGTCAGGTTGAGGAAGTAAGTGAGTGAGTCGCTGCAAAGTTTGATGTCGCGCGCAAACACCGTATAATATCCTTCTGTCAGCCCCGGGAAGTATTGTTCCGACTGCCAGTTTTCGCCATCGAGGCTGTATTCATAACTGAATGTACCACCACTGGCGAGGGCAATGAGGGTATCGGCCTGATGGGTTACTTCCAGCGTCAGTGGTTCCGGGGCCGTCACGGTGGCGCCCGTTATTATGCTAAAACCCAGCGAGTCGGTGATGGTAATGGTATACGTGTCGGGTGGCAGGTTGAAAAAAGAAGCCAGGAATGCACAGGAACCATTGCTGCTACCGGCAAAAGTGCCGGCTTCCGGAGTAATCGTAGCCGTCAGCGGGCCGTAGCCGCCGTCGATACAAAGTCCGATGACCCCATCCTGGTCGCCAGCACAGGATACTGCCGATACTGCCTGGAAGAAATTGACCAGGGTGTTACCAAGTGCGGTGGCCTGTGCGCCGGCTGAACAACCATTGGCGTCAGTTACAACAAAGGTGTATTCACCTTCTTCCAAATCGATAAATTCAAAAACGTCGGATGGCTCATCGTTGATGGTCAGCGTGTAAGGAGGCGTGCCGCCTGAAGGGGTAAGCACTACGTCATTGATGTTGTTGTTCGCTTCGAGCGTCAGTTGAGTGGGCTGTGTCAGTTCTACTTCATTGGTAAACACGACCATGCTGCTAGCATCGCGAACAATCGCTGTATAAAAACCTGCACCCAGGCCTGTAAATACATTGGAGGTTTGAAAATCTGCCCCGTTAAGACTGTACTCGAATGGAGGTGTGCTGCCTGCTGCCGTGACAACGAGAACGCCATTGGCCCCTCCAAAACAGGAGATATTTTGCGCCGCTTCCGTAAATGCTAGCAAGGAGTTGACAGCAACAATTACCTGCGTGGAAGCCACACAGCCGTTCGCATCCTGTACGGATACTACGTGAATTCCATTGGGTACAGATTCAAAAACAGGCGAGGCCTGATAATTCTGTTCGTCGAGTCGGTAGGTGTATGGTCCGGTACCGCCAGTACTGGAAGCAGTAATCTGATCAGCATCTACCGTAGCGCCTGCAATAAGTTGTGCAGGGTTAGAGAGTACCAAGGGGCCCACTGTTGTGCTAAATCCAAACTGCCCCGTCACTACTACGGTGTAAGATCCGGCCGCCAGGTTACTGAAAACATTGGAAGTTTGCGGATCGCCATTATTCAGAACATACTCATAATTGCCATCGAGTCCGCTTGCTTCTACTGTAATGGCGCCGTCATTTCCATCATAGCAGGAAACGACATGTGTTACAGTGGCGGAGGCTGTCAGGTCATTTTGCAAAATAACAATGCTGAAAACCTGATTGTGCAGCCACGAAAAATTCTGCGCATCATACACGTCGAAATGGAAATTATCCGTCAGGCTCTGATCGCCGTTGTGGGTGTACGACAAGGCGCCTGCGTCGATGTCGGCCTGCGTGAAAGTAGCGCCTGCACCCAGCAGATTGCCATTCAACAGCAATGTGCCATGGAGCGGCAATTCCAACAGGGTGTAAGTCAGTTGAGATGCCTGCCCGCTGGCGTATACCTGCAAATAAGCCGTCGTAATAACTTCGGTGCTGCCCTGCGACACGCTCAGCGTATTGTTGTGAACCATAGCACCTGCTGGAATATCCGACTGGAAGCAAAACGTCAGGCTCCATTGATCGATGGAGCCGCCGTCTTCTCCTACATTGTCATCCACATAGAGTTGCCATTCTCCGCCTGCATCCTGTCCGTTCAGCGCCGAAAGTGGCATGATAGGCTGGAAGGTACCCGACAAGGCAGGGTTGGTATTACACTGACCTTCGAGTGCAGCCGCATTATTGGTAGCCGCATCACTAAAGGTTACGTTGATATTGTCATTTCCACATCCATATTGTGAGCCGGGAACGCCTGGCTGATCGAACAGCACAATATCAGCACCCCAGGGAGTTGCCAGTCTTGCTTCCAGGTCGCCGACCCAGGTATGGGAAATTTGAATATTCACCTGTGCACTGCCGATAACGGCTGTAACGGGCACATCCAGTATCGAAAGAGCGGTGTTCACACTGGCATCGTCGATGACTTGCGGCACATCTGTGCTGGTAAATGTCTGGTTGCACTGGAGATTTTGTACTTGAAACGCGAATGTTTCGGAATAGGCCGCGACGCCGCAGAAGTTGGCAGCACGCACACGCCAGTAGTACACTTTCCCAGGTTGTAGCCCGGAAATATCGGCGCTGGTGCCGCTTAATGTCTGGCTATATACCGTTGTACTGAAATCGGCATTCAGAGAAACCTGAACGGTGTAGGTACTGGCAAAGTTGACTTCCGTCCATTGCAGGGTAACGCCCGTACCGAGGCCAGTGGCGCCGTCGGCAGGCGACAAAGGGGTGCTCAGCGCCGGACTGCCAGGCAAAATGGTCAGGGCTACGGTGTCGCGTACCAGCAGGGTATCTGCAGTGCCGGAAATGACGAGGTTGTAATTGCCCGACATCAAGGGCGTTATGCCGTATATTTGAACATTGGCGCCTTGTCCGGCAGCGATAGTAGCCGCTGAAACGGCAACTGTACTTCCCAGAGGGTTTCCGTTAGTCGTCAGGTTAATATTGCCAGTAAATCCTGCAATAGATTGTGTTTGCAGGGTAAAAGAAGCCGTATCACCAGCACAAATCGTCAGATCACTCACACTGTTCACAAGCGTAAACGAAGGGAACGGCGGCAGTTCGATCCTGAAATTCTGGTTGGAAATGTCGAAGAAGATATTGCCTACGCCTTCTACTTTGATGCGGCATTTGTTCGACAACTGATTGGGCACCGTCACATTCGCGCTGCCATTGTTGGGTACACTGTTGGCCAGGATGTAAGGATACGTATAGCCGCCATCGGTGGAGAGCGAAATACGCACCTGGGTGGCATTCACCGGAGCGATATTGGTATTGGCTACGCTCCAGGTAACGGCTTTGCTTTCCCCTACATACCACAGCACATTGGTGTTGGGGGCTGTCACCACAAATGGGCCTGCGTTTCCGGCAACTGTCACCAGCACGTCGTCTTCTTCCGTACAGCCACCCGCGGGATTGTTGTCGCGGGCCGTCACCCGGAAATTCATGGTACGCGCTACGCCCGGCAGTTCTTCCCAATCTGAGTTGACATTGTTAATCAAATCGGGCAGATTGGGGAAATACCGCGTAGGAGAAGCCACCGGCGTGTATGATCTGAACAGTGGGCCAGTAGCGCTGGTCGACACCGGCGGCATGGTAGCAAACTGTGGATCCATTTGTTCCCAGCAGTAGGTAAGCGGATCGCCATTGGCGTCGCTGCCAGTAGCGGTGAGTGCAAATGGGGTAGATTTGGGGATGGTGAAGTTCGGGCCGCCATTCACGGTTGGCGTACTATTACCAGTAATGGTTTTCACCGGGCAAGTATTTCCAGCGCCTGTTGTAATAAACAATCCGATTTCCTGCAGGCTGATCGCATGGAAATAGTCGTCGCTGTGCAATTGCACATCCGGGGCGCAAATACCTGCATAGCCCATAATGGTGGAAGCGCTACCGGGCTCCATGGATGCTACAGCCTCGCTGTTGCAGTCGTTGTTCTGGGTGTGGTTGGCGCCAAACTGGTGTCCCATTTCATGGGCAACATAGTCGATATCGAAAGCGTCGCCGATGGGGGTTCCACTGCCGGTAACCCCCTGGGCTTTATCCGAAGTACACACGACGCCGAGGCCGGCAATGCCGCCGCCACCCGTGCTGAATACGTGCCCAATGTCGTAGTTGTTTAAGCCGATACGATTGTTGCAGGTCGTTCTATTTTGGTTGAGCATGGCACCCCCATTGTTGTTGGAATAGGGATCGGTCATGGTGCTCAGGTAAATCAGGGTGTCGTTGTTGGCCACCATTTGCATGGTAACAGCCAGTTCGTCTTCGTATACACCGTTTACCCTGTTCATCGACGTAACCATGGCTGCCATTACAAGCGGCTTCGTGTCGCCATGAAAAGCCGAATATTCGCGTGTACATGCCAGTGCCAGTCGGTAGCGGCGCAATTGGCAGTCGCCCTGAAATTCAGGCGTATTTTCATTCTCCGGTTGCGCTGTGTTATGCGACTGGATTCCACAACTAAACTCCGGCGCATTTTTGCCTTTCGTCAGCAGGTCCTTTTTGTAATAGGAAATGTAGTAATCCCGGTTGCCTTGTGCATAAGGGTCGATAAACACGGTACTGAATTGTTTCGAGCGCACCATGGCATGAAATCCCCAGGGCGTCAGGTCGCACTTCAGGCTTGCTGTCGGGTCGTCCATTCCAATGCCTGTATAAGATCGGGATTCGGGGTAACGCGCCTGCAGTTCCGGCGCCATCAGCGGCGTTTCGTAAATCAGGAAGCGTTTGCTGCTGCCATCGGGCATGGGCAGCGCCAGCGTTACCGGCATTACGCCAGGCGCTTGCTCTGAAACAGTAGATAACAGGGCCTGCATGCCATCTGCTTCCAGATGCAGGGTGCGGTATTGTTGAGGAATAATATAGCGTTTTCCGGAAATGGCAGGGGCGTGACCGGTAAGATCAGTCCATAGCGATTGCGCATGGAGCACACCGAAGCAGCCCCACAAACACAGTAATAAGGTCAGTCTTGTTGACATGAAGGATGGAAAAAGTTGAATTGGTTACTTTGACAAAGAATAAGTTTCCCAAAGGGAGTGCGAAAGTAACCGATTCCCCTATGCCGAGCGGCGGGTTTGTCGGGTTTTGGCAAATAGTTATCAGTTATTGGTTATTAGTTATCAGGGTGATAGGGGGCCATCTGTACAAATATTTGGCTACACAATAAGCGATACCAAATATTTGTACAGATGGCCCCCTATCACCCTGATAACTAATAACCAATAACTGATAACTGTCAGACCAGTCCCACAATTTCCCGCACTTCCCCCAACGTTTGCTGGGCGCGCTGGCGAATAGCGGCGCTGCTGGCGCGCACTTGCTCCTGAATGGCCTTTTCATTGGCCTGCAAATCGGCCAGGCGTTCGCGGAGCGGATTGATCAGTGCTACCAGCGTATCGGCGGCGGCTTCTTTCAGGGCGCTGTAGCGCAGTGCGCCGGCCTGGTAGTCGGCCATCAGGCTGTTGTGGGCATCCATATTTCCACAGGCGCGCAGGAGTTCAAACAGGTTTTTCACCCCGGCGCTCATTTCTCCGGCAGGTGTATCGCCGGTGTCGGTCACAGCCGATTTGATTTGTTTGCGCACGCGGTCTTCGTCGGCAAAAAGATTGATATAGTGCTTTTCGCCCAGGCTTTTGCTCATTTTCCGGTTGGGGTCGGCCGGAGAAAGAATCTTCGGCGTTTCGGTAAACAAAGGCTCCGGGTGCACAAAATATTCCTGGCCAAACTGGTTGTTGAAGCGCTGTGCGATATTTCGCGACAGTTCGAGGTGCTGTTCCTGGTCTTTACCCACGGGCACATAATCGGCCCGGTAAATCAGGATATCAGCAGCCTGCAGCACCGGATAGGCAAACAGGCCGAGGCTGACGAAAGCGTCCTTGTCTTTTTCCCGCAACTGATCGCTCTTGTCCTTGAACTGCGTCATGCGCGTCAGTTCGCCGTACGAAGTAACACATCCCAGAATCCAGTTCAGTTCCACATGCTCGGGCACAAGGCTCTGAATAAACAGGTTCTCCGGCTTGATACCGCATGCCAACAGATAAAACACCATTTTCCAGGTGTTTTCCCGCAGTTGCGCTGCGTCGTATGGCATGGTCATCGAATGGTAATCGACGACACCATACGTGCATTTATACGAATCTTGCAGACGAACCCAGTTCTGAACGGCGCCAAAATAGTTGCCGAGGTGCAGGTCGCCGGTGGGCTGGATAGCGGAAAGGACGTTTTTCATACGTTTTTATATACTTGCGATCACGGAAATTTCAACATTCACATACTTGGGCAGGGCCGATACCTGAACGGTTTCTCTCGCCGGCGCAAATTCCGGTTTGAAATATTCTCCGTAAACAGCATTGATACGGCCGAAAAGTTCCATGTTTTTAATAAACACTGTAGATTTCAGTACTTTTTCGAGGCTGCTGCCGCCTGCTTCGAGGATGGCTTTCAGGTTTTGCAGCACGCGATGCGTTTCGGCTTCGATGTTGTCGAGCACGAGTTCGCCGGTGGCCGGGTCGAGGGCAATTTGTCCCGACACGTACAGCAAACCGTTAAAAGCCACCGCCTGGTTGTAAGGGCCGATGGGCAGGGGTGCATGGGGAGTGTTGACGAGTTGTTTCATCGCGAGTAGTTATGTACGGAGCACAAATAGAAAAAGCCCCATAGCATCCTGGCATGCAGGATTGGAGCCTCCTCAATAAAAACCGGCACAAAGAGCGACTATGCTTCTGCGGTCGCGCTGCCTTTACCCGGAATTAATACCTGACCGCGGTAGTACAGGTCACCTTCAAACGTGTAGGCGTGGTGCAGCAGGTGCTTTTCGCCTGTGTTTTTGCAGGTGGCTACTTGCGGGGCTTCCGTTTTGTAGTGCGTGCGGCGAGCGCGCTTCCGGCGCTTGGAGTGCCGCCATTTAGGATTTGGCATGACTTATCCAGATTTTGTCGAGATGGCCCTTGTGGAACACCACAACTTTTAGTGTATTGAATTTCAATGTGTTCGGATGATTTCGAAAAAACACCCGAGCACGCTAGTTGTCTTTGTTCAAATCTTTGAGCGCATCCCAGATTCCGCCGGTTTTGCGCGATTCCGATTCTTCTTTGCTCAAAAAATCCAGCACCTCGAAATTGCAGGGCGGATTCGGAGCCGACTGGCAATCGTACGTGTTTCTGATTGGCAGCGACAACACTGTAAATTCATACAGGTATTGCGCCAGGTTGAAATCGGATGCTTCCCGGCTGATGAAAACAACTTCGTCTTCTTCTTCGCCTTCCGCTTTTCCGTATTTCACAATCAGTTGCCGCTGATCTTTCAAAGGTAGATCAATCATGGCCGTACAACGATCACATTCAGCCCCTACACTGCCTTCGAACGTAAAATCGATGAGCAGCATATCAGGCCTTTTGTCAAAATCAACCTCGAATTTTACCGTACCTTCCTCAATGGGCGAACCTTCAAACAAGGCGAAAAAATCGCGGTCGATCAAAAACTGAAAATGATGAACACCCACTTTCAGCCCCTGAATCGGGATAGAGTACGGAGCAAGCGTGTTCATGAGCAATTCAGTTTTTCAAATCGGGCGGCAAAAGTAAGGCGATTCTTCAAACTATCCAATAGCCGGGGAAAGTTTTTCAGGAACTTGCTTCTTCTTCTATCGCTCCACCCGTGAGACGCTGCACTACTTTGAATTGTCCGAAAAAAATGCGGGCCACCACCCGCAGCACCGTATACACCGGAATACCGATCACCATGCCCACCACTCCGCCCATTTTGGCGGCGATCAGCGTAACGATAAAAATTTCGAGCGGGTGCGCCTGCACGCTTTTGGACAGGATCATAGGCCCGGTAAGGTTGTTGTCGATGGCCTGCGTGATGCCGAATGCCACCAGCACTTTCAGCAGCATGGGCATCAACATCGCAAATTCGGCGTTCAGGTTGGACGACAACGTGATAAATATTCCGAATACCATACCGAGCACAGGACCCACATAGGGCACGATATTGAACAAACCGCCGAAAGCGCCAATCAGCAGGGCATTGTCGATGCCCATAATCCACAGCAATATGGCTATCATCATCGAAAAAACGACCAACTGAATCAGCAGTCCCCTGAAATAACTGGTGAGCACGTTGCTGCTTTCCTGCACCGCATGGCGCACTTTGGGCTCCTGCTCATTGGGCACAAAAGCGTTCAGGATGTGTACGAACAAATGATTTTCCTGCAGGAAAAAGAACATGATGAACGTGACGGAAATGAAAGTCACCATAATATTGCCCGCCACGCCTACAAAACTGCCTACAAAACTGCCCAAAAGTGCCGGCTTAAACCAGGTGCTGAGCATTTCCTGGGTCGCGGTGGCCAGCGACTGCCCCGCCGACAACATGCCCAGTTGGTGCATCTGCGCGTCCAGATTGGAAAAAGGAATGCGCAGTTTTTCTCCCAAAGCCTGATAATCGACCGTGGACAGGTTGCGCGCCTGCGTCACAATCGTTGGCACAAACATCAGCAACAAACCCACCAAAACGGCATAAAAAACCACAATCGTCAGCAGCGCAGCCATGCTGGAGCCCATACGAAACCGCCCGACCCGTATTCGCCGCTGGAAAAAAAGCATCATGGGCCGCCCCAACATAGAAAACACCCAGGCCAGCAGGATGTACGACAGAATGTCGGCGAAATAATAAAAAACCGCCAGCAAAAATGCGGCGCCCAGTATCCACAGCAATGTTCGATTCAGGGATGTCATAAGGACGGGTTGGAGGTAGTGTATGCAAATGTGAGCATCAGGCCCGGCAGAAGTGTGTCTTTTCGGCCATACCTGCTGCAAATAAATGGTAAATTACGCTGACCGGGCTATTTGCCGGCATAAAAAACAATCTCCCTTTTTTGTCATAAACACTCCAAAAACAAAAGGATGCGGCCAAATTATTGCCTCAAATGCCGTTTTTGCCCTACGTTTGTGCCATGCTAAGAATTGGTACACGCGGAAGCAAACTTGCCCTCTGGCAAGCCCATTACACCCAGGCGGAACTCGCCCGCATCGGGGTGGAGAGCGAACTGGTCATCATCAAAACCCAGGGCGACGTGGTGCAACACCTGAGTTTCGACAAACTCGAAGGAAAAGGATTTTTTACCAAGGAAATCGAGGATGCGCTGCTGCGCGGCGACATCGACCTGGCCGTGCATTCCATGAAAGACCTGCCTACCAGTCCGCCGGATGGACTGGTGATCACGGCCGTGTCGTACCGCGACAATCCGGCCGACTGGCTGCTGCTGCGTCCCGAATCCGTCGATACAAGTCAGGTTTTTAAACTCAAACAAGGCGCAGTTGTCGGCACCTCTGCCAACCGCCGCAAAGCACAATTGCTCGATTTTCGGCCCGATGTACAACTGAAAGACATCCGCGGCAATGTGCCAACGCGCCTGGATAAACTCCGCAGCGGCGATTTCGACGCCATTTTTCTGGCCGCGGCCGGCGTGAGCCGACTCGAACTGGACATTTCCGACCTGGTGCTGGTAGAACTCAATCCGCGCGAATTTGTGCCCGCGCCCGCCCAGGGCGTGCTGGCCTGGCAAACCAACCGGGGCGATACGGCTACCCGCATGATCCTGCGCCAGTTGCACCGTCCCGACATTTCGGCCTGCACCAATGTGGAGCGCAAAGTGCTGCAATTGATGAGCGGCGGATGCCAGTTGCCGCTCGGTGTGCACTGCGAACGCGATACAACGGGGAATTACCACGCTTTTGCGGCCTGCGAAATAGAGGGCACGTTGCGCCGGGCGCGGGTGTCGTCGAGCACCAATGCAGGCGTGGCGGAGCAGTTGATTGGGCAGTTGAAGGGGTGAGGGTATTTCCTTTTTTGTTTCAAATTGCTTACTTTTGTTGAAAAAATGGGAATGGAACTAAAAGTAAGAATCAGTTACAGCGAGTTGTTTGAGTTGATCAAGCAACTTCCTGCCAGTCAATTCTACAATTGAAAACAGAACTGGCACAATATTTTTGGCAAAAGCCCGGGAAGGTGGATAAATCTAAATTAAAAGACCTTTTGTTACAAGGGCCTGTGATGTCGAATGAGCAGTATGAGAAATTTTTGCAAACAAGAAACTGGATGAATGAAGGGAAAAGTGGTCAGTAATTTATATCTTTCGTTTTGATAGATTGTTTTTGGTAAATCGCTGCCTACTAAATAAACACCAAACAAACTTATATGAAACACCCCTGCATACTTTTTCTGACCATATTACTCTGGGCAAGCCTTTCCTGTAATAAAACATCCACTATTGTAAAAGGAAAAGTTATTAATGCCCAAACAGGGAATCCTGTTGAAGGGGCTACTATTGAGTTTTACAATTATGTGCCAAGCCTTAATGGCACTTATAATGAATCTATTCCAGAGTATGCTATTTCGGATGGTCAGGGCGTGTTTCAATATACAGTCAGATCAGACGCAAAGTATGCATCGATTTATAGTGCATTTTCCAATAACCATATTAGAAAACGCCTTGATTTTGAAGACTTTAATATAATAATGGAAACAACTAATGAGTTTACTATTCCTTTGATTCGCTATAATACATACTTACATTTACATATTAAAAATGAGAGTGGACACAACGGCTCTGTACATATTGCAGTCAACAATCCCACTCTCATATCTGAGGCGCGTACTTCATGGGGTCGAATATTTATTACCCAATATCCATTGGAATTGGGAGAGGAAAAATCTTATATACTTCCCTTAGTAGCAAATGAATACACAAAAATTTATTGGGGAGATACAAACTTTATTTCCAATCAAACTGAACCCACTCATAAAGATTCGGTGTTGCTCATGCTAAACGACACCCTGAATTATCCCATTATATATTAGCCATTGGCAGGTTTTCCTATTAATAGAGGCTGTCTCATAAGTACCGCACATGGAATCACGGTAAGTTTTTATTTTGTTTTTCATGCAGAAAACCTATGAGGTTTTAAAAACCTCATAGGTTTAACATTCTATGAAAATGAAATTTGGTCAGTCTTGCATATTGGATCCTTATGAAACAGCCTCCCTTCCCCTCAATTCTTCCTGAACGCCACCGGCATCGCATCGTCATAATTCCCGGTCAGCACGGGCGTTTGCACATTAGCGGTGTATTCCCGCACTTTGCTGTACACGTAGTTGTATAATTCCTTGATCGTGATCAGGTAGTCGCCATTGCCATCGGCAGCGCCTTTCAGGCCACGCAGCACGTAGTAGGTGAACACACCCTGGCGCAGGCCGTGGTCTTCGAGCGAAAGTTCTTCCGCTTTCGACGACATGAGGAGCGCAATGCCGCCGTCGGCGTCTTCAAACGCCTGGTAGTAGCGCTGGAGCGTCACAGGCGCCGGGCCTTTGGCAGCCAGGCCTTCGCCGTAGTTGAGCGAGCCGCTGTGGCAGGCGTCGGCGATGCAAAGTTTGTGTTTCGCCTTGCTTTCGTTAAAAATCTTTTTCACTTCTTCGTGGCGAAGTTTGTTGTTGTAGCCGTCGTAGTCGACCGGCAGGAAACAACCTTCCAGACCGTGGCCGCTGAAGTAGAGCATTACCACATCGTTGGCATCGGCTTTCAGGAAGTACTGGCGCATGGTGTTGATGATATTCTGGCGGGTAGCAGACTCATCCACCAGAATCGCAATCTGATCGTCGGGCAGGGCGCCGCCTTCCGGGCTCTTCAGGAAAGAGTACATGCGGAAAGCGTCGTCGTCGGTAAATTTGAGCGAGGGCATGGCATTGTATCGGCCTACGCCTACGATCACCGCCCATATTTTCACACTTTTATTGGCTTGCACCATGATCGGATCCGCAGGCACTACTTCGTTGGAATCGAGTTCCTTGATGGGCGAGCCATTCATCCACACAGCGCCATATACGCGGCCAGTGCTGAAGTACATGATGCCTTCACCATGGGGCGCATTGTTCACCCATTCACCTTCGTAGCGGTCGCCGTTGGAGTAGTAGCACACGCCTTTGCCGTTGGGGTAGCCATCTTTGAATTCGCCGATCCAGCGGGAGCCATCTGGGTAATCGTAGTAGCCACGGCCGGTGCGGCAGAACGTGGTGCCACAGTTGCGCAGACCATTTACATCGGGTTTGGTGGGCGATGTGCTGGTTTGCACGGGCTTGGTAGACGCCGTGCCCGACTGCGAAGGTTTCTGCTGCGTGGGCTTCTGCTGGTTGGGTTTATTGGCGTAGTCGTTGCTATTGGAGGTGCTGGTTTCGGTGGGTTTGCCATTGGCCCAGGTGCCCTGCGTGATTTTGCCGTTGGGCGTCACAATTTTTCCTGTGCCATGTTTGCGGTTTTTTTGCCAACTGCCCACGTAGTACGCGCCGTCGGGGTAGTACATGGTGCCCTGACCGTCAAATTCGCCGTTGTAAAAATGGCCTTCGTAACGTTCGCGGGATTTGAAAAAATATTTACCCTGACCGTTGGGCAAATCATTGGTCCAGGCGCCTACGTATTTGTCGCCGTTGGCATAGGTCATGGTGCCTTCGCCCTGAAATTTGCCATGCGAAAACTGGCCTTCATAAAAGGCTGCATTCGGAAGAGTCATTTTACCTCTCCCTTCGCGGAGGCCGTTGCGAAACTGGCCGGTGTACTTGGAAGTAGCCGAGTAGCGATACGTGCCGGTGCCATTCTGGCAATTGCCGCTGATACACTGGGCTGGTAGTTGGAATGATACAGTCACCAGCAAAAGCGCCGGGACAAGAAGACGGGAAACAAGATTAGAACCCTTCATGTCAGTGACAGATTTTGTTTTTTTACGATGAAAAAAGTGCGGGTAAAAAGAAGGGTGCAAGCAGTACGTTTTTAATAGGTGATTAAACTCGAACGAGGTTCCTGCATCATTTCAGGCGGTTTGCCGGGGTGTCGAAGGCGGATTATGGATGCAAGAACAATTTCCCCATCCGAATATTGTGCCACACATATTCAAAGCAATTGAAATTTGTACTTCTGCACGTTTATTTCGGGTGGTAACATTTTGATTTTCAACAAATTAAAAAATTTTTAAATCCGTGTTAAAAAAAGTTTCCACTTTGTTAGCGTCGGATTCACAGCCCGTTTTTCGCGGGCTCCGCGAAGAGATTCACGGTTTGAAACGCTGCGCTACTTCCGCTTCTCGCCTGTTTTTTCTACGGCCAGTGCCGCCTTGCTGATACCGGGCAGCGGGTCGCGGCGGGTAAATTGTTCGAGCGTAATGGTGTAGGTGCCCGGCAGGTTGAAATAGGCTTTATCCTGAAGCGTAAAACGCGTAGTGCAGGTATGCCCCGAACATTTTCCCGTAGTCTTTCCCTGTGCATCGAACAGGTCGAAAGAGCGCACGCGGGCGCTTCGCTTCCCATCCGGAAAACGCGTGTACAAGCGCAAATAAACATTCTGCATCGGGAAAGTATCCACGTATTCAAAATCGGCAAACAGGTTGTAAAACTGCGAAGTGTCTGTCACAGTGAAACTGAAATCCATGGTATCGCGGTATGCCCACTGGCCGTTTTCAATTTTTTTCTCTTCTGAATACAGATAATCGGGGCCACAGGACGTGAGGCTGGCGGCAATGCAGGCAAACAGGAAAAATCTGGATAGCATTTTGTAATTTTTTATAAAAAGCCGGTGGCAATTATGGTCGTTTTTCGCAACAAACGATCAGGGCAGGCGGAATATTGAGTGGCACAACTTCCACGTCCACATTTCCAAAAATACGTTTGTAAAAAGGCAGCATCAAGGGAATGTAATGAAACTGTACAAACCAGCCGCGTGGGCCGAGCCAGCGCAGGCATTCGGTAGTGATACATTCCGCCAGCGCTTCGGGCAACATAATAAATGGAATACCGGAAATGAAATAGTCGATGGCTTCAATCCCTCGCTCTTCAAAATACCGCCCCATGTGTTCTGCCGAATCATGAATGATTGTGACGCGTGGGTCGTGCTGGAAGGCTTGGTGCAGTTTTTTGACGAACACCTCATTGATTTCAAAAATCAGGAGTTGCGCATTTGCCTCCAGGCGGTTCAGAATGTAGTGCGTTATCACCCCGTCGCCAGGGCCCAATTCGACTACCACCCTGGCCCGTACAGGATCTATTTTGCGCGCAATGGCGCGGCATAAAAAACGGGAACTGGGCGCCACACTTCCGGTAGAGCGCAGGTTCCGAATACTCTCCCGGAGAAATTCAAGCCTTTGTAGTGCCAATTTGCTGCTGTTATAGGATTAACTTGGTATCCCCCACCATCTCTCACTTCTCACTCTCTCACTTCTCACTCTCTCACCTCTCACCTCTAATATAGCCCGTAAGGTCAGGAAATTTTTTCAACCACCCTACTGCTTCTGCCTTGGAAATCCGGATGCCATTGAGGAACGGCGCCACCACTGCTTCGGTAAATCCCTGTTGAATCAGGTCTTTTTTCAATTGCTGCGCCTTGTCGTACTGTGCAAACATCCCGGAAGAATATTTGTAGGCGCCAGACCCGGGCTGGCTCTCTATCATCAGGTCGTTGAACATACTCAGGGCGTCATTGGCAAGAATCTGGCGCGTGGTAGCCACCTCCACCCGGTACGACAATCCGCTGTTGAAATTGTCCAGGTATTGTATGCCGGGTACCGACATGAGTTCGGACACGGCTGGCCGCTCCTGCCTGAACTGGAATGGCAGCGGGTCGGCAGGCAAGGCAAATCCGAATTCCACCCGCCGGTTGAAATGCGCACCCAGTGGGTTAGGACTTGCATCGAGCACATTTTTGGCGATGGGGAAGGCTGCACCGGCGCTACGCAGCACAATTCGACCGGGTAGAATGCCCCTGTCTGAAAGCGCCTTCCCGATGATTTCGGCGCGTTTGATGCCGTAATAAAGATCGAATTTGGAAGCGCCGGTTTCATTGGTATGCACTGTTACCAGCAGCACAGTTTGTGGAAATTGTCTTCCAATCTGGGCAATAGTGTCGAGTATTTTCTGGTTGTCGGTCGAAAGCAGGTCTTTGTCATTGTCATACAAAAGCGGCGAAACACTGAAACGCGCTTGCTCTACGACAGGCTCGGAAGCCGCTGCATCTTGAGGCGCCACCAGCATCGGCGCGGCAGCCGACAATTGCTCGGGCGCTTCCTCTTTCAGGTAAGCAACATAAATATCGCGCTCGCCATAACTGTCGATACGATCGGAGGCAAAAAAAGCGGAGCGGCCGTCGGCTGTCAGGCGGAACGACTCGTCGTTGCCGGGCGAATTGACGGGTGTACCCATATTGACGGCAGGCCCCATCGTTTTTTTCACCTCGTCGAATACAGATTTATACACGTCCAGCCCGCCGATGCTTTCTGATCGGTTGCTGCTGAAATACAAGGTACGGCCGTCGCGTGCCAGGAAGGGCGTTACCTCATCGTACCCGGAATTTACTGCGGGGCCCAGGTTGACTGGAGCACTCCAGGTGCTATCCATCCAGGTTGTCAGCCACAGATCCAGGCCACCCAGCCCGCCACTGCGTCGGCTCGAAAAAAGCAGGTGCTTGTTGTCAATAAAATAAGGTGTGCCGTCGCCTTCTTCGGGTTTCATCGGACTTTTGAACAAGGGTGGCTCAATGGCATATTCGTCCTTTACAGCAGCCGTATCTGCATAAATTTCACCGCCATAGGGTGTAAAACCGCGAAAAAAGTATAGCACCTGGCCTGTTTGATTAAAACCAAGCCCGATTTCAAAACGCGAAGTATTGAGCAGTCCTCCCATATTGCCGGTGGTTTCCCAGCCGGAGGTTTGGTATTGGGCAGCAAAAATATCACTGCACCAATGCCCTTTTTCAGCGTCTTCGTAACCCTGATCGTTGCGGCGGCCGCCTACACAGCCTTCTCTGGCGGCCGAGTAATACATACGGTCGGCGTGGTTGATGGAAACCAGCGGCGCAAATTCGTCGCCCGCGGAATTGACCCGATTGCCGAGGTTTTCTACCAGCGCTACCGCATCATTACTGCCCATGGTAAGTCCGCTCAGGCAACGTCGGATGTTGTCGGGGGTTCCGGCGCGCAAAGGATGATTGGCAGGCGCTACCCGCATAAATGCCTTGTAGGCTCCTATGGCTTTTTCATATTCGGCTTGTGCATGCAGGGTACGGGCCAGGTAGAAAAACAGATCGGGGTCTTTGCTGTCGGGATAACGGGTGGCTACATATTCCAGCAACTGCCGCGCCTTGTCGGCGGTGTGCAGGTGGTAATAGGAAATGCCGAGTTTGGTGAGCACATCTGTTTCGCCGGGCTTGAGCGATTGGTACTGACTGAACAGTTGCTGGGCTTCCTGCCAGTGAGCGTTGTTGTAGGCACGTTCGGCATTGCGTTTAATATCAGCCGGCTTTTGTGCGTGCACCACAAAAGGCAGAACCAGCAGTATGCCGGCCAGGCAGAGTATTCGAAATTTGGGCATACGTAGTAAAAAAGCGATATTATTTTTTGGAAGGATCGTTCGGCTTCGCCTCAGCATCCATCGCTGCAAAAGTAGCGTATGCAACCACAGCAATGCGCAGTTTTTAGAAACTGTTTTAAAACCCCTGACGAGGCGGAAAGGCCTCGCCAGGGGTTTTAAAACAGTTATTACAAGCCGTATTTATCCAGCAGGTACACCAGGGCTGTCATGCTGGCTGCGCCGAGTTCCAGTTCGCGTTTGTTTACCTTGTCAAAAGTATCGTCTGCCGTATGGTGATAATCGAAATAGCGCTGTGAATCGGGCATATAACCGCTAAGCAAACCTTTCAAGTCGCGCAGCGGGCCAATGTCGGCTCCGGAGCCGCCTTTTACAAACTGCAGGCCATAGGGCTTGAAAAATGTTTCAAGGGCCTGTACTTTTTCAAAAAATGCGGCAAAAACGGATGAATCTCCTTCAAAACTAAATCCGCGTGGCGTAAAACCACCGGCATCGCTTTCAATGGCAGCCAGGTGAAATTCTCCTTTCCGGGCGGCTTCTTCTGCGTATTTTTTGCCCCCGCGCAAGCCGTTTTCCTCATTCATAAACAACACACAGCGGATGGTACGCCGCGGCTGGTAGCCACATTTCCGCAGCAGGCGCAGCACTTCCATACTCTGCATGGTACCTGCGCCATCGTCGTGTGCGCCATGGCCCACGTCCCAACTGTCGAGGTGCCCACCCACCAGGATAAGCTCTTGCGGGCGCTCCGAGCCGCGTATTTCCCCGATCACATTGTAAGAAAGCACATCGGGCAGGGTACGACAGTTCATGCGAAGGGATACAGTAGCGCGGCCGTCGGTTTTCAATACCTCGCTTAGTTTTTCAGCAGCCATGGTACTGATGGCGGCCGCCGGAATTTTGGCATAAGCCGTATCGTAGTGCAGGCTGCCTGTGTGCGGAAAATTGTCGAGGCGAAGGCTCATGCTGCGCACCAGTACTGCGACCGCGCCGTATTTGGCTGCCTGTGCTGCACCGGCCACGCGCTGGTCGACGGCGAGTCGGTAGGCATCGAAGGTGCGGATTTGGGTAGGATCCATCGGGCGGTTGAAGAATACAATTTTGCCGCGCAATCCTTTGGTTCCAAGGGCTTCCAGTTGCTCGATACCTGTCACTTCCACGACCTCCGCTTTTACATTGCCACCGACAGAACCGCCCAGTGCCAGCGCCGCCAGGGGAAATGTACCATATCGGCGCGAGCCCAGTACCCGTACCTGTTCGGCCTGGCCACGCACCCAGTGTGGCACCATGCAGGGTTGTAGCCAGACAGAGTCGAAACCCATGGTGTCGAGCACCGAACGCGTCCAGTTGACGGCTTTTTCGGCAGCCGGGCTGCCACTGATACGATGCCCGATTTTCAGACTGAGGTGTTCGAGCCACTTGTAGCAGCGGCCGTCGGTCAGCGCCTGATCGTATATTTTATCCAAAAATAACGCGTCGGGGTCCTGTGCGGCCGTTTGTGCAGCGTTTTCCACAGGGTGTGTAAAAAAAACAATAAGGGTAAGCAGCCAAAAACACCTGTAGGTGCCAGATAACCTGAAATTCTTCATTTTTTGAAACAAATAAAATTATGTTTTATCGGCAGGGGTGTATTTTCTTGGTTTCGAGAACATGATTTGGCTATTTTTTTTATTTGCCAAATCATACGCCCAAAGATTTTTTTATTTTTCTCAATATTGACCACGGCATCACAAATTTTTTTTGAAGTTTTTTTTCAATCTTCTTGTAAGTTATACACAAAGCGCTTTATCTTTGTCAGCAGAAAGCAATTTGCATCAAGAATAATTTGGTTTTATTTGGTTAGGGCTGAGGTAGTGCTGTGGTGGCACTGCCTCATTTTTTTTTGCCCCTGCGCAAAGGTAGGTAACAGGGCTGCTGATCCGGATGTTCCCTTACTTCGTATATGATTGCGCGTTCGCTTCTGACGCCCTACATATTCGATAACTCAAACCCAATTTTCATGGATGCCTCTGTTGCTGCACACAGCGCTGATTATTCTTTTCTCACCACCTGGCGCCTGCAAGCCACCTGCGAACAAGTGTACCGAACCCTGGAAGACGTGGAAGCGCTGACGCGCTGGTGGCCTACTGTTTACCTAGATGTCAAAGTCCTGGAAAAAGGCGCCCCCGGTGGTGTAGGCAAATTGGTGGAATTGCACACCAAAGGCTGGCTTCCGTACACCTTGCGCTGGAAATTCCGGGTCACGGAAACGCATTTTCCCAGCGGATTTGCGCTGGAAGCCTTCGGCGATTTTGTCGGCACCGGCGTATGGAACTTCCGGCAGGAAGGCGAAATCTGTGTAATTACATACGACTGGCGCATTTCGGCCGAAAAGCCGCTCCTGAAAAAACTGACCTGGCTGCTGCGCCCGCTTTTCTCCGCTAATCACGAATGGGCCATGCGGCAGGGGTATAAAAGCCTGGAGCGGGAACTAAAACTTAAGTCCTGAGTCGACAGTCCTAAGTCCGTAGAGTTGACCGCGTTACTTTTGGCATTTATTCATCAGGATACAAGAGTAATGCGGTCAACTCTACGGACTTAGGACTTAGGACTGTCGACTCAGGACTTAAGTTTCATTACTTTTGCCCGCCTTTTCAACCGGCACGTATATGAAAAAAAGTTTTGTACAGATCGGGCTGCTGTTTTTCCTGCCCGTTCTCCTGGCCCCTCTTGCCCTGACTGCCCAGCAAAAAATTTCGATGTCCGATGCGATTATGAAAGGTCGTACGGTGCTGGCGCCCTCCAATTTAAAACAACTACAATGGATACCCGGGACAACACAGTTTACCCATGTGGTTGATAACCGGTTGGTACGCGTGCAGGCGCCCGGTCTTAAAACGGATACCCTGGATATCCTGGATAAAATCAACACCGGGCTCACGGGTATGGGTGTTCCGGTATTGGGCGGTTTTCCTGCCGTCACCTGGGTGAACAACGACCTGCTGACGTTTAGCAACAACAATGAAATGTATGCCTACTCGCTTACGCAGGGTTTGCAACGCAAAAACGGCTATCCGGCAGATGCCGACAACCTCGACGTTCACGATAAAACCTATGCTGCCGCATATACCCGCAAAGATGGTCTGTGGGTAAATGCCAACGGAAAAGAAATGCAGGTGGCACAAAGCGAAGGCCCTGGCATCGTGTACGGCAAAAGTGTACACCGCGACGAATTTGGCATTTTTAAAGGCACATTCTGGAGCCCGGGAGGCCGCTATCTGGCGTTTTACCGCATGGATGAGAGTATGGTGACGCAATATCCGATTTATATACTCGATTCTATGCCAGCGCAGGTGCGCGAAATTCGTTACCCTTTCGCGGGCTCGAAAAGCCACCATGTGACGGTAGGCGTGTTCGACACCCAGACCGGACAGAAACTCTACCTGAATACCGGCGAACCTGCCGAACAATACCTGACCAACGTGGCCTGGTCGTCAGACGATAAATACCTGCTCATCGCTGTGGTCAACCGCGAACAAAACCACATGTGGCTCAAGCAGTTTGATGCTGCTACCGGCGCTTTTGTAAAAACCATTTTCGAGGAAACCAACGACAAATGGGTGGAGCCGGAAAAACCAGCGGTTTTTGTGCCCGGCAGCACCGATCAGTTTCTGTGGCAAAGCGAGCGCGACGGCTACAACCATCTCTACCTCTGCAATCTGGCAGGAACGGAAATGCGCCAGATCAGCAAAGGCGCCATGCCCGTCACCAATTTCTACGGCTTCGATGGCAAAGGCGAAAACTGCTATTACCAGGTGGCCGACGAAAGTGGGCTGAATCGTTTCTTGTATGCTGCCAACCTGAAAACGGGCGCCAACATACGCCTGAACGCCGATGAAGGCATCCACAACGGCCTCGTCAGCAGCAACGGCGAATGGGCACTCGATGCTTTTACCAGCAAGGATACTCCACGCCAGATCTACCTGCAGTCGGTGAAAAAGCCCAATGATCGCAAAATCATTTTCAGCGCCAAAAATCCGCTCGATGGCTTCCAACTGGGCCAGACACGCCTCGTGACGCTTCCTTCGCCGGGCGGCCCGACGCTGAATGCGCGCCTGATTCTGCCCACCGACTTCGACGAGAAAAAACAATACCCGGCACTTGTGTACGTGTACAACGGCCCGCATGTGCAAATGGTGACCAATGGCTGGCTGGCTGGCGGCGAACTCTGGATGCACCATATGGCCGAACAGGGCTATGTAGTGTTTGTACTCGATGGCCGTGGCTCTGCCAATCGCGGATTTGCCTTTGAAAGTGCTATCCATCGCCGCGTCGCCGACTGTGAAATAGAAGACCAGATGACGGGTATTAACTACCTGAAATCCCAGACGTTTATCGATCCTAAACGCATTGGCATCTATGGCTGGAGTTATGGCGGTTTTATGACAACCTCTCTCATGACCCGCCCTGAAGCAAAAGGCGCTTTCCGCTGCGGCGTGGCCGGCGGGCCCGTGCTCGACTGGAGTATGTACGAAATCATGTACACTGAACGCTACATGGATACGCCGAAAGAAAACCCTGAAGGCTACGCCAAAAGCAACTTGTTCAATTACATCGACAACCTGTCGGGTCGCCTGCTCATGATTCACGGCTCTTCCGATGATGTGGTGCTGTGGCAGCACTCGCTGCGCTACATCCGCGAATGCGTGCGAAAAGGCAAACAGATCGACTATTTCGTTTACCCCGAACACCTGCACAACGTGCTGGGCCCCGATCGGGTGCATCTGTTTGAAAAAATTGAAAAGTTCTTTAATGAGAATTTGAGGGACGCGCCGGAGGAAAAACCGTGATAGTTATCTGTTATCTGTTATTGGTTATCAGGGGAGGTAAGGGGCCATCTGTAGAAATGTTTTGCCACACAAAAAGGAATGCTATGCATTTCTACAGATGGCCCCTTACCTCCCCTGATAACCAATAACAAATAACTGATAACTAAGAGGCCCGCAGTGCCTCCACATACCGCTCTACATACACCCCCATCGTAGGCCGGCGGTACTGCATCACCCAACGCGGATGCGGGAGCGGGATTATTTTTTTGAAAAAACCGTGTTGGGCATTGAGTTTTGCAAAAAATGCGAAATTCTGGCCTTCCCCCATACACAGGGCGGTTTCGCGGTTGGCGCCGAATTCCAGTTGGGTGCGGATATTCCACACAACGAACGGCTCTACCGCTTTCTGCAAAGCCCGATCATCGTAGTAATTGATGTTTTTCCCATCCTTCACAAAACCCAGGGGACAAATGGATGTGATGTAAAAATCACGGCAAAAAGACTCGGCCCCGCCGTAGGCGTTGATGTATTCCCACACAAAAATGGACGACAACTCCGCCTTTTTCTGAAAGGTGTTGGCAATACCGCACTCCTTTTCCAGCCGAACCGGATCTGTAAAAGGCACACCGGTGATGCCCGCTCCAAAACGACCCGGATTGATGCCGAACAAAAAAGTGCGCGCCTGCGAACCCGTGTAAAAACGCTCGTAAAAAGTGCTGAGCGCTTGCATCGTTTCCGGCTGATCGTAAGGGAACAGCCATTCAAACCCGTTGGGGAGTGCAATGTCGGGTACGCGGAGTGATCGGGTGAAGGCAATGACTTGATCTGAAAAGGACATGGGCTGGATGGGAAAATGATTGTTAAGATGGCCCGTTCGGCTTCGCCTCACGGTAGGAGGGGCCTTGGATTGGGCGGATCAGGCGGATTTTTTTGATTTGGCGGCCTTTCGGCCACCTTCTTTGATTGTATTGGTTTTGTGATAATAAATGTTTGGCTTTCTGGTATCCATTTTTATTAAAAAAAGTGGCCGACAGGCCACCAAATCAAAAAAATCCGCCTGATCCGCCCAATCCAAGCCCCCTCCTACCGTGAGGCGAAGCCGAACGGGCTATCTCACGGGCTATCCCTCACCCAATCACCGTCCTCGAGCGCACCACCACCTCCGAGCCTTCCGCCAGAAACACCGATACCGGGTCTTTCGTATTCAAATCTGAAAATGCAGGGCCATACACCGCGCCAAAATCCACTTCGCCATGCCAGGCCCGAATCGGGTACACTTCCCAGCGCGGGTGTTCCACCTGATATTCAATGGTTTGGGTGGCGTTGCGCCGGGCATAACCCCAGTAATGTTCAGTAATAAATTCCGCTTCGCTGCCAGGCTTCATCACCACCGGAGCCGGGTCGGTTTGCACGCCGAACGAATGCCAGCGCCCGTGTTGCCGCCAGGCGTATTCGGTTTGTTTCATTTCGCGCTCCTCGAACCACTGGTGGCGCATGGTACGCACGCCATAGTGCTCGCGGTACACCGTATTGGCCACCCAGGCAATGGCGGGTAAAGGTACCAGTTCACTGATGAACACCACGCCGCGTTTCCACCCGGTTTGCGGATCATTCCTGCGCACATAAAAGCGGAGGTTGATTTCCGTAAAATCCCGGTGAAAAGGTATTGCAATTCCCTTCAATCGCGTATCGAGAAAACGAAAACCCACCAGGCTCACATAACAGGTATCGTTCCAGATATCCAGTTCGGTATGGGCAGGCAAAAACGGTAGCAGGCGCTCCGGCTCGATAGCATAATTGAGCATTACGAGGCGCCGCCACTGGGCTGTGAGAAATGCAGATGGCATGGTGTTGTTGAAATGGGTGTGTGTGCGGTACTTTTGTGGTGATCCGAAAGTCCGGATACCGTATTGACACACAAAACAACGTATTTCCAAAAAAGATATGCCCGCCCTCACCAATTTTCAACACCACATCAAAACCGGCATCCCCGACACCCTTCCAGCCCCGCGGCCGCTCGACCCCGCAGTGAGCCATGCGCCGCGCCGCGTCATCGAAGGCGTTTTGTCAGAAAAAGAAAAAGTGCTGGCCGTGCAAAATGCCCTGCGCTACTTTCCGCCCGCCTGGCACCGCGAACTGGCCGCCGAATTTTCCGACGAACTCGAACGCTACGGCCGCATCTATATGCACCGTTTCAGGCCTGAATACGCCATGTATGCCCGCCCGATCGAGGAATATCCGTATCGCTCGCAGCAGGCGGCTGCCATCATGCTGATGATCCAGAACAACCTCGATCCCAAGGTAGCCAAACACCCGCACGAACTCATTACCTACGGCGGCAATGGCGCGGTGTTCCAGAACTGGGCGCAGTACCTGCTCACCATGCAGTATCTCTCGGAAATGACCGACCAGCAAACGCTGGTGATGTACTCCGGCCACCCGATGGGCCTGTTTCCCAGCCATGCCGATGCGCCACGCGTGGTGGTGACCAACGGCATGATGATTCCCAACTATTCCAAAAAAGAAGACTGGAACAAGTACAATGCACTCGGCGTAACGCAGTACGGCCAGATGACGGCCGGCTCGTATATGTACATCGGGCCGCAGGGCATTGTACACGGCACGACCATTACTTTGCTGAATGCAGGGCGTAAAATGGGCATTGGCACCGACGACCTGCGCGGCACCGTGTACGTCACCAGTGGCCTCGGTGGCATGTCGGGCGCACAGGCGGGTGCAGCGGTGATCACGGGCGCCGTCGGTGTGATTGCGGAAATAGACGGCGACGCCGTGCAGCAGCGCATCACCGACGGTTATATCCTGAAAGAAAATGTGTACACCGACCTCGACGACCTGATTATCCGCATGGAAGAATGCCGCCGCAATAAAACGGCAGTAGCGCTGATTTACCATGGCAACATCGTCGACCTATGGGAACGTTTTGTGCGCGACCACATCAAAATTGAACTCGGCAGCGACCAGACCAGTTGCCACAACATCCACGACCTCGGCTATTGCCCTGTAGGCTACACGTTTGAAGAGGCCAAGGAACTCTTGATTCGCGACAAGCCCAAATTCATGGAAGAAGTGGCGTCTACCCTGCGCCGGCATGTGGCAGCCATCAATACCATGCACGAACGCGGCGGATTTTATTTCTGGGATTACGGCAATGCTTTCCTGAAAGAAGCAGGGGACGCCGGGGCCGATGTGTTCCAGACGAACGAGCCGGACAGTGCTTTCCGCTATCCTTCCTACGTGGAAGACATTATGGGGCCGTTGTGTTTCGACTACGGTTTTGGGCCGTTCCGCTGGGTGTGTTGTTCGGGTTTGCAGGAAGACCTGGACAAAACCGACCGTATTGCTGCCGCTGTCATTGAAGATATGCTGCGCGAAGCGCCGGAAGACATCCGCGGGCAATTGAACGACAACCTCATCTGGATTCAGAAAGCCAAACAGCAAATTCCGGTGGTAGGCTCCAAATCGCGCATCCTGTACGCCGATTCGGAAGGCCGCCTGCGCATTGCAGCCGCGTTCAACGATGCCATTCAAAAAGGCGAACTGGCAGGCCCGGTGGTGCTGGGCCGCGATCACCACGATGTGAGTGGCACCGACTCTCCTTATCGCGAAACGGCCAATATTTACGACGGCTCGCGCTTTACGGCCGATATGGCGGTGCACAATGTCATAGGCGACTCCTTCCGGGGCGCTACCTGGGTGAGCCTGCACAACGGCGGCGGCGTAGGCTGGGGGGAAGTCATCAACGGCGGTTTCGGCATGGTGCTCGACGGTTCGGAAGCCGCTGCCCGGCGCCTGCGTTCCATGTTGTTCTGGGATGTCAACAACGGTATCAGCCGCCGCGCCTGGGCCCGCAATCCGCACGCACTGAGTACCTTGCAACGCACCATGGAGCAATATCCCGATCTGAAAGTGACGGTGCCTTACCTGGCTGACGAAAGCCTGGTACGGGAAGCATTGCACGTAAAAAAAGGATAATGTGACAATTTGCTGCGGTTTTTCAAACTTTCCGGTAGTTTTGAAAAACATTCCATGCGAAACTGCACTTTTATTCGTTCCGATTTAAAAAATACTCCCGACCAAACACCTAACAATAACAGCACATGGCCAAGAAAGTCAATACGGCTACTTTTAAATTCGGTGGAGAAACCCTGAAATTTACAAAAAGTAAAACCGAAGCCGCCGTACGTTACAACCCCGGCATGAAACCTGCCAGCAAACGAAGCACAGGCAAATCCAAATCGCCGGAACAACTCCGCGACTTCGAAATCGTAAAATCACGCACCGGCATCGACAAAAAACTCGACGCCCTGCGGGAAAAACCCGAGGTGTCGGTAGGTACCCACGTATGGTACGTGAACGATGAAGACGATGCTGCTTTTGTGCCTACGGGCTACCTGTACGTGGAATTTAAAGCCGGTTCGGCCGAAGAAAAACAACGCGCCATACTCGACGAATTTGCCCTGAATATTCGCGAAATGGTCGGCCCGGATGCCTATAGGGTCAACACCACACCCGAATCACCCAATCCGATCAAGTGCGCTATGTTGCTGCAAAAAAAGCGCATTGTAGCCGTGGCAGAGCCGGAGTTCGTGACCAAACCGGCCACCAATGATTTCAACCTGCCCAATGGCAAATTTATTGCCTCGCAATGGCACCTGGAAAATACGGGCAGTCAGATTCCGATCATCGACATTCCGAATGCAGTGTATGGCACTGCGCATTTTCGCCGTGGCGCCGATGCCAAAGTGAAGGAAGCCTGGACGTACATGGGAAGCTTGGGCTCTTCGAGCATCAAAATTGCAGTAATTGATACGGGTTTTTCTACCGATCACCCGCAATTGCGCGGCGATGGCAGCAAAATCCGTAACACCTTTAATGCGGCCACCCGCAGTGCCGATGTGTCGCCCTGGTTTCAGGCCAGCGACGGCTCGCGCGGCGTGTTCAGCCACGGTACGTCTTGTGCCGCCGTAGCGCTGGGCGCCTGGGATGCGCTGGGCGTGCTGGGCGCAGCACCGAACAGCCGTTTCATTCCTATCAAACTCGATGTGTTGAGCGACGATGCCATTGTGAAAGCATTCGAACACGCCCTGCTCAACGGCGCTGATATTATTTCGTGCAGCCTTGGGTTTCCGAAGCCAGTGCCGCTTTCTACCTGGGTCTTCAATACCATCCGAAAAGTGGCTTCGCAAGGCCGTGGCGGGAAAGGAACCCCCATTTTTATTGCGGCAGGCAATGCCAACCCTGCATCCAACAACCAGCCGCGACAAGTGAGCGATTTTGCTGCCCACCCCGATGTTTTATGCATCACGGCATCCAACAGCCTCGATGAAGCGTCGAGTTATTCGTTTTATGGCGCAAACGCCTTTATGTCGGCGCCTACGAATGGCAACAACGGCGTAGGTATCACAACGGCTACAGTAGTGACTTCAGACGGCCAAACCCTGCAAAACACGTACACCAGTGGCTTTGGCGGCACCTCAAGCGCTGCACCGCTGTCGGCAGGTATTTGTGCCCTGCTGTTGTCGGCCAATCCGAACCTCTCTGTAGAGCAAATTCGCAGTATTTTTAAACAAACCACTGATAAAATTGCTGGTGGCTACGACGCTTCCGGTCGTTCTCCCTACCTGGGTTATGGTCGCGTCAATGCCTTGAAAGCCGTGAAAATGGCCATTCAACTGGCTGGCGGCGGCGGTAGCGTAACACCACAGCCCCCAACACCAACCCCGACCCCTCAACCTCCGGTCAACAACCCGACTTCGTCTATCAAGCAGGGCAAGGTGACCTATAAATTCCTCAACGTGCGCAATGCCCCTTCCACAACTGCTGCCAAAGTAGGCGAGTTGAAACAGGGTGATGTGGTAAGTTTACTGGAAAAATCAGCCAATTTCTGGAAAATCGGCCCGGGCCAATACGTAAGTGCCGACTATATTCAGGTGCTGGCCAGCCCGGGTACCACCATTCCGCCGGCTACGCGCCGCGGCAAGGTCACGTCTTCATTCCTCAATGTGCGCAACGGCCCTTCCACCGCCAATGCCAAAGTGGCCGAACTGAAACAGGGGGCTCTTGTCACCATTTACGAAACCAGCAGCAATGGCTGGCACCGTATCGGTGTGAATCAATGGGTGATTGGAACGAATATACAAGAGGTGTGAGAGAAGTGAGAGATGTGAGAGAGTGAGAGATGTGAGAGAGTGAGAGATGTGAGAGTTCGTAGAGTACACCGCTATGTGCTAAAAAATTCTAGAGTGAAACGGTGTACTCTACGAACTCTCACATCTCTCACTCTCTCACGCTCTCACTCTCTCACATCTCTCACCCTCTCACTTCTCTCACGCTCTCACGCTCTCACCCTCTTCTTTAGTCTCTACTTCCCAGCAGCGCCCACAGCAAATACAAAAACTGAACCAGTGCGGCCAGTGCAGCCGATACATACGTCATGGCTGCCCAGGTAAGGGCATCTTTGGCGCCGTCGTACTCGCGGCCGCGGGCAAAACCCGATTCATTCAACCATACCAGCGCGCGGCGGCTGGCATCGAATTCAACCGGCAGCGTGATCAGGCTGAACAGCGTGGTAATGCCGAAAGCCACCAGGGCAATAATCAGCAGGATGGGGCTTTTGAAAAACCCAATGCCTGCAATACCGAACATGAAGAGGTATTGCTGCAGCGAAGCGGCGATATTTACGACTGGAACCAATTGCGAGCGCATTTGCAGGAAACTGTACTGCGTAGCATGTTGCACGGCGTGGCCGCATTCGTGGGCGGCTACTGCAGCAGCAGCCACATTGCGGCCGTGGTACACATCATAACTGAGGTTTACCGTGTGGTCGGCAGGGTTGTAGTGGTCGGTCAATTGGCCTTCCACCTGCGTGATTTTCACATCACCGATACCATAATGGCGCAACATGGTGGCTGCAACCTCCGCGCCGCTCATGCCGTTGGTCAGTGGCACCTGGGCGTATTTATTGAATTTGCCTTTCAGCACCGAACTCAGGATGAATCCGATGATCATGAAAACAACACTAATGACAATCAACATAGGAATGTGGTTTTATTAATTTTTTTGGCTTCGTTTAAACGTATGAACGCCGCGAAAATAACAGATATTCGATCAATTTTTTCAGCAGCCGGATAAACGTGAGGAAAACCGGCATCAAGTAAAAAAGTTCAATCCGCTCCTAGACAGACATTTTCCGGCAAAAAAACCATCATGACGATTCAATTTAAACACAACAACACAACTTTTGAAGCCGACCTGTCGAAGCCCATCGATCTGTCGATTCCGCTGCGCAATGGCTTTGAAAACCCCAATTGTTTCTGGGCGCCACCTGTGGATTTTTCACCGGTCGTAGCAGGCGATTTTATCGGCAGCACGGCTCAGGGTGGGGTGGTCAATTTTTTCAATGTGCAGTTCAATCCGCATGGCAACGGCACCCACACCGAATGTGTCGGACACATTGCCCGGGAGCGTTACGTATTGTACGAATGCCTGCGGGAGCATCATTTTCCGGCCCGGCTGCTCAGTATATTTCCAAGAAAAACGGATTCGGGCGATCGCGTGATTTTTCGCGACCAACTGGAGGAATGGTGGGATGATTCGGCGCCCCGTGCGCTGGTTTTGCGAACTTTACCGAACGACCAGTTGAAAATGCGTACCAATTATTCGGGCTCCAATCCGCCTTACCTGCACCACGAAGCCGCTGCCTTTCTGGTGGAAAAGGGTATTGAACACTTGCTCCTGGATTTACCTTCCGTCGATCGGGAAGAAGACGGCGGCGCCTTGCTGGCCCACCGCGCCTTCTGGCAATACCCGGAGGCCGTGCGTATGCATTGCACGATTACAGAAATGGTGTACGTGCCCAATGAAGTGCCCGACGGGTTTTATTTACTTCAGTTGCAAACAGCGGCATTTGACCTGGATGCGTCTCCTTCGAGGCCGTGCTTGTATGAAGTCCTGAGTCGTAAGTCCTGAGTCCTAAGTCCGTAGAGTTGACCACGTTTCATAGTGCATCTTTCATTATGAATGTCAAAGTAACGTGGTCAACTCTACGGACTTAGGACTTAGGACTCAGGACTTGGGACTTTGAGAAAAACCATACAAAAACGCCAGCATCGTTTGCCCAACGGCCTTTAAGGTGTTTTTATCGATAACGCTCATGTTATCAGAATGGCGGTGGTGGTGGCGGCCGAAGGGATCGTCCCCTTCATTTGGAGTACTGATAATATCGATCATGGGAATACTCGCTTCGCGGGCTACGAATACGTGGTCGTCGGTAATACCGCTGCGCGTTTCCGGGATGAAATAACTGCTGTAGCCCAGGCTGGAGGCAAGCGCCCATATTTTATCCACCGTTTGAGGGGCTACCTGCATGGAAATGCCTTCTTTCATGAAACGGGCATCTTTGGCGCCTACCATATCTAGCAAAACGGAGGAGTACGGCATATATCCCGCTTTGTGCAGGTGCTTGGCCCAGTACTGTGAGCCGAGGCACCAGGTTTCAGGTTCGCCATTGTCGTCGCCCTGATCTTCCACATCGAACAAAATCAGATCGACCCCCTGATCGATCGGGTGTGCAGCCAGTGTACGGGCAATTTCGAGCAGGACTGCTGCGCCGCTTCCGCCATCGTCGGCGCCATCGATGGGGGCGGTTTTGTTTTTATCGTCCTTGTCTGCTTGAAAACGGCTGTCCCAATGCGCAGCCAGCAAGATACGGCGAGGCAATTCGGGGCGGTATTGAGCGATGATGTTGACAGCATTGAATTGTGTGCCCTTGAAATGGGTTGCCTCAAATTTTTGGGAAATGACACTAAGCCCGTATCGTTTAAACTCATTGGCAAACCAGGCAGAACATTTTTGATGTGCCGGCGTATTGGGCACCCTCGGGCCGAAAGCCACTTGTTTTTGGACAAAAACAAACGCTGAATCGGCATTGAAAGGCGGTGCCTCCACTTTTACGATTGGCTCCGTCGGTGGTGGGGGTGTTGGCTTCGGCCCGCCTATCGACATCAAAAATGGTTGAATGACCGCAAAAACAGTCGATACGAGCAACGCTCCAATCAGCACATAGGCCATTATTCGGGAGCGGGATGTTCTTTTACTCATGAGAGTGATAATGGTTTTAATATGCGTGGTATTCCGGAATTGCTCTTTTTATCATGTCATTTATTGCCGGGCGGCCACGAGGGTCGCCCCTACGAATGCCTCTTGCCCCTTGTTTTTTGCCCTTTTCTCACCGCTCACCTCTCTTACTTCTGCGCTCTACTCACCAGCCACACCGCCACCGCTGCAAAAATCATATTGGGTATCCACATACCCACGATCACCGGCACGGTGCCACTGATGGCAAACGACACTGCAAATTTGGAAAGCAGGATAAATGCTGCACCAATACCGATGCCCAACGCCAGGTGCAGCCCCATGCCGCCCCGCACTTTTCTGCCAGCCACGGCCAGCCCAATGATGGTAAGGATAATATTGGTGAATGCATCGGCTGTCCGTCGCTGCATTTCTATCGCATAACTCCTGTTGGCGATGCCCCGGCTTTCGTCGCGTTCGATGGCAGAAAGCAATTCGCCAGTAGTCATGGCCTGGTTTTGGTTCTGGTAATAAATAAAATCCTGGGGCCCCAGGTTAATGACGGTGTCGATGGGCGTCGTGTAACGCTTGAATGATTCATGCAGGCCGCTGAAAGTTCGAACGGTGTAGTTGTTCAGTTCCCAGCGTTGCCGGTCAGGTTTCCACTTCATGTTTTCCGCTTCCAGGATACTGGCGATGCGATTGCCTTCAAATTTTTCGAGGCGAAGGCCATTGCCCGACTGGTTGGCTTTGTTGTAGCCGCGTATGTACACCTTTGTATCGGGCGCTACCAGAAAATGCACATTGGAGGAGCGTCCTTTTTCCTGGTCGGTCCAAACGAAGGTGTTTTCAAAATACAATTTCCATTCGTTGGTATAGGGAATAATCAGGTGGTTGAGCTGCAAATGCAGGGCAACTACCAGCCCTCCGGCCATCAGGTAGGGTTTCAACAAACGGCCGAAACTCACCCCTGCATTCAGCACCGACAGAATTTCGGAGTTAAATGCCAGCCGCGAGGTAAAAAACACGACGGCAATAAGGGTGTACAGAGGCATCAGGAGGCCGGCCATGTGTAGCATAAATCCGACGTAATACGCCAGTACATCCTTCCAGGTACAAGGTTTTTCAATGATGGATTGCACCTTGTCGCTGAAATCGATCGCTACTGTGATCAGCGTACAGATCAGCAGCGAAAAAAGCATCGTGTTCAGGTATTGCCGGATCAAATATTTGTCCAGCACCTTTAATTTCAGCATGAAATACTACTTAAACTTGTTCACAGACTGACGACTGTTGACTGAAAACTGTCGACTGTTGACTATTACCTCGCCCAAAGATTGTATTTCAAAATACAATAGATAGCCCTGAAACCGTCTCTGGCCCCAATTTTTTTGCCTTCTGCATACGAGCGGCCATAGTAGGAAATGCCCACTTCGTAAATCCGGATATCCGGAATACGGCTGATGCGGGCGGTTACTTCCGGCTCGAATCCGAAGCGCTTTTCACGCAACTTCAACCCTTTCAACATATCGGACTTGAACAGTTTGTAGCAAGTCTCCATATCTGTCAGGTTGAGGTTGGTAAACATATTGGAGATAAACGTCAGAAACTTGTTTCCGATGCTATGCCAGAAAAATAAAATGCGATGCGGCCGGCCGCCCATAAAGCGCGAACCATACACGATGTCGGCATAACCATCGAGCACAGGACGCAGCAAAATATTGTATTCAGCCGGGTCATATTCAAGGTCAGCATCTTGAATAACGATGTAATCTCCATTGGCATACTGAATACCGGTATGCAAAGCAGCGCCTTTTCCCTGGTTTACTTCGTGTTTTCTGTATTGGATATTGAGTTCGGGATTGGCAGCCATGTAACGTTTGATGGCGCCTTCCGTGTCGTCTTTGGAGCAATCATTGGTGATAATGATCTCCTTTTGCATACCACCAATCAGTTCCACTGCCTTGATTTTATCGAGGATGCGGTGGATAGTACGTTCTTCATTGTAGGCAGGAATAACAATCGACAAGGTTTCGCTCATAGCGTTGATGTTCAGGTGACAGGAGATGTAAGAAACTGTTTTAAAACAGTTTCTAAGGGCGCAAAGGTAAGCCGGGTTTTAGAAATTGTTGTTTTTGCCTGATTTGCGACATTTGAAAAGTTTAACTAAAAAATGTTTTGCATTCAGAAACTTAAGGCATGTAAATTGCGTTAACCTGTTTGTAATCAATAAATTAATCCACTTCCCAAACATCACAAAAACTACTCTATCCATGGCTCGTCGTATCCAAAAATTCCGCCGTTTGTGGCGCATTTCGCCACTCCTTGCCATCGCCTACCTCCGCCGCAAAATGACGCGGCAGGCAAAGCGCATCATCACCGTCGATGAGTGGAACATCAATTGGCTGGGCGAAGAAATGCGCCCGTTCAACAGTTTGCGCCACTAAGCCGCGCGCATGCCATCCTTCTTTTTCTATTTCTAAACCACCTTGTCTGTTTCGTGTTAATGTTCTAATCTTGCAGTTCCTGCGCACACAGAACATTACACATGAAACACTTCCCCTTTCTGTTTTCTCTATTACTCCTTGCCTCTTGCCACAAAACCGAAAAACCGGCCGCCGGTCCGGCAGGGCCTGTTAGTGGCAACTTGAATGTAACGTCCGTAGAAGGTTACAAGGTCAAAACAAGTATTTTGACAGAAAACGTAACCACGAGCGGTACGCTGCTTCCATCTGAAGAAACCGAACTGCATCCGGAGGCTTCCGGCCGTGTGGTAGGCCTGCACCTGCCCGAAGGCCGCTCTGTGAGAAAAGGAGAATTATTGCTGAAAATTTTTGACGAAGACCTGACCTCACAACTGCACAAACTGGAAACGCAGATCAAGCAGGCGGAAATTACCGAACAACGACTGGCCGATCTGATCAAGGTAAAAGGCGTCAGCCAGCAGGAGTACGACCTGGCCATTTTGCAAACGCAAACCCTGCGCAGCGAACTTCAACTGGTAAAAATCAACATCAGCAAAACAGAACTGCGGGCCCCGTACGACGGCATTGTCGGATTGCGCAATATCAGCCTGGGCGCCTATGTCACACCTTCCACGGCGGTCACTACCCTGCGCTCGGCGGCAGCATTGAAACTTGATTTTTCCGTTCCTGAAAAATACAGCCACCTGATCAAAACCAGCCAAACCGTCAGTTTCAAGGTGGAAGGCAGTGAAACGCCGCATACGGCCGTCGTGCAGGCCACCGAGCAAAGCATCGAAGCCAATTCGCGCAACCTGCGCGTGAGGGCTCTGGTGCGCGACAGCAAGGGCCTGCTTCCCGGCGCATTTGCCGAAGTGACCCTGGCGCTGGGCAACAACCAGCAGGCGATGCTCATTCCCAACCAGGCCGTGATTCCGCAAGCCCGCGATAAAAAAGTCATCATTAGCAAAAATGGCAAGGCAAAATTTGTGACCGTAAAAACCGGTATCCGCCAAACCAGCATGATCGAAATCACAGAAGGGCTTGAAGCAGGCGATACCGTTTGCACCACCGGTATCCTTTTCCTGCGCCCTGATGCGCCTGTCAATTTTTCCAAAGTAGAATAAAGCAGGTGGGCATATTTACCAACTTTTCCAACAACCGGACGGCAAGAGCCATCGGGCTCATTTTCACGGCAACCGGCCTGCTGTATGGCACCTGGTCGGCGCTCATTCCCTATATCAAGGAAAAATTCGGCCTCGATGAAGCACAACTGGGGCTATTGCTGCTCTCGCTGCCTGCCGGGGTAACGCTGATGAACCCATTTGCCGTGCCTATTTTGCACCGTTTCGGGGCTGCTCCCATGGCGCGCGCTTCCCTCGCACTGGCTTCTACTTTGTTCATTGCGCCGCTGTTTGCGCCGTCCGTTTGGCTGCTGGCCCTGTCGCTTTTTCTGGCAGGCGCGGCCTTTTCCGCTACCAATGTAGCCATGAATACCTGCTCTACCATGCTGGAAGAACAGGCCAATATTCGCATCATGTCTACCTGTCACGGCTTGTGGTCTGCCGGCGCCATGTCGGGCTCGGCCCTGGCCAGCCTGATTACCGGAATGGGTGCCTGGCCACCGGTGTATAGTATGTCGGTTTCCATCATTTTGATCTTGATGGCATTTTCTACTGTCCGCACCATGAACGGGTTGCAGGAAAGAGAACCGCATTCGGAGGAGCCGACTGGAAAGAAATTTGCCTTCCCCAATGCCATGCTGTGGAGCCTGATTACGATCAGCCTGTGCACCAATTTGTCGGAGGGTACTATGGCCGACTGGTCGGCAGTTTACATGAAAGAGGTGCTTTCTTCTCCGGCCTACATGATTGGCTGGGGTTTTTCGGCTTATGCGTTTTTTATGGCCAGCGGGCGGTTTTTCGGCGATGTGTTGCTGGTGCGTTTTGGCGAAAGAAGGGTGCTGATGGGCGGCGGGCTGGTGGCCGCAGCGGGTCTGTTGTTGTCAGTGCTGGTTCAGCATCCCGTGACGGCGCTACTGGGCTTTGCCATGGTCGGCGCAGGCGTATCTTTGGGTGCGCCGATTTTGTACGGCGCTTCAGCACGCGTGCCGGGAATGGCGCCAGGGGCCGGATTGGCTACCATGAACACATTTGCCATGGTTGGTTTTCTGGGTGGCCCTGCCGTCATCGGGTTTATTGCCAAATCGTGGAGCCTGCCCATGGCATTTGTACTCGTAGCCATTGCGGCCATGTTCTGGGCCTGGCGGGCCTATCAAACCAATGCAATCAAGTAACATCCTATGTCTTTTTTGAAAGATTCCGCGCTGCTGCGCCATCAGGCTTTTATCGGAAATGAATGGATCACTGCCGATTCCGGCAAAACCTTCCCCGTGACCAACCCGGCCAATGGCGAGGTGCTGGCACAGGTGGCCGATTGCGGGGCTGCGGAAACGCAACGGGCCATTGCTGCTGCCGAAGCGGCACTCCCTGCCTGGCGATCCAAAACGGCTACGGTGCGCGCAGGCATCCTGCGCCGCTGGCACGACCTGATCCTCGCGCACGCCGAAGACCTCGGCTTGCTCATGACCCTCGAACAGGGCAAACCGCTGGCAGAAGCGCGTGGCGAAGTGCGCTACGGCGCTACTTTCATCGAGTGGTTTGCAGAAGAAGGCAAACGCGCTTATGGCGACGTCATCCCGCCGCACCAGCCGGGCCTGCACCTGCTGGTGACCAAGCAGCCCGTAGGCGTGGTGGCGGCCATCACGCCCTGGAACTTTCCCAATGCCATGATTACACGCAAAGTAGCGCCTGCCCTGGCAGCAGGTTGTACCGTAGTAATCAAACCTTCAGAAGAAACGCCGCTCTCTGCTCTTGCACTGGCCGAACTGGCGCTGCAAGCCGGGTTTCCTGCGGGCGTCATCAATATCGTCACCGGAATGGATGCCCCGACCATCGGAAAAACGCTGACCGATAGCCCCACGGTGCGCAAACTATCTTTTACCGGAAGTACCGAAATCGGCAAACTCCTCATGCGCCAGTGTGCCGATACCGTGAAAAAAATATCGCTCGAACTGGGCGGGAATGCACCTTTCATCGTATTCGACGATGCCGACCTGGATGCTGCCGTGGATGGCGCCATCGCCTCCAAATACCGCAATGCCGGACAAACCTGCGTGTGCGCCAACCGAATTCTGGTACAAGGCAGCGTGTATGACGCTTTTCTGGAAAAATTCAGCCAGGCCGTGCAGCGCCAAAAAATTGGTCCCGGCACCGAACAAGGTGTGCAAATTGGACCACTCATCAATACGGAAGCGCTCGACAAGGTGCAGCGCCTCGTGGGCGATGCCACTCAAAAAGGTGCAAGGCTGCTGACGGGCGGGCATGCCCTGACGGGTACTTTTTACGAAGCCACTGTACTGGCCGATGTCGACAGCAGCATGCAGATCATGCAGGAAGAGATTTTTGGCCCTGTGGCGCCTGTCACGCGCTTTGAAACGGAAGAAGAAGCCATTCGTATCGCCAACGATACGCCCTACGGCCTGGCCGCTTACTTTTATGGGCGAGACGTGGGCCGTGTGTTTCGCGTATCCGAAGCGCTCGACTACGGCATGATCGGCGTGAATACCGGTTTAATTGCTACCACCGTTGCGCCCTTTGGCGGCATGAAAGAAAGTGGTATCGGGCGCGAAGGCTCCAAATACGGGCTGGAAGAGTTTTTGGAGGTGAAGTATGTGTGTATTGGGTAGTTAGAGGTGAGAAGCGAGAGGTGAGAATCAGGATTTTTGAGATTAAAAGGATTAGAAGGATACCTGCCATAGGGTTGACAATTGTATAATTTGCCTCCATTGTATTGCAAGTGAAGGTACTGCCTCCCAATGTCGCCCGAACGTGGTAGGTTTGCACACTTCAACCATGTCAACTGCCACGCACCATGTTTATTCAAAAAACAAGTCTCCTGAGCCTGCTGTTGCTCGCAGTAGCAGGCCTTTTTGCCCAGCCCGCTGCGCCGTCCCTGCGTAGTATTCAAAATTTCGACGACGGCTGGAAATTTCACCTGGGCCATGCGGCCGATGTGAAAAAGGATTTCAACTACGGTATTCCCAATGTTTTCGCCAAGTCGAGCAAGTCGGAAGGCAATACGCCGATGACCGAAAAATTTGACGACAGCGACTGGCAAAACGTGCAATTGCCACACGACTGGGCCGTAGCACTGCCTTTCGTTCAATCGGCCGACGGCGATGTGATGGGGCACGGCTACAAGCCTGTGGGAGGTTTGTTCCCTGAAACAAGCATCGGCTGGTACCGCAAAAAATTCGAAGTAGCCCGCAGCGATTCGAGCAATCGCTTTGTGCTGCGTTTCGATGGCGTGTACCGCAACAGCCAGGCCTGGGTAAACGGTTTTTACCTCGGCACGAATGAAAGCGGCTACATCGGCGTGTCGTACGACATCACTGATTACCTGTATTTCGACAAACCCAATATCGTGACGGTGCGCGTGGACGCCACGCAGTACGAAGGCTGGTTTTACGAGGGCGCAGGCATTTACCGGCACGTTTGGCTGGAACAGTTCAACAACGTACACATTGCCGAAGGCGGGCTGTTTGTGCATACCAGTGTGCAACAAAATATGGCAATGGTAAAAGTGGAAACCACGGTTCGGAACCGCCACCTGAAACCCGCTTCGGCCATCTTGTCGTTTTACGTCACCGATCGCAATGGCAAAAAAGTAGCCAAGAGCATACCCCGCCCCATTCGTATTCCTGCATTTGGCGAAAAGGACGTGCAACAGGAGGCCATTCTTCTCAAGCCGCACCTGTGGTCGCTGGAAGACCCTTATTTGTACAACGTAGTGGCCGTAGTGCGCTCCGGTGGAAAAACGCTCGACAGCATGGTGACCCGGCTCGGGGTGCGCACCGTGACGATCAACAGCACACAAGGGCTGCTGCTCAATGGCAAACCCGTTAAAATTCAGGGCGTCAATTGCCACCAGGATCATGCCGGGGTGGGCAGCGCTTTGCCCGACTACCTGCAATACTACCGCATCCGATTGCTCAAGGAAATGGGCGTGAATGCCTACCGCACCAGCCACAACCCGCCCACGCCCGAACTGCTCGACGCTTGCGACAGCCTGGGCATGCTGGTGCTCGACGAAAACCGCCTGCTCAACAGCAGCCCGGAATACCTCGACCAACTGGAACGACTCATCCGCCGCGACCGCAACCACCCGTCGGTGTTTATGTGGTCGATCGGTAATGAAGAATTTTATGTGCAATGGAACTCCAACGGCCGCCGCGTGGCTCAAACTTTAATTGAAAAACAACGCCAACTCGACCCCACGCGCACTTGCACCTATGCCTCCGACCTCGCGAATGTTTTTCCCGGCATCAATGAAGTGATTCCGGTGCGCGGGTTCAATTACCGTGTAAATGCCATGGGGCCCTATCACAATGACCACCCTACACAACCCATCGTAGGCACAGAAATGGGCAGCACCGTGAGTACACGGGGTATTTTTGTACGCGACTCCATCATCGGCTACGTACCCGATCAGGACATCAGTTATCCCTGGTGGGCCAGCACCGCCGAACAATGGTGGACGGTCGTTGCCGATCAGCCCTGGAATATGGGCGGTTTTATCTGGACGGGTTTCGATTATCGTGGCGAACCTACACCGTTTCAGTGGCCGAATATCAATTCGCACTTTGGCATCCTCGACATGTGCGGTTTCCCGAAAAATATCTACTACTACTACCGGTCGTGGTGGACGGGCAAAGATGTGGTGCACATTTCACCACACTGGAACTGGAAAGGACGGGAAGGCCAGAACATCGATGTGTGGGTAAATTCCAATATGGAAACCGTCGAACTTTTCCTCAACGGCGCCAGTCTCGGTAAAAAGACCATGCCCCGCAACGGTCACCTCAACTGGTCGGTGCCCTACGCCCCTGGCAAACTCGAAGCCGTGGGTGAGAAAGGTGGCCGCAAAACCACTTATGCTGTAGAAACCACGGGGGCACCTGTAGAAATCGTACTCTCCACCGACCGTAAAAGTATCCTTGCAGATGGCCGCGACGCGACCGTAATCAATGTAAGCGCCAAAGACAGCCAGGGCCGTGAAGTGCCCGATGCCAATCTGCTTGTTCAATTTGACCTGTCGGGAAATGCGCACATTATCGGCGTCGGCAATGGCGACCCGAGTTGCCACGAACCGGATCAGTACCCGGCAGGACAAATCTGGAAACGCAGCCTGTTCAATGGCAAATGCCAGGTCATCGTGCAGTCGGACCGGAAAAAGGGAGCCTGCAAATTGAGTGCCTCAGCGCAGGGGCTGAAGATGGGGAGTGTGGAGGTGGAAGTGAAATGAGTCGGGAGTCCTAAGTCCTGAGTCCTAAGTCCTGAGTTTGTAGAGTACACCTGTTTACCCTTGGTTATTCTTCAAACTGAAGCCAATAGTAGACAGGTGTACTCTAAGGACTTAGGACTTAGGACTCAGGACTCAGGACTTTTATTGCTTGAAAACCTCCTCCATCACCACGCCTGTGGTACCGCTCGGCCGGGCGATACGCAGCATAGCCGACAGTGTAGGGGCAATATCGGTAATATTCCAGGGGGTATAACTCACGCCGTGTGGTACTTTCCAGCCATACCACAACAGCGGCACATGCGTGTCGTAGGCGTAAGGCGAGCCATGGGTGGCGCCGCCGAGTTTGAACAGGTTGTCATCGGAGTGCCAGCCCGGATCGAGTTGAAAGAGTACGTCGCCAGAGCGGCGGGGGTGCAGTCCGCGGCGTGTTTCGGAAGCATAAGGGAATTCGATGGGGTACGACATCACTTCATCGCGTGTGAAGGCGTCATACACCCCTTTTTGAGCGCGCAGGTATTCGATGATGTTGTGGGCCAGGTCTTCCGGATTGAGGTCGAGGTCGGCAATGGCTTCCCAATTGAGCCAGATTTGCTGATTGGACACATCGTGGATAAAATCGCCTGTGGAGCCTAATTGTACAGCCAGAAAATTTTCCAGGTTGGCTTCCAGTTTGCTTTCTTCAAAAACACCGGCCGGAATGCGCAGGTCGTTCATGTGTACCGGCGTTTCGCCGCCCCCATGATCGGCTGTGAGGAAAACCAGTACATTGTTTTTTCCGAATTTTTTATCCAGAAAATCCAGGATACGGGCCAGGTCGCGGTCGAGTTTGATATACACATCTTCGGTTTCTTCGCCGTGGATGCCAAACTGGTGCGCGCAGTAGTCGGTACTGGAATAACTCAGGCAAAGAAAATCGGGGTAGGCATCCAGGCCGAGTCCCATTTTTTCGATCGCTTCGATGGCAAAGTCCGTGGTGAGGGTACTGCCCATGGGGGTGAACCGAATCACGCCGAATCCCTGTGTTTTGTACATTTCAGGCAGATTGTAGGGCATAGACCCTGAAAATTTGCCGTATTTGCCTTTGTTGTAGCGGTCCCAGCCGGCAAAACTTTCGTTGTACTGAAGGCTCGAATCGGTGGCCCAGGGTTGAGAAAGATATTTTGCCGGTAAACGACGGGCGTTGAATGACTGTACCCATTCTGGCAGGCCCAACGAATCGGGGTAATAGGAAGATGTTATCCAATTGCCCGTGGAGTCGTCGAACCAGTAACAGGCATTGGGAATATGACCGGCAGGCAGGATACTGGCCCGGTCTTTCAGGCAAACGCCTACAACTTTCGACTGGAAATTATTGGACAGGCGCAATTCGTCGGTAATGGTAGTGGAGAGCAATACCGACGGTGAATGCTGCCCTGCCTTGTTGTTGTTGGTTCCAACCGGGCGGTACCGTTTGTCGGTCGTCACGTATCGGTGTTCGCCCCATTCCGGGTCCCACCAGTCGTTGCCGATAATTCCATTTACCGAAGGTGTAGCACCACTGTAAATAGCGCTGTGCCCGGGTGCTGTGTAGGTAGGCACATAATTATAGCGGACGTCTTCGCAAGTGAAACCTTCTGACAGCAGGCGTTTGAAGCCGCCGGGGGAATATTTTGCCTGATAGCGATACAGAAAATCATAGCGCATCTGATCGACTACGATGCCAACTATCAGTTTGGGTTGAGCAGGCTGCGTTTGCTGGGCAGGAAGCATCCTGGACATGAATACAAGACAGAGCGGGAAAAATACTTTTCGAAGCATTCTGGAATATTGACAGTAAGAAGAAGGCGCAAATGTACGGGCGAAGCCGAACGGGTTGTCTTGAATTATACTATTTCCATGCAGGAAAGTATGCCGGAAAATAAAATTCTGTACTTTTGCCGCCGTTTTGGCCGCATACAGTTATTAAATGGCCATTTCGGATATTCTAACTTTTCACGTCAAAACAAAACTTAACGGATGAGTTCCTTAATTTACGTACTTCCGTTTTTTGGGGTAGCGGGCCTCTTGTATATGTTCCTGTTGCAGGGCTGGGTCAGCAAACAGGATGCCGGTGATGAAAAAATGCAGGGCATTGCCAAAAATATTGCTGATGGCGCCATGGCATTCCTCAAAGCGGAATACCGCGTACTGGCCATTTTCGTACTGATTGCTGCCGCGCTGCTGGGCTGGCTGGGCACACAGGTAACGACCAGTCACCCACTGATCGTATTTGCATTTGTAATTGGTGCATCATTTTCCGTACTGGCAGGTTTTATGGGCATGCGTATTGCTACCAAAGCCAATGTGCGCACCACGCAGGCTGCTCGCACCAGCCTCGCACAGGCACTGAAAGTGTCGTTCAACGGCGGTTCAGTGATGGGCCTCGGTGTAGCCGGTCTGGCTGTACTGGGCTTGAGCCTGCTTTTTGCACTGTTCTATAACTTCTTCATGGGCGGTTCCTATGGCGTAGATGGCTACGAGCAAATGTCGCGCGTATTGGAAGTACTCGCCGGTTTCTCGCTGGGCGCTGAATCGATCGCACTGTTCGCACGCGTAGGCGGTGGTATTTACACCAAGGCTGCCGACGTAGGCGCCGACCTCGTAGGCAAGGTAGAAGCCGGTATTCCGGAAGACGATCCGCGCAACCCTGCTACCATCGCCGACAACGTGGGCGACAACGTAGGCGACGTGGCAGGTATGGGCGCCGACCTTTTCGGTTCCTATGTGGCTACCGTACTGGCTACCATGGTACTGGGTAACTCGGTCATCCGCGATTCCGCAGGCATTCAGGATGCATTCGGTGGTATCGGCCCAATTCTGCTGCCGATTATGATTGCCGGTCTGGGCATTCTTTTCTCCATCATTGGTATGCTGCTCGTGCGCGTAAACGCTGACAAAGAAGTAGACTCCGATGCTGTACAGGCTGCTTTGAACCGTGGCAACTGGGTGAGTATCATCATCACCGGTGTGGCTTGTTATCCGTTGATTCAGTGGATGCTGCCCGAGACCATGACTATGAGCCTCGTGGGTGGTGCTGTGATTGTGAGCAATATAAATGTATTTGGCGCCGTAGTGGTGGGCCTCGTGGTAGGCGCACTGATTTCCGCCATCACAGAATATTACACGGGCCTCGGTAAAAAACCGATCCTCAACATCGTACGCCAGTCGGCTACGGGCCATGCTACCAACGTCATCGCCGGTCTTGCTACGGGCATGCTGAGCACCTGGATGCCGATCGTGCTGTTTGCCGGTGCGATCTGGGGTACATACTCGCTGGCAGGTTTCTACGGTGTAGCCATTGCCGCTTCGGCAATGATGGCTACCACAGCCATGCAGTTGGCTATCGACGCTTTCGGCCCGATTGCCGACAATGCTGGTGGTATTGCTGAAATGAGCGAATTGCCCAAAGAAGTACGCGGCCGTACGGATATTCTCGACTCTGTGGGCAACACCACGGCTGCTATCGGTAAAGGTTTTGCCATCGCTTCTGCTGCACTCACGGCCCTGGGCCTGTTTGCTGCATATGTGAATTTTACCGGCATCGAAGGTATCAATATTTTTAAAGCCAATGTGCTGGCAGCCCTGTTCCTGGGCGGCATGATTCCGGTGGTATTCTCCGCCTTCGCCATGCAGAGTGTAGGCCGTGCTGCCATGGACATGGTGCAGGAAGTACGCCGTCAGTTCCGCGAAATTCCGGGGCTGCTGGAAGGTACCGGCAAAGCCGACTACCAGCGCTGTGTGGAGATTTCTACGCGCGCTGCCCTGCGCGAAATGATGCCTCCGGGCCTTATCACCATCATTACCCCGATCGTGGTAGGTTTTATCATGGGCCCTGAAGCACTCGGTGGATACATGGCCGGTGTAACCGTCAGCGGCGTTATGTGGGCTATCTTCCAGTCGAATGCAGGTGGCGCATGGGACAATGCGAAAAAATCCTTTGAAAAAGGCGTCGACATCAATGGCCAGACGTATTACAAAGGCTCCGATCCACACAAGGCTGCCGTAACCGGCGACACAGTGGGCGACCCGTTCAAAGACACTTCTGGTCCGTCTATGAATATCCTGATCAAACTGACCTGCCTGGTAGGCCTGGCCATCGCTCCGATCCTGGGCGGCCACACTTCAGGCGATCACTCTTCGATCATGAAGCAGCCGGAATCTAAAATGCAGATGACACAAGCACCTGCTACGACGCAGGAGGCTGCGCCGATCAAGTAAGGCGAGCGAGAAAATAAAAAATGGAAAGAGCCTGTCCTGAAACTCAGGGCAGGCTCTTTTTTTTCAGGAAGTTGATGGCTTAACCTTTTTTTCTGCTTGTATCAACCTGTTTTTTTTATTCCCCTTCAAAGCATCTTTTTGAGTTTCTGAAGGAAGGCGTATCTGGCTGAAAGAATGAATTTGATAAAATTCAAGGGTTCGTTCAAATGCATTCTTGCGTTTAGATTGTGTGGAGGTTTTTTGAGCAGGTTTTGATGAACTGTAATTTTCACTGATCAAAGCATTTACAAGGGGGAATGTTTCATGGCCGGTAACATTATATTCGGAGTCGATCAGAAGACTTACAAGTTCCTTGAAATAATGCAAGCGTCGTTCTTCATACTGTGCTGCAACAAAGTGGCTTTCACCGGTGCGATGCATGGCAACAAGGCGATCCAACTCCTTTATTTGCTGAATTAACCATTCCGCTTGTATCTGTTCAGATTTATGCTGTTTAGATTTCATGAGCAGATAATATGAGTTCAATTACACCTTTTTTGTGGATAATCCCTCTATAATCAGGTCTTGTCCTTGTAAACTGATTTATCCAGTAGAGCCGATCAGATTCTGTAAAAATGTGGTTGGGGTGGTTATCTGGATATACATGGATAAAGTAAATATCCAATCGATTCTTCAGTAATGCTTGGCGATGATACTTGGTTTGAAAGAGCGATTCGTAGCGTTGAAATGTTTTCAAATCAACACAAACAACAATATCCAGATCATTTGGGGTGCGTTTTAAAGTGGTAAAACTTCCGTCCAGAAAAACTTGCAGATTTACCAAACTCAAATCTGCCAGAAATGATTTGGCAAACTGGATGAAGTTTTCAAAAATCTCTATTCGCACAGGATCTGGTATTTTATCCACAAATGCATGATGAAACGTTGGGATGTCCGACAAAATCACATCATAAGGGAATAAAAAGCCACGTTTGTCAAAATGAAGCATAAAGCGATGTAATAGGATTAACAAACAAATGTACAAAATGATGGCAACAAACTACGCCTCTCCCGGGTACATTTTCCCTGCTGCCAACACAAGTATCCAGATTTCATTTTTCAACACAATTCAAACCTTTAGACATGAAAAATCTGGCACCTTGGTTCGCTTTACTGCTGGTATGTATTTCCAGCGCTTTCACTACTGCTCATCCGACGGCAAAAAGTTTTGCACATGTAGATTACTTTCTGAAACTCGACGGTGTCGACGGCGAATCGGCCGATCGGGATCACAAAAAATGGATTGAAATTGAATCCATGCAGATCAACAGATCCGACAAAACCATCGGCATTCAGCGCGCACAAACGAGCATTTCCTCTCCAAAACTGATGCAGGCCTCCGTGTCTGGCAAACACATAAAAAAGGCCGTTCTGCATGTGCGCAAATCGGGCGATGACAACTACATGCAAATCGAACTGGAAAACGTACTGATTACGAGTTATCAAACCTCTGCCTCTTCGTCGTCGTCAGGCAGGCCGATGGAAAGCCTCTCGCTGAACTATACGAAAGCGGTGTTTCGTTGAAACCGCTACAGAGACAGGCTACAAAAAGCACAATCCCGAATTTTGGCGAAAGCCAGAATTCGGGATTGTGCTTTTTATATACTGACAATACAGCCTAACGCTTTTCGAGTTTGTGCGTGGTCAGGATGCGTTTGTTTTTATCGATCAACTGCACCAGATACATGCCTTTGGGAAGGTCGGAAATGTTGTATTGCTGGTCGCCTTTGGTGTATTCAAATTCCTTTACACGACGGCCGACAATGCTGAAAATTGCAATTTCGCCCACGGCATCGTGGTTGTCCTGTACCGAAATATATTCAGCAGCAGGGTTGGGGTATACGGAAAGATCGGCCCGCGCACTGTTTTGGGCCGTTGCCGCCAAGCCGGCTAACACGAAGACAAAAAGGAGTAATTTTTCTTTCATAGACCACGATTAAGATGTCACCTGATGGGGGATTGGTTGTTGTGAAAAAATCGGTTTTGGTAAAATTTGTCTGCAAAATATGGATAAACAACCTACGATGCCAAGTAAAGGTTGCACTATTTGCAAAAAATTTAACTATCGCCACACAATAAAAATACAACGTTTGTTAATGCTTAACAGAATCCCGCCGTACCCTCACAGAACCTTCCTTTCCTCTGCTTTTCACTTTTTTACATACATCGGAAGATTTATCAGCCCGATGCGTTGAAAAAAGTGCCCAAACGAGACGCGCAACACACCCAGACCATATTTCATACTTCTTTTGAAATTGATACTGGATGCTTCTTCAAAATATTTGGTCGGGCAAGTGACCTCTCCAATATCGAATCCCGCATACACAATCTGCGACAGCATTTCATTGTCGAATACAAAATCATCGGAGTTCTGGTTATACCGGATCGTTTCCAGCACTTCCCGGCTGAAAGAACGGTATCCGGTGTGGTATTCCGACAATTTATACCGAATCAGCAAGTTCTGTGCCAGCGTCAGAAAACGGTTGGCAATGTATTTATACATTGGCATTCCGCCCTTCAGTGCTCCCATTCCGAGGATTCTCGACCCCAGTACGACCGGGTACAGGTCTTCGCCTATGATATTGACCATAGAGGGGATCAGTTTGGGTGTGTACTGATAGTCGGGGTGCAGCATGATAACAATGTCGCCGCCGATTTCGAGCGCTTTGTTGTACAACGATTTTTGGTTGCCACCGTATCCCTTGTTCTGTTCGTGCACAATGACGTGCTGTATCCCCAGTTGGCGGCCCAGTTCGGCCGTATTATCGCGGCTGTGGTCGTCGCACAGAATTACCTCATCTACCAGATCGAAGGGTATTTCTCTATACGTTTTTTCGAGCGTTTTCGCTGCGTTGTAGGCCGGAAGTACGACTACTACTTTTTTGTTTTTGTACATAGAATCAGGCTTTTTCAGAGGGCTCTTCCGCCTGTTCTGCAGATTCTGCCTTGGCATTTTCTTCTTCGCGCTTCACTTCTTCAAAAATGCCTTTTTCGTGCATGTATTTGAACCATTTGATACACTTCTTGATGTCGTTGATGTGTACACGATCCTGGTCGTGCTCGGGTAGCACGGCCGTAAAATAAGCACGAAAAGCAGCGCTGTTGGAGTCGAGGCTCACCGGCGGCGTGGTTTCATACTGATCGAGCATTTTTTGAAACACATCGGACAGTGGAATGGTGTTTTCGCCTTCGGCATCCGTATAGGTGTAAATGCCAATGGTGGCCAGTGGCGTTACCTGCTGCTGGCGCATGGGGACAAAACGGCTGCGGCCTTCATTGAGGTCTTCGATGACAAAACCGTTGTTGCGGGTAGCCGTTACTTTGTGGACGCCGGGCATGCCAGCCACGACGAGGTATTTTTCCAGATTCATATTCTGAGTTGAAAGTCCTAAGTCCTGAGTCCTAAGTCCTGAGTCCGTAGAGTACACCTGTATACTCTTGGATTCTGTTTGTATTAATGCCAAGAGTATGCAGGTGTACTCTACGGACTCAGGACTTAGGACTCAGGACTCACGACTAATTTAAACAGTCATAATTTCTTTTTCCTTCGCAGCAATCACCTTATCGACCTGTTCGACAAATTTGTTCACCAGGTCCTGCAATTCGGTTTCACGGCGTTTGCCGATATCTTCCGGCAAGCCGTCTTTCACTGCTTTTTTGATGTGATCGAGTGCTTTGTGGCGGGCATTGCGCACGCCCACCTTGCTTTCTTCGCCGGCGGCTTTGGCTTTTTTAACCAGTTCCTTGCGGCGTTCTTCGGTGAGTGGCGGCACGCTGAGGCGTACTACTTCACCGTCGTTGGCCGGGGTGATACCGATATTGGAATTGATGATAACCCGTTCGATCGGGCCGAGCATATTGCGTTCCCAGGGTTGAATCACAATGGTACGGGCATCGCTCACCTGAATATTAGCAACCTGTGGCAACGGCGTCGGGGTGCCGTAGTAGTCCACCATCAGGTCGGAAATGAGGTTCGTCGATGCCTTGCCGGTGCGCAATTTAACAAGTTCATGTTCGAGGTGTTCGATGGCCTTGTTCATATGCTCTTTGGCATCATTCAGTATACTGCTAACGTCTTCCATATTGCTGTAAATGATTGGTCAATTCGATTTGGACAGGTTTTTTGAGTTCAATTGAGAACAATTGCAGGCGCAAAGTTCACAAGTTTTACATTTTTAAAGAAAAAGGAACGCGAAAATATGGTAGTGCGTACCTTCGGGCTGCAAGAAAACGCCAGAATCTGACAAACAACAGGGTAGAAACAGGCGCAGGAAGGTAAGAATGTGCATTTTTACACCTTGCTCCCGGTGTTTATTTCAATTTTTATTGCGGAAACTACACATGCCTGAATTGCAGGAAATAAAAAGAACCTTGTCGCGTATCGATAAACTCGAGCGGGAAGTAAGTCTTAAACAGTTGCAGATCAATAGTTTGCTGACCATCACGCAGGCTATCAATGAAAACGTGTCTGCGGAAGACCTGTTCAAGATGTACAATTCCTTCCTGCGCTGGGAAATCGGTATTCGAAAAATGGCGCTTTTTTTCCGCGAAGGTGAAAAATGGGTGTGTAAAACCTCGCTGGGAGTGCCCGAAGCCATGCTGACGGAAGACATCAGTGCAGAACTTTCCAAGTACCGCAGCAAACAAGGCCTCGAAAACAGCAGCCACGCTCTTATCCGCGAATTCGACCTCGTGGTGCCGGTGCTGCACAAGGACGTAGCCATTGCCTATGCTTTTATCGGCGGTTTTGGCGATGGCGACGATGTGTTCAACAAGGTGCAGTTCGTGACCACCATCACCAATGTCGTGGCGGTGGCAATTGAAAACAAACGCCTGTTCAAACAACAACTCCGCCAGGAAATTATCAACCGCGAGGTGGAAGTGGCTGCCGAAATTCAGCGCACCCTGGTGCCATCCCGGCTTCCTTCGGGCGATAACTACCAATTGTCGAGCATTTACAAACCCCACTTTGCGGTAGGTGGCGACTACTACGATGTAGTGGAGTTTTCCGACGGGAAAATTGCTTTTTGTATTGCCGACATCACAGGCAAAGGCGTTTCTGCCGCTATGCTGATGGCCAATTTCCAGGCCAATTTCCATGCACTGGTAACCCGCCGCCCCTCGCTGGAAGAAATCGTGTACGAACTAAACTCGGCTGTCTGGCGCGTGACGCAGGGTGATAAGTTTATTACCCTTTTCCTGGCCAAATACGACGTGCCTACCCGCACCCTGCACTACATCAATGCCGGCCACACGCCGCCCCTGCTGCTTAGCAACGGCGAAGTGATTCCGTTGCGCAATGGTTGCACTTCTCTGGGTTGGCTTCCGGAACTGCCTTTCCTCGAAATCGGTGGCATCTGCCTCACCGATGAGGCTATGATATTTTCCTACACCGATGGCCTGACCGACATTAAAAACGATGCAGGAGATTATTTTACCGAAGAAAAACTGACTGAGTTTTTGCAGGAAAACGCTCAACTCGACGCCAAAAGCCTGAATACCAGGCTACTCGCGCATATCGAGGCATTCCGACAGGAACAGCCTTTCCCCGACGATATTACCGTGCTGACATGTCGGGTATTTGGAAAACACAACCCGGAAGCATAGCCACCCGCCGATATATATCTTTCAAAGCAGCCGTATCATACGAATACCATGAATACCACCGAATCCTTCGAAATAGCCGTCAACGGCCAGCAAACTTTTGAGTTTCAAGCCTCTGAAGCCAGCCAACTGGATATGTTGGCCGAACAGGATGGCAGTTTCCATATTCTGTACAAAGGCAAGTCGTGGCATGCCGAACTGGAAGACGCCGATTTTGCCCATCGCCAACTGGTTTTCCGCATTGATGGAAACAAATACACTGTACACCTTGCTGACCAGTACGAACGGCTGGTGCGCCAACTGGGGCTTCAAATCGGTGGGCATCAAAAGCAAAATACCGTAAAAGCACCCATGCCCGGCCTGGTGCTGCAAATCCTCGTAGAAGCAGGCCAAACCGTACAGAAAGGCGAACCCTTGCTGATTCTGGAAGCCATGAAAATGGAAAATGTACTAAAAGCCTCCGGCGAAGGGCAGGTCAAATCGGTAAACGTACAAAAAGGTATGGCAGTCGATAAAGGGCAGTTGCTGCTGGAAATGGTTTAAGTGTTTTTGTGTTTAAGTGTTTTTGTGTTTTGGTGTTTAAGTGTTTAAGTGTTTTTGTGTTTAAGGGTTTTAGAGTTAACATTTGAGCATAAAAACAACACCATACAATTAAACGTTACTGCCTAACATCAGCCGAGCGCGAAGCCCACAAAAACACCAAAACACTTAAACACAAAAACACATACCTCACCTCTCCATGCAAAAATTCCTGTTGCTGTTCCTGCTTGTCGGCACTACCTTCTTACATACAGGTTGTGCATCCTGGAAACAAAATCGCTGGCTGTCGGAGCACCGCGCCAACCTGAGCCGCATTGCCAACAGCAATATGACGCCCGAGCAAAAACTCGACGGACTGCTGACCGACTATGTGGAATTTATGAAGCAGGATCTCAAATTTGTCGATCCTGTCAAAGGTGTTAAATACGTACAAAAATACCACGACCAGAACGAGGCCGCGATGGATAAAATACTGAAGGAGGCCGAGCAGTGGCAGGGCAAACTAAGCCTTGTTGACAAAGGTTCTTTAGCCCTTCGTGTAGTACAAAAACCCTACATCGGCAGCCTGATCGACCTGGGGCCGAAGTTCAAGCGCAAATACAAGCAATATGCTTTCGCCGTCAAACTGGCCAGTAAAATCACCGGCGGCCTCACCCGTTTTGCGGGCAAAGCATTTGATTAGTTTGTATCCAACCATTTTTTTCTGTCGGCCAGCGCCCCCAACTGCTCCCAGGTCAGTACAATTTCCGCAGGCCCCACGGCATAAGGCGCCACTTCATAGGCATTGTAGAAGAAAATCAGTCCTTCCGGCAAAACGGCGACGTTGGCAGGCATAGGTAATTGCTGCAATTCGGGGTATAGCAGGTCGGTAATTTTCTCTTCCGGTTTCATGCCTTTGGCTTCCTTATATGCTGCTTCCAGCAGGGGACGCACCGCGTTGGTATCGGCTACCATCGACGTAATACTCAGCGCTTTTCCACCTTGCAGCAGGTCGTAGGAAACAACCGTCGTAAACGGATTCGGGTGCGCGCCTCCCATAAACGAATAGCCATCCACATACATGGTGGCTACTTTGGTAGTCAACATGGGCGTAGCGCCTTTTATTTCCATGCTATATCCCATCGGGATGTCGGGAATGTCAATTCTGGATTGTTTGAATGCGCTGATCATCTGGGCCGCGGCCGAGTCCATGGCTACTGTAAATGAGGGCGATTCGCCTGCGCCAACAGTGCTGCGTACAAAACTCTGAACGGAGTGGTTGACCGCGGCTGTCACAGTGGAGTCGCCGCCGCTGATTTGTGGCACCGTTACATCGAAAATAGCGCAAATGGTGTCTGCCACACAGAATTTTTTCTCGAAAGCAATCGTATCTGCTCTTAAAGGGGCCACCACACGGGTTTCTTTCGGATTGCAGGCAATTACAAACAAGGTCAGGCTGAAAAGGAGTCCCTGGGAAAGTTGATTTGTCATAAGGATAGGTGCGTAGGTGTTGGTTGATGAGGGTTGATAAGTGTTGATGAGGGTTGATAGGGTTGATGAGGTTGATAAATAGCGGCTCGAGGTAAGGGATGGTATTTTCATTCATTGAGTGGCTGAATATCAACCCTCATCAACACTTATCAACCTCATCAACCCTATCAACCTCATCAACCTCAAAAATCATCACGCCGGGTCATAATATTTTTCTCCATTCGATTGTTTCTCCAGCATTTCCGTATAGTATCCGCCACTGGTCATCAGTTCGTCGTGGGTGCCTTCTTCGCTAATCCGGCCTTCGTTGAGCACGATAATTTTGTCGAACTCCAGCATGCCGTACATGCGGTGCGTGATGATGATGGCCGTTTTATCGGAAAGCGCATCTTCCATGTACCCTACAATGCGGCTTTCTGTTTGTGTATCTACTGCCGAAAGACAGTCGTCGAGTAACACCACATCGGGTCTTTTGGCAAAGGCACGGGCAATGCTGACGCGCTGTTTTTGTCCGCCCGAGAGTGTGACGCCCCGCTCACCCACTACGGTTTCGTAGCCATTGGGCAGGCTCATGATCTCGTCGTGTACGGCAGCACTTTTTGCAAAAAACTCGGCGTCTTCGCGGCTGATGCCTTCTTTCCCGAAGGCAATATTATTCAAAACGGTATCCGAAAACAGGAACACATCCTGCGGCACATAACCGATGCTGCGGCGCAAGTGGTACAAGTCGATTTGCTTAATATCAACACCATCGATGAGGATACGACCTTCTTTCACATCATACATCCGGAGCAGCAGGTCGGCAATGGTCGTTTTGCCACTTCCTGTGCGGCCTACGATGGCCAGACGTTGTCCGGGCAGCACCTCGAACGAAACATTGCTGAGCGCCTGAATGCCGGTGTCAGGGTACGTAAAGGACACATTTTCGAAGCGAATATGCCCTTTCAATGGCGTATGTTGTTCACCTTTCGGCAAAGCCGGCGCCTGGTTTTGCACGGCCGGGCTGGTTTTCAAAAATTCGTTGATGCGTTTTTGCGAAGCCGCCGCCTGCTGGGTGAGCGATGCAATCCAGCCGATTGCTGTAACTGGCCAGGTGAGCATGTTGATGTAAATGACAAACTCGGCAATATTGCCCGCCGTCAGGTTGCCGGCAATCACCTGCATGCCACCAACATATACCGTGATGATAATGCTGGTGCCGATGAGCAGCGACATCAGCGGGAAAAAGAAGGAATCGACACGAATCAGGCGCAGCGATTTCTGGCGATATTCCTCGCTTTGATCGGCAAACCATCGTCCCATGGCTTCCTCATGCACATAACTTTTTACAACCCGGATGCCGCTGTACACCTCCTGTGCCGTGCTGGTGAGCGTGGCCAGTTGTTGTTGTATTTTTTCGCTGCGTTTGTTGATGATTGTGCTGACCCAGTAGATGGAAATGCTAAGAAAGGGTAAAGGCAGCAGCGACCACATGGTAAGTGTGACGCTCACCTTCAGCATGGAAGAGATAGCCAGAATAAAAAGAAAAATGAGGTCGAGGCCGTACAAAATGGTAGGTCCCAGAAACATCCGGACTTTGGAAACATCCTCCGAAATACGCGACATCATGTCGCCGGTAGAATTGCGTTTGTAAAACGCCAGATCGAGCCGTTCGTAATGGGCAAAAATTTCCTTGCGCATATCGTATTCGATGAGCCGACTCATGACGATAATCGTCTGGCGCATGAAAAACATAAACATGCCCATCAACAGAGCCAGCCCGATGACAATGGCGCCGAATTTACCAATCTGGAAACTCAGGTTGCCAAATGCCTCCGGATGTGCGCCGATGCCACCATGCTCCTGGTAAAATTTTACCTGCTCGACAACCGTATCGAGCGCCTGCCGAATGACTTGTGGCTGCAATACACGAAACCAGTTGGCCAGCCCGACGAAGGCAATGCCCAGCAAGAAACGCCAGCGGTAAATCCAGAAAAACTTGTAGAGGTAGGAAAGATGTTTCATCAAAAAAGACGGGCGAAAGCCCTTTACAACAGACAATAAAGCCTCAAAACAGTAGGAAAGCAGAAGGGTTCACCGTTTGGTTATCAGTTATTGGTTGGGGGTTGATAAGTGTTGATAAGTGTTGATGAGGGTTGATAAATAGCGGCTCGAGTTAAGGGAAGATATATTCATTCATTGAGTGGCTGAATATCAACCCTCATCAACACTTATCAACCCTCATCAACCCATAACGTCACGCTCGATTACATTTTTCAATCGGCGAACAGTTGTCGAGCAAAATATTGCCCCGGTATTTGAATGATGTACCGGGTGCGAAATAGGCTTCAAAGGTAATATACCGGATATCGCCCGAGGGAATAAATTGAAATTTGTATTGCTGCCAGTCGCGGTGGTCGATGAGCGGCGAACTGGCGAGTAGTTGTTCCTTGCTGCCCCGTTTGGCGCCGCCCCATATTCGAATGCGAATAGGGTTATTGTAACTAACATATTGCGGCGAATGGGCCAGGTAAATAGAAAATTTGTAGCAAAACCCTGCTTTCAGCGTTTCCTGCAGGCCCTGCCCAATATCCTCGCTGGTACCATCTTCCCGCGTAATCAGTCCTACACAACTGCGGCCGTCCTGAGGTTGGAAATCGATGCCCCAGGCGCCGGGCATAATATCGGGTGTGCTGCCAGGGGTGAAGGAATTCCAGCCTGCGGGCGAAGCGGAAGCGCGTGGCGTATCTTCAAACGATGGATTGAGAAAAGGGATCAATGTACCGGTGGGCTGTTCGCCGGGGAAGAGCCATGGTTGCAGCAGGGATACGAGGAAGATGCAACAGATTTTCATGCAAAATTTGAATCAAATGGCGTAGTTACGCCTAACATACGGAGATAAAGCACAGAATAACTACCTTTGCCGCTCACAAAAACGCAAAGTGCATCCAAATATTGGCGGCATGGCAAGATCGGTCTGGCAAACACCCGAAAAGGTCTGCAAAGATCGCATAACCTGTTGATTGTCATAGCGTTTGAGTGAATGCATTTTTTGATTCCCATTACCCCGATTTCTGAAAAAGATGTCTCGAACCAGGCCTACCTATTTTTACGCCATCCTCAGCGTTGCGCTGGTGCTGTTTATCGTCGGTTTTTTTACCCTCTCGACCATGCATGCGCGCAAACTGGCTACCCTGTTCAAGGAGAAAGTCGACATCTGGCTGGAACTGAAGCCCGACCTGGGGCAGGAGGAAATTGCCCGGATTGTGGGAAATATTCGCCAGAAACCTTTCGTTAAACCAGAAACCATCACCTTCATCAGCAGCGAACAGGCCGCCGCCAGCATGCGTGAAGACCTGGGCGATGAAAGTATGCTGGAAGACGCGCCCGACCTCTTGCGCGATGTCATCCGGTTCAATGTGCGTGCCGAATACCTCAACGACGAGAACCTGCAACAATGGCGCGAGGAACTGCGGCAGGATACGCTGGTGTCCGAATTATATTACGAAGCAAGCAATATCGGAAATGTGGGCAAGAACATGCAAAATATGGGCCTGATCGCCCTCTGCCTGGTTTTTTTGCTCATCTTTGCAGCCGTTACGCTTATTCACAACACCATCCGGCTGGCGCTTTATTCCAACCGGTTTGTCATCAAAAATCAGGAACTGGTAGGCGCTTCCTGGGCATTTATCAGCAAACCCTACATCCAAAGAGGCGTTCTGAATGGCTTGTGGAGCGCTTTGCTGTCGATCGGCGCACTGATTCTGGTGTTCGAATGGATTGAAAAACAGGTACCTGAAATAGAACAGTTGCGCGACCTCGACAGCATGCTCATGGTATTTACCGGCATTATTTTGCTGGGTGTACTGATTTCCGGGTTGAGCACCTGGTTTGTTGTAAACAAGTTTTTGCGCATGCGCATCGACGATTTGTATTAAAAAATAAATAACCACACACATAATGGCAAAACAACCTGCGCGCCCTCAAGCCGCACCCTCTACCAAAAAAGCGGCCCCGGTACAACGCACCGTTAAAAAAGAAAGTGGCTGGAACCCGGATAAAAGCGGTTTGCTGTTTGGCCGCCAAAACTTTATTTATATCGGCATCGGGCTCGGACTGGTGGTACTTGGCCTGGGTCTGATGACAGGCGGCGCTATGCCCGACCCAAACAAATGGGAGCCCGAACGCATTTACAGTTTCACCCGTATCACCCTGGCTCCGATGTGCATGGTTGCCGGATTTGTAGTAGTAGGCCTGGGTATTTTCAAAAAATCGGATACTGTAACTTCTGCACCCGCTGAATCTGGCAACGCTGAAGCGGCCTAGTATTTCTTCTGAATTCGTATGAGCATTATTCAGGCCATTATTCTGGCTATTATCGAAGGGCTGACAGAATTCCTGCCAGTTTCTTCCACCGGGCATATGATCATAGGCTCTTCCCTGATGGGTATTGCCGGCCATCCATTTGTGAAGGTTTTTACCGTAGCCATTCAGTTTGGCGCTATTCTGTCGGTAGTGGTATTGTACTGGCGGCGCTTTTTTCAGAATTTCCGCTTTTATGTCCGCCTTTTTGTAGCGTTTCTGCCTGCTGCGGTATTCGGATTGCTGTTTAAAAAACACATCGATCGTTTGCTCGAAAACATAACAGTGGTGGCATTGGCGCTCATTGCCGGCGGGGTTGTGTTCCTGTTTATCGACCGTTTTTTTGCACGACAGGCCCAAACCGGAGTGAGTTCCGACGAAGATATTTCCTTGCCTCGTGCATTTCGCATCGGCATGTTCCAGGTGATTTCGATGATCCCAGGGGTAAGCCGCTCGGCTGCTACCATCATCGGTGGCGTCACGCAGGGGCTTACGCCGGTTGCAGCAGCGGAGTTTTCGTTTTTTCTGGCAGTTCCGACCATGTTTGCTGCCACCTGCAAAACGATATGGGACTATATCGACGAAGAAGGCGGCACTTTTACAGGCAATGAACTAGTTTTGCTAGCCATTGGCAATGTGGTGGCTTTTGTGGTAGCGATGATCGCCATCCGCACATTTATGCAGTTTTTGCACCGTTACGGATTCAAGGTATTCGGGTACTATCGCATTGTTGTGGGATGCATTATCCTCCTGCTCACTTACCTTGGATTTTTTCAGGGGGTGCAGGTCGGTAATTTTTAAAAGCCTATGGACGACCCTTCCTCCAAACGAATGCTCTCCTGGTCTTCGGCGTTTCGCGTCGGAAGTACAACCTTGCCGGCTACCTTGTTTCTGACAAGCCTGGCTTCGTTTTCATGCATCATACTGGGCCCCTGGGTGTACGCACAAACAGGCAGCATGTGGATAAGTGGTGTGTTGCTTTCCCTGTTGCTGTTCTCGTTTCTGCTTTTTTTCAAAAACCTGCTTTTCCATAGTATTTACAGGAATATTCACAGCGAAGGCGATGCCGCCCTCATCGAATACCTCGTGCAGCAAAATGTGTCCGGCATTCCGGGTGAGGAAGAAATGGAAATGGGCCTGCTCGAAAATGCCTTGCATATGAAACAGGTGCGTGCCTATGATTGTATGGCGCCCCGCCCTGAAATCGTTCATATCGACGTGCAGGCTTCGGTAGACGAATTGCGCAAGTTGTTCATCTCCAGCAGCCTGTCCAGGATCATCATAACCGATGGCGACCTCGACGGGGTATTGGGATATGTACACGTGCAGCAATTATTCAGCCACCCGCGCAGCATCCGTGGCATTGTGATGCCCATCACTTTTGTGCCGGAAAGTATCCAGATCAACGACTTGCTGCACAAATTCATAAAAAATCGCACCAATATTGCCTGCGTGGTAGACGAATATGGCAGCCTGGCCGGACTGGTTACGCTGGAAGACGCGCTGGAACAACTGTTCGGCGAAATTGACGACGAACACGATCAGGAAGAATTTATAGAAGTGCGTATCAGCGAGCAGGAATATCTGCTTTCCGGGCGGCTGGATGTAAACTATATCAACGAGAAATTTCCGGAATTAAACATCCCTACCGGCGATTACAATACCCTCTCGGGGTACCTGATTTTTGCAACGCAAAGCATCCCCGAGCAGGGCGCCCGGCTGCAACTGGATGGCAAAACGTATATAGCGGAACTGGTGAGCGACCGGAAGATTGAGACGGTGAGGGTTTTATGTTGAGTCCTGAGTCGTAAGTCCTGAGTCCTGAGTCTGTAGAGTACACCTGATTACCCTTGAATATCCTTGATATTAAAGCCAATAGTAATCAGGTGTACTCTACAGACTCAGGACTCAGGACTTACAACTCAGGACTCAAAAAAAAACGCCGGAGCACGAATTGCCGCGTCCGGCGTCAACCAAACCCTTACTGTGTTTATTTGTTTAGGTGGAGCTTATGAAGGGTAAAGACAGGGTGTTAGGTGCAAAGGTTGGGTGGGGAAGAAAAAAAAGTTGATGAGGGTTGATGAGGGTTGATGAGGGTTGATAAGAGTTGATAAAGGTTGATGAGGTTGATGAGGTTGATAAAGGTTGATGAATAGCGGCTCGGGGTAAGGGATGGTATTTCCATTCATCGAGTGGCTGAATATCAACCCTCATCAACCTTTATCAACCCTCATCAACTTCTATCAACCCTTACCCAAAATACACCTTCAGTGATTCCAGAAAAAAGTCTTTTTGTCCGGCCGAAACTGTAAGCGAGACGCCGTTTTGCAATACGACATGGCCGCCTTTTCCGCGCACGTATTTTTTCAGGTGTTTCAGGTGCACGGTATGCGAGCGGTGGATGCGCACGAATGCAGACTCGGGCAGCAGCAGTTCCACTTCGCGCAGGGTACGGCAAACAAGCACCTGACGGCCGTCAGTGAAATGCAACACGGTATAATTACCGCTGGCTTCCAGATAAGCGATTTGTTTTACTTTTTCAAAGCACATACCTTCCATTGTGGGCAATACAATTTTATTGCCGCTTGGTTCGGGGCGGTATTCGCGAGGCATCACAACCGACATGGTGCCCGCCTGGGGTTCGGTGGCGTCGGTGGTATGAGGGCGAGCAGACATTACATTCAGCATCGTAGTATCTTTTGAATGATAAGAACGGGAGTGTTTTTGCAATAGTAAAGGCAAATGATTCGTCGCCTGTATTGATGGTACAAAAGTAGATGCGCATATTTCGACCAGCAATCCACCTTTTGCCATTAGTCAGGTTTCTGAGCCATTGCTTGCATTTGGTGAAATGATAAAAACCTGACACTTTTGAGGGTATTTTTCATCCATGGCAAAAACTCCTTCCGATAAACTGTACCGACTCATTCGTTCGCTTTCTCCTGCCGAAAAGCGTTACTTCCGGATATATATTCGGGGAAAGACGGATCGCAACAGCAAATACCTGCATCTTTTCAGCCTGATGTCTGCACAGGAAACTTTTGATGAGGAATTCCTGAAAAGCAGGATTTACAAGAACCGGGCGCCGGAAGGGAAAAAATATTCGGAACTGAAATCCTATCTCTACAACCTCGTTTTGAAGAGTCTCCAGGCTTTTGATGAGCAGCAATCCATACAATACAAACTACATGAATTGTTGCAGGGCGTACTGGCATTGTACAAACGTGGCTTGTACGAGGACTGCCGGGAATTGCTGTCAAAGGCATCCAAAATTGCCCGGCAGTATGAAGATTTTGGCACCTTGCTGGAAATCATACGCTGGGAAAAACAATTGGCATACACACGTATGGATGTGGATTTTTTGCATAAAAACCTGGAGCAGTTGCAGTTTCAGGAAGAACAGGCTTTTCAACTCCTGCGCAATAATTCCGAATATCAGAAGATATTTTTTCAGGTGTACACTGCCAATTTCAAACGGGAAGCCAGTCCAAAATCGGCCGACCAGATGGCCCCGCTCTTTCAACTGACCGGACAAAATGCGATTCTCGAAGATCCTGACCTGGCCAGATCCCATAAAGCCAGGGTGTTGTATTATCGCACCCTGAATATTTACTACTACGCCACGGGGCAATACGAGCAGTTTTATGAATCTGGTGAAAAATTGATGCAACTATTAGAGTCGCAGCCCCATTTTTTGCGTGAAAACCTGGCCGATTACATTGCTACGCTGAGCAACCTTATTCTTTCCTGCGGGCTGATGCAGCGCTACAACGAGGTGCGTATTTACCTCGACAAATTGTATGGATTGACACCCATCACCGTCGACGACCGCCGAAAAATTCACCGCCAGTATTACAGCAATTTGTTTGCATTGTGCTCATTTACAGGCGAATTTGAGGAGGCGAGGCGCGCGATGGCACGTTGTCAGGAGGAGGCCGAACTGATCAGCATCCAGGGACATGAAACCGCCAGTTTTTATTTCCAGTACTGCACCATATGCTTTGGGTGCAGCGATTACAGCGGTGCGCTGGATTACCTCAATTTATGGCTTGGGCAACCTCGCTCGGTAGAACGGGAAGACCTTCAAAGCCTCGCTCGTATCCTGTCGCTCATCCTGCATTTTGAAATGGGCAACCTGATGTTGCTCGAGTCTCTGACGCGTGCCACTGCCCGTTTTTTACAAAAGAAAAATCGCTACCAGGATCTTGAGCGACGATTTATTCACTTTATCCACGACCTAACCAAATCGCACGGCGCTTCGGAAATACGAGCCGCGTTCCAAAAAGCAAAAGAAGACCTGCCTGGCCTGCCAGGGTATCGTATTTTGTTGCAAACCTTCGATCTGGAAGCATGGCTCGATAGCAAAATCAAAGGACACACTTTTGCTGCTACCGTGCAGCAAAAGTGGAAAAACGAACAGTTGCTGAAAACAAAAAAAGAGGACCCGCGTACCTGATTGTACCCGAATCCTCTCTGGAAAGCCCATGGCCTCGTGATTTACTTGGCCTGTGGAGCGCGCAGGGTTTGTACATCCTGAAATTCAGAACGCACATCCACAGCAGTCCAACGCGTGCGGTAGGTGTAAAACCGGCCTCTCATCGGGGCCGTTCCTCCCTTCACCTGGTTCATCTGTTCGTCATCCAGTGCTGTGACGATGCTTTGAACCTTGAGTTCTTCGAGTGTACATTTCTCTTTTGCCATACGAATGAGATTTGAATAGTTTGACTTGACGGACAATGGAGTATCAAATATACCCTAAAGATAGCCACCCTTCAAAATGGATCACCTGCCACATTTTTCTAAAAGTCAGGTTTCTGATAGTAGTCCTGAGTCGTAAGTCCTGAGTCCTAAGTCCGTAGAGTACACCTGATTACACTTGGCTTATTTAAAAAGAATACCAAGGGCAATCAGGTGTACTCTACGGACTTAGGACTCAGGACTTACGACTCAGGACTACTATTTCATCCCGTCAACAATACCGCAATCAAATAATCCGCCAGCAGAATAAGAATATCGCTGAATACCACCGCGCGGGTGCTGGCTTGCCCGAGTTCGATGCTGCCACCTTTTACAAAATAGCCCTGGTAGCAGGAGACAGAGGTAAGGATGAATGCGAAAACAAACGATTTCACATACATCATAAAGACATTATAGGGCTCAAAAAAGGAGCGGACGCCCTGAATATATTCGGCATCGGTGATGAGTCCGGTGGGTACGCTGGCGAGATAGCCGCCAATCACTGCCACAAACGCCGAAAACGTGACCAGCAATGGAATAACGAACAAGGCTGCAATCACCTTGGGCAAAATCAGGTATGCCGCCGTATTGACCCCCATCACTTCCATGGCGTCGATATGTTCTTTCTGGCGCATGCCGCCAATTTCAGCCGCCATATTCGATCCTACCTTGCCGGCCAGTACCAGACAGGTAATGGTAGGAGATAATTCGATGAGCGCCAGGTCGCGCACAATGTACCCGATGTAGTAGCGCGGCACCAGTTGTCCGTCGAGTTGGTAGGCAAACTGAATGGCTGCTACCGCTCCGATAAACACCGAAATAAGGCACACGATAATGAGCGATCCCACACCGATGTCGTTCATCTGCCGCATGGTTTCCTTCCAGTACATGGCCAGTTTTTCAGGCCTGGCGAAGGCATGCTTCATCATAATCAGGTACCGGCCCAGGTGGCGCAAGTAGTTATATCGGCTGGCGCTTGTATCCATGAATGTTGAGGAGGTTGAGCAATGTTGAGGGGTTGAGGGGTTGAGGAGTTGAGGGGTTGAGGACAAAGGTTCGGCTTTTTTTTCTAAAATTCAGGAATACCAACCGAACAATTGAACATCCGACAACAGAAACGTCTTCAAAGCGCGTTTGCACTTTTCCTGGCCGGATTGAACGGACAATTTCTTTTTTTTTGTAAAAAATTACAGGTAAGGGTAGAGCAGGCATACTTTTGAGGGTTGATGAGGTTGATGAGGTTGATAAGTGTTGATGAGGGTTGATGAGGGTTGATATTCAGCCACTCGATGAATGGAAACGCCTTCCCTTATCCCGAGCCGTTTTTTATCAACACTTATCAACCCTCATCAACACTTATCAACCCCATCAACCTCATCAACCCTATCAACACTCATCAACCCACCCATGCACCCAACCGCAGTCATCACCGGCGCTACCAAAGGCCTAGGCCGTGCGCTCGCCGAAATTTTCGCTTCCAATGGATTTGATTTGTGCGTTTGTGCGCGCACGGAAGCCGATTTACAGGCCATGCAGGCCGACTGGTCCGACTTGTACCCGGATGTGCGATTGCACACTTTTCAGGCTGATTTGAGTAAAAAATCGGAAACGATGGAGTTTGCCGCTTTTGTACGCGCCACCTGGCCCCGGCTCGATGTGCTGATCAACAATGCAGGCATTTACATTGGCGGACTGGTGTCGGAAGAGCGGGAAGGTACGCTCGAAACCTTGCTGGAAACCAACCTGTACAGCGCCTATCACCTGACACGGGCGCTGCTACCACAGATGTTGCCGCATCGGGCAGGACATATTTTCAATATGTGCTCTATCGCCAGTTTTATGGCCTATCCGAATGGCGGCTCTTACAGCATTTCCAAATTTGCCCTGTTGGGTTTTTCCAAGGTATTGCGCGAAGAGATGAAACCCCATGGCATCAAAGTCACCAGCATTATGCCGGGCGCAGCATGGTCCGATTCCTGGCGCGGTGTCACGCTCCCGGAGGAGCGACTGATGCAGGCCGCTGATGTAGCAAAAGCCGTATGGGGATGTTACGGACTGTCGCCGGCAGCCGTGGTGGAGGAATTGATTTTGCGCCCGCAGTTGGGCGATTTGTGAGTGTGGCTGCCCGCATTATCCCTTGTCCAATACTGTCTTGCCGGATACGGATACCTTCTCCAGTACGCCCATCCCGAACAGCGCATAGTCGTATTTTACAGGGTCACCAGGGTCGAATGCCCTCAGGTTTTCAGTGAGTTCCAGCACTGCTTTCCAGTCTGTCTGAGGGCGTTGCAGTAGCCCGAGGCGGCGCGCGACGCGTTCCACATGCACATCGAGCGGAATGAGCAATTGCGAAGTTTGAATTTGTTTCCACAGTCCAAAATCAACGCCTGCGGCATCCTGTCGCACCATCCAGCGCAAAAACATATTGAGGCGTTTACAGGTAGAGCCCCGTTCAGGTGTGGCCACGTGTTTGCGTGTGCGATCGGGCGCATCCGGATGGTCGAAAAAGTCATGGTGAAAGCCTGCCAGCGCCCGTTCGGTACTGACATCGCCGGGCTGCAGGTGTCGGGCAAATGCCGTTTCCAGGGAATTATTTTTACGATAATACTGCTGAAAAAACTCCAGAAACCACAGCGTGTCTGTGGCCTGAAAGGTGCGGTGTTTGAAATCCAGAAAACGGGCGCGATCCTGCTCGGTGTGGTGCAAAATAAAATCATGGGGTGCGCCATCCATCAATTCCACCAGCCGCCGGGTGCTTTGAATAATGGTTTTGCGCTGGCCCCAGGCCAGTGTGGCTGCCCAAAAACCGACAATTTCACGATCCTGCGACCTGCTAAAGCCATGCGGCAAGGAAATGGGATCATCGGCAATAAAATCCGGCGTATTGAATCGGCGAAAAGCCGCTTCCAGCATTTCTGCCAGCCGGGCGCCATCGGAAGGTGTTGGCCAATCAGAAAACATGCCGCTCTGCGTGGTAGGACGAGCGTACCAGTGGGCCGCTTTCCACATACAGCAAGCCTTTTTGCAGACCTACTTCGCGGTATTCGGCAAACAAATCGGGGTGTACGTATTCAGCCACTTCCACGTGCATTTTGGTGGGTTGCAGGTATTGCCCGAGGGTGAGGATATCGCAACCGTTTTCTACCAGGTGATCCATGGCTTCAAATACTTCTTCGCGCGTTTCGCCCAGGCCGACCATGATACCGGTTTTGGTGCGTTTGCCGAGTTCTCTGGTGCGGCGTATTTGTTCCAGGCTGCGTTCATATTTCGCTTGCGGGCGAATTTTGCGGTAGAGGCGTGCTACGGTTTCCATGTTGTGGCTCACAACTTCCTGTCCGCCGGCCACCATGCGTTCCAGGGCTTCCCAGTTGGATTTCACATCGGGAATGAGTGTTTCGATCGTGGTTTCCGGACTGCGTTCTTTCACCGCGCGTACGGTCTGGTACCATATTTCGGCGCCGCGATCCTTGAGTTCATCGCGGTTGACAGAGGTAATTACCGCATGTTTGACTTTCATCAGCCAGATGGCTTCAGCCACGCGGCGGGGTTCATCTTCGTCGTATTCTGTAGGGCGGCCTGTTTTTACAGCACAAAAAGAGCAGGAACGTGTACACACATTGCCGAGAATCATGAACGTGGCTGTGCCTGCACCCCAGCATTCGCCCATGTTCGGACAACTTCCACTCTGACAGATCGTGTGCAGCTTGAATTCGTCTACAATACTCCGCACATTGCGGTAGTTTTCGCCCATGGGAAGGCGGACTTTCAGCCATTCAGGGCGTTTCGGGCGGCCTGAAGGCGTGGTATTATTCTCGACAATCGGTAATTCCAGCATGTTCGTTTGCAGCAATGTAGAAGGGTAAACAACGAACCCTTATTTTCGTTTTCCGAGCTGCAAATTTAGGAAGAAGTTGAAGAACAGTCGGTCATTTTGTGACGACACCAGAATGGGTACTTTTTGGGCAAAAGCATCGGCCATGAGGCCAATTTCGAGCGCTTTTACAAAATCATCGAATGCACCCCAGTCGAGGTGCAAGGCAATGGAAGCATTCGCGCCGGGACGAAAACCCAGTTGGCCCAGCCCGCGGGTAAACGGTGAAGCGCCGAGTATGCGGGTATTATCGAGGAACACGGCAGCGTTTTCTTCCGAATACTTTTCGTGCAAAATGCGGCTGTTGCCCGACCCGTCGGCCGTGTACCGCAAAGCGAGGTAATACGGTTTGAGCAAGCCCAGCGAAGGACCGAAACTGTAACTCATCCCCACAGCCACGCCTTTTTGCTTCGCTTTTTCGGAGAAATACCGCTTGGCACCCCAGCCGCCGCGGATAACCAGCAGGTTGTTTTGTTTGCCAAAAACATAGGGCCGAAACGAACGGCTGACGGAAGGGTCGGCGCTTTGGCGGTATTCTTTCGGGTGCTTGATTTCTCCAATCCCGATATGGTAGTATTTCGTTTTATCGTACGTTATCAATCGCCCGAATTCCATACCGATACCGAAACTCCGGTGGGTCACGAGTTTCATGTTGATGGTCGTCTCGGTGTTGTAGAGTATCCCTACACCGGTAACCGGCGGTTTGAATCCGGTTTGCGACGCCCCTTCGGCCGCCACAAGCGAAATGAAAAGCAGACAAAAGAAAAAACGTACCATGGGATATAATTTGGTTTCAAAAATAGGCTTTCTATCTGTTCCGCACACAAAAATTCTTGAAACGTGCCTGAATTGGATATTTTTATGCAAAACACGTCGGCTACACGACGGTTCAAATATGAGTAAAAGAAAGAAGAATGCTGCTCAAATTATTTTGTAAGTCATTGATTGTGTAATGGTTACAAAAGTGTCTCAATCACTCAAAATACTCGCCAGCCACACACACAGAAACTGAAAAATCATCAGGCCATCGATCCAGAATTTTTGTAGCCAGGGCTGTTTCAACTTTGATTCTATGATGTGGAGCGCCCCTGCACTGCATCCTAAACTGACAATCAGCGCGCACATTGCCCAGGCATCATAAATTTCACAAAAAAAGTTGAGCATACATACGAGCGCTGCTGCCAAGATGGCGCAGTTGATCCAGTAAAAAGTTTTTTTTGCTCCCAAATGCCGTACCAATGTAGGCAATTGAAACCGCTGGTCGTACTGCAGGTCCGTCAGGTCGTACGCCAGTGCCAATGCGAAAATAAAAATTGCCCTGCCTGCAAAAATCAACATCGCCTGCCACCATTCGGAAGGCGGCAGGGGCAGCAAAACGGTCATCCAGGCCCACACAAAAGCGATGGAAACGGGTTTGAGCAAGCGCTTTCGCCGCAAACTCCAGTGGCCCGCAAAATAATACAATACCCAAATGGCAGCAGGCGCCACCATCAATATCAGGGTGTATTGGGGTAAACGCCACAAGCACACCAGGGCGCCCAGACCTGCCACCCAGGCCAGTATTCGCTGCCAGGGTTCGCGCCGGAAAAACAGATAGCCGCATATCGTAGCGCCAAACAGGAACCCTGCACGCCAACCCTGCGCTTCCCAGGGCTTGCCCAGCAACACCAGCGTTTGGAGTAGCATGGCTACGGCACAACAACCTATCCAGAGATGTCTTAACATAAGAGTCGTAAGTCCTGAGTCCTGAGTCGTAAGTCCTAAGTCCGTAGAGTACACGTTGTTAAGTTTGGCGTTTACTTGTTGAGGTGCCGGGAGTAATAATGTGTACTCTACAGACTCAGGACTCAGGACTTACGACTCAGGACTTTTTTAACCTGTTTATAACAAATTTTAAAAAAAATTTTAGAAGGAAAATCTGTTAAAAGGTATCATATCGTAACATATGATTAGAAGTCCCTTTTCTCAAATTCATCCAAAATTCATATCCATGAAACGCATATTGTTCAGCCTGTTTTTGCTGACGCTTTGTTTTGCCCGACCAGTCTCGGCGCAATACTTCGGGCGCAACAAGCCCGTTTACCAGCAACAGGATTTCAAAGTGGTGGAAACGCCGCACTTCAAAATTTACCAGTATTTGAATAACCCCGACAAGACGCAAGAGTTGTCGCAGGCAGCCGAATTATGGTACGCCATGCACCAGGCCGTGCTACGCGACACCTTTAGCGAGCGCAACCCGATGATTGTATACAACGACCACGCCGGATTTCAGCAAACCAATGTGATCCAGGGCGATATCAACGTCGGCACAGGCGGTGTCACCGAAGCCCTGCGTAACCGCGTGATATTCCCGGTGGCAGCCACCAACCAGCAAACCCACCACGTGCTGGGCCACGAACTGGTGCACGCCTTCCAGTACCACATGATCCTGCAAGGCGACTCCACCAACATACAAAATTTTGCCAACCTGCCCCTCTGGATGGTGGAAGGGCTGGCCGAATATATGTCGGTAGGGCGAATAGACGCACAAACGGCGCTGTGGATGCGCGATGCGGCGCTGAACGACGAGTTGCCACGCATCAAAGACCTCGATGGATACAAGTATTTCCCGTACCGCTGGGGGCAGTCATTTTGGGCATACATCACCGGGGTGTATGGCGACGAAACCATCCAGCCGCTGTTTATGAATACGGCCAAACACGGCTTGAAAACGGCTGTAAAAATGACACTGGGCACTACGGTCGATTCTTTGTCGGAAGCCTGGCGCGGCACCCTCAAAAATTACTACGGACAGTGGGTAACGCCGGGTAAAAAGGAAAAACTGCCCGGGAAAACCCTGCTCGACGACGATAATGCAGGTGAAATGAACGTAGGGCCCGTATTGAGCCCCAACGGCAAATACGTGGTTTTTCTGTCGGAAAAAAACCTGTTTACCACCGATCTGTTGATGGCCGACGCCAAATCGGGGAAAATCCTGAAAAAAATTGCCAGCACCTCCACCGATGGCCACCTCGATCAGTTGAACGGCATTGAAAGTTCGGGTACCTGGTCGCCCGATAGCAAACGTTTTGCTTTTGACGCCTATGAAAAAGGCCGCAGCGTGTTGATTATCAAGGACGTAGAACGCAATAAAACCCTGGAAAAAATCTTCATTCCCGGTGTTCCTTCTTTCAGCAATGCCGCCTGGAGCCCCGATGGAAAAACCATTGTGGTGACTGGCCTGGTAAACGGCCAAACCGACCTGTTTTTGTACCACCTGAAAACCCGCAAGGTGCAGCGGCTGACCAACGACCGGGCAGCAGAAATTTTGCCCGCATGGAGCCCCGACGGTACCCAAATTGCCTATTCCACCGATGCCTTGAGCCTCCAGCGCGGCCGCACCAATGGCGCCTGGGCGATGAACCTGGCACTGCTGGATGTAGCCACTGGTAGTTCCACGCCTATCGATGTGTTCACCGGCGCCGACAACATGAATCCGCAATTCGACAAAGCGGGCAACCTGTATTTCCTCAGCAACCGCGATGGTTTCCGCAACCTGTATAAATACGATGTGACGACCAAAAAGGTGTTTCAACTGACCGATCTGCAAACGGGCATTACAGGCGTAACTCCGTATGCACCGGCCATCAGTATTTCCGAAAACCGCGACCGCATCCTGTACACGTACTACAACAAACGCACGTACGTGATTCATCAGGCGAGGGAAGAGGATTTTACGCCCAAAGAAGTGGATGTCTATGCGGTAGATATGGCGCCTGCCGCCCTGCCGCCTTTCAAACCCGGCAAACGCGACATCATCAACACCAACCTGCGCCTGATGGATGAAAATATGAAAGCCATGGCAAGCCTGCCCATCAGCGGAGAGCAGAAGTACAAACCGAATTTCACCCTGGAGTACGCAGGTGGTAGCACCGGCGCAGGCGTGAATACCGGCAATACCAGTTTCGGAACCACAGCCGGGCTCGCTGGTGGCGTCGATCTGCTGTTCGGCGACATGCTCGACAACAACCAGTTGTATGCAGGCCTGGCACTGAACGGAGAAATTGTGGATGCTGCGGGCCAGGTTTCCTATATCAATAACAAGAAACGCATCGGCTGGGGCTTCAACTTTTCCCATATCCCGTACAGTTCGCTGGAATACAACACTTTGCAATACGTGGAACGTACTGTAAACGGTGTACCGCAGACATTCCTGGAAGAAGCCATCGGCATCAATCGCCTGTTTGTCGACCGCGTAGGCGGCCTGGTGTTTTACCCCTTTTCCGTAACCAAACGTGTGGAACTGGGTGGTGCGCTGGAGTTTTACAATTCCCGTACGACGCGTTATTCCACCTTCTATGATGCGAATGGTTTTGCGCGTTTTGCCGAGCGTACCAAGGACCCGAAACAGCCCGGCCTGGCGCTGCAAAACCTGAGTGCTGCGCTCGTGGGCGACAACTCCTACTTCGGCCTCACGGCGCCACTGCAAGGCTGGCGTTACAGGCTTGGGGTAGAGCAGTATTTCGGGGATTTCAAATTTTCTACCCTGCTGCTCGACGGGCGCCGGTATTTTTATGTAAAACCAGTCACTTTTGCGCTGCGCGGCATGGCTTACGGGCGTTTTGGCGGAAATTCTTCCGATCTGTATCCCTTGTTTGTTGGCCAGGCCAATTTTATGCACGGCTATACCCGTTCGGTACTCACCGAGGATGCGCCCGAACTGGTGGATCAGGTGTTTGGCAGCAAAATCGCTGTGGGTAACTTCGAGGTGCGCCTGCCGTTCACCGGGCCACGCCGCCTGTCGCTCATCAAATCGGGTTTTCTGATTACCGACCTCAACCTCTTTTTCGATGCAGGCTTGAGTTTCTTTGATAAAACCGATTTCCAGAAAGAAGATCCTAATCCGCTGGATGGCAAAGACCACGTTGTGCGCAAACCTGTGTATTCCACCGGCGTGTCACTGCGGGTAAATGTGTTCAATTACCTCGTGCTGGAGCCGTACTTCGCACTGCCGCTTTCGGTGCCCGCCGAAAACCGGAGGTGGACGTTCGGGTTTAATCTGGTACCGGGCTGGTAGACTGGAGTAAGTCCTGAGTCGACAGTCCTGAGTCCTGAGTCCGTAGCGTACACCTGAATACTTTTAGCCTCTTATCAATGAATGCCAAAAGTATTCAGGTGTACGCTACGGACTCAGGACTCAGGACTGTCGACTCAGGACTTCAATACGCTTCCACCACCAACTGCAACTGCTTCAAATACTGTTGCTTCACCGGGTCGCGAAGTATTTTGTTGGTGCGGGTATAAAAACGATGGGCGGAAAGGAAACTGACCTGGAGTTTGTTCCAGGCAATTTCGTCGCCGATGAGGTGGTAACTCTGCATTTCCTTGTACAAGGTGTTGCCGATGGGATAAAAATCGGGGCGCCCGAGGTAATCGAGGTCTGCATCGCAGATGATTTCTTCCAGCAAATTTTGGGGAGTTTGAGGAATTTTTGTGGCCATAATCATACCGCATATTTTTTCAATATCGGCATCGGTATAGCCTAGTTGGGGCAATTGCTCCCGCACGATGATACACCCTTCGGCCTCGTGGCCGGCATGTTTGTTTTTTACAAAACCGCAATCGTGGTACAAGGCAGCCGTTTTGACCAGCATGAGATCGCGGCCGCGCACGCCTTCTTCGAGCGCAATTTGGGTGGCCATTTTCAAAACATCGACGGTATGATGCAGGCCATGATAATACAAATGAACCGACAGCTCTGTTCGGAGTCGATCCAGGATGTATTTTTTTGCAGCGCGATAGTTCATATTGGATGGTCGGACTTCAGGTGGAACGCCGAATCGGGTCAATTCATTGGATGGCGAACCGCGTAAAATTGCGGCTTTTCTGAAAATTACAGGATGACTTCAAAAATTATTTGCCGGATGATCCAATTTTATGCCGTTTTGAACAATCCAGCCCGGAAAGTCCTGTTACTTTTATGGCTTGTTTCGTATAGAATGCGCCATCAGGCAGATTTCACTTTTCCAATCACTTTAGAGAACTCAGAATTATGGATTTAATGCAAGTTTTACAAGGCCAATTGTCCGACGACATGCTGTCTCAAATCAGCAGCCACATCGGCGCAGAACCCCAACAGACCGCCAGCGCAGCCAATGGCATTTTTGCTACCCTGCTTGGAGGCCTTGCTAATAACGCAAGCACCGATAGCGGCCTGTCCGCTTTGGGCAACGCCCTCGATCGCGACCACGATGGTAGCATGATGGATGACTTGCTGGGCATGGTCGGCGGAATGATCCAGGGTGGCCAATCCGGCAATGCAACCAACGGCGCAGGTATTCTGGGCCATATTCTTGGCGACCAGCAGGAGAATGCTGCACAACAAATCAGCCAGTCTTCCGGCCTCAGCATGGGCCAGGTGATGAAACTGATGCCGATTCTGGCGCCTATCGTGATGAGCGTACTGGGTAAAGCCCGCAACTCGGGCGGCCTCGACCTCGGCAGCCTGGCAGGCATCCTGATGGGTTCGGCTCAAAATGCGTCGCAACAAGGCGGCATGGGCGACCTGATCGGTTCGGTGCTGGGCGGCGTGCTCGGCGGCGGCCAACAACAGCAACAACAACCCAGCCAGGGCAGCGATATGATCGGCAGCATTCTGGGAGGGATTTTTGGAAAATAACTCATGAGAGTCCTGAGTCGATAGTCCTGAGTCCTGAGTCTATAGAGTACACCTGATTACCCTTGGCACTTCAATTAAGAACACTCAAGAGTAATCTGGTGTACTATACGGACTTAGGACTCAAGACTCAGGACTTACGACTTTAAAAACATGTTTACCGGTATCATAGAAGCCCTCGGCAAAGTAAAAAGTATCGAAAAGGACAGGCTGAACGTACATTTTACGATGGAAAGCCCGATTTCAGGCGAACTGAAAATTGACCAGAGTGTCAGCCACGACGGCGTATGCCTCACGGTGGTAGGGCTGGCAGAGGGGTGTCATACGGTGACGGCCGTCGACGAAACCCTGCAACGCACCAACCTGGGCGCCTGGGCCGTCGGTAAAAGTGTCAACCTGGAAAGGTGCCTGCCCATGGGCGGTCGGCTTGATGGTCATATCGTGCAGGGCCATGTAGATACCACTGCGGTCGTGACGGAAGTGCTGGAAACTGGTGGCTCCTGGCGCTACACCTTCCGCTATTTACCTTCACCTGAACACCTGCTCGTCGACAAAGGCTCTGTTTGCATCAATGGTGTGAGCCTGACGGTGGTGGAACCCCGCGACGACCTTTTTTCAGTCGCCATTATTCCCTACACCTGGGAACACACCAATTTCCACGCACTGAAGGCAGGTGATGCCGTCAACCTGGAATTTGATATTATCGGCAAGTATATTGCCCGCCACCTGGCGGTTTATGGCAGGTAAAATCCGTTTTCCTGCTGTGCTGCGCACAACCTTTTACAGCCCGTTGTTGCGCACCACCTCTCCATACCATTGGGCCGATGCTTTGGGTATCCTGTTCAGGGTACCTTCCTCGATGCAGGTTATTCCGAACTTTTTGGAATAACCGGACGCCCATTCAAAATTGTCGAGCAAGGACCAGATAAAATATCCCTGCACATCCACGCCCTTTTCAATGGCTTCGTGTACTGCTGTCAGATAGCCTTGAAAAAAACGAATGCGGGCATCGTCTTGCACCTGCCCGTTGACAGGTGTCTGATCAAATGCGCAGCCATTTTCGGTGATAAAAACAGGCGGGTTGTCATACCGTGCAGCAATCCATTCGAGTAGTTTCCGACAGCCCCAGGGCACAATGGCCCATTGCATATCCGTCATTTCCCAATCGGGCGAAACACTCAGATCGACATCCTGGTCTTCCGAGAGGCCGCCATTGCCGTACACACTCCCAGAGCCAGCATCAGGCTTCGCTTCCGAAGCGTACATAGTGGTGTAGTGATTGAGGCCGAAAAAATCGGAAGAGCCTTTTAGCAACGCTTTTTCTTCGGGCGAAAAGGACGGCAGGCGCTCGCCCAGTCTTTCTTTCATACAGTCGGGGTAATCACCTTTATACACCGGATCGGCAAACCAGCCGAGAAAAAACTCCAGTGCGCGCTGGGCCGCAGCCCGGTCGGCAGGGCTGTCGCTGAGCGGTTCGCGCCAGTCGCAGTTGTTGGTGATACCGATTTTGCCGTTTTGTATCGCCTGATAGCGGGTGCGGTACACCTCTACGGCGCGGGCATGGGCTTTCAGCAATTGGTGTCCTGCCCGGTAAGGCAAATCTTTCGACACCTTGCCGGGAGCAAACACGCCGTGCCCGTAGCCCAGGATAGCCACCACCCATGCTTCATTGATGGTGATCCAGTTTTTTACCCGGTCGCCGAAGTGCCGAAAACACAGTTCGGCGTATTCGGCAAAAACCTCGGGGATTTCCTCTCCCAGCCAGCCATCTATTTCAAATTCGAGGGCTGCAGGCAGGTCCCAGTGGTAAAGTGTCACCCAGGGTTCGATACCAGCGGCCAGTAGTGCATCGATGAGCCGGTTGTAAAAATCGATACCGGCCTGGTTGAGGGCGCCACGCCCGGCGGGCAAAATACGCGGCCAGGAAATGGAAAAGCGATAAGCCTTGATCCCCATTGATTGCATCAGCGCCACATCTTCTTCCAGCCGGTGGTAGTGGTCGCATGCAATATTACCATTATCATTATTCCAGACCTTTCCGGGAATCATACAGAATACGTCCCAGATCGAAGGGCCTTTACCGTCGGCATTCCAGCCGCCTTCTACCTGATATGCCGAGGTGGCACTACCCCATACGAATCCGGAGGGGAATGATTTACGCATGATCGCTTGCTTGTTAAAATGATTGTCGGTTGATGCATTCAGGGTTTTTTCGGGATGTTTTGTTGGGCTATGCCCGATCCCTTTTCGAAAATATGGGGTGTTTCATAGCCGGGCCAAACATCCTCAAAAATTCGAGATGGCTCACGTAATTATTTGGCATTTTCAGGTAAAAGGGTGGTAGAATTCGGCAAAATGGCGCAGCAGGGCGGTACTCAGGCATACCCGTGCGGGGCATTGCCTATACATTTACTTTTTTTACGGAGCAAAACGATTCAATCTTCTTTTGAAAAACAACCTATGTACGTACTTTCTACCCTCGATCTGAGCATCATCCTGTCGTATTTTTTGATGATGGTAATGCTTGGTTATTACATGCGCAATCGGGCCAGAAAAAGTAAAGACGCCTACCTGATGGGCGGAAAAAGCCTGCCCTGGTATATGCTTGGCCTGAGCGATGCCAGCGATATGTTCGATATCAGCGGTACGATGCTGCTGGTAAGTATGGCATTTTTGTACGGCTTCAAAAGCGTGTGGATTCCGTGGATGTGGCCCGTGTTCAACCAGATTTTTTTGATGGTATTCCTGAGCAGATGGTTGCGAAGAAGCAATGCGACGACGGGCGCAGAATGGCTGGGCACGCGTTTTGGGCTGAACGACAAAGGCGTTATGCAGAGCCATATCATCGTGGTTGTTTTTGCCTTGTTGTTGTGTGTGGGCTATATGGCCTATGCCTTTGTAGGCGTCGGCGAATTTTTACAAATCTTCCTCCCGTACGAGCGTGTGAAGGATGTGTTCCCGTTTTTAAGTCATGGAGAAGCAGCCTTCCCTGCGGGTTCGGATGCCTTTAATACGGCCTTGCAGGTATCCAAACAGAATACAGCGCAGTTTTATGGCGTACTCATTTGCCTTGTTGCCACTTTCTACAGCATCATCGGAGGCATGCACGGTATCGTATTGGCCGATTTTATCAAATACATGATCATGATTGTTTGCTCCCTGTGTGTGGGCATCATTGCCATGCAACACATGGGCGGCGATGCATCGGGGGTGCTTAATCATGTGCCACTGGGTTGGGACACGCCTTTCTTTGGCACGGAACTCGGGCTCGACTGGTCGCAAATGATCGACGATGCTGCGGTGAAACTCCAGCAGGATGGATACCGCCTGTTTTCAGCCATTGTAGGCATGATGTTTTTCAGTGGCGTACTAAAAAGCCTGGCGGGCCCGGCGCCCAACTACGATTGCCAGAAAATTTTGAGCACGCGCAGTCCGGAAGAAGCCAGCAAAATGAGCGGGTTTATTTCGGTCATTCTCATGCCGATTCGTTATTTTATGACGATGGGCCTGTGCGTACTGGGTATCCTGTATTTCAAGGACTTGAACTTGCAAACCGGCTCCGACGGCATCATCAATTTTGAAAGTATTATGCCTGCGGTTATCAGCAAATTCCTGCCCGTGGGCCTGATCGGACTGGTACTGGCGGGTTTCCTGGGTGCTTTTATGAGCAACTTCAGCGGCACGCTCAATGCAGCGCAGGCATATATGGTGAACGACATTTACCTGAAATATGTGCGCCCGGATGCGCCGCGCCAGCAAATCATCACCATGAGTTACCTGAGTGGCGTGGTAATGGTGGCTTTCGGCGTCGGGCTGGGGCTGCTGATCAAGGACGTAAACATGATTTTCAACATCATCACCGCGGGCCTGTACGGCGGCTTTGTATGCGCCAATGTGCTGAAATGGTACTGGTGGCGCTTCAATGCCACCGGTTATTTCTACGGTATGCTGGCAGGGATTGTAGCCAGCGCTATTCCGCCTGCCTTGTCGGTGAGCGGGGTGACGCACTATTTCGATGGGACACGCATGCTGTACTTCTTCCCGGTGTTTTTCGTCATTCAATTGATTGCGTGCATCGCCGGCACCTATTCAGCGCCGCCCACCAACACCGAAACGCTCCTGAATTTTTACAAAACTGTACGCCCCTGGGGTTTCTGGAAACCCGTACATGATATGGCGGTTGCAGAAGATCCGACTTTTCAGAAAAATCCCAATTTGGGTGTCAATATCCTGAATGTCCTTTTGGGCATGAGCGGCCAGATTTTGCTCATGCTGCTGCCCATGTACCTCATCCTGAACAAGTGGGCCGGCCTGGGTATCGTGCTGGCCTTGCTGACGGTGGTGTTTATGGTGATGAAACGGACGTGGTGGGATAAACTGAGTCAGTATTGAGTCCTGAGTGGTAAGTCCTGAGTCCTAAGTCCGTAGAGTACACCTTGTTAATATTGGCATTCATTGATTGGTATGCAAAGGTAACGAGGTGTACTCTACGGACTTAGGACTTGGGACTCAGGACTACGCACAGACAACTCATTGTAGTACCCTGATTTCCACCCGCCGATTCTGTTCTGATTCTTTGGGACCCAGCGCATTCGGAAACATCATTTCCGAGTTGCCGTAGCCTTTGTAATGTAGCCGATCGGAAGAAATGCCGTGTTGGAGCAGGTAATCATACACCAGTCGGGCGCGATTGACAGACAAATCCATTTCATTCTTGTCTGGAGCGGGGATGGGGTTGCCGGGTTTGTTGATATGGCCGGCGATTTCCACATGCAAATCGGAGTTGATCTGCATGAATTTCAGGATTCTGGGGAGTTCTGGCTCCGACATTTTCAGGAGAATGGCCTGGTCGCCCACAAAAAACAGGTTGCGGAGCACGGCTTTTTCGCCGGGTTTGGCGGGAGGCAGCACGATGTCGGTACTGATTTTGTATTTTTTATACAATTCCGGGCTACCGAAAATACGGGTGGTAAAATCTTCGAAAAAATATTTTTTAGCCACTGCTTCTACCTTGACTACAGAATCGCGCGGCAAGCGCACGGCATATCGGCCGATAGAGTCGGTGCGGGTTGAGTCGGTGCGGGTTTTGGTACGGAAACTCACCAGTGCCTGAATGCCTTTGCCCGTGTCACGATCGCGCACCTGGCCTTTAAAAGTAGTCATGGGTACGGCCATAACAGCCTCCACTGTAGCGCGGCGATTGCGCTGGCGGCCGGGTTCGGTACTGTTGGATGTGACCGGACTTCGTTCGCCGAATGCACGTGTCTGGATTTTATCGCTCCCAATACCTCGTTGTACCAGGGCTTTGCGCACGGCTTCGGCGCGGCGTGTGGCAAGCGATTCATTGTTGCCTTTTTCACCGATCGAGTCGGTATGCGCTGTGATACGCAGCAGGCGGAAACGGTCGTTTTTGCCAAATAGCGTCGCAATGCTGTCGAGCCGCACCAGTGCCTCCTCATTCAGGTCGGCTTTTCCAGTTGCGAAGTATAGTTCGATATAGGAAGCGCTGTACAGCGAATCAAAAACAGACTGAGCGGGCAGGCTCATTACCAGCGTACAAAGCAACGCAAGAGGGACTATGATCTTCATTGAAGGTCTATTTTCGTGGAAACATCGAACAAAAGAAAAGAGCACAACAGCAGTTTTTATTTTTCGGCCACAATTTTTAATTCAATATTTTTCCAAATCATGAAAAAACTATGCCTAATTGTTTTGTCATTGCTGTTTATTCCGGCCATGTATGCTCAGGAACTGCCAACTGAACTCAATGGCTACAAATTTGTGACGCTGAAAAAAATCGGTAATACCGATGTCAAAAATCAGTATAAATCCGGCACATGCTGGGTATATTCTGCCAACTCTTTTTTTGAAAGCGAATTGTTGCGCATGGGCAAGGGCCAGTACGACCTGAGCGAAATGTACGTCGTGCGCGCCGGCTACCTCGATCGCGCCGAAAATTACATCCGCCGCTCGGGTGCTACGGCCTTCGGCCAGGGCGCAGAAACGCATGACGCGCTCCAACTCATCCGTAAATACGGCATCGTACCGCAGTCGGCCTACACGGGCTTCCCCACAGGTCAGGACAAACCCGTACACGGTGAAATGGAATCGGTACTGAAATCCATGCTCGAAGCACTCCTGAAAATGCCCGATGGCAAACTGAGTACGCAATGGAAAAAAGCCTACGCAGGGGCGCTCGATGGCTACATGGGCACACCACCGGAAACCTTCAGCATAGCGGGTAAACAATACACGCCGCAAACCTATTTCCAAAGCCTGGGTATCAACCTCGACGATTATGTCGTGATGACCTCGTTTACGCACCACCCGTATTACAAACCTTTTGTGCTGGAAGTGTCGGACAACTGGTCGAATGGCAACTTTTACAACCTCCCGCTCGACGAATTTTGCCAGGTGGCCGAAAACGCCGTGACGAAAGGCTACTCCGTGGTGTGGGCCAGCGATGTGAGTGAAAAAACATTCTCTGCCAAGGAAGGCATGGCCATTATGCCTGCTAAAGCCTGGGAAGACATGGGCGCTGGCGAACGCGATTCGCTGTGGAAAACACCGGCAAAAGAAAAAATTGTTACGCCGGAAGAGCGCCAGATGGCTTTTGATGAAATGACCACCACCGACGACCACGGGATGCACATCGTGGGTATGGTGGCCGATCAGGCGGGTACGAAATACTACATCGTGAAAAACTCCTGGGGCACCGTGAAAAAGGAAATGAACGGGTATATCTACGTTTCCCAACCTTATTTCCGCTACAAAACCATGTCGATGATGGTACACAAGGACGCCATTCCGGTGGCGATCCGGCAGAAACTGGGGATGTAGTTATTAAGTTATTGGTTATTAAGTTATTAGGGAGGGGTAAGGGGTTGTTGTCACAAATTTTTTGGCATCACTGATAGTGTGGCCATGCATAAGTGACAACAACCCCTTACCCATCCCTAATAACTTAATAACCAACAACTTAATAACTAAACCGGCATCAGATTCCCGATCTCCTCTTCCGTAAACAACCTCGAAAGCACCATAAAACGCAGGCCCAAGGGTATTTCCAGCGAAAAACTGGAGCCACGGCCAGGCACTACGTCGATGGTGAGTTGCATATTTTTCCAGTATTCAAACTGGAAATCGTTCATGTAAAACGGACAGCCATTGATTTCTCCTACCCGCACATCGCTGTCGCCCACCCGAAATTCATCGGCGGGAAAGCACATAGGTGCGGAACCGTCGCAGCAACCGCCGCTTTGGTGAAACAGCAAAGGCCCGTTCTCGGCGCGCAGCCGATCGACTACGGCGGCAGCCGCTTCAGTAATGAGGACACGTGGAACCATGTTTTAGTTATCTGTTATCAGTTATTGGTTATCTGTTATCAGTTATCGGTTATTAGGGGTGGGTAAGGGATTATTTGTTCGTTAAGTTTGGCTTTTGTTATGGGGGGCGCCTTTCATCTTTGATTGGTTCCTAAATAACGAAAGCCAAACTTAACGAACAAATAATCCCTTACCCACCCCTAATAACCAATAACTGATAACCAATAACCAAACTAGAAGAAGCCCAACTTGTTCTTGTTATACGACACCAGCATGTTCTTCGTATTCCGGTAGTGGTTGAGCATCATTTTGTGCGTTTCGCGACCAAAACCGGATTTTTTATAACCGCCGAACGGTGCGTGTGCAGGGTAAGCGTGGTAGCAATTCACCCACACTCGGCCCGCCTGAATGGCACGTGGCACCAGATACAGTTCGTGTGCGTCGCGCGTCCACACGCCGGCGCCGAGGCCATAGAAGGTATCATTGGCGATCTGGATGGCCTCTTCTGTGGTTTTGAAAGTCGTCACGCAAGTCACGGGGCCGAAAATTTCTTCCTGGAACACCCGCATTTTATTGTTGCCTTTCAGCACGGTCGGCTGGATATAATAGCCATTTTCGAGGCCGCTGTTTTGGTGGTGGGCTTCGCCACCTGTGAGTACTTCAGCGCCTTCCTGCTTGCCGATGTTGAGGTAGTTGAGAATTTTCTCGTACTGATCGTTGGAAGCCTGTGCGCCCAGCATGGTTTCCGGGTCGAGCGGATGGCCGATTTTGATTTTGCGCACGCGTGCCACCACTTTCTCCATGAATTTGTCGTAGATGGACTCATGCACGAGGATACGCGAAGGGCAGGTACATACTTCACCCTGATTGAAAGCAAACAGCACTGCGCCTTCCACCGCTTTATCAAGGTATTCGTCGTCGGCTTCCAGCACGCTGGGGAAGAAAATATTGGGCGATTTGCCACCCAGTTCCATGGTCACCGGGATGATGTTTTCTGAAGCGTACTGGAGAATGAGACGGCCCGTGGTGGTTTCGCCGGTGAAAGCCACCTTGGCGACGCGAGGAGAGGAAGCGAGTGGTTTGCCGGCTTCTACGCCAAAGCCTGTAACCACATTGAGCACGCCGGCAGGCAGCACGTCCTGAATCAGTTCGAGCAGGCACATGATGCTGGTGGGGGTTTGTTCGGCGGGTTTGAGCACGACCGTGCAACCGGCAGCCAGTGCGGGGGCTACTTTCCATGCAGCCATGAGCAGCGGGAAATTCCATGGAATAATCTGGCCAACAACACCAATGGGCTCGTGCAGGTTAATCGACAGGGTCATGTCATCGAGTTCGGCAATCGAGCCCTCGTCGGCGCGGATCACTCCGGCATAGTAGCGGAAATGGTCGATGCAAAGCGGAATATCGGCATTCAGCGTTTCGCGCACGGGTTTACCGTTGTCGACCGTTTCCACGCGGGCCAAATAATCGAGGTTTTGCTCCATCCGGTCGGCAATTTTCAGCAGGATATTGCTGCGAACAGTTGCCGAGGTTTTCGACCAGGAAGCGAATGCTTCGTGTGCGGCGTCGAGCGCCAGTTCGATGTCTTCCTTGGTAGAACGCGCTGCCTGTGTGAATACTTTCCCGTCGATGGGCGAGATATTGTCGAAATATTCGCCTTTCACAGGCGCCATCCATTTACCGCCAATAAAGTTGTCGTAGCGGGCTTTGAAATCGGGGCGCTGGAGAATACGCTTGGTTGTTTCCAATGTTTCCATGTTATAAAGCCAATTTTTATGTTAAAAAATTTTATGCAAATTTGATAGCACAAAATTATCTTCCGATTCGACCGAGGGTTTTATGAATCGTATCATCCATTATCACAATCGTATCATTTTTGCGACTGAAGGCATTCGTATTTTTTTAAAATACGCGAATAGCCTTACTTTTGAAGGTGAAAATGAGGGAACGAACAACGATATGCTTTACCGCCTTCACGACAAGAAATAAAATGATGAATTCAAAATTGATGGGCATTGCAGCGCGACCGGTCGCACTGACGCCCCAACACGAGTTGAAAACCCTGGTGGAGAACCGGACGGTTTTCAATTTCAACAATTGCGAACTCAATATTTTCGAAACGCACCAGACCAGCGAGCAGGTTTGGCTGCGTTTTCAGGGTATGGTGTTTACCACGATGCTGCGCGGTAAAAAAGTGATGCATGTACATGACGTGGAGCCGTTTGCTTACCTGCCCGGCGAATCGGTTATCCTGCCCGAGTCGGCGCCTATGATCATCGACTTCCCCGAAGCCAGCCTGCATAACCCGACACAGTGTATCGCTCTGGAAATTGACCGGCAAAAAATTCTGGATACGCTTAATCTGCTCAACGAACACTTTCCCAAAGTGGAAGAAAGCGGCGCCTGGCAGATCGATATGAGTCAGTTTCACATCCACAACTCGCACGAACTTTCCGATACGGTCAATCGCCTGATGCGGCTCCCCGGCGAACACTATCTTACCAAAGACGCCCTGGCCAATGTGACCTTGCAGGAACTGCTGATTCGCCTGTTGCAAACACAGGCACGCACCCTGCTCATGGAACAATCGGCGTCGCTACAAAGCCGCCATCGCTTTGCTTACGTGCTGCAATACATCCGCGAGCACCTCACCGACAACCTGACGGTGCAACAACTGGCCCAGTTAGCGTGCATGAGCAAACCGCACTTTTTCCGGAGTTTCAAACGCGAATTGGGTATGTCACCGCTCGATTTTATCCTGCACGAACGTATCCAGATGGCCAAACGCCTGCTGTCCAACCCGGCACTTTCCGTTTCCGAAGCGGCCTATCAGTCGGGTTTTAACAACCTGACGCATTTCGCCCTGCAATTCAAAAAAGTGGAAGGGATGCCACCGAGTCTTTTTAAAAGAGGTGAGAGGTAGTTGAATCAGGATTTTGGGGATTTTAAGGGATTAGAAGGATTTCCGAGTTAGAATTGACAATTTTTCCAATTTCATCAATTGTCAATTCTAACTCGGAAATCCTTCTAATCCTTAAAATCTCAAAAATCCTGATTCAACCACCCTTCACCTCTCTTTTCAACCGCCTCTCCGCTCTTTCAAACCGCATGGTTTCGAGGTTCCCGTTTCCGAAAAAATCGAAGCGAACAATGTTATACTGATCGGGAAAAACGTCGAGCAGGATGGAATTGGACAAATCGACCTGATAGGAGGGCGCAGGTTTGAAACCGTCTGCATCAAATTTGATGATCAGCACCACATCTTCCAGCGAGGAAGCCGTGGGGCGCAGCGAAAGGTGCTGCTGGTTGATGTTCAGGTCGAAATGACTTTGTACGAATTGTGTAAGCAGCCGGTTGTTTTCGGCGGTAATTTTTGTCAGGTCCAGTTCTCGGCCTGTTTGTTTTTCCAACGCCCATTCGAGGTCGTCGTGAAAAAAGCGAAACGTCAGGTGTAGCCGCCCGGTAGCAGCCACATGTTTTGCCTGACACACACACATTTTCAGCGGATGTACTGCAGGGCGCATGGCCATCAGGCCGAGCAAACAACAAATAAAGGCGATCGTTTTCATCACATTTTTACAATAGTTGCGCGCCAGCGGGCATGCGTATCCGTTTCGATTTCCAGAAAATATGCGCCGGCAGGGAGTACGCCGAGGTCGGCTTCATTGCGCAGCAAGGTCTGTGTAAGTACAAGTTGGTTGCCGGCGGTGTACACCCGTAGTGTTGCGCCGTCGAGCGGCTCATCGGTCAGGAACCGGAAGCCGCCGCCAGTAGGATTGGGCGCCACACGCAGGGTTTTGGCACGCGGATATTCATGGGTAGCCACTTCTTCATCCACGGTGATAGCAATGGGCGCCGACATGGTTTGTGCGCCATGGTCGTCGGTAGCGCGTACGCTGAGGCTGTAAGTGCCCGCAGGTACGGCATTCCAGTCAAACACGTACGGCGCACCATCGGCGTCTTCTCCGATTTTATTGGCGCCTTCAAAAAACTCTACCAAGGCAATACTTCCATCCGAGTCAAGGGCATCGGCAATGATGGCTATGTCGGCCGGCGCCTGAAATGTGCTGTTGTCTGTGGGTTCGACAATGCTAACCGTCGGCACGGCATTTACGAGCACGATCACATCCACGGGCGCCGACACCGATTTCGAGCCCAGGTTGTCGCTGGCTTTGGCGGTCAGGGTGTGTACGCCCGCAGGCACATTTTCCCAGGTAAACGTGTAAGGTTCGCCATCGGTATCCTCGAACAGTTTCTGAGTGCCATTAAAAAACTCCACTACACCGATGGTACCGTCGGTATCCTGTGCTTCGGCCGTGATGGTGATGCTGGCGGGGGCGACGTAGGTGCTGTTGGCAACAGGCGCGACGATACTCACCGCAGGCGCCAGGTTGCTTTGGGAAAGATACCACTGGTGTACTTCGGCATCAGACAGAGCCCGGGCCCAGATGATGAGTTCGTCGAGGGCGCCGTCGTGCAGCCAGTTTTCATTTTCATCTACATACGACCCAATGCCGAACCAGTCGCTGGCAAGGCCTGCATACACGATATCGCCGCTTTGATCGAGCGAGGTGGCTTTCAGTTCTCCGTTTACGAAGAGTTTCATAGCCGAGCCGTTGTAGGTAGCCGTGACGTAGTACCATTCGTGTAGGTTGAAATTTTCGGTATCGGTCAGGTACGTCATGCTGTTCGTATTGGCCGACACGAGGGCGAACGAAAATTTCTGATCCCGCGTGCCCAGCACCCATCCGCGCTCGTAGGAGCCATTGTCTTGCAGGCACCCGATAAAACCGCCCCAGGTATCGGCTACATCTACTTTCACCCATCCGCTCACGGTAATTTGCACCGTAGGCAGCCCTTCACTGGCATTGGGGCCGGTGTGAATGGGAATGCCTTGAGTATTGTTGAAATCAGCCACCTTGCCGCGTACAGGTTCATCATCCAGAAAAGCGACACCGGTAGGAGGCACAATCCCGTCGAATCCATGGTTGGTAGCATCGTGTGCATCATCGTTGAAATGCCACCAGGCAATGGGATCGAGTGGCAGCGGCGTTTTGCCGTTTTGGGCTGTGAAGGCCATTGGCTCGCTCCAGGGGCTCCATTCCAGGTTTTGGTCGCGGTAGCGCACGCGCAGCCAGTTTTTTCCGGCAAATACCTGTGTGGAATCTACGGTCAGTTGGAAAATATTCACCCCGGCCATCTGGTCGATGGGCGAAAAGTAGGTTTTGTCTTCGATCTGAAAATAATCCTCGAAATCGCGTTTTACATTCAGAATCAATTCGGCATCGAAGTCGCCGGAAGGCCCGGCCAGTTCAAACTCCGTGGAATTATACGGCTCTCCATCCTGCGAAAAATATTCGGAACCCTCAAACGTGTAGGGCAATTGCAGCAGGGTATCTGCCGGAGCGATCAAGGCAGGCTGAGCCGGGCCTTTTTTTCCGAAATAGCGGTGAAAATGGTCGATCAGTTCGTTGTTCAGCACGTAGTCGTTGTTGCCAATGGAGTAACACTCGATGTCCATGGTTTGCGCGTCGAGGTCGATGTCCATAATCTGGTACGTCCACACGTCGAACGAACGCTGCACATCCGGGTAGTCCTGCTCCGGATTCTGGTTCCAGTTCTGGATCAATCCGCCGCCGCCGCTGATAACTTCCCACATAGATGAGTCGCGGTTGGCGCCGCGCGCATACATGTGCGAGTGACCGGAGGTGTACATGGCGGTTTTTTCGGAAGCGCGCAGGGCCGGAATAATCTGTTCGCGGATGTATGCCGAGCCGTCGGAAATCCAGTTTTCGCAGCGCAGCGGGTGGTGGGCCGTTCCAAAAAGCCATTTCACCGTCGGGTCGGCATTGGCTGCCGTCACCACATTGCCCAGCCATTGTGTCTGGCTGCTCCACCATTCATTGGAATTGAGCATACAGAACAGCACGGGGCCTACCCGGAAGGCGTAGTAATGTTCACCATTCTGGCCAGCCATGCCATTGTATTGCAGATCGGGATCGTCGAACTCGAAATGAGGAAAATAATACGACAGGTCGCTGTTCTGGTAGTATTCGTGGTTGCCGAGTACTGTCATGGTGGGAATATTACCCGACAGGTTGCTGAGCGGGTCGAAGTGCATGGAAATGTACTGCGACAGCACACCCGCATCTACGTTATCGCCTTGTTTGAGAATGAGTTGTACTTCATTTTCCAGATTGGGGCCGTATTTTTCTTCAAGTTTTGCCTTGGCCGCCTGAAAAGTGCGCTGGGCGGTAATGGGGTGTTGGGTATCGCCTACGATCAACACGCGAATATGTCCATTCGCAGTAGCAGGATTTTGATAAGTACGAAACCGAAATACCGTGGAACTGTCCGACCCGGTTCGCACCTTGTAGTAGTAAGCGGTATTGGGTTGCAATCCGCTGATTTTCACACTGTGCCAGAGGTAATTGGCTGCAAAAGTGTGGTAACTGCCCGTAACGGTTTCTGTCAGCGCATCCGCCGCCAACCCCCACTGCACGGTACTTTCCGTACCGGTAGTTGTACGCCAACTGATCCATACGGAATGGTCGGTAGCCGATTGCAGATATGGTTTCAGGGTTTGCGCCTGCAGGGTGCTGCAGAGGAAGGCGAGAAGGAGTAGCAGTTTGTTCATGGGGCAAATATAGGTTTGGGAGTTATGAGTTATGAGTTATGAGTTATGAGTTTTACGCACGCTGCTTTTGGCCACTCTATCAACAAAGCCAAGAAAACAGCATCATAACTCATAACTCATAACTGTCGTCCGACATAAAGTTTTGGACGTTATTAGCGACAAAAAGATTTGGACGGGAATTAAGTTCTTTGACAGACTAAAGTAAGTAAAATGGCACAAGCATATCCACTTTCGGCACGTGAAACTGTGATCCGGCTGCATAAATCTGGGATGAGCAGGATTAACATATCTGTCCAACTGGGCATGAGTTATAATACAGTCAAGTCTCTTGTCAAGCAGTACTTATCTAAGGGAGAGCCCGGTTTGCAGAGCAATTATCATCGATGTGGCCGGTTGTTGAGTGAAGAGTCAGAACGATCGTATCGATTAGTTAGACTGTACAAGCACTTTCATCCGGGCTGGGGAGTTGGATATATTTTGATGAAACTAAAGGAAAAATATCCTACCCTAAAATTTTGTGTGAGCCGGGTTTACGAGCGGCGCCTTAAACAGCAGCATCTGATAAGCATGCCACGCAACCCACCCTTGCCTACAGTGCATTATACCGAACGCGCTTTATTGCCGCATGATACCTGGCAGGTTGATGCCAAAGAGCAGTTCACCACTTTAGATGGTATTGCGGCTTGTTATCTAACCATCACCGATGAAAAGACCGGTGGAATTCTGGAAGGAAAAGTTTTTCCCCCACAGTCGGATCAGTCAAGTCCCCATTGAGCAAATAAGGGATACGCTTTTACAAATATTTGGGAAATGGGGGCTTCCGAAGGTGATTAAAACCGATAATGGAGCACCGTTTGGTGCTCCAAGCCGCGATGTAGTCCCTATCATGTCCTTGTGGCTCAAAGGATGGAAAATCCATCCGGTACTTAATCGGCCCAAGGTGCCGCAAGATAATCCCAAGGTAGAACGTGCTCAAGGCACCTCAAGTCGTTGGGCTGAAATCCATAAAGCAAGGGATGCGCAAGACCTACAAAACCGTTTAGACCTGATCATCCAAGAACATCTGGACAAGTATCCTGTCAAACGCTTCGGTAATGTTACCAGAACACAATTGTTTCCCGCTTTGTATAACAACCCGCGCAAAATTGACATTACACAATTTGACTTCAACGAAGCCTACGAATTCTTAGCACACAGAACTTTACAACGTAAAGTAGCCCTTAGCGGATCTGTGGTATTGTATGGAAAAGTATTCCAGGTTCACGCCAGTTTTAAACGACAATTTGTCAATATCAAATTTAATACTCCTCATACTGCCTGGGATGTAATAGACCAACAGGGAAAACTGATCAAATCCATTGAAGACCAAAGGTTTAATCCAGAAAATATCATTTCACTTACTGCTTGTCAAAGAACTTAACCCCCGTCCAAATCTTTTTGTCGCTAATAACGTCCAAAACTTTATGTCGGACGACAGTAGTAGGTTACTTTTTCCGGGGCGACGTAATCCAGCAAAGCAAACTCCAGTTGCAGGTACCGGTCGCCGGGATGTATGGTAAAGGTGTTGGTGGCCAGCAGTTCGGTCAAATGATCTTCCAGCCGGCCCGTTTCACCGTCATACACCTGAAATGAAAGGGGCGCCAGCGGGGGCGGTTCCTTCTGTTGTTTGGCGTCTTCATAAAAATCGTCGGGCTGGAATGCCGTTACCCCGTTCAATCCGCCGAAATACAGCGTTCCGTCGCCCCCCCGGCAATGCGAAATCCGGTTGAACTCGTTGTGGGCAATACCATCTTCCTTCACCCAGGTGCGCCGCACGCGCAGGGAGGTTTTGTCCAATTGTGCGATCCCGAAATCGGTTGGCAGCCATAAATGTTGATGCTTGTCTTCATAAACGGCGTACACTACGTTGTTGAGCAATCCGTTTTTGCGGGAAATTACCTGCACTTGCTGACCGGCAGGCGCCGACCGATCCCAACGAATCAATCCGCCACCTGCCGTACCGAGCCAGAAAATATGATTGGCATCCTCATACAAATGAAGCATGCTTTCATATGGCAAATGATGCTCTCCCTGGCCACCCGGCCAATACCGATCCGCTACAGAGCCGTCTTCTGCCAAACGGTACAGGCCCAGGGAAGTGCAGGCCCAAATCTGTCCGGCATGGTCGCGTTGTAAATGGTTGACACAGGCACGGTCAAATTCCGGGAATGCAGGATGTTGTCTGTTTACGGATGTGCCGGTCACAGGATTCAAAGCCATCAAACCTGTACTCAGGCCGAGCAGCAGGCATTGCGGGCTTGCTTCCAGCATCGACCAGATGAAGCCGATACCTTCATTTTTTGCCTGCAAGGCCGGGCCAACTGGCGCGCCTTCCGGTGTGATCTTTTGTAAGGATACCAGCCTTACGTTCGTTTGGATGGCCTTTCGCGTCCATTCTGTCCAAAGGTTACCATCGGCGCTTTGGGAGATGCTCAATGCGGACTCCGCGCCGGGCAGGCGCCGGGATTCCCCGGATTTTGTATCCACCATGAATCGTCCGGCAGAATTGTTGTCGTTGTTGACAAACAATTGTCCGTTCACCTCCAGCAGGCCCCGGCAGGCCAAACCGCGCTCGCCGGGCGCATGTTCGTCGTACAGCAGTCGACGGAATTGATTTGCCCGCAATTCTACCATCACCAGACCAAAAGTGGTGGCAAACCAGAGGTTCCCGCTGCGATCGACTAATAAATCCTTAAACTGCCAGGAGTCGAGATCCGGAAATTCCTGTGACAGGTCGAGCAGCAATTCGCCTGATTTTTGATGGAGAAAAGGGAATTGAACGATCAGGTTCTTCTGTTCGAGTACTCCAAACTGGAAAGTGGCCATTTTCGGGAATCGTGGCGGTAAAATTGTACGATTCCCCTGGCCGTCGATCTCCCACAATTGCAGTGTTTCCGGGGACTGACAGTGATCATAAATATAAAAACCATCCGGATCGGGAGCCGGGCCTTTGAGTAACCCGAAATCATGACCCGGAGCAATCGGATACTGCCGGATCAAATTTCCATCGAGGTCTGTTTCCGCCAGGCGACGCTCTTTGGACGAAGCGTCTTCGTACACACACCAGAGGGTTTGCCGGCTGGTAGTACGAACGAGTTTGGAATACGATGCATTTTCGAGCCGGGAAACCCGCCAGCCACGTTTCGGATGGTACAATAAAAAGGTATGTACATCTTCCAGCCAAATGACCAGCGTGCCATCGGCCAGGGATTGCGGGGCCTGGCGCCATTTTTCATGAAATGGTAGAGACAAGGCATGCCTTGTCTGCTCTAGAGACAAGGCATGCCTTGTCTGCTCTAGAGACAAGGGATGTTTTGTGTGTTCTAGAGACAAGGCATGTTTTGTTTGTTCTAGAGACAAGGGATGTTTTGTTTGTTCTAGAGACAAGGCATGCCTTGTCTCTACCGCCTGATCCTTGAAGAACACCTCGAAAGGTGTGATTTTCCCGGTGACAGGATTGATGATGTCTACCCATTGATTTCCACTGGAATGCCCTGCCCAGATGTTGCCATCGGCGTCTTCTGCCAGCAGATCGACGGCGTCTTCGTGCAGGCCGTCGTCCATGTGATTGAACACCCGAAATTTTCGTCCGTCAAAACGCGCAATACCGCCACTCGTGGCCACCCAGATAAAGCCGCGCCGGTCTTGCAAAATGGCACGTGCCTCTCGATGGGGTAATCCGTCGGCCACGCCATAGCGGTGCGCATAGGCTTGGTATTGTTGCGCAAACGAAGCGAATGGCAACAAAAAAAATAGCAACAGCAGGATGCTCAGACGGAAGGGCATGTGCACCGTATCATGCGGCTTTCGGATTATTCGGACCCATGATCAAATCCGGTTTGTCAGGCGAAATGAAGATTAAAAAGCGAATAAAGGTAGGGTAAATTGGCGGGATTTGTAGAGACAAGGCATGCCTTGTCTCTACGGTGTTTACCGGCCTTATGCAACCATTACAATAAATTTAAAACACTTTTCAATTTTTTAAACATGGGTAAAACTTCAAAATCAGGAATCTGAAATCTGGCATCATCAATTGTCCAGGTATGCTTCCATTTGCCATCATAAGTTGCCGACACAACAAATCTATCTCCGAATGTAAGACTCCAGGTTGTTTCATTCACGGGAAGGTTTGTCTGATTGGATTTGACAAACATTTCATTTTCAAAATCGTACAAAGCCTGTGCCTCAGGTTTTGTAAATACAATAAGGCCTGTACGTTTTTGTAACATTTCCGTACTGGAGATACCAATAGCCCAGCTGTTTCCTCCTCCAAATGCAGCGCCTGAGGACATGCTTGTTTTTTCCCAGTCCTTATTTGTTACCCGGATCTGCATGGTTACGGTACTATCTGCATCGGAGACATATTTTACTGCTGCAAAACTAATTGTCTCGGCATCTCCACCCCAATGCTGCCATTTGTTCTCATACTTTTCCAGTACAGTAGTGACTGAACGCACCATCTTTATTTGTGATTTTACAGTGGAAATGCCAAGGAAGAATAGGAAAGGCAGGAAGAAATACTTCATATTTTGCACGGATATTAACTTGTTATGAAATTCTGAATGGTAAAATATTGTAATTAGAGACAAGGCATGCCTTGTCTCTACGTGCCCTGCACGAACCCCAAAAAACAACGGCGCGTACAGAACTCCTCGTTCCATACGCGCCGTCTCTATCCATCGATGTGGAGACAAGGCGTGCCTTGTCTCTACCGCAACGTGGTCTTCACCTCATTGATCACATACGATTCAATGATATCGCCCACTTTAACGTCGTTGAAATTCTTGATCGTAATACCGCATTCGAGACCTGCTTTGACCTCTTTCGCGTCTTCCTTGAAGCGTTTGAGCGAGGCCAGTTCGGCATTCTGGTTGGCATTGCCGGGGTACACTACGATACCATCGCGTACGATGCGGATGTAGTGGTTACGGCTGATTTTGCCTTCCTGAACGAAGCAACCTGCCACGGTGCCGACTTTGGAAATTTTGTACACCTCGCGCACTTCCACCTGGCCCATGATTTCCTCTTCCTTCGTCGGTTCGAGCATGCCCTCCATAGCGGCTTTGATCTCTTCGATGGCCTCGTAGATGATCGAGTACATCTTGATTTCCACGCCTTCTTTTTCGGCGAGTTTGCGCGCTGTGAGCGAAGGACGCACCTGGAAGCCGATGATGATGGCATCGGATGCGGAAGCCAGCATGACGTCGCTGTCGACAATCTGGCCGACGGCTTTGTGGATGACGTTGACCTGGATTTTCTCCATCGACAGTTTGATGAGCGAGTCGCTGAGGGCCTCGATCGAACCGTCCACGTCGCCTTTGACGATGAGGTTGAGTTCCTTGAAGTTGCCGAGTGCCAGACGGCGGCCGATTTCCTCGAGGCTGATCCGTTTGCTGGCGCGGTTGGATTGCTCGCGGATGATCTGTGCGCGTTTGCTGGCGATTTCCTTGGCTTCGCTTTCGGAGCGGGCTTCCTTGATTTTTTCACCTGCCTGCGGTGCGCCGGGCAAGCCGAGCACCAGTACCGGTGTGGCCGGGCCTGCTTCCTTGATTTTTTTGCCGCGTTCGTTGAACATGGCTTTTACCTTGCCCGCAAATTCGCCTGCGATGATCGGGTCGCCGTCGTGCAGGGTACCGTTTTCCACCAGCATTTTGGTGACGTAGCCGCGGCCTTTATCGAGCGAAGCCTCCAGTACCGTACCGATGGCGCGGCGGGAAGGATTGGCTTTGAGTTCGAGCAGTTCGGCTTCGAGCAGCACTTTTTCGAGCAGTTTGTCGACGTTGACACCTTTTTTGGCCGAAATGTCCTGGCTTTGGTATTTGCCGCCCCATTCTTCGACGAGCAGGTTCATTTGAGCCAGTTCGTTTTTGATGCGTTCGGGGTCGGCGCCTGGTTTGTCAATTTTATTGATCGCGAACACGATCGGTACACCTGCTGCCTGGGCGTGGCTGATGGCCTCGCGCGTTTGCGGCATGATGCTGTCGTCGGCGGCGATCACAATGATGGCGATGTCGGTTACCTTGGCGCCGCGTGCACGCATGGCCGTAAAGGCTTCGTGACCGGGCGTATCGAGGAACGTAATTTCGTGGTCGTCGTTTACTTTTACTTCGTAAGCGCCGATGTGCTGGGTGATACCGCCCGCCTCACCTTCGGCTACGTTGGCGCTGCGGATAAAGTCGAGCAGCGAGGTTTTACCGTGGTCGACGTGGCCCATTACGGTCACGATCGGCTGGCGCGGAACGAGGTCTTTCGGATCGTCGATTTCCTCTTCTTCCACTTCCACCTGTTCTTCAGCGCTGATAAACTGCACTTCGTAGTTGAATTCGCTGGCCACCACTTCGATCAGTTCGGCGTCGAGGCGCTGGTTGATGGATACGAAGATGCCGAGGCTCATACAGGCTTTGATGACGTCGGCCGGTTTGACGTTCATCAGGGCTGCCAGGTCGGATACGGAGATAAACTCTGTAACCTGCAGTACTTTTTCGCCTTCAGAGCGCTCCATTTCGGCCAGTTCCGCGCGTTCGCGGCGTTCGTCACGTTTGTCGCGGCGAATTTTCTGGCGTTTGCGGCTGGCGCCTGCGCCCATGCGGGCCATCGTCTGCCTGATTTGATCTTCGATCTGTTTTTGCGAAACTTCTTTCGGTTGATCGTCGCGTCGGCCGCCGCCGCCAGTGCCACGACGGTCACCGCCACCGGAGCCTCCTCCCGACATAGAAGCCTGGAGCGAAGCGGCAGTGACGGGCTGCTGCACTTTTTTGCGTTTGCGCTTGTGGCGGTTGGGGTCGTTGCTGTTGCCTTCACCTTGTCCGCCACCGCCGGCATTGGCAGGCCGGTTCTGTTGGCCTTGATGCTGGTTGCCGCCGCCTTGCTGATTGCGGTTGCCGCCGCCTTGCTGGTTGCGGTTGCCGCCGCCCTGCTGGTTGCGGTTGCCACCGCCTTGCTGGTTGCGGTTGCCGGAAGACGGCTCGGGTTTGGGTTTGTCGAGGCTGATACGGCCCAGAATTTTCAGGCCACGCAGTTGCGGTGCATCGGCGCGGTACATCTCGGATTCTTCGGCTGGGGTGTCGGTGCCACTGCTGCTTTCCGGCTGGGCCGGCTTATTGGTTGGTTTCGACGGTTCAGGAGCCGGTGTTTGTGCTGCTGGTTTTTGCTCGGTTACAGGCGCCACAACGGGCTTTTCCGGTTCCGGGGCAGGCGTCGTCACGGGTTCTGCCGTTGGCGGCGCTGTTGGCGCCTCGGCTTTTTTCTCTTCCGGTTTGGGTGCCTGCGGTTTATTGGCGGCGTCGAGGTCGATCCTGCCGATCACGCGCAGGGCAGGTCGTTCGCGCTGAATTACTTCCGGCTCTTCTTTTTGGGCGGCGGGTTTTACTTCGCGCGCTTCTTCGATTTTAGGCAATGCGACTTTAGGTGCTTCTTCACGGGGAGGAAGCAGCGAAGGGCGTGCCGCGGGAGGCGCCGCTGTGGTTGCAGTGGTGGCGGGAGCGCCCACACTGGGTGAAACGGGGTCTTTTTTCAATACGGGGCGGGCCAGTTTGTCCGCCTCCTGTTTGATAGCAAGGTCTTTTTGGAACTCCTTTTGGAGCACGATGAGCATTTCGTCGGTAATATCGGCGGTGGGCTTCTCCTCGATGGGGAAACCTTTGCTGTGCAGCGTCTCGACGATGGTGTGCAGACCGACGTTGAACTCTTTTGCTACCTTAATTAATTTTTGCGCCATGCAGTATTTTGCCTGCTTTATGAAAAGTTGATTTTGGATGCGTTTGCGGGGAAACGCTCAAATTGCCGCGTGATCTATCGTTTAGAAGGCCTTGTTATTTTGAATGTTGAAAATGCGGTGCAAAGGTATAACAAAAAAAGCGTAAAACCTTGCGGGTGTTTGGTTATCAGTTATCAGTTATTGGTTATCAGGGGTGGTAAGGGTACATTGGTTGGTAAGTTTGGCTACCCGGTTATGGGTGAAAGTCTTGGTGACAACCTAAAAACACTCACTTAAGAGTGGCCAGGCATACGCGCCTATGTACCCTTACCACCCCTGATAACCAATAACTGATAACTGATAACCAAATTATTTCTCTTCCTCAAACTCATCCGCCAGAATGCGCAGCACTTCGCGGACGGTTTCTTCTTCCAGGTCGGTACGGCGGATCAGTTCTTCCTGGCTGAGTTCGAGCACCTGACGGGCGGTATCGCAGCCGATATTTTTAAAGGCTTCGATGACCCATGGTTCCATAACGTCGCTGAATTCGTCGAGATCGACGTCGTCGATTTCGTATTCGGCCTGGTTGCGGTACACGTCGATTTCGTAGCCGGTCAGTTTGGTAGCCAGTTTGATGTTGCTACCGGCTTTGCCGATGGCCAGGCTCACCTGATCGGCGTCGAGGTACACGGAAGCGCGTTTGCGTTCGTGGTCGAGTTCGATGGTGGTGATTTTGGCGGGTGTGAGGCTACGCTGAATGAAGAGCGAGGTATTGGTGGTGTAGTTGATGATGTCGATATTTTCGTTGCGAAGTTCGCGCACGATGCCGTGGATACGGCTACCTTTCATACCGACGCATGCGCCTACGGGGTCGACGCGTTCGTCGTGGCTTTCTACAGCCACTTTGGCGCGTTCGCCGGGGAGGCGTACGATATTTTTGATTTCAATGACACCGTCTTCAATTTCCGGCACTTCCGCTTCGAGGAGTTTGTGCAGGAAACTTGGATCTGTACGGCTTAACATAATAAACGGCACATTGTTGCGCATTTCTACTTTGCGGATGATACCTTTTACCACGTCGCCTTTGCGGTAGTAGTCGCCTTTGATCATTTCCGTACGGGGCAGCACCAGTTCGTTGTTGGTGGCATCGTCGAGAATGAGCACTTCTTTTTTCATGATCTGGCTGACTTCGCCGGTGACGACATTGCCGACCAGTTCGGAATATTTGCGGTAAATCTCGTCTTTTTCGAGTTCCATGATCCGCGACACCAGGGTTTGGCGGGCGGCCATGATGGCCCGGCGGCCGAAATCGTCGATGGAGAGTTGTTCGTAGCACTCATCGCCTTCGTTGACGCTTTCATCGATGTACTGGGCTTCGGTGACGCTCACCTGGGCCAGTTCGTTGGTTACCTCACCATCGGGCACCACTTCGCGTACGCGCCAGATTTCAAGGTCACCGCTGTTGGTATTGACGATAACGTCGAAGTTGTCGTCGGTACCGTATTTTTTCTTGATGAGGGTGCGAAAAACGTCTTCGAGTACGCGCACCATGGTTGGGCGGTCTATGTTTTTGCCGGTTTTAAAGTCGGCGAATACATCTACTAAATTGACCATTATACGTTATGAATTGGTTGAAGATGAATGACTAAAAAGTGAGTTTCACGATGGCTTTTTCAATGTCGTCGTATGGAATCAGGGTTTCTATTTCCACTTCTTTTTTCTTTTTTTTCTCGTCGCGTTCGATCACGGTATTGCTCAATACGATGTGTTGTTCGGTGGCGATTTTCAGCAGGCCGACGGTTCGGTTTTTGTCGGTTCTGGTGACTTCCAGTTGGCGGCCGATGTTTTTGGCGTATTGCCGCTGGAATTTCAGGGGCCTGGAAATGCCCGGGCTGCTCACTTCGAGGGTGTATTTTTCACCCAGCCAGCCATTGGCATCGATAAAACTTTCGAGGTAGCGGCTGATTTTCTGGCATTTTTCGAAGGTCATACCTGAATCGCTGTCGGCAAACACACAGAGTTTCTGGCCTGGTTTCAATTCAATTTCCACTGTAAAACAATCAGCAAATGCCTCATCGGTGCTGTATTTTTCTTCCAGTAGTTGGGTAATTCGTTCGGTTAATTCCATGCTGTTCAGTGGTTGTCAGTATAGCAGGGCTGGTTTTCAGGCAAATAAAAGAGGGAACCAATGGTTCCCTCCCGGATACGAATCCCTGATTTCGTGGCGCAAAGGTATGTCGGATTTATTGAATTACAAATAGTTGGGTGTTTTTTGTTCCCTGCGGTGGCTATGATTTTCCCAGTACCCTGTCTTCAAATTCGCGCATCAGTACCCGCAAGGCGCCTGCCGACAGGAAAATTTCCATCAAGGTAATGACGAGGGAAGTCATCATCAGCAAGAGGCTGAAGGCGAAGAGGATTTTAGCCCACATTTGCCAGCCTTCATACACCAAAAACATCGTGATGACGCACAAAAGGATGCTTCCTACTCCGAATACCTGCATCCACCGGATGAGCCAGAGGCGTCGGCGCAGGCTGTGGATTTGCTGAAGCAGCATTACTTTGCTGGATTCGTCGAAATCGGAAACCAGTTTGCGGATCAGATTGGCGATGGCCAGGAATTTGTTGGTGTATGCCAGCAATAAGAGGGAAAGCGCCGGGAATAGCAGTGCCGGCGTTTGAATGGTCAAATCCATTGCAGTATTTCGTTGTCAGGTGTTTTTCAGGAACTATAACAATGAAATGGGAGAGAGGTTTTTGGGGCAAAATGCAAGGGGCAAGGGGTAAAATACAAGAGGCAAAATGGCAAGAGGCAAAGAGTGGTTGGAAGGACCGCTCGTTTGCCTCTCTGGGGTGTTGAATTTGGGTTTTGTAGGAATACGCAGGGGCGGTGATGTTTTTACGAATACACAGGGCGTTGCCCTGTGCTATTGAATACGCCCTTTCAGGGCTCTTCCGTGGTGGAAATGAGTGGCTATCCTCTCACCTCTCACCCTCTCACCCTCTCACCCTCTCACTTCTAGAACTGGTGAGAGTGGTCGTTCACCGTTACCGTCACCGTTCCGTCGGCGTTGAATACGAGGGAGGCATTCAGGGTTTGTTGTTGTCCGTTGGCGCTGCTGGCCGATACGACCGCTGTGCCGGTACCGCCTGTGATGAGGTAGGTGGTTTTGCTGATGGTCAAGTTGGTCAGGTTGAGCGTGGTGGTGCATGCCAGGGTAGGGTCGACGCGACGCAGAGAGCCGGTGATGTCGCCTTCGAGGTTGTAAGAGCCGTTTACGATGTAGGCGGGGTCCTGGAGGCTCAGGCCTGTGAAGGTCAGGTTGCCGGTAGTGGCATCGGAGCCCGACCAGTGCGGGGTGTTGAAAGTGCCGTTTCCAGCGATGTTGACGGTAGCGTTTTGTGGCAAACCAGCGGTGGAGCAATTCACCAGCCAGTCCATGTTAAACGTGTAGTTGTAGGAGGCGGCGGCAACGGTTTTGCTTTTTTGCAGGGTGGTATCGCCGGGTACGTTGCAGTTGTCGAGGTAGGTTTCGATGATTTGAGCCATATCGACGGTGGGCATGGTAAATCCGGCAGTTTTGGCAGCAACGGAATTTTCAACTATTTCAGCGGCTTCGGTGGTGCTCAGCAAGGCGATGATTTCTTCGCCGGATTTGCGGCAGGCAACGAAACTGATCAAGGCAGCAAACAGGAAGATCGGGGAGATTTTTTGAATGTTTTTCATAATTCGTAGTGTGGTTGTAGTTAAAATGTTTCAGAAGTGATGCCAGAATCGAACTGACAGGACAAAAGTGGGGGCGCAGTGAGGGGCTGCACAAATCCACTCAACCGGTGGCGGAGATTGCTCAACCAACGGCACAACAGCCGGCCGTTCGTTGAAACAAATGCGCCAGTGGTTGAATGCTGAACCAGGCATGCAACTGCCCGGGTATATATTTGTGTAGTGCTTCATTAAACCCGATCCGTTTTTCACCCTCCAATAACTCCATTGTTATGTTCGACCCAACCCAATTCTCGACTGCACACTGGCTACTTTCTCCAATAGCCATTTTTGGCCGCTATGCGCTGTTTGCGCTGATTGGTTATTTGCTGTTTTATGTATGGAATCGGCGCAACTGGCTGTATCTGAAAATCCAGCAGAAATTCCCGCAGCCTACCGATTACCAGCGGGAGATATTTTATTCGGCCCTGACTTCCATCATTTTTGGGTTTGTGTCGTGGCTGTTTCTGGGCACACCGCTTGTAAAATATACCCTGTTTTACTCCGACATACACGAATATGGCATCGGCTGGCTACTACTGAGCATTCCGCTGACATCAGTGGTACACGACACCTATTTCTATTGGGCGCACCGCTGGATGCACCATCCCAAATGGTATCGACGGGTACATCTGACGCACCATAAATCGGTGAATCCTTCTCCCTGGGCGGCGTATGCATTTCACCCCGTAGAAGCCGTACTGGAAGCAGGTGTTATTCCGGTACTGCTCATTATTATGCCTTTGCACCCAATTTCTTTTTTTGCTTTTATTACCTTGATGCTGGTTTTTAATGTGTACGGGCACCTGGGATATGAATTGTTCAGCAGAAAAATGTACGATCACCCCGTCAGCCGCTGGATCAATTCATCCATCCACCACAACCTGCACCATGAAAAATTTACCGGAAACTACGGCCTGTATTTCACCTTCTGGGACCGTGTTTGCGGTACCCTGCGCGAGGATAGCACCGCCAAAATCGACCAGATACACCAGGGGATAGAGCGTGAGAGAGGTGAGAGAAGTGAGAGCGTGAGAGGGGGGAGAGAAGTGAGAGGTGAGAAGTGAGAAGTGAGAGGTGAGAGAATAACAACTCATTGCCACCACGAGAGAGCCCTGAAAGGGCGTATTCAATAGCACAGGGCAGCGCCCTGTGTGTTCGTAACCGATTGCCATCACGAGGGAGCCCTGAAAGGGCGTATTCAATAGCACAGGGCACCGCCCTGTGTGTTCGTAACCGCGTATTCATTCAAAAAACAACCACACCATTCACCGAAACATATTCAACACCCTCTCTTCATGCAAAACAAAATACTACTCACTTGTTTCCTGGGTTTGGCCTCATTTTCGGCACAAACCCAATCCATCAATTGGGCCAATGACATCGCCCCTATCCTGTACGATCATTGCACGAGTTGCCACCGCGACGGCGGAATTGGCCATTTCTCACTCATAGGTTACGGAAACGCCTTTTCCAAGCGTTATTCCATTCAGGACAAAACCGCTACACGTCAGATGCCGCCCTGGAAGCCCGACCCGTCCTACCGGAAATTCACCCATGAAAACCGGCTGACCGACGCCGAAATACAACAAATCAGCAACTGGGTAGATGCAGGCGCTCCTTCCGGTGATCTGGCACAGGCGCCGCCCGATCCAGTGTTTTCGCAAGGCTCATCCGTAGGCGAACCCGATCATATCCTGACGACGCCGTTTTTTACAGTAGCCGCGACTGAAGATGAGTACCGGTGCTTTGTTATTCCCAACGGACTCTCGCAAGCCGCTTACCTGCGGGGGCTGGAGGCCATTCCCGGAAACCACCAGATGGTACACCACATTCTGATTTACGAAGATACCACGGGGCAGGCCGAGGTGCTCGACAGCCAGACGCCCGAAGCGGGTTATGTCAATTTCGGCGGACCTGGCGTCAACAGCGCGCGGCTGGTAGGCGCCTGGGTGCCGGGCGCCCAAACGGTGCTTTTCCCGCCTTTTATGGGGGTAAAACTCACCCCCGGCGCCGATCTGATTGTACAAATGCATTACCCGGCAGGTGTAACCGGCATGAGCGATGTGACTACCCTGAATTTCTTCTTTACCCCCACCAATCAGAACATTCGCGCCGTCAACCTCGCGCCGCTGCTCAACCACTCGCCATTTTCCCTGCAAAACTGGCCCCTGTCGATACCAGCCAATACCGTAAAAACCTACCACGCCACGTTCAATGTGCCGCTCAACGGCTCGGTAGTGAGCGTGGCGCCCCACATGCACCTTATTGGCCGCAATGTCACCTCGTTTGCCATCACGCCGCTGGGCGATACCATTCCGCTCATCCGCATCAACGACTGGGACTTTCACTGGCAGGGCAGTTATACCTTTCAGAAAGTGCTGCGCGTGCCGGCAGGCAGCAAGTTGCATGCATATGCTACTTATGACAATACGACGGACAACCCGTTTCAGCCGAATGACCCGCCCCAAAATGTGGTGCAGGGAGAAGCCACGACCGATGAAATGATGCTGGTGTATTTTGCCTACATGGCTTACCAGACCGGCGATGAAAATATTGTGCTCGACAGCACCCTGTTGGCTACGGCTGTGCCGGAAGTGCCTGTAAATCAGGTGGTTCGGGAAGTTTCGGTGTTTCCCAATCCGGCGACCGACTACCTGAATGTGTCGTACACCCTGGCTGAAAAAACCAGGGTGCATCTGTGTATCGTCAGTGCTGCCGGCCAGATTGTGCAGACGCAGGATTTGCCCGAACCCCAAGCCCCGGGTACATATCAACGTCGCATCAGCATTGCCGACCTGCCCGCCGGCGCTTATTATCTGGAAGTGCAAGGCGCCCATGCCTCCTTCACCTCCACCCCCTTCCTCAAACCCTAATCCACCCTCTCACGCTCTCACCCTCTCACCCTCTCACACTCTAATAATGCTCTCCCTCCTCCTCTCCGGCCGCGGCCGCCTGATTGTCCACCTTACGGGTTGGCTGCTGGTGACGCTGGTAACATTTTACCTGATCCTGGGGCTTCGGCCGGCAGGGGAGGCTTTTGCCCGAACGGTGATGAATATCCTGTTTCCGGCGGGCCTTTTTTATCTCAATGCAAAGATCGTGGTGAACCGGTTCTTCGAAAGAGGGCATTACTGGCAATGGGGTTTCTGGAGCCTGGCGCTGTGGCTGGGGTTTGCAGGTTTGCGTGTATGGGCCGAACGGGCTGCTTTTGGAGGCAGCCTCTTCAAAGGCAGCAATTTTATGCCCGATGGCGGCGGTGACCGCGTATTTTTTGTGACGGCGCTGATCTACTTTGTGCTTATGATTTTCAGCGCCTTGTATCAACTGCTGGAAAACCGCCGGGAAATCGAAATTCGCCATACCCAGGCCCAGTTGAACTACCTGAAAGCGCAGATCAATCCGCATTTTTTGTTCAATACGCTCAATAATATCTATTCGGCAGCCGTACTGCAACACCCGCGTACGGCCGATATGGTACTGAGGCTCAGCGATTTACTTCGGTATGTGACCTATGAAGGACAGGCGCGACGCATTCCACTGGAAAAGGAAATGGCACAGATTCGGGCATACCTCGACCTGTTTCAATTGAAATCGGAACATCCCTTGCCCATCCGTTTCGATGTGGAAGGCGCACTCGAGAAAATGGAAATAGAGCCACTGCTGTTGCTGCCACTGGTGGAAAACGCGCTGAAACACGGCAATCTTGACGAACAACCTGACCAGGCATTTCTTCATATTTTGCTAAAAAATGAGCACGGGAAACTGCTGTTTAGAGTTGAAAACACCGTCGATCCCATAAACCGCCAGAAAGACGATACTGGCGGCGTGGGGCTCGACAATATCAGGCAGCGACTCGAACTCAATTACCCCGGACGACACAGGCTGGAAGTATGGGAAAGTGAGGGGCGGTTTGTGTCGGAGTTGGAGGTTTTGAATGATGAATGATGAATGATGAATGATGAATGATGAATGATTGGACTTAGAAGATTAAAAAACTATTTCGGATGGTGATACGATGTTTGATTGTGGACGACGAGCATTTTGCTATTTCCCTGCTCGAAAAATTCGTGGCCGATACGCCCGGCCTCGAACTGGTGGCTTCCTGCAAAAGCCCCATTCGCGCCGTGGAAATACTGCAAAGCGAATCTGTCGACCTGCTTTTTCTGGATATTCAAATGCCTGTACTGAGCGGACTCAACCTGCTGCGCGCCATTTCGCGCAAGCCCGTGACTATTTTTACTACAGCCTATGCGCAACACGCGGTGGATGCATTCGACCTGGATGCGGTGGACTATTTACTCAAACCATTTTCCTTCGAACGATTCAACCAGGCACTGGAAAAAGCGCGCGTGCTGTTGGGGCAGCGGAAGGCTGAGGCTAGCGACAAACCCGAAGGTTTTCTCACCGTAAAAGCCGACCGGAAATGGGTGAAAATACCCCTGGCCGACATCCGCTACATAGAAGGCTGGAAAGAGTACGTCAAAATTTTTACCGCCCGGGAAAAGGTGATTACCCTGGAAAGCCTCAATAACCTGGAAAATACACTGCCTTCCACACATTTTTTGCGTGTACACAAGTCGTTTATCGTGGCTAAAGACTGCGTGCAAAAAATGAATGGCGAAGCGCTTAACCTCGACAACGGCACGGAAATTCCAGTGGCACGCGCCCGGAAAAAAGCCGTCTGGGAGGCGCTGTTCGGTTGATTGCTTATTTTATTTTTTCTATAAAACGTTCTTTATCAGGACATACTATCCCGTATTGCTCTTCGTAATACAGTAACTCTTCCTGAAAAACTTCTCCAAAAGTCATGTCCGGATAATAGGGTATCTGCATCACTTTCTGTCCCTTCAGCGCCACTGCCTTTTGAATGGCTTCGTCCGTCTTCCCATCAAGTAAAAGGCCTGTTACCTCATACACTTTCAACATATCCACCGGCTGGAATTTCATACCGCTTCGTGCTGTGCTGACCACCATCGGAAACTGCCTGTTGAGTAACAGCAGGTTGGCGCGGATGGCATAGGTTTCTGCGAGGAGCGAGTCGTAATTGGCGGCCCTCTTGCCGGCTTGATCTGATTTTCTGGCCGTCAGCAATATACTTTCCGCTTCCGACAGATAGCCCATACAGCCATCCAGATCGCCCAGCGATTCGGTCGCTTTTTGCATCAATTGTGTGCTGTGGCGCACCAGGTTTTCCGGTTTGTTGCGGTAAATTTTTCCGGCCAGTGCGGTGGAAATGCCGTATTTCTCCCAATCAAAAACGATTTCGTCGAGGCTGGCAATGGCTTCTGCCGCGAAGAAAGGCCGCACATCAGTGCGGTAGCCGATGGTGTTGGTCAGCCGCCCTGTGTGGGTGTCCCAAACACGTATAATCTTGTCGCGGCAAGCCGTTACCACCTGCTTGCTATCTGGGGTGAAATCGGCGCCATACACGCCGTCGGGGTGGGGGAGAGTGCCCAGCAAATTGCCTTCCGGGCTCCACATTTTGGCGGTTTTATCCCAACTGCAACTGATAAATCGGCTGCCGTCGGGCGCCCAGGCCACATAGTAGTTTTCCATCTGATGGCCATAACAACTGCGGATCAGTTGCCCTTTGTCGTCCCAAATTTTTACAAGTAATTGTTTGGCGGCAGTCACAATTTTTTTGCCATCGGGCGACACCGCTACCGACCAGATGTTGACGCCCACCACTGCCGACCACAAAGAATCGCCCTGTATGCTCCAGGCGCGCAACAGCCCGTCGCTGCCGCCGCTGTACACCTTGCTTCCGTCGGGCGAAAGCGCCACCGACTGAATGGGTTTGTTGCTCGCTGATGCCTGCCATTTTCGCAGCAATTGACCTGTAGCAGCGGTGTAGACGGAAATTTCACCTGTATAATTTCCACTTACAAGAAATTGATTATCAGGCGTAAATACGGCTTTTAGAACATCGGCACGGCTATCAGAAATCGTTCGCAGCACCTGTCCATCGGCGCTCCAAAGCCGAATGTTTTTGTCATTGGACGTGGATGCGAACAGGCGAGCATCCGGCGAAATATCCACGCTGGTAATGCTGGTTTGATGTCCCTGCATGTTGGCCAGCAGGTCGCCAGCGAAGTTCCATTTTTTCACGGTAAAATCACGACTTCCGGAAATGAGGAAACTGCCGTCGGGCGACACCTTTACCTTATTGACATAATTGGTGTGTCGGTTGTACTTGTTGTTCAGGTTGAATGGAAGGTTCCACAATTTGGCCTGAAAATCGTAACTGCCGGTAGCCAGCCAGGCGCCATCGGGTGAAAACGCCACCGAACTGAGGCGTTCGGTGTGCCCCGCAAGGCGCAATACTTCTTCGCCCGAAGGTGTCCACAAAATGGCCGTATGGTCGAACGATGCACTGAGCAAGTACTTTCCATCGGGCGAGAAGCGCACTTTTGAAACCTCAGCGGTGTGGCCGCTGATGGTGTTCACTGGCAGGCCGTCGCGGTCGAACAGCCGCACGGTGTGGTCATTGCAAGCCAGGGCCAGCAGTCGGCTGTCGGGCGAAAAACGCACATCATTTACCACACTGATACCCGGCGGGCGGAGCACGGTTTTTGTCGCACCGCTGATATGCCAGATGCGTGCGGTTTGATCTCCTCCGCCCGTTGCAATAAGTTGATTGTCAGGCGAAAATGCAGCAGATAAAACGGGGCCGTTGTGCCCTTTCAAGGTGCGCAGCAGGCGGCCTGTTAGGTCCCATATTTTGGCTGTGCTGTCCTGTCCACAAGTAATGAGCAGGCGTTCGTCGGGCGACAATGCCATACCTGTCAGTCCGCGCTGGGTTTTAAAACTGCGCAACATGGTATCGGCAGAAAGATCCCAGATACGCACTTCGCCCGTGATGTCGGCACTGACCAGCCTTTGCCCGTTTTGCATGAATTCCACGCCCTCTACGGAGCCGCTGGATCGGATGCCTCCCTCTTTCTGATGGGAAAAATGTTGGAGCGCTTTTCCTGATCTGTCCCACACATATATTTCCGAATCAAAACCGCCGCTGGCGATTCGGGCGCCATCGGGTGAAAATGCCAGGCTTTTTACATCCAGCGAATGGCCTGCAAATACCGTCTGGTAGTAAGCCGTGGTGGGTTCATTCACGATTTTTTGGAGCGCCTGCAGGGTTTCTTCGTTGCTGGTATCGCTTTCATAGGCGTATTGTGCAATGCGAAATGCCAGTGTCTGGTCGTTTTGGTAAATATTCAGGGCTTTGGTTGCCAGGGCAGTGGCTTCGGCACGTTTTTGGGCTTTTTCCGCCTGCTGATAATTGTACCAGGCAAATCCACCGCCCAGCAGTGCCAGACCGAACAAGGCAAAGCCGGCGAAGGCGAACAGGCGTGCGCGGCTGCGTTTCCGCTGTACATCGGCCAGTCGCAGTCGTTCTTCCTGTAGCAGTTGTTCAGCCCGACGGAGTTCTTCTTCAGCGTGGCGTTTTTCATACGAACGCAGGATGGGTTCGATCAGCGTATCGTGGCTGAGTTCGTAAATCCGGCCCAGGTGAATGGTTTCGCTGCGCAGCAGGCGACTGTTCAGGAGTTTTGCCAGCAAATCGGGGCCGATACCGAAACGGCTTAGTTCGGTACCTTCCGGCAGGCCTACTCGGCGGCCATTGACAATCAGTCCTTCTTCGATGAAACGACGTGCGGCCAGTTGTTCTGCCGGGTCAAGCGCGGCCATTTCCCGTTCGTAGTAGTCATTCAGGATGGTATCCACGCCTTCTTTTCCGCCAAAATCGGCAGGTGTAATGACCTGCCCCGCTGTTTTGACTTTTCCTTCCAGAAAACTGCACAACAACTGCAACTGGAAGGATTCGATCTCTCCCTGGGCGTTGTCCAACGCGTTTATCATTTCCTGCACGGCGTCGGGGGCATAACTGAATACGGGGCCGAAACCGGCAGTCGCGGGCAAGGCTGCGGGCCTGATGATGGCTTCCCGGGCGTTGTCGTGGCTCAGCGGTTTGAGGTGAAAACGATCGTGCAACACCGTCGGAATATGGTGTTTCAGGGCATCGAGGTCGCTCAGGCGGTCGGCCCTGATCGCGAAAACGATCTTGATTTTCAGCGGCGTATACCAATCCAGCAGTTCATCGCTGCGCTGTGCGCGCGGGTGCTGGCGCAATTGCTCGCGTACGCGCTCGGGCAGGCGTTCGTTGAGCAGGTCGGACAAGGCCAGTGTGAGCGCATCGCGGGCCGGGGCGGCATGTGTAAACAATTCTTCAAACTGATCGAACAGCAGCACGGGTACAGCCGGAACGGGCACATCCGAGTCGGCCACCGGGCGCTCGCCGAAAGAACAAGCCCGCACGTACTCCCAAAGGCTGTAGGGCTGTTGACCGAATTGTTCCAGTTTTTGCCGGTCTAGGTAAGGCGACAACACGCGTTGCAGGGTTTCCACCGGCGAAATCGAGGTGTCCTGCAAACGGATGACAATGGGCAAATAGCCATTTTGTTCGAGCATGGGCACCAGCCCGGCGTTGAGCAGGGAGGTTTTTCCGATGCCGGATTGCGAAAACAGCACGGTGAGGGGTTTCACTTTTACCGCTTCGTACAAAGCCTGCGTTTCGCGGGCGCGACCGAAAAAAAGGTGCTGCTCGCTGCGTTCGAACGAACGGATGCCGGGATACCGGGAGGCGTTTCGCTTAGTCATAGAGCAGTTTTTTTAATTGGTCGACAATGGTTTTGAGCGCTGCATCTTCGTCGTTCCAGTTGCGGACGGGCCGCGCCGCGTCAGGCAAAATAGGCAATCCGGCCAGTTCGCTGCCTTCTACATCGCAGGCACGGTGCAACACAGGCAGGATGCGCAGTCCGCGTTCGCGTTGTTGCTGCAGTGCTTCGGGCAGCCAGTGGTTGTGGATGTTTTCATCCGACCAGAAATCGGCGCTCAGGATAGGTAGCACGGCATCGGCTTCGGATATTCTGCGGCGTGTTTCCTGATCGGTGTCTCCGGCAAAAGGCATGTCCTGGTGCCAGAGTTCGAGTGCTCCGCGTTTGATCCATGGGTGCAGGTGGTTAGTGAGCAATTGCACCAGCTGGCTGTCTGCTTCATTGCGCTGAAACAATATGACTGCTTTTTTCAGTGAAAGCGGCGCAGCGCCAGTTTCGGGGATGGAGGCGGCATATTGTGAAACCAGGTTTTCAATAAATTCATCCGTTTCCGATTCTGTAAAAATCAGTTGGTAACGGTCTTCAAAAAAAGAACGCGCTTCCGACGAAAGCGCTTGTGAGCCGGGTTGCGGCAGGAACGACAGGTTTTGCCGGCTCAGCAACAAGGTGTCGAACAAGAGGCGATAGTCCCAGTTTTCGAGGTTGAAACCCAGGAAAATGTACGTTTTCCGCTCGCCGAAATGGCTTGCCACTGCATTGGGAATGCTGGGGTTGTCGCGCAGGACGTTTTTGATAAAATCCACCCGGTCTTCCTGGGTGAGTACCAGTGATTCCGGATTGCCGAGGGTACCCAGCAGGTTGTACAGCAGGGGTCTTGAAGGTACAGGCGACACGACATCTTCCTCTACCGATCCTTTGAAATTGTAATGCGCCGTGGTGGCATCTTTTTTCCCGGCGGCTTTCCAGGCGCGCAGCAGGTAGTCGTCGGGTGAGAGATTGACAGCAATATGGAATGGCAAGTCTGCCAGTTTCCGGTAATGTTCCGGAATCTGGCGGGTTACGCTGCTGAAAAATTCGGTCACTTCGTCTTCCAGGTCGATGCGCCGCGTCCGGGGAATCGACAAAAAACGTTGGGCCATGTACGCCAGGTTGGTGGCCTGATCGGCTTCAAACGCTACCTCTTCGGCTTCCATTTTTTTACCCAAATGCCTGGCCAGGAGCACCGACAGTCGTTCGGATTGCCCATCTGCTGCCACCGAGATGCGGTCGCCCAGCAACAGGATGCATCGCTGCTGCTGAAGGTCTTTTACGAGCGTTTTCCACTGGCGTTCGGTAAGTTGCATGTCGAATGTCTTTCTTGAATTTTTTGTTTCGTGGCTGTTGTCGTGGGCACGGGTATTATTCCATTTCATCACTTCGTTCCCAGTTCCCAGGGCGTTGCCCTGGGCTATTGTATACGCCCTTTCAGGGCTGATTTTTGCCAAGAACTTGCCTTTTGCCCCTTGCCTTTTGCCCCTTGCCTTTTGCCCCTTGCCTCTCACTCCCCTCTATCTACTCTTTCCGCCTTTTTTGCAATTTTCATACTTTCCGGTTGGCCATACAATTCCGGGTGTATGTATTTCCCTTTTTCATAACCGGTTTTTTCTACTTCCGGCTGTACGCGGTGTGCTTCTGCATAAGGGTCTTTGCGGATACCGGTAACTTGCCAACTGACTTCTACTCCCGGCTTGTCCGTTTGGATTTGGAAACGGTTGTTTTCCACTTTTTTGGAAATGATGGCCTGTGCGAAAGTACCAATGCAAGTCAATTGATAGCGAAAATCTTTGTTCAAGACTTCAAAGTATCCGGGAAGTTCTACGGTAGCAAAGCCGTTTTCATCCGTTGTCACCACGCCATCGTAGATGTTTTTCATGTCGGGGCTTTCCACAAAACTGTGAAAGAGGTATTTGTTGGCCGGGTCTTGTGGGTGGTCAATACGGAACGTACCGGACGCTTTTACCACCGAGCCTTCTACCACGAGGTCGTCGGTCACTTTGACATCGCCCACGAAATAACCGGCATAGGCATACGTATCGTGGGTGCTTTCGCCATAAACACCCCATTGTTGTTCCTTGGGCCAGTTGGCGTCGGCTATTTTGGCTTTTTTGATGCCTACCAGTCCTGCATGGCCGTCTTCGTAACAAATACCGGCTGCACCAACCCAGCCCCCCTGGAAAAAGCCGCCAAGGCCAACGCCCGAACCACCTGCACCCAGCGGGGAAATAGACTTGCCATACACACCGGCTCCCTCTTGCGAACTATTGGTATTGATGCCGGACACGCCTGCGGGGTAGGTGAAAGTGCGATTTTCGTAGGAGTCAAAAGGAATGGGCAAGGCATCGCCTTTGGAGGTGGTACCGCTGATGCCATAGCGGGTACCAGCACTTACGTTGACCGTCGAAAACGTGCCCGTATTGGTGTTGGTAATGGAAATCAGCGGCGTGGAGGAGTTGCCCGTGTAATTGAGTGGAAGTCCGCCGCCACCGCCACCGCCTACATCCTGGCATTGGAACTCGAATACTCCATTGCCGACATCTGTACACATGAGTGCCTTGCCAGGTCCAATATTGCTCATATTTACATTAAGGCCCTGAATTTTGGATACCTGCAAACGGTCATTGTTGATACTGAGGTCATTGTCATAAGACACCCATCCATCCGTGTCGTTTTTGTAGGCCATAATAAAGCCCGGGTTAGGCGGCATACCATCGATCGGGCGACCGCGCAGCGCCGACACCTGCAGGTTATTACCAACAATACTGAAATCGTTGCTGTACGACACCCAGCCATCCGTATCGTTTTTATAGGCCATTATGTAACCCGGGTTGGGCGCCATGCCGTCGATAGGTCGACCACGGAGCATACTGGCGTTCCAAAGCGGGTCGTTCATGCGGGCGCTCACGGTGCTGGTATTGAGGAGGGTGGTAACGTCGATGCCGGGGCCTCCCACCACGGTATTGCCGCCGCCTGTGGAGGGCAGTGTGACGGAGTTGCCGTTGCTGATGCTCAGGGTATTTCCATTAATAGCAAGCGTTTGCGCGTCGGTGTCCTGATCGGGTGGAAGCGAGACAGAGCCGCCATCGGTAAGGGAAATGGTGTTTCCACTGATCGAGAGCGTTTGTAGTTCGTTGGTAGCCGAAGCGTCAGGCAGGGCGACTGTGTTGCCGTTGCTGATGCTGAGGTTTCCGCCTGCAATGGACAGATTTTGCGCGTCGGTGTCCTGATCGGGCGGCAGGGTGACGGCGTTTCCGTTGCTGATGCTGAGAGTGTTTCCGTTGATCGACAGTGTTTGCAGTTCGTTGGTGGCCGAAGCGTCGGGCAGGGCGACCGACCCTCCATTGGTGAGGGTAATAGCGCCATTGGAAAAACCCAATTGTTGCAACTCGTTGGTAACGGAGCCATCCACCTCGGCCGGCAGCGTGATGGTATTTCCGTTGCTGATACTCAGTTCATTGTTGGCAATGGAGAGGGTTTGCGCGTCGGTGCCCTGGTTGGGCGGCAGGGTGATGGAGCCGCCATTGCTGAGTGAAATGACATTGCCATTGATCGACAGCGTTTGCAGTTCGTTGGTAGCCGAAGCGTCGGGAAGCGTAACTGAATTACCATTGCTGATACTCAGGTTGGCGCCGGTGAGCGACAGGTTCTGTGCATCGGTATCCTGATCGGGTGGCAGCGTGACGGACCCGCCGTTGCTGAGAGAAATAATATTTCCGTTGATCGACAAGTTTTGCAGTTCATTGGTAGCCGAAGCGTCGGGAAGTGTAACCGAGTTGCCATTGCTGATGCTCAGGTTGGCGCCGGTGAGCGACAGGTTTTGGGCATCGGTATCCTGGTCGGGTGGTAGGGTGATGGAGCCGCCGTTGGTGAGAGAAACGGTGTTTCCATTGATCGACAGCGTTTGCAATTCGTTGGTGGCCGAAGCATCGGGCAGGGTGACGGAGTTCCCATTGCTGATACTGAGGTTGGCGCCGGCAAGCGACAATGTTTGCGCATCGGTACCCGAGCCGGGCGGTAAAGTGATGGAACCGCCGCCATTGGAGAGCGTAATCACATTTCCCGAAAGGGTTATTTGCTGAATTTCGTTGGTGGGCGACATATCCGGAATGGTCACGCTGCCACCTCCATTGGAAAGCGAAATGGTATTTCCACTCAAGGAAAGTTGCTGAAACTCATTGGTCGGGTCGGTATCGTTGTCGGTACCACTGCCCGATTGTTGGGCATAAAAAGCATAGGGCACCGACAATAACTGGCTGCTGCTGAAATTTTCATCGGCATCGAACACTCCATTTCCATTCAAATCAAGCAGCACGCCGAGGAAATACTGGTGTTGCGCCCAGTCGATGGCCGCAAAATTGTGCGGCATCCCGCCCGTGGTAGCGCCTTCGCCTACTACTGCGCTCAATACTCCGTGCTGTGAAGTGCTGAGCGTCTGTTCTTCCGCATAACGAACGGTGTTCGAGCCATCTTCCGTAATGACAAAACGCACTTTGATGGACTGACCGGGTAGCAAACTGCCATTGGCCAATCGGGGTACTGCCTGATAATTGAACTTTTGGGGCGCCTGGGCTGAAACTTGAAGCGCAAAAAACAGGCACAAACCGAAGGAGAGTAAAAGTGGTTTCATTTTTCAAAAGAATAAAGGTGAAAAGAGGGATTTGAAACAAGTATGTGACAAAACATCGGGTGCAGGCATTGATACCTCCGACACGTTTTTTCAAAATAAATACACACAATGCCCTGTGAGCCGCGACCAACTCAAATGGATTATGCCTTAAGAATAGACATCAGGGGAAGCGCTATGGATAAAATGAGGTGCGCGTGTTCAGGGAATATGCACCAACTTGTAGGTCGAAAGGTGCTTCCGATCAAGGGTGCTAACAGATAAAATATAGGCGCCGGCAGATAAATGAGTCGTTGACAGCGTAGCACTTTGAGCAATCCTGACTTCATCGATCATCCGTTTGCCCGACAGGTCGTTCAGTACAACCTGAACCGGCTGAACGGTGCGAATTTCAACGTATTCGGAAAATGGATTGGGCCAGACTGTAATGTCTATTTCCGGCACTTCTTCTATGGGGACAATTTCCCACACGGCCGTTTGATGAAAACCCTCAGAGAGGACGGCAGATTGCCCTGTGGTTCGTATCATGGGCTCACCGACCGTCCATTGCAGGCTAGCAGTCGCCGTACTGACGGAAGTGCCGGCGGCGCCTACGACTTCGGTTTCCATGGTTTGAGCATGGGCCAACCGTACGGTAAGCAGGATAATTGGCAGGGCTACAAACAGCAAGACAGGGTACTTTTTCATAAAATTTTCTGGATTAATGTGTCAAATATAATGTGATAACTCGATTAATTGCCTGTAACAGTAAAATTGTGACCTCATTTGTCAAATTTTTTTAATAAAAGAAAAAACCCGCCCATCTTTTCGACGGCGGGTTCCATGTGTGCTTAACTATAACCTCTTCCAAATAATTATCTGTTATCAGTTATTGGTTATTAGGGGTAGGTAAGGGATGATTGGTTTTTCAGGCTGGATACTCGGGAAGGTGGAGGGGGTGAGGGGTTGAGAGGTTGAGGGGTTGAGGGGTTGAGAAGTTGAGGGGTTGAGAAGTTGAGGGGTTGAGGTACAGCCACTCATGTGATGCAAAGGGGACTCCTACTGAGTGGTTGTACCTCAACCCCTCAACTTCTCAACCCCTCAACCCCTCAACTTCTCAACCCCTCAACTTCTCAACCCCTCAACTTCTCAACCCCTCAACTTCTCAACCCCTCAACCCCTCAACTTCTCAACCCCTCAACCTCTCAACCCCTCAACCCCTCAACCCCTCAACCTCTCAACCTTCTCAACCTTCCCGAGTATCCAGCCTGAAAAACCAACCACCCCTTACCCCCCCCTAATAACCAATAACTAATAACCAATAACCAACTACAGTTCGGTCGTTTGTGCTACATACGTAGTCAGTGGCAGTGTTTGTTCTTTGCGTATAGCCTGGAAGCCTCCTTCCACATTGATCAGGTATTTGAATCCCAGGTTTTTCAGGAAACTGATGGCAATGACCGAGCGGTATCCACCGGCGCAATGCACGACATACCTGCCTTGTTGCGATAGCAATGCCAGGTTGGAATGCATTTGTTCTAGCGGGAAATGCAGGGCCGATAGCACATGTTCGGTATCATATTCACTTTTGCGACGCACATCGAGCAATTTCCAGCCGCCTACAGCCAGGCGGGCAGGAACTTCATGTGCAGTGATATTCTCTACGGTTTCCACTTGTCTGTATGCTTGTTTCCAGGCTTCCATGCCTCCATTGAGGTAGCCGAGTGTGTGGTCATACCCCACACGTGCCAGTCGGATCATGGCTTCTTCTTCCCGCCCTGCCGGACAAACCAGCAGAATAGGTTGTTGCAAATCAGTGATCAACGCGCCGGCCCAGAAGGCAAACTGCCCATCAATACCGATATATACAGAGCCGGGAATATGGCCCTTTACATACTCGGATTCGGAGCGCACATCGATCACCAGGGCTTTTTTGGTTTCTGCTACGGCCAGAAATTCGCGTACTGTCAAGGCGTGGCGACCGCGTTCTAGCACCTGATCGATGCTTTCATACCCCATGCGGTTGAGTACGGCGTTTTTAGGGAAATACTGCGGCGGGGCAACCAGGCCCTCGGTTACTTCCCTGATGAATTCTTCGCGGGTCATGTCGGCACGAAGGGCATAGTTCAGTTGCTTTTGTGCGCCGATGGTGCTTTGTGTTTCATGGGCCATTTTTTTGCCGCAGGCCGAACCTGCGCCGTGTCCGGGATATACTGTTAAATCGTCGGGGAGCGGCATGATTTTATTGCGCAGCGAGTCATACAGATAGCCTGCCAGGTCTTCCCGGCTCAGATCGCTTTTCACGGCCAGATCGGGGCGGCCCACATCACCGATAAAAAGGGTATCGCCGGTAAATACGGCCGTTTCGCGCCCTGTTTCATCGATCAGGAGAAAACACGACGACTCCATGGTATGGCCCGGGGTGTGCAGCACCTTTATTCGGGCTTTGCCGAGTTGCAAAATTTCCCCGTCAGCAGCCACATGCGCTTCAAAACCGGGTTGTGCCGTTGGGCCATACACGATGGTAGCACCGGTTTTTTTGGCCAGGTCGAGGTGGCCGCTGACAAAATCTGCGTGGAAGTGTGTTTCCAGCACGTATTTAATGCGCGCACCGTTTTGAGCGGCATATTCGAGGTATGGGCCGGGTTCGCGTAGTGGATCAATTACAGCCGCTTCCCCATCAGATTCGATGTAATATGCTGCTTCAGCCAGGCAGCCTGTGTACATTTGTATGACTTTCATAGGTATTACTGGTGTAGGGTGAGGAAATGTTCACAAAAAACCTTCACTTCGTTCAAAATCTTCCTGCTTTATCAGGTGATTTTGGTAACCCATACCGGCAATCCCCGTCATCTAAATGTTTCAGTTAAAATGTATCAACACCTGCCTGACATGAAAAAAATACTTTTGGGACTCGTTTCTGTGCTTCTGTTTGCATGTACCAGCAGCAACAAGGTAACGCCTGTCACTGCCGACCAATTGGTCGACATGATGCAAAAAGACAAAACTGTTCAATTGATTGATTTGAGAACCCCTGAAGAGCAAGCGGAGTCGGGTATGATTCCGGGCGCTACGCCTGTCGACTTCAACAGTGCCGATTTTGATGCAAAAATCGCCCGAATTAACCACGACAATCCAGTGATTGTATATTGCGCTACCGGCGGCAGAAGCAGCAGGGCCTCCGCCCAAATGGTGAAGATGGGGTTTAAAAAGGTGTACAATTATGAAGGAGGTATGCGGGATTGGGGGAGGAGAAAGTGAGGAGTTGAGTTATGAGTTTTAAAGTTATGAGTTATGAGTTATACTCACATTGCTATTGGCTTCATTTTTAGAGTATCCAATAGCAATGTGAGTATAACTCATAACTCATAACTTTAAAACTCATAACTCAATTCCTCACCACTTTCACCACCTTTTCCTGTCCATTCGCCTGCAGTTGAAGCAGGTACATGCCGGGCGTCAGGTTTTTTCCGGCGTTTTCGAACATCAGCGTATGCAAGCCGGAGGCCTGGGGACTACCCGAATCATACAGGGTCGAAACGTGCTGGCCGAGCACTGAATACAGGTCGATGCGTATGGCTGCGCTTTCAGGCAGGTCATAGGCCACTTGCAGGACATTGTTGAAAACCGTCGGGAATGCCGTTGCGGTGAGCTCGGCCTTGAAAGGTTCCTGCACAGGCGTGCTGGGCAGTTTGAAACGGGCAATGATCGTGTCTGGCGCCACCTGGTCTACAAACGAAAGGGGGGTAGTAGGGCTGGAAAACGTATTGTTCTGCGCTTCCCATTTGTCAAAAACATAGCCGTTGGCAGGGTTAGGTTGTGCGATCAGTTTGAGGGGCACCCCACCGAAAAACTGCGTACTCACCGGAAACTGATCGTACAGGAGTGTATTGGCCTGAATCGTTCCGGCGCCTGCCGGTTCTACCTTCAGAACGGTGGAGTAGGGGCCGCTCAGGTTGTAGCAACTGGCGATACCTTCGGGGGCTTCATTGCATCGGATGCTGATGAAATTGCGTAGTTTATTTACGTTTTGCTGCCAATCCTGCATGGAACCACCCCAGCGAGCGATATGACGCGGCATTTCCGGCGTCAGGATCGCAACGATGCTATCGAGGTAGTTCAGCATGTTTTCACAACCGAACACCGTGCTCGCCAGGTCGGCCTGACGAGTTATGTAGTACTGGTCGAACTCCGGATTGAGTCGCATTTTGTTCAGCAGTCGCATATGCCCGTTTACATCGGGCCAGGGCTGCACAAGTGTTTCAATATCACAGGTTTCAGCATAAGGCGTGGTATCCGGGATGCCCGTGTAATTGATATAGTGCCCAAAAGTCGCATCATTGTCCCAGAGAATATACCCCCATTTCCGGTGGCCACCGTCGGGGTTCAGGCCGCGCCACCAGCCGGTGTTGTAGTTGAGCCAGTCGGAGCAAACGGTGAAAGCGTTGGTCAGCACATAGTCGGTGAGGCTGGCCACATCGAGTTGGTTGGCCAATTGCTGGAAGTTGCCGGCCTGCGACAGGTTGGAATTGTACACGCTGCCGTAGAAGGTATTCCAGTCATTGATGGCCTGTTCTTCGCCATATTCGGCCCAGGTGCTTCCCCAGGTAAGGATGTACTGGATGTCGTATTTTCCCTGATCGTAGTAGTATTCGGTGTAATCATGATCGTCCGGTATTTCCCGCATATCATAAATACCCCAGTATTTCCCATTGAGGAAGACGAGTGATTTTTCGGCACGGCGCACATCGACATGTAGTCCTGCCCGATCTGCCAGGTTGTGTACATACGCGTCGCGGATGTGGGCGGCGCCGGAGGTGTTGCTGGCGTCGGGATAGTTGTCGTCGCCGGCAGCGCGCAGAATAATCCGCTGGTAACTGTCGCGGTCGGAGCGGCTGAAAATTTTCTTTTTCAGTGCGTTGTTGTAACCCATTTCGTCGCGTGTCACCCAGTCCATGCTGCGCTGACTGTTCACCCAGGAATCCTGTCCATGTGAGTTGAGTTCGCCGTAGGCGCGGGTTTTGCGGTCGCCGTCGACGTCAAAATATTCAATACTACCTCGTGGGCGCAGCGACTGGTTGCCATTGGCGAGGTCTTCCACATCGTTGGAACCGATGGAAATGATGGGCAGGTCATGTGTTTCATTGATAAAATAGGTGTTGAACTGCACAAAACTGGGCAGAATCAAGGCGCTGTTGCTAAATACCTGCACTTTCAGCACCGTGGTATGGTCAATTTTAATGGGCTGGGTGTAGATGGGCGAACTGGCAGTTGGTTCTGCTCCTGTGGTCGTGTACCGAACCGTTGCATTCGGCTCGGTAGATGTGACGATAATGAAAACGGAATCCTGAAAAAAACCGCCATCCACACTTACTGTAGGGCGCGCTGCATAGGCTAGTCCGGAAGGTGCAGCGTTGTTGGAGGCGCCGGGTGTGGGCGTTTTCATGATGCGCCATTGAGTGCCGCCGTCGGTCTGTCGGCCCATTGAATGGTCTATCTGGGTTTTTGAAACCTCGATATTAGCAATCTGGTTGCCACCTGCATCTGTCAGTACAATGTGATCCGGGTTGTTTTTACTTTGAGTAAGTTTAAAACTGGCATGTACGCCATCGCCGGTCACTTCATTGCGGCCTGATGCCCAAACGAGGTAATGACTGTTGCCAGGGATTGACAGCGTCAAGGGGAATGCCCATTTTTTGGGTTCGTCCTCGTCGTCGCTCAGATAATAACCAGCCATATTGACCGGGCTGGAGGAGGTATTGTACAATTCGATCCAGTCTTCGTGTTTTCCATAATTATCTGGAAATTGGTCGAGGTTGGAGCAAGAGTATTCATTTACAACTATCTGCGCCTTTGCGATGTTGCAAATGGCCAGAACAAGGCAGGTTAACAGGAAATTTGTTTTCATATTATGAATGATGAATTTATTGGATACTGGGTTCAAAACTACGGCATATCGGAACGTCGAAGCGGTGCAAACCTGTTTTTGATTGTCCGCGACACAATCTGGCCATACAGACCCGTTGTTCGGGCGCAGGTGTTGGGTATTGGTCTGTAACGCCCATTATTCAAAAACCGAGTCCTTACTTTTGCCGACAATTATTTTCCCTAAAGTCAATACTTACCATGCGTACTTGTTATTTCCTCTTGCTTTCAAGCCTCTTGTTTGTTCAGTGCAAGCCCAATTCATCGAAAACGGCTGCTGCTCCCGAAAAATCCATGAAGACGTTCATCGATCAGTTTTACCGCGATCGGCTGGTATTTTACCCGCTGGAAGCCACTACCCAGGGCGTGGAAGGTTACAACGATCAGTTGCCCATCACCGTCAGCGAAGCATATCGCCAGCAATTGCGCGATTTTTACACCCGCACCCAATCCGCCCTGGCACAGTTCCAGCCGGATCAACTCGACGCCAATGATCGCATCAGTTACGAGATCCTGAAATGGGAATGCGACATCAGCCTGGCCGACCTCGGTTTTCCTGATAACTACATGTCTATCAATCAGTTCTGGGGAATGCCCCTGACGCTGGGGCAATTCGGCTCCGGCAGCGGTCCACAGCCATTTAAAACGGTGAAGGACTACGACAACTGGTTGAAACGCATGGACAAATTCACCGTGTGGATGGATTCTGCGCTGGTGTACACGCGCAAGGGCATGGATGCGGGCTATGTATTGCCCACTTCGCTGATCGTAAAAGTGATCCCGCAATTCAAGGAATTGGTAGTCAGCGACCCCAGCAAAAGCCTGTATTACGGCCCCATCCGGCAAATGCCCGACAGTTTTCCGGCTGCCGACAAAACGCGCCTAACAGAGGCTTACAAAAAAATGATCGGCGAGCGGCTGGTGCCCGGTTTCCGGAAAATGGCCGATTTTTTTGAAAAGGAATACCTGCCCAAAGGCCGCGCCACTTCGGGTATTTCTGCCCTGCCCGGCGGCCGCGAACGCTACAATCACCTCATCCGGTACTGGACGACCACCAATATGACGGCCGACGAAATATTCGACCTCGGCCAGCGCGAAGTGGCCCGCATTCGCTCGGAAATGGAAAAAGTAAAAACACAGGTGGGCTTCAAAGGCGATTTGAAAGCCTTTTTCGATTTTGTGCGCAGCGACAAACAATTCACCCCTTTCAAAACCCCCGAAGAGGTGACGGGCTGGTATGCTTCCATGGAAACCAGGATGAAACCGCAATTGAGCAAAATGTTTGATCTGGTGCCCAAATCAAAATTCGAGGTGCGCCGCACAGAAGCCTTCCGCGAAGCCTCTGCCAGCGCCGAATATAGCCAGGGTACACCCGATGGCAGCCGACCCGGTATTTTTTATGTGCCTGTGCCCGATGCGACCAAATACAATGTGGTGGGTGGTGAGGCACTGTTTTTGCATGAAGCCATTCCGGGTCACCACTACCAGGTGTCGCTCCAGCAGGAAGATACCACATTGCCCGCTTTCCGTCGCTTTCTGTGGTATGGCGCCTACGGCGAAGGCTGGGCCCTATACACCGAAAGCCTGGGCAAGGAACTGGGATTGTACACCGACCCGTATCAATATTTCGGTATGTTGAGCAGCGAAATGCACCGTGCCATCCGCCTCGTGGTGGATGTAGGCATGCACACCAAAGGCTGGACGCGCGAACAGGCCATTCAGTTTTCCAAAGACAATGAAGCGGACACAGAAGAAAGTATTACGGCTGAAATCGAACGCTATATGGCCATTCCAGGCCAGGCTTTGTCGTACAAAATAGGACAGTTAAAAATCCTGGAATTGCGTGCGAAAGCCGAAAAAGCAATGGGCGACCAATTCGATCTCCGCGCGTTCCACAATGAAGTGCTGAATGCGGGTTGTGTGCCGCTGAAGGTGCTGGAAGAGAAAATTGACCGCTGGATCGAGGGGCGAAAAACGCGTTAAATTACTTCTTGAACCGTGCCAACTGAAAGGAAATGCCCACCTGCGCCTGTAATTCGTGTATCATGCGTTGTTTGTCGCCATAAGTGCGCGTCGTTACCGAGCGATCTACCTGATTTTCCAGCACATAGTCGAATGTAAATGGCGATCTGCTTGCTGTCCATTCTGCCTTGCCATACACCCCCAAGCGCCGCCAGATGGTGCGGTGGGCCAGGATGCCGAGGCTTCCGGCAAAAGTGGAAACACCTTGATCGGGGTTATAGCCATCGGAATGAAGAGCGACCGTCAGCGTCGATAATTGGTTGGAATCCGGTTGCTTGATATCAGCATATGCCGTTTGCGGATACCAGTTGAAAGAGCCGATCAATGCGCGCAATTGAATAGACCATCTTTGATGTTCCATCAGGTAGGCGCCCCCAATCATGGCACGAAGCGGAAAGGCGCCGTATTCCAGGCCGGGTTCCAACCCGGGGAAGTAAGTAGTGATGTAGGTATTGGGAAAAGCATCGCGCAGGGCAGCTCCCCACTTATCGGGAACACTAGTACGAACATGCACGGAACCAAACTGAAATAACATGTCCACACGTCTACCAATAGGAGCCTGTATCTCGAAAGTGGTGGATAAATTGCCTCTGGGCAAGGAATACAAAGGGTCTACCACCGGCACTCTTTTGTTGGCATGATAAAAGGAAGCCGCTCCTACTCCGAAGCGCAGGTAAATACCCTTGCCAAAAACGGGTTCCTGGGCCGAAAGATGCAGGCGCATTAACAGCAAAACGACCACGATGCAGTATTTCAACAACGTTTTCATTGTAGTAAAATGGGGTTGACGGGAATACTAAGCAAGGTGCTATCGGTATTTTCTATCCGAAATTCAAACTGGTATGTGCCACTTTGCGGAGGTGTTTGCACCAGCAAAAAGTCGAATGGCGCACTTGCGCCAGGCTTCAAATGCCTGGCAATAACCTCCATGGCTTCCGATACGGGGCGGTATTTCAGGGGTTGCGCAAAGCGGTCTGCAATGCGAAACATGTCCGACACATCGGAGCCGGCCGCTACGCCGTTTGGCATGTCCAGCAAGGTGTACATGCGGCCATCTACAGCGGGTATTTCCAAATTTTCATCCTCACAATCGCTTGCCCAGAAGCCATTGGTATCATCTGAAAATTCGCATTCAATTTGTACCTGAACCCCATAGGCCGGCAAAAAGCCCTGGGCGTTGCTGTCCAGCAGAACAGGCGCCGCGCCACGGTTGTCGAGCGAAAATGCCGTTCCTCCGCTGAGCCGGACAGGCGATGTGACACAATCCTCTACCCCGCATTGAAATCCGGTGAAGAGCAGAAAAAGAAAAATGCTTGCTGGAAGTAAAAACCGGGGTTTCATAGGCTGTTTTTGTTCAATGACGCAAAGAGAGGTTGGGCTGATAAAGAGATTTAATAGTTTGATTGACTATTCAATTTGATAAAAACAAATAATTCTATTATAGATGATATGTGTCATCAACCTTAATAAATTCAAGGTCTGCATTATACTTTTTGAATTTTAACTTTTGTGTCATTATGCTTGCAGGTGTCTTAGGGTAAATTTTGGGACCTACTATTAAACATTTTGCATTAAAAATATGACTACATGCTTCTCTAACTGAAGTTAAAGTTCGAGCAAGTTGAAAAAAGGCTTTTCGTGTATTATTATCGATTTGAATCAATGATGTCGATGATGCATCTGTTTTAAACTCAATAAAATGCCACATATTATGAATTATTAGACAATCACAATCGCCTACCCCTTTGGTAACAGTTTGTGTTTTTCCTGTGGAGGGGTCTTCTTTAGTCCAATCATACTTAAAATCATCTGGCTTTCTAACAGGCAAGCCAGAAAACCCAAAAACACCAAATTTGCCATCTACAGGTAAAATATAACATTCTTCACTAAATTGTTGCTTTACATGTAACCAATCCTTTTCTGATTTTAATCTTACCTCAATCTTATTATCACCGGATATTTGTTTTACATCATCAATCCAAAAACTTGGTTGCAATACATGAATAATATTGCCATGTTGCGTAACGGGTAAGTCCTTAGGAATCATTTCTATGAAAGAATTTCGTATAATTGTTGATACTGAATGCCAAGTTGTTCTGAAATCAAGTCAAGGTAGTTTTGGTCTACCAAACCAGTGGAAGTGTCTTTAATTGATTTGCAATAATTTTCAAGGTGCCCTACTGAGTATGCTGTAAATTCATCAGAATTGAGCCAAAAATTAGGAGAAACTATCTGCGATACTTGTTTTTTTTGGCCATTTTCTGATTGTAATGCAACATAAGAAGCCATTAAAAGTATATTTACACAAGCCAGTATGTATGGGCTATGTGTAGTGATTATAAGGCGCCCTTGAGGGATAGAATTAAGAAATACAGCAAATGCATTAATTAATTCTTTTTGGGCAAGAGGATAAAGGTGTGCTTCAGGCTCTTCAATAACAAAAAAATCTTTTCTGTTTTTAAGTCCAATTGAAAGAAACAGCCCTTGTAATACCCGAAGTACTTCTTGCTGGCCAGAAGAAGCATCTTTGAGAAAGATTTTTTCGTTTGAATTGATGCGTATTACCTCTCCGAAAGCATCATTATCGTATTTGCCTTTTAAAATTTTTTCCGCAATTTTGGAGATTAATAATATTTGTTGCCTTTGCTCTAATACTTGAGCAGCAGACTCAAAACTGCCTCCATTGTTTTTGAAAAAGATACGCACATCTTCAGCCCACTCAACAAAACTTAGAAGCAAACGCTCATTCCCAATTCTCCTCTTTTGCTGTAGATCTTGTCTTTTTACTTCATCATCCATAATTTTTTCTATTTCAAATCGCACTTTCCCTTCGAAAATTTCGGGAAACCCAACTGATAAATTACGTCCCGCAATAATATAGTTGAAGTCCGAGTTATTTCGTAAAAAACAACTATTGATATTTTCAAGTAATTGCTGTCTCCGTAATATATCTCCTCCTCTATCAAATACCTGAGGTTGTCTAAAATACATATCAATGATAGAGGTCAACTCTTGTCCTAATAATTTATCAAATTCTGCATATGCTCTTTTGTCCTTGTTATTTCTATACACCCTTAATTTCCTGTTTTTACCGAAGTAGTAACTTAGATCAAAATCAGTAGTGTGATGATAAGTCGAGCCAAATGTTTCATAGAATTTGTCTCTTACAACGTAACTAATATGTTTTTGAAATTCAAATTGTTCTTTTCTTGCTGAAGCAATTCTTACACTCTCTATTATCGCATCTGGTAAGGTTTGAAAAAAAAATATAAGTTTAGCAATAGTGCTTTTACCACTTGCCTGTTCTCCAATCAAAAGCAGCATTCTTTTTAATTCAATTTCACAAGGCTTTACCCCCATAAATTGCTTTTTTATCTCAAGTTTTTGCATGGTTTAAATTGTAGATTTTTACAAAACATTGTACAAAGTTAACCTAAATCACATATTCCTCCTATACTGCCCGCCCACTTCAAACAACGCTCCGGTAACCTGCCCCAGCGAGCAGGATTTCACCGTTTCAATCAATTCTTCGAACAAATTGCCGTTTTGAATGGCTATTTGTTGGAGACGCTTTAGAGCGGCAGGAGCCTTGTCAGCATTGGCCCGGTGCAGGTTCTGAAGCGTAGCGATCTGGTCTTCTTTTTCCTCCTCCGTGGCGCGTATCACCTCGCGGGGTAAAATGGTGGGCGAGCCCTCTTTCGACAGGAAGGTATTCACCCCGATGAGTGGCAGTTCGCCCGTGTGTTTCAGCGTTTCGTAGTACAGGCTTTCCTCCTGAATTTTTCCGCGCTGGTACATGGTTTCCATAGCGCCCAGCACGCCGCCGCGTTCGGTGATGCGGTCAAATTCCATTAGCACGGCTTCTTCCACCAGGTCAGTAAGTTCTTCGATGATGAAGGCGCCTTGCAAGGGGTTTTCGTTTTTGGCCAAGCCGAGTTCGTGGTTGATGATCATCTGGATGGCCATGGCGCGGCGCACCGATTCTTCCGTCGGCGTCGTGATGGCCTCGTCGTAGGCGTTGGTGTGCAGCGAGTTGCAGTTGTCGTAAATGGCGTACAGGGCCTGCAGCGTAGTACGGATGTCGTTGAATGCAATTTCCTGGGCATGCAGGCTGCGGCCGCTGGTCTGAATGTGGTATTTCAGCATCTGGCTGCGCTCATTGGCGCCGTACAGGCGTTTCATGGCTTTGGCCCAGATGCGGCGTGCCACACGCCCGATGACGGCGTATTCCGGATCGACGCCGTTGGAGAAGAAGAACGACAGATTGGGCGCAAAATCGTCGACATTCATGCCACGCGAACGGTAGTATTCCACAAAAGTGAAGCCGTTGGACAGCGTAAATGCCAGTTGTGAAATCGGATTGGCGCCCGCTTCGGCAATGTGGTACCCGGAAATGGACACCGAGTAGAAATTGCGCACCTTGTTTTTGATAAAATATTCCTGCACATCGCCCATCACACGCAGGCTGAATTCGGTGCTGAAAATGCAGGTGTTTTGCGCCTGGTCTTCTTTCAAAATGTCGGCCTGCACGGTGCCGCGAACGGCAGAAAGGGCATGTGCTTTGATTTTGGTGTACACATCCGGCGGCAGAATTTCGTCGCCGGTAACGCCGAGCAGGAGCAGTCCGAGGCCGTTGTTGCCGGGAGGCAGGTCTCCTTTGTACTGCGGCCTTTCCAGTCCTCTATCGTCGTATTTTTCTTTCAGGCGCGCTTCCACAAGGTGCTCCAGTCCCTGCTCGCGGATGTGGCGTTCGCACTGCTGATCAATCGCAGCATTCATAAAAAACGCCGCAATAGTAGCCGCCGGGCCGTTGATCGTCATAGACACCGAGGTTTTCGGATCGCAGAGATCGAAGCCGGAATACAATTTTTTGGCATCGTCGAGGCAGCAGATGCTCACGCCGGAGTTGCCCACTTTACCATAAATATCGGGTCGGTGATCGGGGTCTTCGCCGTACAGTGTCACGGAGTCGAAGGCCGTGCTCAGGCGCGCGGCAGGCAGTCCGGCCGACACGTAGTGAAAACGCCGATTGGTGCGTTCGGGGCCACCTTCCCCGGCAAACATACGCGTGGGGTCTTCCCCTTCGCGTTTGAAGGGAAATACGCCAGCGGTGTAGGGGAACTCGCCCGGCACATTTTCCTGCAACGACCAGCGCAGGATTTCCCCCCAGTCGGCCCATTTGGGCAGGCACACTTTCGGGATTTTCAGGTGGCTGAGGCTCTCCGTTTTGGTAGCGACCTTGATCTCTTTGCCCCGCACGAGGTAGATGTATTCGTCTGCAGCGTAGCGTTTTTTCTTGTCTTCCCAGGCGTCGAGGATGCGCTGGCAATCGCCGTCGAGGTCCTGGCGGAGTTGGGCGCTGAGAGTGGCATGGTGCGCGAGCAGCGCTTCCGAAGCCTCGGTTTTTGCACCGGATTGAAGCAATTGCCGGCTTGTATCGAGTGCAAACAACTGCCTTGCGATGGCCACCTGTTTATTCACCCATTCATCGTATTTGCGGTTGTTTTCGCTGATTTCACTCAGGTAACGCGTGCGATTGGGCGGAATGATGTACACTTTTTCCGATTCTCCGCTGCTGGTGCTGAAATGGGAATCGAGCCCGGCGTCGCATTTTTCATTGAGCAGGTCGATCAGGCGGCGGTACAGGCGGTTCACGCCCGGGTCGTTGAACTGGCTGGCGATACAGCCGAATACTGGCATGTCATCCACATTTTTATCCCAGGCATTGCGGTTGCGTTGCACTTGTTTGCGCACATCGCGCAGGGCATCCTGGGCGCCGCGTTTGTCGAACTTGTTGATGGCGATCAAATCGGCAAAATCGAGCATGTCGATTTTTTCGAGTTGCGTCGCAGCGCCGAATTCCGGCGTCATGATGTACAGCGATACGTTGCTGTGGTCGACGATTTCCGTGTCGCTTTGGCCAATGCCACTGGTTTCCAGAATAATGAGGTCGAAATGTGCGGCCTGGAGAATATCGACCGCCGCATGCACGTATTTCGACAGGGCCAGGTTCGACTGTCGGGTAGCCAGCGAGCGCATGTACACCCGCGGGTTGTGAATGGAATTCATCCGGATGCGGTCGCCCAGCAAGGCGCCACCTGTTTTGCGTTTGGATGGGTCGACGGAAACGATGGCAATGGTTTTATCTTTAAAATCGAGGATAAAACGGCGCACCAGTTCGTCGACCATACTCGATTTTCCTGCGCCGCCCGTCCCTGTGATACCCACCACCGGCGTCGCCCCGACTGTCGACTGCCGACTGTTGACTGTCGACTGCTTCAGCCTGGGTGCAATTTCCTTTTCATACAATTCCGGGTTGTTTTCCGCAATGGAAATAAGTCGCGCAACATCTTTAAAATCAATCTTTTGCAGATCGGATTCCGGCGATTTCACCATTTCCAGAAAATGGTTCAGGCGCGTCATTTCACCGTTGACGGAAAACCCGACCGGGAAGTCGCATTTTTCCAGCACATCGTTGATCATGCCTTGCAGGCCCATGGCCCGGCCGTCGTCGGGGTGGTAAATACGGGTGATGCCGTATTGGTGCAGGTCGGCGATTTCAGAGGGCAGAATGGTGCCGCCGCCGCCGCCGAAAATTTTGATATGGCCTGCGCCACGTTCGCGCAGCAGGTCGTACATGTATTTGAAAAATTCGTTGTGGCCACCCTGGTAACTGGTGATGGCAATGCCTTGCACATCTTCCTGGATGGCACAGTCGACAATTTCCTGAACCGAGCGGTTATGGCCGAGGTGTATGATTTCCGCGCCGCTGCTTTGCATGATGCGGCGCATGATATTGATGGCGGCATCGTGCCCGTCGAACAGGCTGGCGGCAGTGACGATGCGGATTTTGTGGTGCGGCTGGTATGGTGCGGGCTGTTGCATGATTCCTGTGTGGTGGTGCAGATTCGAGTGCAAAATTAGGTGATTTCGGTTATTCGTTATTAGGGGTAGGTAAGGGATTATTGGTTTTTCAGGCTGGATACTCGGGGAGGTTGAGGGGTTGATAGGTTGAGGGGTTGAGAAGTTGAGGGGTTGAGAAGTTGAGGGGTTGAGAAGTTGAGATTCAGCCACTCATGTGATGCAAAGGGGGGGCTACCGAGTGGCAGAATCTCAACTTCTCAACCCCTCAACTTCTCAACCCCTCAACCCCTCAACCTCTCAACCTCTCAACCCCTCAACTTCTCAACCCCTCAACCCCTCAACCCCTCAACCTCTCAACCTCCCGAGTATCCAGCCTGAAAAACCAATAATCCCTTACCTACCCCTAATAACCAATAACTGATAACCAATAACCAACTACAGTTCTCCCGCCAGCAATCGCAACCTAATCTCCGCCGTTTTCAAATTAAACAGCACCAGATTGCGGCGCACGAGCGCCTGCTCCAGTGTATTCTGGGCTGTTTGAATTTCGAGGCCGTTGGTGGTGCCCACGCGGAAACGCTCGGTGCTCACATTCAGGTTTTCGCGGGCGATGCGCACATTGTCCGATTCCAGGGCCAGAATCTGCTGTTGGGTCTGGTAAAATGTCAGTTGGTTGTCGAGATCGGTTTCCAGGGCGAGGCGCTGTGCGTCGGTTTGCAGCAGGGCCTGCTGGGCTGCCAATTGAGCGGTTTCTACCTGTCGGCGAATGTTTCCGCCGGTGTAGAGCGGAACGGAGAGCGTAACGCCTGCGGCTATGCCGGTTTGTGTATTATTGAGCAGGATACCTGCGCCGTTGTCGGCACGCTGGGCATTGAACTGTCCGTTGCCGACGATACGGGGTTTGTTTAACGTGCGGTTTTCTTCCACGATCAGGGCTGAAACGTCTGCATTTTTTTGCAGGGTCAGCAGGGTCGGGTTTTGGGATAATATCTTCTGCGACAGGGTATTGCGATCGGGATTGTACACATTCTGCACGTTTTCATCGATTTCAAATGCGGTATCTGCCGGGCGCACGAGCAGGCGATTGAGGCTTCGTTTAGCCGCAGCTGTGGCATTTTGCTGGGTCAGGAGGTCGGAACGACGCTGATTGAGGTCGATTTGGGCTTGCAAGGCGTCGGTTTGCGCTGCAAATCCGGCTGCCAGCCGCGCTTGTGCGATACGCAGGCGTTCTTCATTGAGGGCGATCACTTCTTCCAGCGCGTGTTCCTGCAAACGGCTTTGTACGATGGCGTAGTAGGCTTGCAACACAGAGGAGGTAGTATTTTGAACCGTGGCTTGCAGGTTGAGCGTACCCAGGCGTTCGAGTTCTTCGAGGCGTTTTTTGGTGATTTGCATGCGTCGGCCGTCGAAGAGCGTCCAGGCAAGTTGGATGTTGGCGCTGAGGGTATTGGCCAGTACGCCGTAGTTTTCGTTGGAGCGGCCATCGAAAAATTTCTGGTACTGAAAAGCGTTCACCGACACGTTTTCACCTGCGTTCAGGGTGACGGTTGGCAACATACCTGCGTTGGCGCGGGTGTTGTTGAGGCGGGCTATTTCGGCATCTGTGCGGCTCAGACGGATGTCGTAGTTGTTTTCCAGCGCGATGCGCACGGCTTCTTCCGCACGCAGGGTATCGGGCTTTGTGGGGGTGTTCTGGCTGAAGATTCGGGATGCACACAACAGGCAGAGTAGCAAGGGTAAATGTTTCATGGTAAAAATTATGCGATGTCGTCTGTTCAGAAGGTACGAAATTCAAATGAACAGCGTTTTGGGGTTCCGGTTGTGAAGATGAGAGGATGATGGCTTTTTTACGGGTAATAATGTTTGGCGGGAGGGGCGATTGTGGTTGTTGGGCGACGGAACGAACACACAGAACACACAGGGCGTTGCCCTGTGCTATTGAATACGCCCCTTCAGGGCTCCTTCATGGTGGTAATGAGTGGCTACCCTCTCACTTTCTCACTCTCTCACCCTCTCACTCTCTCACCTCTCACCCTCTCACCTCTCACCCTCTCACCTCTAAATAGGGTAACGCCAGGTCTTTTTCCGATACCAGCACCTCCGACAAATCAAAATTCCAGTCGATGTTGAGCGTCGGGTCGTCAAATCGAATGCCTCCTTCATGGGCTTTGGAGTAATAATTGTCGCATTTATATACGAATTCTGCCGTTTCACTCAGTACCACATATCCATGTGCAAAACCGCGCGGTACAAACAATTGCAGTTTGTTTTCGGCACTCAGCAAAATACTGAACCACTGGCCGTATGAAGCAGATTCGGGGCGCAGGTCGACGGCCACATCCAGTACCTCGCCTTCCACCACGCGAACGAGTTTTGCCTGTGCCATTTCGCCTGACTGGAAATGCAGGCCCCGCAAAACGCCGCGTGTAGAACGCGCCTGATTATCCTGTACAAAATCGACCTGCAAACCGGCATCCTCCCAGGTTTTTCGGTTGTAACTTTCATAAAAATAACCCCGCTCGTCGGGCCAGACTTTCGGTTCGAAGATCAAAAGGTCGGGGATAGGGGTAGGGAGAAAAGGCATATATGCGGTGAAATTGAATAGACGGAGCCGTGAAAATAATTGTGGTTTTGGGGCGCGCAAAGGTGCACAAAACCCGGCAAATGCAGGTAGCATGACAGCAGGAATGCCACACTGTTGCAATGTTCCGCTCAACAAGTTGTCAAGTGCGGCAGTTTCCACTACATTTGCCGCCATTAATAACAGCCACGTGCAACTTTTCTGACATGATGACTGCCGACGAGCAATTATTACAAGAGACAGAAGTCTACATCAAAGATTTTTTTGCCGAACACATTCGGCCGGAATATGTGTTTCACGACCTGGAACACACCATTCAGACCGTCGCGGCAGTGCGCATGATTGCCGAAGGCTTTCAAATGGATCAGCAGGACATGCTCATTGTCCAACTCGCTACCTGGTTTCATGACACCGGATATTCAGACGGGCCGAAAGACCACGAAGCCAGAAGTTGTGTGAACGCGGAGGCTTTTCTGCGTGGAAAAATTACGGATGAAGACCTCGAATCGGTGTTGGGATGCATCCGTTCCACCAAAGTGCCTCAACAGCCCAATACACTGCTCGAGCAAATTATTTGCGATGCCGACCTCAGTCATTTGGGGATGAACAGTTACTGGGATCGTACCGGCAAATTCCGCCAGGAACTCATCCTTACGAGCAAATCCATCATGAGTGAGCAGGACTGGGTGGACTTTGAACTCAATTTCATGCTCAACCACAATTACCATACGGCGGTTGCGAATGAACTGTTCAACAAGCGCAAAGCCAAACACATCCAGCAACTGCTCAAACAAAAGCGCCGCCTCAACCCCGACAAGGCCCCGACGGTCGAGGAACTCGCCATTCTGGATGAGGAAGAAAAGAGCAGCAACATCAAAAAAATGCTCAAGGAGAGCGAGAATGAACTGAAAATGGCGCGTTTCGGTCGCGGTGTGGAAACCATGTACCGCACCACCTACCGCACGCATACCAACCTCAGTTCGATGGCCGATAGCAAAGCCAACCTCATGTTGTCGGTAAATGCTATCGTGATTTCCATCCTGGTGTCCAACCTGTTGCCCAAGTTGCAGGATCCTTCTTCTACCAAACTGGTGCTGCCGACCATCCTTCTGACGGCAACCTGTCTTGGCTCCATGGTGTATGCCACGCTGGCTACCCGTCCGAAAGTAACGGAAGGCAAGGTGACGCGTGAAGCCATCCGCCAACGCAAAGCCAACCTCCTGTTTTTCGGCAATTTCTACAATATGACACTCGATGAATTCCAGTGGGGTGTCAATGAAATGCTCAAGGACCCGGAATTTTTGTACAGTTCCATGAGTCGCGACCTGTACTTTCTGGGTATCGTGCTGGCTAAAAAATACCAGTACCTGAGCATCTGTTACAACATCTTTATGTACGGCCTGATTTTTTCAGTGGCAGCGTTTGCTATCAGTTTTGCCGTTTAACCACTATACACCTACAACGCTCGAACCGGAACCACGGAAGCAATGCCCGCAATAGTCATCATACCCACCTACAACGAACGGGAAAATATCGCTGCCATCATCAGCGCCGTGTTCCAGCAGGAAGAACCATTTCATGTATTGATTGTGGACGATGGCTCGCCGGATGGTACAGCAGATATTGTGCGCGATTTGCAACAGCAATCGCAGTTGGAAGGGCGTTTGCATCTGCTCGAACGCCGGGGCAAACTGGGGCTGGGTACGGCTTATATCGCGGGTTTCAGGTGGGGACTTGAGCGCGGTTATGAATATTTTTTCGAAATGGATGCCGATTTTTCGCACAATCCTGCAGATCTGGTGCGATTGCTCGAAAGATGCAGGAAAGACGGCGCCGATGTGGCTGTAGGTTCCCGCTACTGCCGCGGCGGCAAACTGGAAAACTGGCCTGCCGATCGCATTATTCTCTCTCGTGGCGCTTCTTTGTATGCCAGCCTGATTTTGTGGATGCCTGTGTCTGACCCGACCGCCGGATTCATTTGTTATCGCCGCGCCGTACTCGATGCCATCGACCTCGACAAAATCCGTTTTATCGGTTATGCTTTCCAGATTGAAATGAAATTTGCGGCCCACAGCCTCGGATTCAAGGTCATGGAAGTGCCTATCACTTTTAAAGACCGCGAAAAAGGGCAATCCAAGATGTCGCTCCACATCATCCGTGAAGCCATGCTGGGCGTGCTGCAAATGCGCTGGCGCGGATTTTTTTCTACCTACCGGAAAGGACAGCGTTGATTTCCGATTTACAATCCAATCGTACATCGTACATCATGTAATCAGAAATCATGTAATCAAAAAAAAATAATTTCTCGGGAACTTCCGCCTTCCCTCTTGCGTTCAGCCATTTTGTCGGTCAACTTTGCAGCGCCGAATAACAAAACCCAATTCAAAATGGCTACTTTATTCTACACAGCCAATAACACTGCGCAGACGCGCTACCAACGCACCTACGAGCTAGAGTTTCTCCCGCTCGCCGATGCGCTGTACGCTTTTGCTTACCGCCTTACTACGGATGCCACCCAGGCAGAAGACCTGGTGCAGGAAACGTATTTGAAAGCATGGCGATTTATCGGCCGGTACACGGAAGATACCAACGCGAAAGCCTGGTTGTTCCGAATCTGCCGCAATGCTTTCATCAACGACTATCGTAGCCGCAAAAATCAACCGTACAAGGTTGATTACGAAGACATTGTGGTGTATCACAATGAGGACGAGCCGGCTTCGACACGTTACCTGAATCTGCATGAAGAAATGGGCGGCCAATTGCTGGGCGATGAGGTCACTTTTGCCCTCAATTCGCTTTCGCCGGCCTTCCGCGCAGTGGTATTGCTCGACATGGAAGATTTCACCTACGAAGAAATCGCCGCTCTGCTCGAAATTCCGATCGGAACCGTGCGCTCGCGCCTGCACAGGGCACGCAACGTACTGGCCGACCGCCTGCGCGAATACGCTGCAGGACAAGGGTACAATGTTCAGGACGATGATGAGGGTACTGCCGATGACGCAGCACCGTCCGCAACGCCATAAAAATAAAGAGGGTTTGCCCGGCCTGGTTTTCCAGCCCTTGCAAACCCTTCTTTTTTCATTGCTGGCCCCTCGGAACGGCTGAGCACACCAAACCTTACTACCATTCAAAATTAAACAGCAACAATGATTTTCACCCGTCAACGTCTTTCGGTAGGTCAGCAGGCTTCATCTTCTGCCTGCTCCTGCACATCTCCCACCACTGCGCAGCGCTCTCAGTGGCAGGCAACAACGAATGCTCTTTGTGTACCGGTTGGCACCCGTATGCAGGACTCCGATTGTTCCGGCTCCGCAATGCCGTGGGAAATGTGTGGCAGCAAGCCTGGCCCGGAGACGCTGGCAAAAACTTTTCTGACAATGAAAAATTCAATCAATCCCACCGGCAATCTCGCCGCCAAGCAAGGCATCGTAGTCTCATCCCGTTCCACCATGTCAGGCATAGAGCCACACCCGGATGATCAATCCTTTACCGAAGATAAAATTTTCCACAAAAAGCCAAGCCTCAGAGTTCCCGAAACCCCCGAAGAAGAAAATTTCCGCCAATTCATCAAGTCCAACCTGCCCCGACCGAAAGCCTCCCAGGCCCTACTTCAACGCATCCGAAGTATCTCGCAGGAACCGCTGGACTGATCTTTCCCACACCTACCTATTTTTTTCCCTTTTTTTGCTACGGTTTTCGCCGGAGTCCGACCACAAATCGCTCCGGCGATTTTTTTAGGAGTTGATGAGGGTTGATGAGGTTGATAAAGTTGATGAGGTTGATAAAGTTGATAAGTGTTGATGAGTGTTGATGAGGGTTGATGAGGGTTGATATTCAGCCACTCGAAAAATTAGACAATCTATCCTGCCCGAGTGGCTGAATATCAACCCTCATCAACCTTTATCAACCTCATCAACCCTCATCAACTTTATCAACCTCATCAACTTTATCAACCCTCCCAACCCTCCCAACTTTTCCCTACCTTTGCGGTTCTACGCAAATGAGTAATCTACAACACCTTCTACAAGCCTATCGCAAACATCCGGCGGTAGAGAAAATTGTCCAAAACCTTGAGAATCAGTCTACTCCGATTCGGTTGCATCTGGCCGGACTGACCGGAGCACAGGAATCCTTTGTACTGGCCGCAACCGCGCAGCAACGGAATGCCGCTACTACCCATCTCTTTATTGCCAATGGCAAGGAGGAAGCCGCTTATCGACACAACGATTTGGAAGGGTTGTTGCCCGATCATGCCGTATTTTTTTTCCCGGATTCTTTCAAACGCCCTGCTTTTTTCGACGACCTGCACCCGACGCAGATGCTGCAACGGAGCGAACTGGTGAGTAAAATCACGACCGACAGTAGCCATTCCATTATAGTGACCTATCCGGAAGCCTTGTTTGAAAAAGTGGTAAAACCGGAAATTCTTCAGCAAACCCGCATCGAGATCAAGCAGGGTGAAAAACTGGACGTGGATTTTGTAATGCAGGTGCTGATCGAATACGGATTTGAACGCACCGATTTTGTGTACGAACCCGGGCAATTCAGTATTCGTGGCGGCATCATCGACCTGTTTTCCTACGGAAATGAACTTCCGTACCGCATCGAATTGTTCGACGACGAAGTGGAAAAAGTACGAACCTTCGACCCGCTTACCCAACTCAGCCGGCAAAATCTCAGCCGTGTGACGATTGTGCCCAACCTGAATACGCGCTTCCGGCAGGATCAGAAAGTGTCGCTGTTTCAGGTGCTGCCTGCCCATACTGTCATCTGGATTCGCGACCTTCAATTTATCATCGATCGCCTGCAATACTGTTTCGATCGTGCCGAACAGTTTGCCTCCAAACTCACAGCACTGGATGCGGCCGAATTGCGCGAAATTTTCCGCGACCGTGCTTTCTTGTATCCCGGCGATGTAACGGAAGACATTGCAGAACACGCACTGGTATTTCTGGAAGGGAAAATGGAGGCTATCAGGAAAGAATTCCCCGGATTGTTTTAAATTTCTATCGCGACAGCCACACTTTCAGGCCACCGCTTGCCCAGGGGAGTGTGCCGACGCCTGATTCCAGATAGGCACGCACCCGTTTTCCACCGAAACAAATGCCCAGGGGCTTCCATTGCGGCAAAAACAGAAATTCGCTGCTGCGAACTACCTCTTCCGTCGCTTGTGTCGGTATCTTTTCGAGATTGGAAAATCCGGCCCCAAACCCGATTCCCCAATAAATATAGGATTCGGGTGTTACAGCAAAACGCCGCTCAAAAAGCAATGAAATGGTATTGTAGCGCGAACTGCGTTCTTTGTATTTTTTGGTGCCAACTGTGCCCAAGGAGGAAGAATTGGTAGCATTCAAGCCACCCTGATTCCACATAATCGACATTCCCCAGTGCCGTTTGGCGCGATAGGTCAGGGTGGCTTCCATACCTAAACGGGATTGAATCGTTTTGAAGCCACTTAAATCCTGCGCCAGGTTGCGTTCCAATAAATCATATGCACTGCCAGTGCCGACACCTGCTGAAACAGACCAGCCCTCCAGGGTATCAATGGGTGCCTGGGCTTTTAAACACGCTGCCCAAACGAACCATACAACGAGTACTAATGATAGTTTTTTCATACAGGAAATTTACCGTACCCGCCAGCCGGAATTCAATGATTCCTGTCACATCAAGCCATGTGCAAAAACAGCAAGTGGCCTAGTATCGCCGCGCTTCCCGCGTCATCACAAAATTGGCTACCCAGCCGTACAGGAAAATACCCACTCCGAAAATCGTGAGCAACCCTCCCGATATTTCACCGCCACGTAAAGTGACAAAAAACTGCACCAGCGGCCCGCAAACGAACATGGCGATGGCGTAGATACCCAGCCATTTGCGCGATTGTGTTTTTTCAGGGGTACCCGACACGCCACCGATCGGGATGAGCATCCCTATGAGCGTGAGCCCAAGAATAAGCAGGTTGGCGCTCGTGGTTTCCATTTCAGAAATTGCATAACTGCCTGCGAGAGACAGCAACCCGCTTGCCAGGAAAATGCCGGTGATGTTGCTGAAACGCTTCTCGTCGTCGGTCAGCGCAAATTTCCCCACCGGGTGCAGGCGCAGGATCAGGTTGGACAGTGGCTGCCCGATCCAGGTGGCAAACACAAAAACCATGTACAAAATCAGAATGGGCGCAATGAACGGACGCAAGCCCTCATTTTCGGCAGCCACCACCCGCAGAAAACGAATACCAACATACAGGCCGATGATCACCAGCCACTGGTTGCGTTCGCTCAGTTTTCCCATAAACAGGAAATAACGCAGTACGCCGCGATACAGCCAGTTTTTGCCCTTGATGGCTTCTTTCAAGCCCTCGCGGGCGTGTCCGTTGTTCGGGTTGAAACGCAGGGCTTGCCGGAAGGCGTCCACCGCCTCATCGTAGCGGCCCTGCTCTATTTTCACCCAGCCTTTGTTGCTGTGTGAAAAGGAGTCTTCCGGGTTGTTGTAAAGGGCGTAATCGACGGTTTCGGATGCTTCTGCGCTGCGGTTGAGTTTTACAAGCGCCATGGCACGCAGGTTGATCAGCGTCTGGTTTTCAGGGTCGTGTTCGAGGCCTTTTTCGGCGTTGAAAAGCGCCATTTCCCAGCGCCGCTCGTGGTAATCTATTTGAGCCAATACACTGTATGCATCCGGATAGGTAGGGTCTATTTGAAGGGCTCCTTGCAGGGTGCGACGCGCGTCGTCGATGCGGTTGTTGACCAGCAAGGTACGACCGTGGGTAGTGAGCACAAACGGGTCGTCGGGCGCCAGCGCAAGTGCTTGCCCGGAAGCCGTCAAGGCCTCCTTGTTTTTATCGAGGTTCAGCCGGCAAATCGCGAGCAGTGTCAGCCCATACGGATCCTGCGGGTTTTGGCCCAGGCCCTGCATCAGCATTTGCTCAGCATCGGCATACCGATTGGTTTCTATCAACAATAATGCTCGTTCAAACAGCGGATTTTCAAACATAACCAATTGATTTTCAGTAGTTATTCATCATTCATCATTCACTTCCTAATCTTCAAATACCCTAAAATATCATCATACAAACCGCCTTCATTGGCAAACAGGGCGTAGTTTTTGGCAGTGGTAAACCATTCTTTGGTGGTAGCGCGGTGTTTTTTTGCTGCATTTTCAAGGTCGGCTGTACGCAAGGGAACAGGAACGTCGGTACGCATGGCTTCCTCCAGTTTGCTTTCGATGGCAATATCGACTACGGCTTGCAGGTCGGCGCCCGAAAAATCGGGTGTTTTTTTTGCCAGCGCATTCACATCCATATTTTCTACAGGCTTGTCTTTCAGCAAGATATTAAAAATGGCAGAGCGGGCGCTTTCGTCGGGCGGCGGCACAAAAATGATGCGATCGAATCGGCCGGGGCGCCGGAAAGCCGGGTCGAGGTGCCAGGGTGCATTGGTGGCTGCCAGCACGAGTACCCCTTCGTTGTCGCCGTCGATGCCGTCCATTTCCTGCAAAAACTGGTTGATCAGTTGTTTGCCGGCACTGTGTCGCATATCGGATCGGTTGGCGCCGAGCGCATCCACCTCGTCGAAAAACAGCACGCAGGGTTTCATCATTCGCGCCTGTTCGTAGATGGCGTGGAGGTTTTTTTCGCTCTGGCCGATCCACATATCGAGGATGTCGGAAATGCCTACGGAAATAAAATTGGCGTTGATTTCGCCGGCCGTGGCGCGTGCGAGGTGGGTTTTTCCACAGCCGGGCGGACCGTACAACAGGATACCGCCGCCAATTTTTTTGCCATAGGCTTTGTACAAATCGGGGTGCCGCAAGGGGTGGATGATTTTCATACGGATTTCCTCTTTCACCGCATCCATACCGCCGACTTGTTCGAATGTCACCTTCGGCCGTTCCACATCGATCAGGCGTTCGCTGTTTTCTGCATTAAGGTCGCCGTGGGCAGGCACGCGCAGGGGCTCGGGTGTTTCACCTTTTTGCAGGGAAAGATTGATGTCCGATTCGAGGAATGCGTCTTTCAGGGTGGGGTCGAGCAACACGGCCTTTTCATAGGCATCTTTGGCCTGTTGTGGTTGCCGGGCTTGCTGCAGGAGTTTGGCATACACCAGCCAGGTGCGAGGCGGCGGGGCAGGGGCGGCAGTGAGTTCTTCGATGATGACCAGCCCCAGGGAGGTTTTTTGCTGTTCGCAAAAGGCAGTGGCGAGTCCAATTTTGAGTTCGGCATCGCTGGGCGCCAGTTTCAGGGTGTCTTTGAGTTCAATTTCCGCTTCTGCCCAGCGCTGGCGGCGCAGCAATTCGGCACAGAGGTATTTGCGGAGCGGCACGTTGTCGGGCGTGAGTCGCACCGCGTCCATGAGAGATTGTAGTTCGTCCATGAGTGGGTTGGATTGGAAATGCGAAGGTAAGCGTTGTTGGGGAAGTTAAGAGAGGTGAGAAGTGAGAGCTGAGAGGTGAAAAAGGGGGACTCAAAAAAAAAATGTTGACCTTGTCCGAAAATCATTCACCCGTTCGTCATCCCTGTGTCTTTTGATTTTGAAAGACTTTACAACCATTTAAAAAATTAACCTGATTATGGACAAGTACATGATGATTTTCCGCAACACTCCTACCAGCGAAGAACAGTTTCAGTCGATGTCGCCCGAAGACATGCAGGCCTCCCTCGACAAATGGAATACCTGGATTGGCGGTATTGCAGCACAAGGCAAACTCGTCGGCTCCGATGCCCTCGAAGGCGACGGTAAAATTCTAACCGGCTCGCGTCGCGCCCTGTCCGATGGCCCATATGTAGAAGGTAAGGAATTGGTGAGCGGCTACCTGGTTATGGAGGCTGCCAGTGAAGCCGAAGCCGTCGAGGCTGCTAAAGGGTGCCCGATTTTCGAAGTCGAAGGCTCGGTAGAAGTACGGAAATTGATGATCTTTGAGTGAGTGGTGAGTAGTGAGTAGTGAGTAGTGAGGGGGAATGGAAGGGCGTTGCCGGTTTTTTTTGCGGGGAAACGTACGAAAATCCGAGGCGTTGCGGTTTTTTTCGGGGAAACGTACGAATACACAGGGCGTTGCCCTGTGCTATTGGAAACGCCCTTTCAGGGCTTCACAATAGTGAAAACGTTGCAATTTTTCTCACCTCTCACTCTCTCACCCTCTCACTCTCTCACTCTCTCTCTGTCTCTGTCATGCATCTTTTTCGTGAAGAATCCGGCAAAATGCTCTCGGCGCTGGTGCGCCTGTTCGGGCTTTCGCAGGTGGAAATTGCGGAAGACATTGTGCAGGATACCTTGCTGGCGGCGTATGAATCGTGGAAAATTCATGGCGTGCCTGAACAACCACGGGCGTGGTTGTACCGCACGGCGAAAAACAAAACGATCGATTTTCTGAGGCGGGAACGCAACTTTCAGACAAAAGTAGCGCCGGCATGGACAGATATGGCGAGGCAAAATGTTGCCCCTGATGCCTGGCTCGACGCATTTTTTCTGGACGACGAGATAGAGGATGCTCAATTGCGCATGATGTTTGCCTGTTGCCATCCGGTCATTCCATTCGAATCGCAACTTGTTTTGATGCTTCGAACCTTGTGTGGTTTGAGTATCCGCGAAATGGCTGCGGCTTTTCTGCTTCCGGAAGATACGGTCGGCAAACGCCTGACCCGTGCCAAAGAAAAGATACGACAGGAAAGACTGTTGCTGGAAGCGCCTAAAGGCGAGGCCCTGACGGAAAGGCTCGATGCCGTGTTGCAAGCCGTGTACCTGATGTTTAATGAAGGATATAAATCGTCCACAGAAGCAGGCATTATACGGCGTGACCTGTGTGAAGAGGCCTTGCGGCTGGGTGGGTTGCTGTGTCGTCACCCCGTCAGCAATATCCCCAAAACACATGCCCTGCAAGCACTGCTATGCTTCCAGGCTTCGCGGTTCGATGCGCGCCTCGCTGCTGACGGACAGATAATTCTACTGGAACACCAGGATCGTGGGCTTTGGAACCGAGGAATGATTGCGCTCGGCTATGAACACATGAATCAGACCACTTCCGACAAGGTCTTGAGCGAATACCATATCGAAGCGGCCATTGCATCCTATCATGCATCGGCGCCCTCATTTGAAAAGACCAACTGGAAAGCGATTTTTTATTGCTATGATGTACTCTTGAAAATCAGCCCGGGCCCTTTTGTGGCGCTTAACCGGGCTATCGCACTGGGTTATGCCGAAGGCCCGGCGGCAGGAATCGACGCCTTGCTAAAAATTGAAGGTTTGTCGCAATACTACCTGTACCACGCAGCGCTGGGCGATTTTTATGCCCGAAACGGAGCGCCCGATTTAGCCGCCGCGGCATACAACAGGGCACTGGGTTTCGTTGAGTTGCCTGCCGAACGGCAACTACTGCTGCGTAAATTAGCCCAGGTCACTCCCTGACAGTGCGCAAAACGTACACCATCCAGCCGCACAAGCCCGTATCTCCACCATTTGTCGTTTTTTTTGTCATAAACCAGAATAATATTGCATGAACATATAACTTCACCGAATCAAACGAAACATTTTTAAACAAACCAACTCGTTATGGGACAAAAAACAAATTGGCTGGCTATTGCCGCCTCTGTTGTCGCATCCATGATTATCGGATTTCTCTGGTACGGAGCCATTTTTTAACAACCAATGGATGGCCGCACACGGTTTCACCATGGAAGGCGAAAAAATGTTCAAAAACGGTGCAGAAGTGCCCATGAGCATGACACCCATGCTCGTCAACACCGTAGCAATGGCCTTGTATGCCCTTATTTTGAACTGGCTGCTCAACAAAATGAACGTGAGCACCTGGCAAACCGGCGCGGTGATTGGAGCGTCGATTGGCGTGCTGATGTTGTTGGGTATCCTGACGGGCAACCTGTTTGCCATGGAGCCTTCGGTACTGACCCTGATCGACGGATCGTACTCGCTGGTGCTGTTTACGGTAATCGGCGCCATTGTGGGCGGCTGGCGGAAGAAGTAAGTTATTTACTGCTAATTCAGCAGCGCATTTTTGAATCAGGCGGAAGGCACACAGGCTTTTCGCCTGATTTTTTTGTCCGTATAAGGTCTGCTAATTTTTGCAAAAACCCCCAAATGATGTTTCTATCCAACCTGACTTTTACGCTACTTTTGTCGCACAAACCTTATTTGTTGCTTATGCTATTTCGCCCGGTCTTATCTGTGTTGTCGCTTGTCGGCTTGTCGTTTACATTACCCCTGATGGCTCAAAAGCCTCATACTCCTCATCCTGTCACCATTGCACTCAACCAGCCCGAGCCTGCCTGGCACATGGAAGGCAATAAACGGATACTGGATAAAACCGGCCGACCTGCTGCTATTTATCAGGAAAATTACACCCCTCTGGCTACCGAACCGGAGGCCATCGCGCGGGAATACCTGAGTGCTCGCCGGGATTTGTTGGGTTTGAGTGATCAGGAAATCCAAAATAACTTTCACCTGCACCACATTCGAAGCTCCGAAACCGGCCATACGGTGCGCCTGCGCCAGAGATGGAAAGGCCTGCCAGTCAACCACAACGCCGAAGTGACCATCCACATCAACCCACGAGGTGTGGTGGACTGGTTGCAGAATGGATACGTGTATGGCGTTGATTTGCAGGATGTTACCCCTGTTTTTTCGTTCGAACAGGCCCGGCAGCAGGCGCTGAACCGCCTCCAACCGGGTGACGTTGTACAAGACGAGACAACAGAATTGATGGTGCTGCACTACGACGATAAAAATTACCTCGTTCACCACCTTGTCTTTCTGTTCAATGATTTTACCGGTGAATGGGATGCCTATGTGGATGCCAAAACCAACGAAATCCTGAAACTGGAAGATATTAGTTGTTATCACCATCCCGGAGAGCCAGAACCGCCGACGCTTCCATATATCTGGCTGTGCGCACCTCCTACTGTCGCCGGCACCGGCAATGTTTTTCTGCCCGACCCGCTTACGACTGCTCAGGCTGCCTACACCGACACAGGCTATGGCGATGGCCTGGATGCCGATACGCCGCAACTCACCGCCCAGAATCAAAGTGTAAGCCTGGAGGACATTGAACTGCTTGCAGGGGTGTACAAATTGAAAGGCCCGTATGCTGAAATTCAGGATTTTGAAACCCCCAACAAAGGCCTTTTTACCCAGGCTACCGCTACATTCAACTTTACCAGAAACAATGATGCTTTCGAGGCCGTTTCCACCTATTACCACATCGACAATATGATGCGGCATATCAACCTGATGCTGGGCCTCAGCATCTTGCCATTTCAGTATGCCACCGGAGTGCGGTTCGATCCAAGCGGACTAAGCGGCGCAGATAACTCTCACTACATAGGCGCTACAGGCCGCCTGGCTTTCGGCGAAGGCGGTGTGGACGATGCCTAAGACGCCGATGTCATTATTCATGAACTCGGACATGGCTTGCACGACTGGGTCACATTTGGTAGTCTGTCGCAGGTAAATGGCCTGAGCGAAGGCACTGGCGACTACATTGCCGGCTCGTACAGCCGCGCACTGGGATACTGGAACAGCGGACAGGCTCCCTACTACTGGGTTTTTAACTGGGACGGGCATAATACAGCATGGGCCGGCCGTGTGCTCAATTATTCACCCATTTATCCTTCCGGACTGGTGAATCAAATCCACACCGATGGGCAGATTTGGGCCACGGCCAATATGAAAATCTGGGACGACATCGGCCGCAACCGCTGCGACAAGGTATTCTGGTCGGGCCTCGACCTTACCAACAGTACTTCGAGCCAAAACGATGCCGCCAATGCCGTGTACACCGCTTCCAGCAATCTGGGATATACCTATACCGAACGACTGTCTATTTACAACCGATACACAGCAGCAGGTTATACGCTGCCGGCCGCGCCGCTGCCAGTAGAGATTTTGCGCTTCGATGCAAAACGCGCCAATGCCGTTGCTGTGCTCGACTGGGCCACGGCAACGGAAAACAACAATGATTATTTTAGCGTGGAACGCTCGGCCGACGGCGTGCACTTTGAGACGCTTTCCCAGATCAAAGGCGCAGGCAATTCAAGCGTCGAACAACATTACACGTATACCGACCGCAGCCCGCTGGGCGGCGTCAACTACTACCGCCTGCGTCAAACAGATTACGACGGAAAAACCTCGTATTCGCCTATCAAATCGGTGTTGTTCGACGACAAAGCCGCCACACTGGCGCTCTACCCCAATCCGGTGGGCAAGGAACTGACGGTGGTGCTGCCTGTTGCTTCGGGCGTCGTTACAGTGCTAGATGCGGACGGGAAGGTGCTGCTCCGGCAGGAAGTGAACAACCAAGTAGCCAAAGGCAGCACTTTAGTATCGCTCGAAGGCCTGAATCCGGGGTTTTACTGGGTACAGGTCAATGTCGTTGACTTAAGGATTTTCAGAGCTTTTTATATGCCATGTAATGCCTTTTTGGCGGCTTGTGCTTCCTTGGCAACTTTCGGTTGGGTCTAATAATCTCGGTTGTTTTGAATATCAATTCATCAAACAACGGTATAATTTGGGCGAATTTTCGTTTTATAAATGCCGGCACTATCAACTCGTAAGTTGCTCTTAGCGCGTTTGTTCTGTTTATTTTCCGGGCGTGCTTTCGTTTTTCATCGGCCTTGTATTCGGCGATAACTTTTTGTTCGATGGGAAGCGCGTACATGCTGCATAAGCTCAGCGCGAAGATTTTTGCGTAGAAATCTTGTTTGACCGCATGTGCGGTTTTGCCGGAAAAGTTTTCTAATTCGGCTCTGGACTTCAACATTTTAAAAGCTTCTTCAGCAGTCCAGCGCCGGTGATACAAAGCACCAAAGTCCTCAGCTGTAAACTTACGATCGTCTGTAAGAGAGGTGCATAGGATTTCGGTTACCCCTGTATCCAGCTTGAATTTTACCAATCTGACCGTCAGAGACTGATCTGTATCGACGCCGTGTTTTTCCAGCAGCGAATGGTGTTTTTTATCCACCTTAAAGGTAACCCGCGCTTCGAGTTTGTTGCTAAAGGCAAAATCAGCAGCCTCATTCCAGTTATAGTCACTCAACCGCGCACAGAATTCAATCCCTTTGCTGGCCAGCAGCAGAAATAGCCATTGAGCCGGATAGCCCCGATCCATTAGTAACAAGTCCCCTTTTTGCATATGATCCAGGTGGGCAACCAGTAGCTCACGCTCTCCGACAGAAAGACTATCAATCTGAGCATCAACAGGAACTAGATTGACAGCATCGTATAATAACGAGCACCGGGCCTGTTTGCTCTTTTGCCCGAACGTTTCGAATTCCCGGTCTATGCTAGTGTGGCTGGGCAGATTTAAGCGGCTCCCGTCGACAGCCAGCAGTCGAAATCCCCTCCAATTTTGTACAGGTGCCTGTTGATAGAAAAGCTTCTGGGTCGAGTGCATCAGCGAGGTAAAGGCGGTATACTTGAGTTTCGCCCGAGCCTTACTGAAAGCGCTCTTGGTCACGGATCGGATATGGAAATCCTGCTGGTTCACTTTCGAAAAAAACTGATCCATTTCCCGCTGAACGCTCGTGCGAAAAGTCATCATAATTAAAACTAAGTTCCTCAGCGTCAGCTTCCTATTTCTCGATACTCCGTAAAGCTCTCCGTCTCGATGGAGAGCCCAAAATCCTTGATTGTCAAGCTCATGGTTTATATGGTAGTCTAAATTTATCCGATAATCCTCAACGTTACTATTAGGAGCTACTTCCCCCTTATACTATAACGTAAATTTAAGAAAGTTAACAGTATACGTCAAGCAGATATTTCTTAAGTCAACGACATTGGGACGTGATTATGAAAAAGGGCGAAACTTCTATACAAACCATTAACCTGTTTTGGAACCAGGTGGATGGCAGGGAAAGCACACCTTTATATGACGTATATAATCAGCTTATTAAGCAACTGGGATTAAGCCTGATGCAAAGCCAAGTGAAGAACAGCACCCGTTTTCGCAAGGAAAGCGAAGCAGACAG